>CAXUNT010000001.1:0-5922 GCA_964252595.1 uncultured Armatimonadales bacterium
CCTGCCACACAATATCTTGAACGCGAGAAATGCACCGACTATGAACTTCTTCTCTGAGTTTGTCAAGCGGCTTGAAGCCAAGACATTTTTAGGTGAGGTCATTGAAAACTACGGTATTGTTTCGGAAGATAAAATGGGCGGGGCGTTTCAAAAGACTTCTGTCTTGTTATGCGGACGCCAAGGCAAATTACAAATTGTGCTTAGAACCTCTTCTTTCGCCTATTTCGCGGCTGGTGTCAAATACGAATACATTCCGGCGAGCTGCGCCTCGCGGATAAAAGCGATCATGGAAGATGTGGAAACTCGATGTGCAAGTGGAGAAGCAAAATGGGACATCAGGTAGCACGCGGCGGACATCCATATGCATTGCGTCCTTTTAGGTTGACACTGCCCACTGATTTACGGTAAACTTTTCGTCTCATGCCTACTGCCGCGTTCACCAATTTAGGCTGCAAAGTCAACCAGTACGAGACGGAGCGGCTGGCCGAAAGCTTTGAAGCGCTCGGCTTCACGCTGACCGACTTCAAGCAGCCGGCTGATGTGTATGTCATCAACACCTGCTCGGTGACCGCCGACGCCGACCGGAAATCGCGCCAGATCGCCCGGCGGGCGGCACGGCAAAAAGACGGCGCGAAAGTTGTTCTGACCGGCTGCTTCGCCCAAATGGCTTTGGACACCGGAGAAGCCGTGGACGGTGCGGCGCTCTTGGTGCCGAACTCCGACAAGATGCGGACAGCGACTCATGTTCTCGCCGCGTTCCCGGAGCTGATCCAGTATTCGTCGTCACCGGCCAATGAAGAAACCCTGCTGGCCGTATTCCCTGAAGCCGCGCCCGGCGGACTGATTGCTTTGGAGTCTTTGGTCAGCCGGCCCGCGCACCGGACGCGCGCGACGCTGAAGATCCAAGACGGCTGCACTTACTTTTGCGGATTCTGCTCCATCCCGTACACACGCAATGTCATGGCGAGCCGCCCCTTCGAGGCGGTGCTGGCGGAAGCGCGGCAAATGGCCACGGCGGGAGCGAAAGAGATTGTCGTCACAGGCGTCTGCGTCGGCGCGTATGGCCCGGAAACCGGCAGCGGCGGGGCCATACTGACCGACGTTTTGTCGCAGGTCGCGGACATTGACGGCATCGAGCGCGTGCGCTTGTCGTCGGTACAGCCGGTGGAAATCCCTGACAGCTTGATCGCCGCCATGTCCGCGCATCCGTGCATCGCCCCGCACCTGCATTTGTCGCTGCAATCCGGTGACGACACGGTTCTTCAAGCAATGAACCGGCCTTACGATACCGGTTTTTTTGCCGAAATTGTGGGCAAGCTTCGGGCCGTCATGCCGCGTATCGGCCTGACGACGGATTTGATCGTCGGCTACCCCGGCGAGACGCGCGAATTATTTGAAAACACGCTGGCGTTTGCTGAGAAGATGCAGTTCGCCCGGACCCATGTGTTCCGCTATTCACCGCGCCAGCGCACGGCGGCAGAAAAACTCAAAGACGATGTGCCGTATGAAGAAAAAGAGCGACGGCACCGAGAGCTTTCGGCAGTCTGTGTGGCCTCGCAAGAGGCGTTCGCGGCGGGCGATCTCAGCCGCACGGTCGGCGTGTTAGTGGAAGCCAAAGGCGCTCAGGACGGCTGGCTGTCGGGATACACCGGGAACTACGTTCGTGTGCAATTTGCCGCTCCGGCGGCGCTGCGCGGCCAAATTGTTCCCGTTCATTTGACGGAGGTGCTTCCCAGCGGCGATGCGTTCGGCATCTTGGAGAAACGCTGATGCCCGAAACGATCTTTGCGAAGATCATTCGCCGCGAGATCCCTGCCGACATCGTTTATGAAGATGACGACGTGCTGGCGTTCCGCGACGTGGCTCCGCAGGCGCCGGTGCATGTGCTGATCATCCCTAAACGCGCGATAGTCAACCTGCCGGACGCGCAGCCGGGCGATACGCTGCTTTTAGGCCAGCTTATGTCGGCGGCAGTCCATGTCGCCCGAACGTTGGGCCTTGATGAAACCGGTTTTCGCGTCGTGGTCAACGCCGGGCCGGACGGCGGCCAGACGGTGGACCACCTGCATCTGCACCTGCTCGGCGGTCGCCCGCTGGGCTGGCCTCCGGGATAACCTCCTATCCAAACGCATCAAACAACTGCAAATGCCGTACCCCCAAAACACCGGCAGTGGCTTTGGCTGGCGGGCCTGCTGCTCGCAACGGCCTTTCTTGCGCTGTGGTCGCTCGGCAGCCTGCCGCTGATTGACGTGGATGAGCCGGTCTACGGGCAGGTCGGCAAGGAGATGGCGCACGCAGGCCTCGTGAACTGGCTGTCCCCGCGCTACGGTGGGCAGTTATGGTTCGACAAGCCGCCTCTCTTTTACTGGCTCACGGCGCTGTCCATGCGCCTAGGTGGCGTCACAGAGTCTGCCGCCCGCCTGCCGTCGGCCCTGCTGTCGGTCGGCCTCATCGCCGCGACTTATGCCCTTGCCCGACGCGCTTTTTCCTCCTACCCGAAAGCTGCGCTTTGGGCTGGCTTCGTGCTGGCGACCTGTGTTGCTTTTTTTGCACTGGCCCGCACTGCCGTTACCGACATGACTTTGACGGTCTGCCTAGCCCTGGCTCTGTATGGCCTGTACGCCTGGACCCAGACAAATCAAGGCCGTTGGATGGCGCTGGCAGGGTTGATGACCGGCCTCGGAATGCTTGCCAAAGGCCCAGTCGCGCTCGTGCTGATCGGCGTTCAAACTCTCGCATATCTGCTGCTGACCCGGCAGGCGAAACGCCTCTTGTCTCCTGTCCTCTGGGCCGGCTTCCTCCTGTGCCTTACTGTGGGCCTGCCGTGGTTCCTGTGGATGATCCATCTGCACGGGCAGTTGTTTATCAACGGCTTTCTGGAAGCGAACAACGTCACGCGGTACTTGACGGCGGAGCACAAGGAGACCAGCCAGTTTTGGTTCTTCCTGCCTGTGCTGCTTGGCGGCTTTTTCCCCTGGACCTTGGCGCTGCCTGGAGCGCTGATCATGGCATGGCGTGAGGCGAAGATGGCCTGGGCGCAGCAGAGCACGGAAAATCCCACGCTGTTTTTCGGCTTGTGGATCGCCTTGGTCTTCCTTTTCTTTTCGGCGTCCCAAAGCAAGCTGTGGACCTATATCTTTCCGCTTTTTCCCGCTGCCGCCGTGCTGGTCAGCGGGTGGCTGGCGAAACGCAGTGAAACTTCGGCCCGATTTTCTCCTCTGTGGCTGTATGTAGGAATCAATGCCGCGCTCGGCATCGCACTTTGGAAGCTGGCCCCAAAGTACCAAATTGCCCCCGTCACGCTCTGGCTGTGGGAATTGACGCTGCTCGGTGCGGCTCTGCTGGCTGTGATGCTAAAACGCGGAGGCTGGGCAGCGGCAGGAATTGGCACGAGCTTGTTTCTCTTGATTGCCTGGTGTTCGCCGACCTGGCAGGTGCGGGAAGCGGACATTTCGGAGCGGCAGACAGCGGTTTGGGCGTCGCTGACCACGCCGTCCGATGGCGTCGTTCATGCACTGGGATTGAAACACCCCAGCCTGCGCTTCTACTGCGTTTGGCCCGTCGTCTATACCGACGACCATCCGGCGGCGGCCCAAGACATTCAGACCCACCCCGGCGTCGTGTATGCCCTGCGCCCCAAAGTTCTGGATGACCTGAAAACGAAGTACGGGGTAAACAAGTATGAAGAGATGGGACGCACGACTCAAACGGTTTTGATTCGGACCACGAAGTAGCAAAAATAGAGACGAAGGGTGCAGGAGCATGGCAGAGACACAAACCGCAACCGGGACGATGGCAAAGCTGCCGGGACTTTCATTTGTGTTTCCGATGTACAACGAGATCGGCAACATTGAAACGTGCGTCAGCGAGGCACTGCGGGTTGGGCGCAGGGTCACGGACAATTTAGAGATTGTGGTCGTGGATGATGCGTCCACCGACGGCTGCGGGGCGCTGGCGGATACGCTGGCGGCGAGGCACCCGGAGCTGAAAGTCGTTCACCACGCGAAGAACCGCAAGCTCGGCAGGTCGCTGCGGACAGGCTTTGCGGCGGCGACCAAAGACTGGGTGCTGTATATTGACAGTGACCTGCCGATCCAGATGGATGACGCGCTGCTGGCGATCCCTCTGACACAAAATGCCGATATGGTGATCGGCAACCGACAGGGCCGGGCGGAAGGGCCGAAGCGGGAGATTATGTCGTTCGTGTATAACCGGCTCATTCGCGTCTTGTTCGGCCTCAGCGTTCGGGATGTTAATTTTGCGTTTAAGCTGTTTCGGCGCTCGATCTTGGAGCGGATTACTTTGCAGTCCGAAGGGTCGTTTATTGATGCCGAGCTGCTGATCGAGACCCACAACGCCGGGTACAAAATTGCCGAGATCCCTCTGCGCTATTATGAGCGTGTCGCCGGGGTGTCTACATTGGCGTCCGGGTCCGTCGTCGTCAAAATCCTGGGCGAGATGGCGGAATACCGGCGGGCAGCGAAAAAGCGCCCCGCCCGGAAACCGCTCACGCCGGGGCGACCGTGAGCATCCGCGTCATTGTCCACGCCGACGATTTCGGGTTGCACCCGGCCATCAACGCGGGAATTGAAGCTGCCCACCGGGATGGTGTGGTGTCGTCGGCCAGCGTTATGCCGATTGGCCCGGCGTTTGCCGATGCCGTGCGCCGCGCCCGAAGCTTGCCGACACTGGATCTGGGCCTGCATTTCGCGCTTGTCGGTGTGCCGGGCCTGCCTCCGACCCTCGGCGCATTTCTATCCGCGTATGCTCGCGGCCTGTTTCCGGGCCGCGCCATCGAAGACCACTTGCGGCGGCAGTTCGACGCGCTCGGAGGGCTGCCTGTCAGCCACATTGACTCCCACCAGCACCTGCACGCCCTTCCGGGCATCATGCGCGTTGTTTGCCGGTTTGCGGCCAGCCACAGCATTCCTGCCATCCGCCTGCCGATGGACGGCCCGGCTTATGCGCCGGTGCCGCCAAGCCGCCGCGCCCAGGCTGCTGCGCTGGCTTCCGTGGCTCGCTTGTCCCGCCGGTACATTGATGCTTATGGCCTTCACACGTCCGACCACTTCTCCGGCATGGCCGTCTCCGGCCACCTGACCGCGCCGATCCTGGCGGCTTATTTCCGAAACGCCCAGCCCGGCCTGACCGAGATCGTCTGCCACCCTGGTGCCGATAACCGCGCTTTAGCACAAATCTTTGATTGGAACTACGACTGGCAGGGGGAACTTGCTGCTTTGTGTTCCCCGGAAGCCCGCGCCGCGCTTGAACTGGCGGAGATTGTTTTGGCGCGTTGGAACAATCAGTAGAGAAACCTTGTGGAAGGTGCTATACTAAAACGACTCCGACGAAAGGTTTCAGGCAGGCTTACAGCGGCCTTCCAAACTTCATTTTATGAAAGCATTTACTCTTGGTGCGGCTCTGCTACTGCCGCTGGCGCTCACACCCGCTGCCGGCGCTGTCCCACGCAGCAGCACTGTGACCATCGTCAGCACCGGGGACTCCTTGACGCCCGGCTACCGCGTGACGGTCTCGCCGAACGGCGTGATTTCGTCTTCGCTGGTTACCCAAGGACGGCGGCAGGTCATCCATCGAACAGACCGGATGATTGCAGTCAATCGGCAGCGGTTTTTCGCCGACCTGGCCGCGAACGGCCCGCTCAACCGAGTGCAGGCCGGCGCTTCGGGTTCGTTTCCACGGGTTTTTGTCCGGTATCATGGGCAGTTGTCCCCGAACCTTCGCACCGCCCGAAGCTCGGCAGGCCAGGCGCTGTATCAAGACGTTAAGCAAATTCTGCAAGTTCTGCGTCTGCCGATTCCCGACCAGCCGTAACGGTGTCAAATTCAAAAAAGCGGGCGGCCCCCGGGCCGGCCGCGGTTTTTTGGGTGGCATAAACCAGGGCGGTAATTTTTTTAGGCGGGT
>CAXUNT010000001.1:5932-7164 GCA_964252595.1 uncultured Armatimonadales bacterium
GCGGCGCCCCTCCCCCCCCCCCCGCACCGGTCAAAAAAAAAAAACCCCCGCCCCCCCTCGGGCCCCCCCGCTTTTTGCTGTCTGCATTCCGCAGGAGCTTAATTTTTGTCCGGCGCTTCCGCTCGGTCGGACAAGGCAATCGTGACGGAGGCGAGGGCATCGGCGGTTTCTTTAGCGGTAACAAGCGCCGAGCCGTTTTGGGTGACGAGCGGGGAAGCCGCAGGCAGAAAGCCGTTTGCGACTAAATGGGTCAGCGCCTGGCGCTGAGCCAAGCTCGTTGCTGCCGGCAAGTGCGCGGGGGCGGGAAAGGTCTGCGCGTGGAGCGGCGTGCGGCCGGCTTCAATATACCGAACAAAGCGGTCCAGAGCGACGGCTAGCTCGTAGCGGGTGACCGGCTGATCGCCCTGGAAGCGGCCGTCTTTCGCGGTTCCCATGATGTTCTCATGGACGACGCGCCCGACGGCACCGGCGGCAAAGTGTCCCGGCGGAACATCGCGCGGCGCGACTGCCGGGGCGGCGAGGGCAGCGACAGGAAGCAGGGCCAAAAGAAGAGCGGCAAGGGTACAAGACGGCATAAAATGTTCCTAATTTGCGGGCAAAGATTTCGGACGGGCTGCTACGCCACTGCAAGCAGGTCTTCGGTGATGCCGCGCCGCTGCTCCAGCGCCTTGCCGGTGCCGATGGCGACGCAGGAAAGCGGATCGTCGGCCACATGGGTCGGGACATTCGCGGTTTCCGCAATGAGAACATCTAAGCCGCGCAGAAGCGCCGTGCCGCCGGTCAGCATAATGCCGCGCTCAATGATGTCCGAGGCGAGTTCTGGCGGCGTCTTTTCTAAAACGTTCTTGACGCGGGCGACAATCTGGCCGATGGGTTCGGCCATGCACTCGCGGATCTCCTGAGACGTGACCGTGACGGTCTGCGGCAGGCCGGTCAGAAGGTCCCGGCCCCGGACTTCCAGATGCTGCTCTTCGCGCTGCGGTACCGCGCTGCCGATGGCGATTTTGATTTCTTCCGCGGTTCGGTCGCCGATCAGCAGGTTGTAATTGGTGCGAACATGGCGAATGATCACGTCGTCAAGCTTCATGCCGCCGATGCGGAGGGAGCGGGACAAAACAATGCCGTCCAGAGACAGCACGGCAATGTCGGTCGTGCCGCCGCCGATGTCCACCACCATGTTGCCGCCGGGCGAATCAATCGGCAGGCCCGCGCCGATGGCCGCGGCCATCGGC
>CAXUNT010000001.1:7174-26543 GCA_964252595.1 uncultured Armatimonadales bacterium
TCTTCAATCGTCAACGCTTCCCCGGCCCCGGCGGCCAGCGCCGCCTGCCGGACCGCTCGCTGCTCGACAGAAGTGACGCCGGACGGGACAGCCAAAAGCACGCGCGGCTTGAACAAGCGCTTGACCCCGCAGACTTTGTGCAGAATATGCTCTAAAAGCCGCTGGGTCGTGGTATAGTCGGCAATGACGCCGTCCGTCATGGGACGCACGGCGGCGATGTTGACCGGAGTCCGCCCGACCATTTCCCGCGCTTTTTCGCCGACTTCAATGACGCGCCGCGTATTGATGTTGATCGCTACCACCGACGGCTCGCGCATGATAATTCCGCGTCCATGCACATAGACCAGAACATTTGCGGTTCCAAGGTCAATGCCGATGTCCTGGCTGAAGCGCATCAAGCGGCCGCTCCCGTCCGCACCCGCCGGCCCGCATCTTCCAAGTCATCCAAAAACGGTTCGTCCTGCGAGATGCGCCCAATGTCCGCTCCGACCGCCCGCAGCTTCGCTTCGAAGCCTTCATAGCCCCGGTCCAGATACTGGACGCCGCTGATGTCGGTGGTGCCTTCGGCGGCAAGCCCCGCCAGCACCAGTGCCGCCGTCGCCCGCAGGTCGGAGCCGGCGACCGGAGCGCCGGTCAGGCGCGGGACACCGTCAATAATGGCGGCGTTTGCTTCGGTCTTGATGTTCGCGCCCATCCGTGCCAGCTCGTCAATGTATTTGAAGCGCCGCTCAAACATGGTCTCGGTGATAGTGGACGTGCCGCCGGCAAGCGTCAGCAGGGCCGCGAACTGGGGCTGGACATCCGTCGGAAAGCCGGGGTACGGGCTGGACGTGATCCGAATCGCATCAAGCCTCTGCCCCTTCGCAACACGGACACGGACACCGTCGTCGCTGAAATTCACGGCCACGCCGGCTTCGGCAAGCTTGCGGGTAATCGGCTGGACATGCTCTTCCACCGCGCCTTTGATGAACAGATCGCCCTGCGTAATCGCGGCGGCGACAGCAAACGTCCCTGCTTCGATCCGGTCCGTGTCCATTTCGTATTCCGCGCCGTGCAGAGCTTTGACCCCTTCAATCACGATGTCTTTGGTTCCTGCGCCGCGCACTTTGCCGCCCATAAGATTGATCAAATCCGCGATTGCCACCACGTCCGGCTCCTGCGCCGCATTGGAGATGGTGGTGATGCCGCTGCCGAGCGCGGCTGCCGTCATGAGGTGCTGGGTCGCACCGACGGAGGAGCGATCAAGATAAATATCGGCCCCGCGCAGGCCGCTGGGAATGGACGCATGGACAAAGCCATGCTCCACGGTTGTTTTTGCGCCGAGCTTTTCCAGCCCCTTGACATGGTAGTCCACGGGCCGAGCGCCGATGTCGCAGCCGCCGGGCAGGGCGACGCGGGCCGATCCGAAGCGGGCTAAAAGGGGTCCCAGCACAAGAAAGGAGGCCCGCATTTTGCGAATCAGCTCATAGGGGGCTTCTGAGGTGGCGAGGGAAGAAGAGTCAAGCGTGACGGTGTTGCCGGTGAAGTTCACCTTAACGCCGACATATTGAAGAATACCGAGCAGTGTCAGCACATCGCTGATGCGGGGGACGTTGGTCAGAACGGTCTGGCCCGAAGCGGGCAGAATGGCGGCGGCGAGAACGGCCACGGTGGCGTTCTTGCTGCCGCTGAGGCGGACTTCGCCCTCAAGGCGCCGGCCGCCGACGGTTCGTATTTTCTGCAAATGGAGTTCCTCCTGCCTGGGGCGCGCGTTCTCTGCAAGAGAGAATCCGAAATATAATGAGGACATGACCGCAGGTAATTACTAGGTATTGTAAGATGTCACTCGCAGTATACAAGAGTTAGTGGGGATTGTCAAGGGCAAGACGACGGGGGCAGGCAAGAAAAGACCTGATGAGCAAGCAAGAAAAGACCCGACGGGAGGCGGCAGGTTCGTCGGGTCTACAGTGTTTTCTTGTGTATCTTTCGCGGCGTTTCCGCTGCGGATGATTTCGTGTTATTTTGTTTTTTGTGCGCTGTCTGCTTTGCAATTCGGCACACTCATATCTTCGGCGCACACCTCAGCGGCACTTACTGCAAGAGATACCGGGTTTCGGGTGTTTCTACTGATGGGAGACTTACTGACGGGGAAATTGCCGGGTGTAGCCGGTCGCCAGCGAAGTTTCGGCACCCGCCGACGCCTGCTTGCCGCCTGCGACTAAGACGAGGCCACCGGGAAAGACCAGCAGCGTCTGATCGTGCGTGCCGATGGGAACAGTCGGCACGGCCATGAAACTCTGTGTTGCTGGGTCGTATGTCTCCGCACGTCCCGTGGTTGCACCGAGCGCTGTACTCCAGCCACCGGACAGTAGAACTGTTCCATCCGCCAGTGTTTCCGCGGAATGGGCCATGCGCGGGGTAATTAAAGGCGACAGCAGTGCCGTAAACGTTTCCGTCTTGGGGTCAAAAAGCTCGGCCTGTGCCGGTTCGCTCGCGCCGTTCTGCCCGCCCGCGATCAGCACCGAGCCATCCGACAAAAGGATCGCCGTGGGCCGGTCCCGCGCCGCTGCCATCGGGCCGCGCGGGGCATGGAAGCGGCCTGATGCCGGATCGTAAATCTCAGCGGACGCGAGGGGAACGCCGGGACGACCCGCAAACCAGTGTGTCCCGCCAGCGACAAGGACGCGCCCATCGGCCAGACGCACCGCGCACTGCCCGAAGCGGTCCTCGGCCAGTGATCCCGTCGGCCTGAACTTCTGCGTTTTGGGATCGTAGACTTCCGCCGAAGCCTGCGTCCGCCCCCGGTGCGTGTTGAAGCCGCCCACGATCAGCACACGCCCGTCTGCCAGGATCGTCGCCGTGAACAGCTCGCGCGGCGTCTCCAGCCTTCCCGGCAGCAGCGTAAACTCCTGCGTTTCCGGGTCAAACACTTCCACCGTGTTGAGCGACCCCAGCACCGTGTTGTAGCCGCCGGAGATCAACACACGTCCGTCCGGCAAGGATGAGGCTTGGGCGAAATTGCGCGGGATATTTAAGTGGCCTCGGCACGGGGTGAACCGGCGCGTTTTGGGGTCAAACTCATCAGCGGTCGCGACGCACCGGTCCGCCGGAAATGAATATCCCCCCGCAACCAGACCCCGGCCGTTCGGCAGCAGCACAGACGCCGCCGCCCAGCGCGGATCGGACATAGCATTGACGGTCGGCATCCAGCCGTCACCGCCTTCGGCAAAAACAGGCCGCAGGAGCAGCGCCAGGAGCGCGAAAATCAAAAGCCTGATCACAAACCACCGCCTGCCAGCATATCCTCAGATAGTTCATCACAGGCCACCGCCAGGTCAAAATCGTTCGTCGTCAGGCCCAGGGAATCGTGCGTCGTCAGCGAAAGCATCACTTTTTTGTACCGAACGTTAATGTCCGGGTGATGGTCCGCTTCCTCCGCCGCATCCGCCACTCGGCCCACAAACGCGACCGCCAGCCGAAAGCTCTTGAAGGAGTATGTCCGCATAATCGCTTCCCCCACCCGCACCCATTCCGGCACCCGAGTCAAGCGCTCTGCAATTTTATCTTCCGTCAGTCGCGGCACTCGCATGGTCAGAAACCCCTCACAAGAGTGTACCCGGCAGCAACAGTGATTAAAGAAGCATTTTGAGGGAATACTCTTGACGATACACGTAACGACCGAGGAGGAATAACCTGATGCCTGCTGAATGTACCCATCTTAATCAAATACAAAATGTTTCGCCCCGGACGCCGAACGGCTGCGAGGAATGTTTGGCCAGCGGCGACACTTGGGTTCATCTGAGACTTTGTTTGGAGTGCGGTCATGTCGGCTGCTGCGACTCGTCAAAGAACAAGCACGCGACCAAGCACTTCGGGCAGACTCAGCACGCGATCATGAAGTCGTTCCAGCCAGGGGAAGACTGGCGCTGGTGCTATGTGGACGAGATGGAGGTTTAAGCGGTTGAAAGCAATTCGTGTGACACAATTCGGCGGGGCGGACGTCCTGCACTTAGAAGAAACCGCCGATCTTGCGCCGGGTCCAGGGCAGGTCTTGGTGAAACTGGAAGCAGTCGGTGTTAATCCTGTAGACGTGTACATCGCTACGGGAAATTATGGGCAGCGGCCGTTACCTTACACGCCAGGGTCCGACGCTGCTGGAACAATTGAAGCTGTCGGCGACGGCGTTTCGGGGCTGACAGCCGGGCAGCGTGTTTACACCGCCGGAACACTCACCGGCGCGTATGCCGAGAAAACCTTGTGCCGTCCCGCTCAGGTTCATCCCCTGCCGGAACAAGCATCGTTTGCCCAGGGCGCGGCGATTCATGTCCCTTACTACACCGCTTACTACGGCCTCTTCATGAAAGCAGACGCGAAGCCTGGAGAGACGGTTCTCGTGCATGGGGCGAGCGGTGGGGTTGGTTTGGCCGCCGTACAGATCGCCCATGCGGCGGGCCTTGTCGTTCTCGGCACGGCCGGAAGCGGCAAAGGAAAAGAAGCAGTCGTCGCCGCCGGTGCGGATCACGTCCTAGACCACGCGCAGGACGGCTATTTAGAGGAAGTGAAAGTGCTGACCGGCGGCAAAGGGCCGGACCTCATTCTGGAAATGCTGGCAAACGTCAACCTTGCCAAAGATTTGGGTGTTGTAGCCCAGAATGGCCGCGTCGTCGTCATCGGCAGCCGGAGTCCGGTGGAGATTGATGCGCGGCTGACCATGCAGCGCAATTCATCGGTTCTCGGCATGAGCCTGATGAACGCAACGGAGGCGGAGATGGTGCAGCTCCACGCCGCGCTTGGCGCAGGCTTTGCGAATGGCACACTCAGTCCCATTGTCGCCCGCGAATTTCCGCTGGCCGAAGCTCCGGCAGCCCATAAAGTTATCATGGAACCGGGCGCGTTCGGCAAGATTGTTCTAATTCCTTGAACGTATGAGCGAAGAAACTGAGCAGGAGAGCGGGCTGGGAAAAGACCGAATCAGCGCGTTCAGCGACGGCGTCTTTGCCATTGCAATTACCCTGCTCGTGCTGGATGTTCGGGTCCCGGACCCGCTGCACACGACTTCGGCCCAGCTCCCCGGTCGCCTGCTCCACTTGTGGCCGGAGCTGTTTTCTTACGCGCTTAGCTTCGTGATTATCGGGGTCTACTGGGTCGCGCATCACCTCATGCTTCACGCGGTTCAGCGGGCCGACCGCACCCTGCTGTGGATCAACAACGGCCTGCTGCTGTTCATGGCCCTGGTCCCGTTTTCGGCAGGGTTGCTCGGCCAGTTCCGGCATGATTCTTTGGCGGTCGCGGTGTACGGCGCAAATCTTGTGCTGGCAAGCACCGCGTTTGAAGTGCTTTGGACGTACATCACCCAGGCCTCGCACCTGGTAGATAGGCCGCTCTCCCCGTGGCTAGTCCGGGCCGGACATCTGCGAACACTCGCCGCCATTGGGATCTACCTGTGCGCGGTCGGTCTTGCGTTTGTTGTCCCGACCCTTAGCCTCACGCTGTATTGCCTCGTCCCGATTGGCTACGCTGTTTTCCAGAGCCGCGATGACCGGCGGGCTATTTTCGCACAGCGAGTCGTTCCCGCACAGGAAACAGCCCCTACGCCCCTGCCGCCCGTGCGAGCATCGCAAATTCCCCAAGCGTCAGCGTCTCCCCCCGCCGTCCGCCGTCAATCCCCGCCGCCAGAAGCGCCGCCGCTGCCTGCTCCCGGTCCCAGCCGAGAGACGGATCACCACTGAGAGCATTCAAGAGCGCCTTGCGCCGCTGCCCGAACGCCGCCCGGACAATCGCAAAAAGCTGCACCTCGCTCGGCACGTCTACCGGCGGCGTGTCATGGGGAGTAAGACGCACAATCGCGCTGTCCACATCGGGGGGCGGGAAGAAGACGCGGCGAGAGACGATGCCGAGCGTCTCCACTTCGGCGTGATACTGCACAAAGACCGATAGCGAGCCGTAATCTGGCGTTCCCGCCTTCGCCCCCAGCCGCGCGGCGACTTCCTTTTGCACGAGCAGCACCACTCGCGAAAACCGCCTATGCTGCTCCAAAAGCGTCGTCAGCAGTGGCGACGTGATATTATAGGGGATATTCGCGACCACGGACGGATTGACACCCGCGGCGAAGTGAGTGTCCAGCAATTCCGGCCAGTCTAAAGTCATTGCATCTGCTGTGACGACCGACACTTGCGGCTTCTCGCCGACCGTTTCCGCCAGTGCCGGCAAGAGGTCCGTATCTACTTCGACTGTCACGACCCGCCCGCTTTCCGTGACGGCATCCGCCAGCGCCGAGGTCAAGACGCCCAGACCCGCGCCGATTTCAAGCGCGAAGCCGCCCGGCGCAAGCTCTCCGGAGGCAACGATTTTTGCCAGCGTGTTGCCGTCCACGAGAAAGTTCTGCCCGAATCGCTTGCGCGGGTGAAGGTTGTGGCGCTTGAGGAGGGCCGAGACGGCGGCGGGGCTGGAAAGGTTCATAAGGAGGAGCAACACGAAGAAGTGACCCGGATCAGAACTCCAGGGCTTTAGAAATGCGAACGTCCGCCTGCACGGACATCGGAGAGGAACCAGGGCGAACACAAGGTGCGCTCCTACCCCCAGGTCTTTGGCAGATGCAGGGTCTCCCCGTTCAGCGACAAGTAATCTTCGGCTCCGACACTCGCCAGCAAATCCGCTGCCATCGGATCAAAGCCGCCGCTTTCGGTGACAAACTCATCCCGCAGGTACACGCCGGTGATCTGGGCCGCCACAAACTCGCACTTGCTCGGCGGCAAGACAAAAATGCTCGTCATGCGGCACTCAATGGAGGCTGGACACTCTCCAATGCGTGGGCAATCCACGGTGTCCGCTTGAATAGCCGTCAGGCCCAGACGCGCGAAGTCATCTTCCACTGTTGTCCCCTCCGCCGATTGGTTCATAATCTCAGCGAGGTAACGCGGGACCAAGTTAATCACAAACACCTGCGTCGCCTTGATGTTTTCGAGCGTGTGCTTGTCTCCGCCTCCCCGCTGCGAAAACGATACCCCCAGCATCGGTGGGTAGGTTGCAAGCCCGGCATACGAGTTATACGGCGCGATATTCGGCACGCCGCTTTCGCTTTGGGTCGAGATCAGCGCCAGGGGCCGGGGCGCAATCAGCGCCGCCCAGATTTTCCCGTTGACCTCGCGCGGTATGTCTTCAGCGATATAGTGCATGAAATTGTTCTTCTAAAAGCGTGGAACTGAAGTTCTACGCTGTGGGGCGAAGCGCCTAGTAACCGCCTTCGCGGGTACAAGATTGTAACTCTGATCTTATTCTTTGTCCGCGAAGGCGGACATTAGGCGTCTGCGCCCCATAGCGCAGGAATTTATTCCCACGCTTCTGCCGTATTGCTACTTGTAGATTGCTACTCGTAAACCTTTGCTGCCGAAAGCCACTGTGCCAATGTCTGCCAGGAAATCTCTTCCGGCACATTCAATTCGCCTGTCTCTGTATATCTCGTAAAAGCCCAAGTGTGCATCGCTTCCAGAAAGCGATCTAAAGTGGGATTTTTCCAACCGTTTGCGTTAGAGCTGTAGGGCGACGAAGGCGATTGTTCTTCCTTCTCCTGAGAGTCATGTAAATCTGCAATGAGGGCGCTCAGGAAGCGCAGGAAAGTTTCCTTCGAGTTGACTTGTTCCTCTAGCTCCCAGTGATCGTCCATCGGTTTATTCTTCGACCCGTATCCAGTTCTCAATCGCGGAGACGATGTGCAGACGGTTGATGACGTCCAGCGCCGAGCGTAGATTGGCTTCTAAAGTTTGGTGCGTGATCCAGACAATCTCGGCGTCGCCGTCCGGCAAGGCACGCTGGACGACGCTTTCAATGCTCACATTGAAGTCGCCGAAGACGGAGGCGAGGCTGGCAAGGACTTTCGGACGGTCGTGGGCGGTCAAACGAATGTAGTATTTCGTGCGAAGCTGGTCAATCGGCAGGGCCGGCTTCTGGTCGTAACAGGTGCAGCCGAGGCGGCCCGTCGCGCCTCTTTGGATATTGCGGGCGATCTCGATGATGTCCCCGGCGACGGCGCTGCCGGTCGGCAGGCTGCCCGCGCCGCGCCCGTAGAACATGACATCGCCGACAGCGTTGCCGCGCAGATAGATACCGTTGTACACGTCGTTGACCGAAGCGAGCGGATGCGAATTCGGGAGCAGGACGGGGTGGACGCGGATTTGCAGGGCATCCCCTAAATCCTGCCCAATGCCGACGATTTTGACGACATAGCCGAGTTCTTTGGCGACAGCGATATCGCGCTTGGAAATGCTGGTGATGCCTTCGACGTAAATGTCTTCGGGCAGAACGCGGGACGTGAATGCGATAGATGACAGAATGGCCGTCTTGTACTGGGCGTCGTAGCCTTCCACGTCGTTGGCCGGGTCGGCTTCGGCATAGCCGCGAGCCTGGGCTTCGGCCAGCACATCGGCAAACTCGGCGTCTTCGGCGGTCATTTTGGATAAAATGTAATTCGTCGTGCCGTTGACGATGCCCATGATCTCGGAGAACTTGTTGGCGGCAAGCGCCTGCTTCAAGGGCTGGATAATGGGAATGCCACCGCCGACGCTGCCTTCAAAGCTGAAGTCTAAATCCCGGTTTTCGGCTTCGTGCAGCAGGTCATGGCCGGCTTTCGCCATCATTTCTTTGTTCGCGGTGACGATGTTCTTGCCGTGCCGGATGGCCCGAAGCACGAGATCGTGCGCGGGGTCGACGCCGCCGATCAGCTCGCAGACAATGTCTATTTCCGGGTCATCGGTCACGTCTTCAGGCCGCTCGGTTAAAATCGCGGGGTCTACAGCGACATCGCGGGCTTTCGTCTTGGCGCGGACAGCGATGCGTTTAATTACTACTGGCACGCCGACTTTGCGGGCGATGTCTTCGGCGTTTTGCGTCAGCACGCGCACCGTGCCGCTGCCGACCACGCCGAGGCCGAGTATGCCGATGTTGATTTGTGTCTTTTCGCTCAAAAGGTTACGACGGCTCCACAAAAATCAAGGGCTGTCCCTGCTGGACCAGCTTGCCGCTCTCGACCGGCATTTCGGTGACCCGACCCGCCACTTCCGACGGCACTTCGCTGTAGACTTTCATGGCTTCGATCAGACCGATGGGCTGGCCGACTTTGACGAAGTCGCCAACCGCCACAAACGGCGGGTCGTCCGGCGAGGGGGATTGATAAAACACGCCGACCATCGGCGACTCCAAAGCAATCGCCGTGCTTTTCGCCTTCGGCGGGGTCAGCACCGGCGTTTCCGAGTACGCCGGGGACTGGCTGGGTGTCAGCACATGCGGATGCGCCGGAACCGCCATTGCCGGCAGCGTCTGCGCCGCCGGTGCGGAGACCGCTGCTTTCACCGTCAGCGTCACTGCGCCTTCCTCCAGCGTCAGCTCCGACAGTCCATGCGCCGCCACAAGCTGCGCCAGCGTCCGCACGGCCTCCACCATGTCATTCGTCATCTCTTCGGTCACGCACACTTCTCCTGCGGTATTGTAGCATGGACGCGGGGGGTGAAGTCAAGAAATAGGACTTGACAAACGAGAACCAGATGTGTCATCCTAAAACAGACCGAACGGTTTTATTTTAAGATTTTATTTTTGGAGGATGCGGTTGCGGAAAGGTGAAGCCACAAAACAAGAAATTATTCGGCAAGTTGCGCCTGTCTTCAACCGACAAGGCTTTGCAGGCACGTCGCTTTCCGACATCATGGCCGCGACTGGACTTCAAAAAGGAGGCATCTACAACCACTTTGAGAGCAAAGAGCAGCTTGCTTTAGAAACTTTCGATTACGCCGCTGATCTGATGCGCCTGCACTGGGAAGAAGCGGTAGACAGTCGCGGAACGGCACAAGAGCAGATTGAAGCGTTCATCGAGGCTTTCAGCCGCATGGCTTCCGCGCCGGAAATTGCAGGAGGCTGCCCGCTGCTCAACACAGCCATCGAAAGTGATGATACCAACCCGCCGCTGCGGGACCGGGTGCGCGAGGCATTCTCCTACTGGCGCGGCTGGCTTGCAAACATCGTGCGGCAGGGTCAGCAGCGCGGCGAGATGCAGGCCGACGCCGAGAGTACCGCCACATTTGTGCTTTCGACATTGGAGGGAGCGCTGATGCTGAGTCAGCTTTATGGAGATGACGCCCCGCTTCGCGAAGCCGCAGATCACCTGACGCGGTATGTGCGCCGGGAACTCACATCCTAATTTGTCTTGATAACAAACCGATTGGTCTTAAACAGAAGAGGTAATGATGATTCCTACCCAAATGCCGCCTTCGTGGTTTGCCGAAGCGGAAGCTCTAAAAGCCGCAGCGCTGGGTCGCCTGGAACAGATGTCGCCGGAAGACCGGCGGCGTTTTCCTCAGTCCGGCGGCTGGTCTGCGGCGCAGGTCACGGCGCACTTGATCCGAGTTGAAGAGGTGTTGCTCAGCGACTGGCATCCTGCCGCCTTAGCCTCTCCGGGGGCAAGACTAAGCCGCAGAAGCAGTCTGATGATTCGCATGGCAACTGCCGGCATGAACAGTAAAAGCCCTTGGTTCCGTGTGCCGACTGTAGCAGGGCTGGAGCCGGACGCGGACACCGAGGTGCCACAGATTGCGGGGCGCTGGCAGACTGTTCGGGAACGTCTTGCCGACACCTTTCCCCGAGAAGCCTCGGAACTTTGGATTATCCATCCTATATTTGGGCCAGTATCCTGCCAGCAGTTTGGGGCGTTCCTGGCCGCCCACCTGCACTACCATCTCAACCGCTGGCCTGTCAAATAGAAAGCAGTCATTATGGCCCGATCTTTTGGCGAACCCCTTACCAAACTCCGCGCCGTGCCGATTGAAGACAACGGCGAGCCGCTGGTAGACCCGCGTTCGCTGTCCAAACGCATTCATTTTGCAGAGAAACACCCTAAATACGAAGACATCCAGTGCACGCCAAAAGTTCGCCGGCGTGTCGCGGAGATGCTGGCGGCAGCCGCCGTATCCCTGCCGGACGGCACGGACATTGTGATCTTTGAGGGCTTTCGGTCCCAGGTCCAGCAGCAGTTCATGTACGGCGAAGTGAAGGCTGAGTTCGCCAAGCGTCACCCGGAATGGAATGAGTCTACTCTGCGCCGCATGACCCATACGCTGGCTGCCCCGCCCGACGATCCCTGCCCGCCGCCACACTTAACCGGCGGCGCGGTGGATTTGTGCCTGATGCAGATGCCGTCCCGCGAGTGGCTTGACATGACTGCGCCGTTTGCCGCGGACGAAACCAGCGCACCCAGCAGAATGAAAGGGTTGAGCCGTCAAGCACAGGAAAACCGCGCTTTGCTGTTTAACGCACTGGAAAAGGCCGGCCTGACTAACTATGCCGGGGAATGGTGGCACTGGAGCTACGGCGACTCCGGCTGGGCCTTGCGGGTCGGCGCAAAGGCTGCCGTGTATGACCGGCTCGCGGAAGGTACACCAGAAGACGCCGGGGGCGACCTCACGCTCCGGGAGTTCGGGCGCGGCGACTTTGACCGGCTCATTTCCTGGGTGGACTCCCCGGAAGCCATGCGGGACTGGGCGGCGGTATTCTTCACCTATCCGCTGACCGTGGAGCAATTAGAAAAGTATCAAACGGAGGCGGAAAGGGAAGAGCGGCGGCTTTGGACTGCGATTGACACCCAAAACGGCGAGGCAGTCGGGCATATCGAAATGAGCTATATTGTTCCCCATCTGTCCGGCTTCGTGTCGCGGGTCTTGGTTGCGCCTCATCGGCGCGGCCAGGGGTTAGGGGAGAAAATGATGCGCCGACTGACGACGCTGGCATTTGAGGAACACGGCTTTCATCACTTAAACTTGGGCGTCATCAGTACGAACGCCGCCGCGATCCGGTGCTACACGAGAATCGGCTTTCAGCAAGTAGGCGAGTGGCCTGACGCGATGCCGACACCTACCGGTACGGTTGCGATTGTTTGGATGATGCTGTACCGCACGGACTGGGAGCGCAGGCGTAGCGCTTAGAAGCAGGAATCTCAGCATTCCCTGCCGAACAAAGCGGCACCATGAGCCTCCAAGACCTGCGATTGAAGATAGACGGCATTGATGCCGAGATTGTCCGGCTGCTGAACGACCGAGCGGAAGTGTCGCTGGAAGTGGGCCGGCAGAAGGCCGAAGACAAGAGCGCCCGGTTCTTCGCCCCGGAGCGCGAGCGGGACATGATCGGACGTCTTCTGGCGCTGCACGGGACGGGGGCGCTGCCGAAAGAGTCGCTGCTTGCCATCTACCGGGAAATTATCTCGGCCTCGATCGCCCTGCAAAAGCCGATGACCGTCGCCTACTGGGGACCCGCCGGAACATTTACCGAAATGGCCGCCGTGTCCCGGTTCGGCTCCTCGGCGTCGTACTACGACTGCGCGGGGATCGCGGACGTGTTCGGGGAAGTCGAGCGCGGGCGGGCGGATTACGGCGTTGTTCCCGTGGAAAACTCTACCGAAGGCGTAGTCAATTACACGCTGGACATGTTCCACGAAACGTCGCTCCGAATCTGCGCCGAGATTTTCGTCACGATCATCCAAAACTTACTCACCCATGCCAAATCTCTCGGCGAAATCCAGCGGCTTTACACCGGCCCGCAGCCGCTGGCCCAGTGCCGCCGGTGGCTGGACCAGCATTTGCCATCGGTGGAGATCATCGAGATCATGCCGACGTCGAAGTCCGCCGAACGCGCCGCCGCGGACCCGTTGGGCGCGGCAATTGCCCCCAAGCGCTCGTCGGAAGTCTACGGAGTCCCGATGCTGTTCGAGTCCATTGAAGACAGCCCACACAACCGCACGCGCTTCCTGGTCATCGGCCGCAACGAGCCGCCGCCGACCGGCCGGGACAAGACCAGCGCTTTGTTCGCCGTCAAAAATGAGCCGGGATCGCTGGGCCGCGCCCTCCGCGCCTTTGAGACCTTCAACGTCAACCTCACCATGGTCGCTACCCGCCCCGCCCGCAACACGGCCTGGGAGTATGTACAGTTTGTGGACTTTCAAGGCCATGAAAACGACGAGCCAGTGAAACTTGCCTTAGATGCTCTTCGGGCGCAGTCCATCTACGTCAATGTCCTGGGTTCCTACCCGGAGGGATAGATGGCTGAAAAAATCGTTGCGCTGGCTGTTCTTGAGCTAAACCATGTCACGCTGTATGTCCGGGACTTGGAAGCGTCTGTCCGCTTCTACGGCGAAGTTTTAGGCTTGCCCGCTTTGCCGCGCCCGGATTTCGGTTTTGCCGGGGCGTGGTTTGCGCTTGGCTCTCAGCAGCTCCATTTGAACGTGGACACGCAAAACCACGACAAAGAGCGCCACTCGCTGCATGTCGCGTTTCTCGTTCACGATGCCGCAGCCGCCGCGCAGGCGTTGCAGGAGCGCGGGGTCACGATCCAGCACGGCCCTTCCTTGCGGCCTGACGGCGCAGTCCAAGTGTTCTTTCAGGACCCGGACGGTTATCTTTTGGAGCTGACTTCGCCGCCAAACAGTGACCGGAGGAAGGGAGGAAGTCTATGAAGCTTGGTGGTCCTATTTTTGGTGACACTTCCACGCCCGACGCCTGGATTGCCGCCCTGCAGGCGGAAGCATATCACGCGGCGACCTGCCCGCTGGACAGCAAGTCGGATGCCGGGACAATCCAGGCTTATGCTGATGCGGCGAAAAACGCAGGCATCGTCATTGCCGAGGTGGGGGCATGGAGCAACCCCATGTCGCCCGACGATTCGGAGCGGTCTGCCGCGCTGGAGCACTGCAAAAAGCAGCTTGCCCTGGCGGATGCCATCGGCGCCCGCTGCTGCGTCAACATTGCCGGCTCGCGCGGCGCAGCCCAATGGGATGGCCCCCACCCCGACAACCTGACGCCGGAGACGTTTGACTTGATTGTTGAGACGGTTCAAGGCATCCTGGACGCGGTGAAGCCGGACCGGACGTTTTATGCTCTGGAAAGCATGCCATTTATGTACCCGGACTCGCCGGACAGCTACCTGGCGCTCATGCAGGCAATTGACCGGCGGAGGTTTGCGGTGCATCTCGATCCCGTGAATATGATCAGCAGCCCGCAGCGGTTTTACTGCAATGCGGCGTTCCTTCAAGAATGCTTCGCCAAGCTTGGTCCGCACATCAAGACCTGCCATGCCAAAGACATCACTCTGGGCAGCCGGCTCACTGTGCATCTGGAGGAAGCGCGGCCAGGCTCAGGCGCACTGGATTATGCGGTTTTTCTGAGCGAGCTGGACAAACTCGACCCCGACACGCCGCTGATGCTGGAACACCTCCCGACCGCCGAAGAATACAAGCAGGCGGCAGAATACGTTCGCAGCGTGGCACAGAAGATCGGTCTGCGACTGTGACGGCCTGGGAACCCCTGCCCTCTTCTCGGCATTCGACTCATATGCAATTTACAAAGATGCAGGGCGTCGGGAATGATTTTGTCGTCATAGACGCGGCAGCGCTGCCGCCGGCAATCTCTTTGCCTGCGCTGGCGCGGACAGTGTGTGACCGAAAGTTCGGCGTGGGAGCCGATGGGCTGCTGGTCGTCTCGCGGGAGATGGATAGCGAAACAGCGTTTCGGATGCGGATGTTCAACCCGGACGGCACGGAAGACATGTGCGGGAACGGTCTGCGGTGCGTCAGCCTATGGGCCTACCGGGCGGGCTGGCTCGGCGGACAGACACGGTTCACGGTCGCCGCGCTGGATGGTCCCCGAAGTGTTGAGATGCTGACAGTGAGCGAAGACGGGCGGGCGGCAGAGATCGGCGTGGACATGGGTGTCCCGCAGTTTATGCTCGAACACCTGCCTCTTGACCCGAAAATTTTGTCAGGCCGCCTGCACCCATTAGAACAGCTTCCAAACACGCTAATCCGCTACCCGCTGATGGTGGCAGGTGAGGAAATTTATGAGATTACGACGGTCAACACGGGCAGCACGCACACAGTCATCTTTGGGCCGCAGCCGTCTGAAGAAGTCTTTCAGCGTGAGTCTCCATTGATCGAAAACGACCCGCTGTTCCCGGAGCGCACGAGCGTGCTGTGGGCGACGCTTCGAACGACGCCGCGCGATCCCCAAACCATTGACATCCGCATCTGGGAGCGCGGTGCGGGCGAGACGCTCGGCTGCGGCACCGGCGCGTGCGCGGTTGGGGTCGCGACTGTTGTGAACCATCTTGCAACTCCGAACAGGCCGCTTGACATTGTTTCCAAAGGCGGAACACTGCGGATCACCTGGCCGGGCGAAGGCGCTTCGGTTTTCATGGCGGGACCCGCACAATTCGTGTATGAAGGAGACATCGCCCTTGACCGCATTGCCTGAGAAACCAGTCCCGGAGAAACCAAGCTTTGACAAGCGCTTTGACCTGCGTTCGTTTGGCGAGCCGCTCAAAGCCCTGCGGGCTGTCCCGATCCGCGATTCCGGGGAGCCATTGGTGGACCTGCGCGAATTCAGCCCCGGCGTCATCCTGCGCCCCGGCTGCCTGCCGTTTCTGCGCGAAACGGTCGCGCTGAAAGTCAACCAGGTGCAGGAGCGGCTGCCCGAAGGTCATATTCTAACCATCGGAACCTGCCTGCGGACTCTCGCCATGCAGCGGGGCATTCGGGAGAACGTCACCAAAGACATGGCGGAAAAGCACCCGGAATGGCCGGCGGCGACGCTGGCCCGGATGCTGAACCGAATGGTCGCCCCGCCCGATGATCCGTCTCCCCCGCCGCACACGACCGGCGGCGCTTTAGATGTCGGCATCCAGGGACCCGATGGGCAGGCACTTGACTTCGGTGCCGGCGACAGTTTTTGGGCGACCGCGCCGACCTACTCCGGCAAGCTGTCTGAGATCGCCCGTTCCAACCGGCTGCTGCTGATTGAAACGATGGAGTCCACGGGTCTAACCAACTATGTCGGCGAATGGTGGCACTGGAGCTACGGCGACCAGGGCTGGGCTTTGCGGATCGGCAGCCCGGTGGCCTATTACGGAGCCGTGGAAGTGGAGGACGCGGAAAACCAACGCATCCCGCAGCCGCCGGAGGAGCCGAAGCCGGAGGAAGCGCAGGCAGAAGAAACCAAGGCCGGGGAAATAGGAGCCACAAAAGAGGCACAGATTGAGGCGGCAGAAGCGGCTACGGATTAAACTCTGTGGCATCTCCCGCCGCCCCTATGCTTCCCTGCGTTAAAAGTTGACGCGAAAAAGCGGCCTCCGGAAAATCGGAGGCCGCTCGTTTTTTGCATTGTTTAATTTTACGGTATTCAGTTGTGGGCAATATAGAATTGTCTTTATTCAATTGTGGGGCAGTATGCGATTGTCGTTATGCAGTTGTCTAACAAGAAAATTATGCCCGTCTTGGGCGGCGCTTAAACACGCAAATTACTTGCCGATGCAGAAACGCGAAAAAATCTCTGCGATCACGTCTTCCGTCGCAGTCTCCCCAGTAATTGTGCCGAGGGCACTCAATGCCCCGCGCAAGTCAATGGACGCAAAATCCGCCGGAAGGCCGGAAGCGAGCGACTGCCGGGCCGCGTCAATTTGCTCTGCTGAGGCTTGAAGCGCCTGCTTGTGCCGAGCATGGGTGACAAGGGCGCTTTCAGGAACGCTTGTCGCCCCGCCGAGGGCCGTCTGAAGAAGAGCGGCTTCCAGGGCCTCCAGGTTCCAGCCGGTCAGCGCGGAGACGGCAATGCCTTCCGACGGCAATGCGAGATGGGCCGACAAGTCCCACTTGTTCCAAACAAGCAGGTGCGGGCGATCTTCCAGTGTCCGGCGCAAGTCGGCGTCTTCGGGTGTTTCCCCCACCTCGGCATCTAGGACAAGCAGGATCAAATCGGCGCGGCCGATACTGTCACGGGTACGGGCGACGCCGATCTGCTCCACTTCATCCGTTGTCTCCCGCAGGCCCGCCGTGTCGGATAAGCGCAGCGGGACGCCGTTCAGATTGACGGTTTCTTCCAGCGTGTCGCGGGTCGTGCCGGAAATGGGCGTAACTATCGCCCGATCGGTCCGAAGCAGCGCGTTCAGGAGCGACGACTTGCCGACATTGGGACGGCCGGCGAGAACGACGGACAGACCTTCACGGACCAAAATGCCGCTGTCGGCGGCTGCCAGCAGGTCGTCAATTTGACGGCCTGTGTCCGACAATGCGGCTTCGCAGGCCGCCGTGTCCAGCTCGCCGACATCTTCGGGGAAATCTATCGTCGCTTCAATCTGAGCCAGCACGCCGAGAATGCCGTGGCGGATGGCCCCCACGGCGCGGCTGAGTTTACCTTCGCTCTGCCGCCGGGCCAGTGTTTGGGCCTGCGCGGTTTGAGCGGCAATGAGATCCGCAACGGCTTCGGCTTGGGCGAGGTCCATTTTGCCGCTCAGAAACGCCCGCTCGGTGAACTCGCCGGGCCGGGCCAGCCGGGCACCGCCCGTCAGCAGACGCGCTAAAATCTGGCCCAAGATCAGCGGGCTGCCGTGGGCGGAAATTTCGGCGACATCTTCGCCGGTGTACGAGCGGGGGGCATGGAAGACGGAGACAAGAACATCGTCAATGATTCCGCCGCCGGCATCAATGACGCGGCTCCGGTGCAGCGTGTGGCCGGCAAACGACGCGCACGGCCTGCCGCCGCGCGTGGCGGCATCCACGACCGCAAATGCTTGGGAGCCGCTTACTCGGATCACGCCGAGGCCGCCGGTTCCCGGCGGGGTGGCAAGCGCACAGATTGTTTCATCGTCAGGCATGGGTGTATTGTACCCGCAGGAGAGTTTTCGCACAGAACTTGGGGACAGTGAAGCAAAACAGTGATGCAAAAGCGCACCTTGTCTGATATAATGAAACCAGCAAAGAAATTTGCGACTTTTTTCGCGCTTGCGTGTCATAAAAAACAGAAGTTTTCATCCGAAGGGAAGATAGTCCATGCTCAGTCGAATTATGCGCTACATGAAGGGCTTGCTGGGGTTCAAGCTGGACCAGCTCGAAGACCCGGAGATTTTGCTTCAGCAGGCCCAGCAGGAAATGCGTGAGGCCCAGGCGAAGAACCGCGAGCGAGCGGTGCAGGCCATTACCCAGAAGAACAACTTACAGGCGCTGGTGGACCAGACCCAGAAGATGGTGGATAATCTCGGCGCAAAGGCAGAAATCGCCCTGAAAAATGGTGATCGCGATCTGGCTCGCCAGCTTCTCATTGAGAAAGGCCAGTACGACAACACGCTGACTTCGACCAAAGCGTCGCTGGCCCAGGCACTGGAAACTACGGACGCCGTCAAGCAGGCCATGCGGCGCGAGGAAGAGCGCATCCGGGCGAAGACCGCTCAGGCACTTTCGATGAAGGCTCAGTGGAAACAGGCCCAGATCGAGAACTCGATGAACAAGGCGCTGGAAGGCATGTCGGCCGACGGCACCGATCAGGCATTTGAGCGGGCCGCAGCGAAAATCTCCAATGCCCGTTCGGAAGGCCAGGCGCGAACCGAGCTTGCCCGCGAAAGCCTGAGCGGCAGGCTGGCGGGCCTCGACGATGTTCAAGCGTCGAGTGCTGCCGACGATGAACTGGCCCAAATGGAGCAGCGCCTCGGCTTGGCTCCGAAGCCGTCGGTCAGCGCCGCCACGCCCCACACAGCAACTACCAGTGCATCCGACATTGACCGCCAGCTTCAGGAACTGGAAGCACGGGTAGGCGGCGGGGGCGGCACTGCGGCGTAATCAAACACTATGAGCAACCTATTGGGGCGGTCGCTCCGCCTTGCGAAAATCTACCTCGACGAAGCCAAAGGCCGGGTCAGCGACATCAGCGACAGCGCCCAAGAAGAGCTGACCCGTGCCTTAAACCGCGATGACATCCAATCCGGCCTGGCAAGCTCCGATGACCCGATGGCCCGCGCCCAAGCGAAGATCGCCGCCGCGCGGGGCGAGACCGCCGCCCGCACGGAAGTGCGGCCTGTCAGCCAAACTGCGACCGATCCGCTCCAGACCGCGTACAAAATCATCGGTGTCCCGCCCGGCTCCGATTTTTTGACCATCCAAACCGCTGTCAACAAGCTGCGCGAGCGCTGCGCCCCGTCACGTTTTCCAAACGGCTCGGTGGAACAGTCCGAGTCGCAGATCATCCTGCAAAGAGTGGAAGAAGCCTACCAAGTCCTGCAAAAAGAGCTTGACCCCGGCGCAGGCCGCTTTGACAAGCTGGAACTGTGAGCGCCCAGAGTACGGAAGCGCAAGAAGCGCAGTTTGCCGCGCTTGTCCGGGATGCCCAAGCCTGCCGGGCTTGCCCGCGCATGGAAGGGCGGCGGCGCGTGTTGACGCCCGCGAACGGTCCCCTGTCGGCGCGAATTTTGTTTGTCGCCGAAGCGCCGGGCCGGCTTGGCGGGGACAAAGGCGGCATCCCGCTGACCGGCGATGCGTCGGGCCGCAACTTCAGGCGGTACTTGGCGTCGGCGGAACTGCGGCGCGAAGATGTGTTTGTCACCA
>CAXUNT010000001.1:26553-54183 GCA_964252595.1 uncultured Armatimonadales bacterium
GTGCAATCCCCGCACTGAGCGCGGCACGAATGCCCCGCCGTCGGCGGCCGAGCTTCGCGCCTGCTCCGCATTTCTGGCCCGAACATTGGACGTGGTTCAGCCCGAAATTATTGTCACTCTTGGCAGCAAAGCGCTGGCCGCGCTGCATCTCCTCTGCCCGCACGAGTATTCGCTTCGCATCCAGGCCGCGACGGCGGTTTGGTGGAACCGCTTGACTTTGTTCCCGCTGTACCATCCGTCGCCGCAAGTCGTGATTAGTCCCACCGGGCGCAGCCACGCCGCGCAGGAAGCCGACTATGCCGCCCTCCGGCGTTTGCTGGAAAGTCAACCGTGATGGCAGCCGACCTCAGCGAAGTGCCGGGGGCTGGGGAGCGGCCCGGCGGCTGCCGCATTAAAATTGTCACTGACGGCAATTCCGTAACGATTACCCTGCCGCCGCGCGGCGTTTCCCTGATTGTTTTCTTTTTTGCCGCTGTGCTGCTTGGCAACCTGCTGGTCGCGCTGTATACCGGCCTTATGCTGCTGCTGGAAAACAAAAGCGTGCTGGGCATGGCCCAAATCGCGCCGAGTGGCCTGCCGGTCCCGCTGAAGCATCAAGTCGGCTTTCTGCTGTTTGCGCTGGCACTGGCGGAAGCGCTCGGCGTGTTCACCCTCGCGGCGATCCTTCGCCCCATCTTTTTCCACGAAACACTGACTTTGGACGGCGATTGGCTCAAAATTGAGCGCTCGGAGTGGGGACACGCAAAAACGCGGGCGCTGAGGCGAGCAGACGTGCGCGGGTTTACCCTGCGCCGGGTGCCGCCGGGCCTGGATGCCGGAACACTTTTCATTCAGGGCCGAGGCGAGGAAGTGGAAATTGGCGAAGGACTGCGCGAAGCCGACCGCGAATGGCTGGCCTCAGTCGGCAACGTGCTGCTGGCGCAGTGAGCATCACTGCACGGCGACGGGCAGCGGGCCGGCAGCCCCGAAACCATCTGCACCGGGCGAGGTCGCAGTCGCGCCCTGTTTCACGTCGAAGTTCGCGGTGGCATCGTACTGGCCGGAAAGGGAAAAGCTTCCAGTGCCGCTGCCGACAGTCTCAGTATCGTAAGCCGCCGACTGGCCCGGCGCAAGCGTCGTGCTTGGGCCTACCAAGACCAGTTGGGGAAATGCGCCGGTCGGATAAGCAATGTTGCCGGAGGGGTCTTTCACTGTAAAGTTTCCTTGACCGCTGATGACAGGCTGGTAAGTGATCGGCTGGGCTGTCGCGTTGCTCAGGGTCAGCGTGTAAGTCACGGTTCCGCCTTTAGCGACAGTCGTTCGATCCTCAGTCAGCGTTCCGGTCAGGCCGTTGGTTAATATCGCCGATACCGAGCGGGGGATAAGCGTCGGCGCACTCATGCCGGATGAGGAGCTTCCCCCGCAGCCGGCGGCGCTAATCACAGCAAGCGCTCCAGTAGTGCAGAGCAAGACGGAATGTATCTTCATAGCTTCTCCCTTTGCGGCCGTTGTTTTCTGCATCGTAACACAGCGCGGCGTTGCTGTCAATCTTTTTGCCTTCCGGCAGCTCTGGTCGGCAATGTTCTACTGAAGCAGGCTCGAAAGCTGGGCGAGCTGCGCCGGGGAGCCGAGGGCGATGAGAACGTCGCCGGCGACGATCCGGCGCTCATACGGCGGGTTCGGGAAAAAGCCGCTGATCTGAGACGCGGGGCGCATGGCGACCACCTGCGCTCCAGTCTTCTGCTTGAACTGCGCGTCCCCAAACGTCTGCCCGTTAAAGGCCGACGCCGCCGAAACCTGCACTTCACGCACGGCGAACTCCGCGGGGTCGGCCTGAGTGATCGCGGCGATGAAGTCGGTGAGAGCCGGATTAATCGCAGTCGCGGCCATCCAGCGGCCGCCGAGTGTATACGGCGAGATGACTTTACTGGCCCCCGCGCGGAGCAGTTTGGCTTCATTCTGCGGAGCGTCGGCGCGGGCGACAATGAACAGGTCCGCACGAATGCCCCGCGCCGACAGCACGATGAACGTGTTGGACGCATCGGTCGGCGTCACCGCAATCAGCGCCGCCGCCCGGTGGATGCCGGCTGACACCAGCACCGCGTCGTCCGCCGCATCACCCTCGACACAGGGAATGCCCGCGTCGCGCAGATCGCTGATCCGATCCGGGTCTCGCTCGATGACCAAAAATGGGATTTTGTTTTGGGTATACCCGTCCGAAATCTGGCGGCCGATGCGCCCGTAGCCGCAGACGATGTAGTGGTTGTGGAGAGAGTTGATCACGCGGTTCATCCGTTTCTGCGCCAGCGTGCGCCGGGTCTGCTCGCTGGTCAGAGTTTCCAGCACGGTTGTGAACAGCTAGGCGGCGGTGCCGATACCGACCACAATCAAAATGATGGTGAAAATCTGGCCCGGCACATCCAGCGGCTGCACCTCGCCGTAGCCGACGCTGCTCAGCGTGATCACGGTCATAAAGAGCGCGTCGAGGAACGACATCCGCTCAATCACGACATAACCCAGCGTCCCGGCGGCGACCAGAAACAGCCCCAGCAGGAGAGCCAGCCGCAGACGCAGCAGCGGGTTTCGGTAAAACTCTCTCAATGCGCTGCCGTCAGTGTCAGGTGATTACCAGGCGCAATCGCGACGTTGTAGGCTTTGCCGTGAAACTTGATCCCGTTCACGTTCAGCCCGCCCCACCCCGGAGGCAGGTGCGGGTTGGCGTAGAGCGATGCGATGCCGTCGCCCGCGATCTTCGTTCCCGCCGCTGCTTGCCCCGGTTCGGCGACTTGCAGGCCCGCGAAGCCGTACAAAACGCTCTGCAAACAGCCACCCATCCCGGTGCAGAAGTAGACACGGTTGGAGCTGCGCTTTTCGGCGAACGCATCCCACGGCCCGCGCAAGAAGGGCCGGTAGCTGTCATGGAACTGGTCCAATGACGCCTGCCCGCGTCCCAGCTTGGCCGCGACAATCGCCTGCATCGAAGCCGTCATCGCCGGGCCGTTTTGGATCGTATGCGCCGAATAAAAGTCCAGCATCCTGCCTGCTGTTTGGCTGTCAAACGGCTGGTGGAGCGGGTGCAGGAGCAGCAGCGTGTCGGCCTGCTTGGCGGAAAAGCGGTCGGTCATCGGCGCATCGTTTTCGGCGGGGATGCCGCGCGTTTTATCGTAGGGGAAATACAGGCCATCAGCGATTGTTTGCCAGCGCGGGTCGGCAGGCTGCCCGACTGCTTTTGCCGCCGCAGACGCCGCGCGGAGGTTCGCCTGCACCACAGCATTGGTGTAGGCATCATCATTGACCACGCCCGCCGTTTCGTCCGGCGACAGCACCTTCAGAATACGGTACTTGCCGTCCGCGCCTCTGCTGACTCTGGAAACCCAGTACGCCGCCGTCGCCGACAGCACCGGCCAGCCTTCCGCCTGCAAATACTTCTTGTCGCCTGTCCATAGGTAATACTGCCAAGCCGCCCAGCCGACATCCGCCGTGATATGCCGCTCCTGCGCGAACTCCGCCGGAGCCATTTCCGCGCCGGTGTCCGCACTCTCCCAAGGGTACTCGGCTCCTGAGAACCGGTGCGCTTGGGCGTTCTTCTTCGCCTGTTCCAGCGTCTTGAACCGGTAGTCAATAATAGACTTCGCATAGTCCGGGTGCTGAACGATCAATGCCGGCATCATCCAGACTTCGGCGTCCCAGAAGATATGCCCGCCGTAGATGTCCGACGACAATCCCATCGGCGGGATGGAATAATCGGAGCCGGGGTAGGTGGACGAAAGCAAGTAAAATAGGTTCGCATGAGTCACCTGCTGCGCTTCCGGGTCGCCCTGTATAACAATGTCCGAAGTCTGCCAAATATGCGTCCAGTTCCGCTTGCTGTAAAAGCGCAGGCTGGGGCTTTCCACATTGCTGCCTTGTATTGAAAACAGTCCTGCCTGCATATCTCCCAAGCTAAGGGCGCGGGGTTCTGCGGGACCTTCTTTAATGCCAAAGGTCTTAGTATCGGCAAGTTCGGCTTGATTAAGCGGCTTGATTTGCCCGGCCTGGTAAACGCCCGCTCGGAAGCCACCGACAACTTTTCCATCCTGGGACAGCAAAATGCTGACTTTTCCATTGCTGGCATAAAGTGGTATCGAGTTGTTTGCATCTGTGCTTTTGAGAACCCACGGGTCAAAGGTCTTTTGGTTGAGAAAAAGCTGGTTCGCGGCGACGGCTTCATCATGCGGCGATAGCGTGGAGGTGACCTGCGGCGGTGTGTTTTCGTGGCAGCCCGCCAGCAGCACACAAGCTGCGGCAAGCAGGGGTATAAAGCGGGCGTTCATGCGGGTAGAATACGCGGGGACGCGGGGAAAATCCTGCACAAATCCAGTCGTATGACGACGGTAAAAGACGGACAGGAGCAGCAATGGCGGAAACACGAAAAATACGATGGGGCGTGGTGGGGGCGACGGCGCAGATCGCGCAAAAAGGGGTCATCCCGGCGATTTTGGACAGCCCGCACGCTGAGTTGACCGCCGTGGCCTCGCGCAATCTCGGCAGCGCCAAAGAAATCGCGGCGGCTTATGGGCCGGACGTGGCGGCTTACGGCGATTATGACTCGCTGATTGCTGACGACAATGTAGACGTGGTTTACCTGCCCCTGCCGAACAAGCTGCATCTCGGCTGGGCGGTGGAAGCGATGAACAACGGCAAGCACGTCCTGTGCGAGAAGCCGCTGGCGTTGAACGCGGTGGAAGCCGAGGAAATGCTGGAAACGGCGGATGCCAACGGGGTCGTGCTGTCCGAAGCGTTCATGTACCGCTACCACCCCTTGCAGCAGGAGATTCACGACATCGTGCGCGGCGGCGGCCTCGGCGCGGTGCATCTCGTGCGGGCGTCGTACTCGTTCGTGCAGACTGATCTCGCCGACTACCGGCGCGACCCTGGCGCGGGCGGCGGGGCTTTGTTTGATGTCGGTTGCTACTGCGTCAACATCGCCCGGATGGCGTTCGGCGCAGAGCCGACGGCGGCGACGGCCAAGTCTTTGTACGACCCGAACACGGGGATTGATACGACCACGACCGCGCTGTTGGAGTTCGGCACGACTGGTATGGCTTTGATTGACTGCTCGTTTTCCTTGTCGTTCCGGGCCTCGTATGAGATCGTCGGCAGCGATGCCTCGGTCAGCATTCCGCGCTTCCTGCTTGGCGGCCTGCGGTCCGGCGGCAAGCCGGAAGCGGGCGATTACCGGCTGTCCTACGCGGGGGAAACGGAAGACAGAGCCTCAAAATCCGGCAATATGTACGCGGGCGAAGTCGAAGCGATGTCCTGCCGCCTGCTGGGCCAGGAGAACTTTCTGCTGCCTTCGGCTGACGCGCTGCACAACATGAACGCGCTGGATGCGATTGCCGCCTCCGCCCGGTCCGGCCAGAAAATGCTGCTATAAGAAGATGCTGCTGTAAGCGGAAGAAAAGCTCATTTGCCTTTGGGCGTGACCGGAAACCAGCCTTCGGCGCGGAGCGTTTTCGTGATCTTGACGGCGGACGCCGCGCGGTTAAACGTGTACAAATGGATGCCCGGCACGCCGTTTTGCAGGAGGTCGCGGCACTGCTGGGTCGCATACTCGATGCCGCGCTCCTGAATATCTTTGTCCGGGCCGTCGCCTAGCGCGTCCAGCAGCTTCTGCGGGATTTTCTGGCCGCTCAGCTCACTGATGCGGGCAAGCTGAGACAGAGAAGTCACGGGCAGGATACCGGCGATCAGCGGCATGGCAATCTGGGCTTTGGCGGCATGGTCGCGAAACTCGTAATAAAAGGCATTGTCAAAGAAAAGCTGGGAGGTCGCAAACTCTGCGCCGCAGTCTTCTTTGTGCTTCAGCCAGCGGATGTCGTCGTCTAAATGCGCGGCATCCGGGTGCTTTTCGGGATAAAACGCACAGCCGACATGGAAATTGAAGTTCGCTTCGGCGTACTCGATCAAATCGCTGGCATGGGCGAACCCACTGGGATGGGGATGGTACGACGGATCGTTCTTCGGCGCATCACCGCGCAGAGCCATCAGGTGATTGATGCCGGCAGCTTGCAGCGTGGTCAAAATCTTGCGGATCTCCTCTTTGGAATGGCCGACGCAGGTGAGGTGCGGCACGGACTCAATATCCAGTTCGCGCTCGATCCGGCTCACCAAATCTACCGTCTTTTCCCGATTGGAGCCGCCAGCGCCGTAAGTCACCGAAACAAAGTCGGGGGCCTGACGCGCGATCTGACCGAGCGTCGAATAGAGTGTCGCCCAATCCGCCGGGTTCTTCGGCGGTGAGAACTCGTAGGAAAGCGTCGGGATGCCTGCCGCCAGTTTATCACAAAATGCCATAATTTTCGTTCTTTGCTATTAAAACGCGGACGTGAACGTCCGCGCTGGAAAGGCATCGCCCGCCTGTCCAGGGGACAGAAGAGGTTCGAGGTGACCGGTATTCTGTTCCCTGGACAGGCGGCGTTTCCTAACACCTTCCAGCGAGGGAGTTCGCTCCCTCGCGCCCCTATGCCCTCATCTAATCCCCAGCAGCTTGACTTCGACATACTCGCAGAGCGTATGCAGCAGCACTTGATGGCACTCCTGAATCCGCATGGCGCTAGGGTTGACGCTCTGCACGCACAGCTCGTAATCGGCCAGCCCCCGACACTTGCCACCGGTCTTTCCCGTAAACAACCCGGTGATGACCCCGCGTTCCCGCGCCGTGACCAGCGCCCGCCGAATGTTTTCCGAGCTGCCGCTGCTGGTGAACGCAATCAAAACGTCGCCGGGCATTCCCAGAGAATGCACCTGCCGGGCGAACACTTCGTCGAAGCCGTAGTCGTTGGCGATGCAGGTCAAGACCGTGCCGTCCACCGACAGGCACATCCCTGGCAGGGATTTCCGTTCCCGGTAAAAGCGTCCGGTAAACTCTTCCGCCAGATGCGCCGCCTCCGCCGCCGACCCGCCGTTGCCGCAGGTCAGCAGCTTATGACCGGTATTAAACGCCGTCAGCACCGCTTCGGACAGCGCGTTCAGCGTGTCTTGGTGGTCCAGCAGGCCAATGAGGTCCTGCTGCAATTCGTGAACGTGTTGTGTCAGCATAATTCTTTGCCTTTAGGTGTAGCCATACAGCCGGCGACAAGAGACGGCAGAACGAACGCTACAATAATGCCGACAAACTCAATCATAATACTGCGGTCGGTAATCATTACAAAAGGCGCATCGCTGATGTCAAAATTCACCGTTTCTGTATTTGCCCCAGCCAGCGGCCACCCTATAATTACCCCTTCCAAGACAGCAACTAAAATTGTTGCGGGCTGGCCACACAATGCATGGGTAAAATATCCCTCTTCGCTGCAAAACTTTCGGTATGGCAGATCGCTTCAACAAACTGAGGCCACCCCACTGCAAAAGCCAAGAAAACGTTCCCCAGATCAAGCCCAATAGAACTTCAAAAAAAGTATGGGATGCTATCAAGGGCGACAGTTGATCCACAATCTCCGCGGACTTTCCATGAGATAAGAAGACCGCACGCTCGTGAAGTTCTGGCAGTGTAGTAACAACAGTAATCAGCACCCACAATCCAATCCACCAGAAAATGTACCAGCCATAATGGGGGCGCAAAATGTTCAACTTCTCTTATTGCTGGTAAAGGAAGCTAAAGCTTCCGCAAGAAGCGTCACCGGATGGGCAACGCGGATGTCCGGCAGGCCGCGCTCTTTGAGGCCCGATGCAATCCAAGCTAAACAGCCGGGGTTGCCGGTCGCAATCACCGACGCGCCAGTGGACAGTAGATGGTCCAGCTTGCGGGTCTGCAAACGCCGGGCCATGTCCGGCTCGGTGAGATTGTAGATGCCTGCCGAGCCGCAGCAGACTTCGCTTTCAGGCAGCGGGACCCAGCGCGTGCCGGGCAGACGCGCCAGCAGGGCGCGGGGGGCATCGCGCACTCCCTGTCCATGTACGAGATGGCAGGCGTCATGGTAGGTCATCGTTACGGGCGGATTCAAGGCAGGCTTTAGCGGGGCGACCCAGCCGATTTCGTCCAGCCATTCGCTGACATCGCGGACCTTTGAAGCGAACACCGCCGCTTTGGCGGCATAGGCCGGGTCATCGGCGAGTAACTGCCCGTATTCTTTCATTTGTGAGCCGCAGCCCGCGGAGTTGACGACAATGGCGTCCAGGCCACCCAGCGGCGTAAAAGCGTCAATGAGTGACCGGGCAAGCGATTGGGCCTCGTCGCCGTAGCCATTATGGCCGTGCAGCGCCCCGCAGCAGCCTTGACGGCGGTTGACAAGAACCTCGCAGCCGTTCGCGGCCAGCACCCGCACCGTGTCGGTGTTGACATCGCCGAATAAGACGCGCATGGCGCAGCCGGACAAAATGCCGACGCGGGCGCGTTTGACGCCGACTGCCGGCGTCACCACCGGCGGCAGCGGCGGCGAAAGCGTTTCCGGCGTCTGCGGCGTCTGCAAGGCAGCACTGGCAGAGCCGGACAGCAGCCGCACAGCCGGCGCGGGGATAACACCGCCAGTCGCGACCTGAGCCATCCGCAAAGCAATCGTCATGCGCTTCGGCTGCGTCAGCGTACCGAGAAGCGCCGACCGGGACGCATCCGTCAGCGCGGGCCGGACACGCTCGGCAAGGATCCGCTCGCGGGCCGTTTCCAGGATGCGGCCGTAGGGAACCCCGGACGGGCAGGCGGTCTCGCAGGCGCGGCAGCCTAAACACAGGTCTAAGTGGCGCGTGACATCGGCGTCGGACGGCGACAAGCGGCCTTCATGCATCTGCCGCATCAGCACGAGCCGCCCGCGCGGGCTGTCCGCCTCGCTTCCGGTTTCCAGGTACGTCGGGCAGGCCGGCAGGCAGAGGCCGCAGTGGACACATGCCATCAAATCTTGTTCATGCTGCGTCTTCGTCATAGCTTCCCCACAAACCGGCCGGGGTTCCACATCCGGGCTGGGTCAAGCGTTTCTTTCAGACGAGCCATCAGGCCGAAGTCGGGCAGCAAAGGCGACCAGACAGGAACGTCGGCCCCGCGCAGAGCTTCCGGCATCCGCGTGATGATGAACGAGCCGCCGCAGCGGTCGGCTTTGTCTTTGAGGTCGGCGTAAAACTTCGCCCAGTCGGCATCTTCGGATTGGGGCGCGAAATGTGCGGTCATCAGGCCGAGCGCGGCGTCGGACGCCACTTCCGCTGTGAACCCGCTGCGCCGGGCGGTCCATTCCAGCATCCGTGAAAAGGCCCCGACCTGCGACGATAGTATATGAAACTCGGCGGTCATCGGCGCGGCGCTCAAGGTAAAATCGCGCAGGGCCGCGCGGACGCGCTGCGCTGAAGCGTCTTCCAGACAGCCTGCGCCGAGCGTTTGGACCTGCCAGTCCACCGCTTCGCTGTCGCCGTCAAAGCCAAGCAGCACGTACTGCGCGTCGTCGGCACCGGGAACCACTGATGCGGAGGCCCCAGGACTGAGCAGAAAGCAAAACGACGGCGCGAGATCCGAGCCAAGCAGATGGTCTAAAACGTCTTCGCTGTTATGCTGGGCATCTAGGGGCAGAGCGACCGTCGCCGATGCTTCCGGCAGAGGCGAAACTTTCAGCGACGCTTCCGTGATCAGTCCCAGCGTGCCAAGCGAGCCGCAATACAGCTTCGGCAGATCGTAGCCAGCTACGTTCTTGACGACTTTGCCGCCGCCTTTGACCACTTCGCCCCGGCCGTTGATCACCGAAACGCCGAGCAGCAAGTCCCGGACGCTGCCGCTGGAAAATCGCCGCAGGCTGTTCGCACGGGCCGCGATGACCCCGCCGAGTGTCTGCACGTCGGGCCGCGCGATGTCGAGCGGCAGGCACTGGCCGTGCTGTGCAAGAACCGCCTGTAGCTGCGTCACTGTCACGCCCGCCTGCGCCGTGATGGTGAGATCGGCAGGCTCGTATTCGGTGATCTGGGTGAGGCCCGTCGTCACCAGCGCCGCATCGTAGCGCTCTAACGGATAGCCGAGACATTGGCGTGTTCCCTCGCCCCACGGGACAAGCGCCTTGCCGGCATGTTCACGCACAAACTTTTGCGCTTCTTCCGGCGAGGCCGGGCAAAAGACTTCAGCGGGCTGCCGTCCTAGAACAGAGTAGCGCGACAAGTCGGCAGCAGCATTGGACGGCTCCGTCATACCCACAGTATATCACGTTTGGGCGGCGAGGGTCAACTGCGGAGCGCCTCGATGTCGGCGAGGAGCGTGGGGAGGATCGGCAGGAGGGCCTCAGTAGCCGCGAACAAAGGTGCGGGGTTGGCGTGACCGTGGAGGTCGCCAGGCAGGTTGATGAGGAGCGTGCCGCGCCGGATGCCGGCGTGGCCGCGCGTGACGCTGTCTAACGGATAGCCGGCCTCGGCGACAGCCCGGCGCAGCATCTCGCAAATACCGGGCAGGTGCTGGGTCAAGAGCGGATGCGTGGCTTCCGGCACGATGTCGGCTTTCGTAAAGCCCGCTGCCCCGACTGTCAGGATCAGGTGGCAGCGCGACTCGGGGTGCGGCGCGTCGCACCAGTCTCGCAGAAGTTTTTGGACGCCTCGGCGCGTGATCCGAACGACCATCGGCCGATGCACGGTATAGACCTGCTCGTTGCCACGCATCAGGGCTGCTTCTACCGCCGCGCAGCCCGCTTCTTCCCAGGATCGCAGGCCAAGCTCCGAGAACGCTCCGATGCGCCGCGAAAACCCCAAGATTCCTACTCGGAACAGCCCTTGCATTAGCGGCGTCCTTTGCCTGTCTGCAATTTGCGTCCTATTCTTTCTTTCTCACTGAACCAAACCTTTGGTGACTTTCATGAAGATGTCTTCCAGATCCATCGCCTGCTCGGTAAACGCGAGGACGCGCAGGCCGTGCGTCACCAGCAGCGTGTTGAGGTCCGCCTGCGCTTCGGGGCTGCCGGTGAAATCTACTTGCAGATGGGAGTCGACGGAGCGCACGGCTCGGACACCGGGCGCATCAGCCAGCAGATGCGCGGCTTTATCCAAACTGTCCAAAAGCCGGATTTCCAGAGTCCGCCCGCCCGTCACCTGGTCCATGATGTCCTGCACGTCGCCGGACACCAGCATTTCGCCGCGCTCGATAATCCCGACTTTGTTGCAGAAGTCCGCCAGTTCCGGCAGGATGTGCGACGAGATCATGATCGTCTTGCCCATTGCCTTCAGCTCTTTGAACAGCTCCTTGATTTCAATGCGGGCGCGGGGGTCCAGCCCGGATGCCGGCTCGTCGAGGAGCAAGACTTTCGGATCGTGGATCAAAGTCTTGGCAAGGCAAAGGCGCTGCTTCATGCCGGTAGACAATTCTTCCACATAACTGTCCTTCTTTCCTCCTAAATCTGTAAGACTTAATACATCATCAATGATGCGAGGCCGCTGCACCTTCGGCAGCCGGTACGCGCCGGCAAAGAAGTCCAGGTATTCCCAAACCCGCATGTCGTCGTAAATGCCGAAGAACGCGGGCATGTAGCCGATCCGCCCGCGCACGGCTTCGGGATGCTCCACCACATCAATGCCGTCAATCAGCGCTTTGCCGGAAGTCGGCTTCAAGAGAGTCGCCAGCATTTTGATGGTCGTCGTCTTGCCCGCCCCATTCGGCCCGATAAACCCGAAGATGTCTCCGGCTTCTAAATGAAGGCTGAGGTCTTTCACCGCCGTCAGTCCCTTGTATTCTTTTGTGAGATGTTCAATTTGGATCATAAAAATCGTTTAGCTCCGTCCCCGAACCGCCTGGTGGTAGCGGCGTACCATAAATACAAGCGCCACCACCGTAGCGCCCGCTGAAAGCACAAAATACCAAAAAGGTGCAGTCGGGTCGGCGGTTAGGTCGAAACCGCTCGATGTGTCTGGCGACAAGCTGTGCATCAGCGGCCCCAGAATGTAAAACGGATTGATCCACAGCACCGGCCATTCCGTGCTGGACTGGCTGGGCGTCAGCAGCATGATAAAAACTTGGTTGATGATGATTGTTCCCAGGCACAACAACGCCGAAGCGGTGAGCGCGGACGCGGTTGCGGTCATCGTGCGTTTTGCTTGAAACGAGCAAAGCAGACCGAGGGCGCTGTAGCAGGCCGTTGTCACCAGAAAGAAGCAAAGTATGACGGGCAGCATCCACCAGCCGAGCTGGGCATGGGCCGTGCAGACCGCCATGTACGGGAGCAAAATCACGAGGAGAAGCCAGGGGATAATCTGCCGCCCCAGCCACTTGCCGAGCAGCACTTCCGCCCCCGTCAGCCGGGTCGTCGCCAGAATTTCCCATGTCTGCTGTTCCCGCTCTGTAGAGATCGCGGTCGCCGCCAGCGCCGGGGCCAGCAGGACAATCAAGCCCAGGACGCCGTAGACCAGCAGAGGCCAAAGCTCGCGGGCATCCTGCGGCGTTCCGCCCCAAATGCCGAGCAGGCCGCGGGCGTAGTAGTAGACCACCACAACGCCGAGCAGCCGGGCTACCCAAATGTTTGCCGCCTTGCGCCCTTTCGGACGCAGCCGCAGACGCCCGCGCACTTCGCGCTCCAAGACCGGATTACTGATAAAAATGCCCATGAGCGATTAAGGGACGATCTGAACCCAGTTTGGGTGGGCGACGGCAAGCACGAAGCCGCCGCTTGAGCGGGTCAGGGTTCCAGTTAACACAACTTCCCGTCCGACTAATGTTCGTGCGGCTGGGTTCCGCCAGCCGCAGAACGGCAGCGATGCTGTGACTCCCGCCGGTGCGGCGTTCGGCGCAAAGCTCAGCGTCGTGCTGTTGAAGCGGGAGCTTTGAGACACGCCGGTAATCGTGCCGCGCAGGCGGGTGACATGACCAGTCAGCGCAGCGGCCTGTCCAGCGCTCAGGGTCCGAATGTCAAGAGCCTGCCGGTAGGAAAGCGTTGCTCGCCCGACGACGCCGAAGCCGCCGGGGCCGAAGAAAGCGCCGGAACCCACACTGGGCCTCGGCAGAATGGAAGTCATCAGCAGCGGAGCGCCGGACACCGGCAGGTGAACGATGATCAGGCTCTCGTCGTTTTCCGTCACCGCTTGGCCGTCAATCTTCGGAACCGGCCCGGCCAAATGCGGGTCACGGCTCCAGCCGGCAAACAGGGCTTCCCCTTGCGCCGGTGCGTAGGCGGAGCCTGTGTTCATGCCGCTGTAATTCGGCTGGCGCTGGCCCAGGGAGCGGAAGAACGCGGCGAGCGATGCCTGCATCCGCGCGTTGATGTCGCTTGACCCCGCAGCGGGGGACGACGGCACGGCCAGATCTCCCGTCTGGGCGCGGGAAAGACTGGCACCCGGAACCGCCAGCGTCCCGCCCGGCGCGAGGGAACCCAATGACAGCCATCGCCCCCCGTAACAGACGGCGCAATCGGTCAAGGCATAGGGAGTGTCGTTTTTAATCACTCCCATCGCCGTGCCGGTCTTGTCGGTCAGGCTGCCGTCAATCGTTCCGCCCAAATCGGCCGCAGACTGGACATCAAACGCTCGCATGGCCCACATGTTGACCGGCGTGTTCGGCAGGGACACCCCGGCAGGGGTCTCAACAAACTGCGCCGAACCCGCTTCCTGTCCAGCGCCGCCGCGCCCGCTGTAGTCGGTGCCAGGGTTCGGCAGGGCTGAAACCAGATTGTCGCCCGTGAACTCTAAGTCATAAGAAGACCGGCGCGGGGAAAACAAGCCGACTTCGGAATAAACGCCCGCTTGCCGGCTTCCGGCACGGGTCTCGACCAGCGCCGCCCGGTTGACGAAGACGCTGCCGCCTTTTGCGGCGTAGCCGACCCCGAATGTCCCGGCGGCGAACAGCAGCACCAGGGCTGGAATAGTTCCCCACGCCCATTCCTTGCGGTCCAGCCGCTTCAGCACCAAATAATTGACGGGAACCAAGAGGAGCAAGTAAGCCAGCAGAAAGATCGCGATGACGACCGTGCCGGGGGCATCGAGCGACGGCCCGCGCATGACGGCTTCCGACAGCAGCGGCGGCGCATTGCCGAAGTAAAACGCATTGAAGCTTTCTTCGCGCTGGGCGGTCGTGTCCAGCACCGAGGCCGTGGAAGTGTCGGAAAAACGCCCCCAAAGAAGCGTCCGCCAGATCGGAGCGGCCGGGTTCGCGGAAGCCGGCACAGTGGGGTCGGATGCAGTCAGCATCACCGTTCCCGCGCCGTAAGGTCCGCTGACGGACGGCATCTGTTGTGCTGAAGAGGGGGAAACATGGACGCCGGGAAGCGGCTTCGGAGAAAGCGCTAAACCTCCCTTCACGAGAAGCGGTCCGACTGTTGCCGGCAGAAGGCCATTGAAGAACGCAGAGCCGAAGCGGGATGGATCGGAGCCGCCGCACACGATCAAATATCCGCCGCTTGCCACCCAGACTTTGAGTGCGTTCGCCTGCGCCTCCGTCAGCGCATCCAGCGGCGCATCGCTCCGTAGCAGAAACGCCGAAACGCCGTCATATCCGGCGGCCCGGTCCGGCAGGTCCGCCGCGGCGGCTTCCGCTACCTGGAAGGCCGGCAGCGTCCCCGCGCCGAGGCCGCTGGGCTGAGGGAACTGCGGGCGGGCGGGATGAGCGCCCGGCAGGCGCTGGCCGTTCAGGAACAAAAACGCACCGGGGTCGCCGCCGAAGCCGACGAAAAGCGGGTCGCCGGACGTGACCGGGCTGCCGGTGAACGCGGCGGCTTCGTTCGGGTTCTGGTTGCTGATCTTCGCCAGGACGCGCCCCTCGCCGCGCTCGCGGCCTTCCACAAGCTGCACCGTGAGGTCGGCCTGCCCTGGGTCAATCCCGCGCACGTACAGAGGAAACATTCGGGGAGCAGCCGTGCCGCCGGGAACGGAGACCGGGCAGGCGAATACGGCTGGGGATGAGTTGGGACGCCCCCGGCGCGGCCCGAACGGCGACGGCCCGCTGTTCGTTTCTGCCGCAACCATTTGGACCTGACCCGAAAGCGTATCCGGGCCGGGATTGGTAACACCAACAGTCACCAGGCACCAGCCGCCCGGCTTGTAGCGCCCGGCGATCCCAAACTTTGCGGTCAAAGCTGGGCCGCCGTCGGCATGGGCAGACGACACAAGAAAACCGGCCAGCAGGGCGGCGCTTACAAAGAAGAATAAGAGTCGCGCGGCAAGCCGGTTCATAGGGTTGAGCCTCGGCGAAAGGATAAATTGCAAACAGAACGGACGAACCCCGACACGAAGGGCGAACCCCGACACGAAGGGCGAACCCCGACACGAAGGGCGAACACAAGGTTCGCCCCTATGGGGTTAGAAACAGAATGCAAGGCGAAGAATGTTAGGGCGCGAACCTTGTGTTCGCCCTTGTATCCGTCTTGCTCCTCTACACTACCCGCGCCCGCCTTCGGCGGCTTCCAGCTCATCATCGGAGATGTCAAAATTCGCGTAGACCTTCTGGACATCGTCGTTGTCTTCCAGCAGATCGATCAAGCGCAGCACTTGGCCCGCTTCCTTGCCTGCCAGGTCTACCGTCGTCTGCGGCAGCATGGTCAGCTCCGCCGATGCCACGGCGATCTTGGCGGCTTCCAGCGCTTTTTGGACGTTCCCAAAATCTTCCAGTGCCGTTGTCACTTCAAAGCCGCCGTCATCGGTCGGCTGAATATCTTCCGCGCCGCCGTCAATCGCCGCTTCGGTCAGGGCTTCTTCGGTCGTGACACCAGGGTCGACAATCAGCACGCCCTTTTGGTCAAACAAATACGAGACGCTGCCCGATTCCGCCAGCCGCCCGCCGGTCTTGGTGAACACCGAGCGGACATCCGAGACGGTCCGCTGCTTGTTGTCCGTGAGGCAGTTGACCAGCACGGCGACACCGCCGGGGCCATAGCCTTCGTAGGTCAGGTCTTCGTAGTTCGCCCCTTCGCCGCCGCCGACCCCGCGTGCAATCGCCCGCTTGATGTTGTCCTGGGGCATGGAGATCGCCCGTGCCCGCACAATCGCGGCCCGAAGCGTAATATTGGAATCGGGGCTGCCACCGCCGGTCTTTGCGGCGACAATGATCTCGCGGGCAAGCTTTGTAAAGAGCTTGCCGCGCTGGGCATCGGTCTTGCCCTTCTGGTGCTTAATGGAGTGCCATTTGCTATGTCCTGACATCGTTCCTCATCCTCTGCTGTCTGTAGAATCCGTGATTAATATGATTATACAGAAAAAATAAGGCCGGCGTCAAGACAAGCCTCTGCACTTCTATTCTTGTGGGTATTTGTCGAGCATCTCCTGCGCCCGGCCTGAGAGCCCGTAGGGCGGTGCCACCGGGTCCAAGGCGATTGCATGTTCCCAGTGGCTTCGCGCTTCTGCTCGCTGTCCCATAGCAATCCATGCATCACCTAAAAATTGATGCACCATCGCTTTCTGCTGCGCGTCATCACCGATTTCCTCATCGGATGGCATTAAAATCAGAGCAATAGTCAAATGCGCGACCGCTTCACCTGCCGCGCTCGGCAGAACAGGCTGCTCCGAGAGAAGACAAGCAGCCAAAGTGATATGGGCATCCGCATCTTCGGAACTAAGTGGAGTTCGTCGTCGTAAACGCGATAAACTGTTTTTACCGAAAATGACACGGTTTCGCGAGAAGGGAAGCCGGAGGGCAATCTCAAACGGCAGTCCTAACGGCAGATGAACAACTGAGTAAGAAGAAAGACCTTCTTCATCAAGTTCTGCCATGCTTAATAGCCTTCTTCGTCCAGAAACGCGGTCATCAAATCTAAGAAAAGCTGGCGGAGGGTGACGTTGCCGTGGTCGAGGCAGTAGCGCTTGGCCCGGTGGAAGAGCGCGGGTGACATGTCTACCGTGGCTTTCGCGCCGTTTGGGTGCAGAGTTTTGTGAGCCAGCGCGGCCTGGACGCGGGCGATCAGCGCGGCGCTTTTTTCGGCGTCAGGATCGGCCGTGGGCGGTTCGGTAAGGGCCGCCGCGTCATCCGTGATGAACTGCGACAAGACAAGGTCTTCTTCGCGCTCGGCAGGCGGCACGGAGACAGGCGCAGAAGCGGCAGGCACTTCGGGGAGACTGGACTGAGCGGCGGGGGGAGTGGGAACGGGTTCCGGTACCGGGGCGTCTGCGGACTTTTTTTGTTCGCGCAGGTTGGCGAGCCGAAGTTCGGCGAGCGTAGTCATCGGGACAAATCTCCTGTTACTTTCCGGTGTTTTTCAATGTGACCGGCCATTTCTTTTCACGGCTCATCTCCGACAGCGTCCGCTGGACCAAAGCCGTCGTCATTAAGCGCTGGTCGCGAACGTAGCCATTGACAAACAGGGCGTCGCAGAGGACACAGACATCGCGCGGGACGCCTTTGGTGATGGCGTGGACATCGGCGAGCGCCTGCTCCTCAAAGTAAGTGTCTATGGCGCCGCCGCCGGCTGTTTTGATCCGAAACGCGATCATGTCGGTCATTTCTTCCAAAGAAAGCGGGTCCAAGCGTCCGACCACGGCAATGCGTGAGCGGAACGCATCGTGGCGCTCCAGTTTTTTCGGCAAGTTGTCTTGGGCCAGCATGACGACGGTGATCAGCTTCGTTTGCGCCGTCTGGAAATTCGTGAGGTCAGAAATGGCATCAATTACACGGGACACCAAGTTCTGGCCTTCATCCAGCAGCAGTACGGGGTGACGGCCGGCCATGTATTCATCTAAGAGAAACTGCTCCAAAGCTTGCCGGTTTTGAGCCTCGGTCCGCAGCGCCGTGATGCCGTAGGCTTCCAAGATCAAGCGCAGAAACTGGCCAGGAGTCCGCACCGGCGCTCCGGGCAGAAAGGCGACCGTCTTGGTGTCGTCGTCTTCCCAGGTCATCTGAAGGGAGTTCGCGATGGTCGTCTTGCCCGCGCCGACTGGGCCTGTCAGAACCGCCAGCCCGCGCTTCTGGTCCACAGCGTAACGCATTTTGGCAATGGAAACTTTATGCTCGACACTGGGGAACGCATAGCGCGGATCGGGCTGAACGGAGAACGGGGTCTCGCGCAGGCCGTAAAACTCTTCATACATGGATTAGGTTCACTTTGCGGGCAGAAATGGGCAGTGAACTATTATAGAGGAATTTGCGCCCGAAATCAAGCGCACATCCGTTTGCTCCCCTCACTCATGCGGCACCACCCTTCTGATACAGCGTCGTCAAGGAAGCGAGCATGGTTGGAAGATTGTAGCGTTCCTCAACCAGCGCAGAGGCGCTTTGGGCAAGGCTATGCCGCAGGCGGCTGTCGCTTTGCAGGCGGCTGAGGGCGGCGGCCAGCGCATCGGGATCACCCGGCGGGACCAGCAGCGCAGTTGCGCCGTCCGTCAGCATCTCCGCCAGGCCGCCGACCCCGGAGGCGACCACGGCAAGACCCGCCGCCATTGCTTCCAGCGCCGCGATCCCCTGCCCTTCCCGGCGCGAAGGCACGGCGAACACGTCGGCGGCATACAGCAGCGGGCGAACATCGTCTACGCGCCCCAGCAGCCGGACATTCGGCGGCAGGCCGCGCAACAGCGCTCCGAGCTGCGGGCCGTCTCCGGCAATGAAAAATGTCAGATTTTTGCGCTGACCGGCGGCTTGCAGAAGAATGTCCAAGCCTTTTTCGGGTGAGAGCCGGGCGGCGGCGGCAATCACAAATGCCGTTTCCGGCAGGCCAAGCGCCGTGCGAGCTTCGGCGCGGCTGGCCGCCGGCGGCGTAAAATGGCGGATGTCTACTCCGTTGGGAATGACTTGCACTTTGGCGGGCGGAACACCGCAAGCCGTCAGGCTGCCCGCGACCGACTGGGACACGGCGACAATGCGCGTGCAGTGGCGAGCAACGAATGCTAGGGAAAGACGGGCAGGCAGGCTTCCCTCGACGGTGTTATGCGCCGTAAAGATCAAGGGGAACGGGCGGCGGCGATGGGCCAGGGCGGCCACCCAGGCCGCCCGAAGGCCGTGGGCATGGACGATTTCCGCGAACTGCGGCTGCACCTGGGTGAGAATACGGGCCGAGCGCCAGTCGGACAGCGACAGCTTGGCATCAATCGGGAGCGGCACCGAGGCAAATAAATGGCGGACCTCACCCATGCCGCCGACAAATTCCGGCGGCGCAGCGACGGAGTTTATGATTTGGGCAGGGTCCAGGCCGTTCAACAGCGACAAAACATGTTGCCGGATGCCGCCCGCCGCCGGGCGGACGACATGCAGGACTCGAATGGGGATAGTCACGGCAGGGACGCAACCCGGACCGGATGCCGGTGGCGGCGGTGCCGGTGATGCCCTTCAGCGTCATCCGCGACCAGCGCTGTCTCTGGCGGCGCGACGCCGAAGATGCTTTGGATCATCGGACGCGCTTCCGGCCAGTTTGTCGCCACGTCGTTGCCGACCGGGCGGCTCGGCAGAGTGTCCATGTGGACACTTTGATGGGGCGTGTCATGGGCGAACCGAGCCAGCGCGACTTCCTGCGCGGGGTTTAGGTCGCTGTCAATATGACGATCAATCGCTTCCAGCATCGGCCCGATCTGCCCCAGGGCTTCCGGCGAGCGCAGCTTTGTCTTCAGCGCGCCGATCAGCGCCTGCTGACGCCGGGTGCGGACCAGGTCGCTGTCGGAGTGCCGGAAGCGGACAAAGCCCATCGCCTGCTGCCCGTTCAAATGCTGAAAGCCGGGCTTCAGGTGGATATGCAGATGACCCCAGTTGTCGTCGTAGTCCATCTTTTTGTCTACGACCAAATCCACGCCGCCGAGCGTGTCAATCGCCTGCTCGAAGCCTTCAAAGTCCAGCGCAAGATACTTGCCGCTTGGAATACCGAACGTGTCCTGTACGACTTTTTCCGACAACGCCGGGCCGCCGACTTGGTGCGCGGCATTGATTTTGGTCGTGCCGCGCCCCGGCACGAACGCACGGGTGTCACGCGGAATAGACAGCAGCGAGATTGTATTTTTCGCAAAGTCCAGGTGCGCCACCATCAGCATATCCGACCGGGCGCGGCTTTTCAGCACCTGGTCGGTGCGGTCGTCATAGTCTCGGTCCCGCCCGATAATCATCAAGTTCAGCGCGGTCTGATTGGGAAACGCATCGGCGACCGACTGCCGCTGCAACAGCGGCGGCAGGAGGCGCTGAAGCGTCCCGCTGGTGCGGTACAAATAGCCGCCGTACATGGACGCGGCAGCGAGCGACGCCAGTGCGAGGCCGCCAAAAAATCGGCTCAGCTTTTGGAGGGGAGAACGGCGCGACCTTCGAGAAGAATTGCGAAAAGATGGGCGAAGCGGCGGCCGGGGGGTGATGGGCCGGCGCGGGGTTTGTGTCATGGAACGAGATGATCTCCGGTGCGATAATTTCCGTCATTGAGCCTACTAAAACGGTGGCTGCTTGACTATATCATACATCAGAGCGGTTGTCAAACGAAATTGCAGATAAAAGCCGGTACACGAAAAAAGAAGGGCAAACATGGGAAAAGAAGGGCGAACACAGGAAAAGAAGGGCGAACACGGGAAAAGAAGGGCGAACACAGGAAAAGAAGGGCGAACACGGGGGTTCGCCCCTACTTATGCCTCCGTCTACTTGTATCCCGGCAGGAATTCAGCTTCGGCGTCGAACATCTCCAGGGTCATCGCTTTGATCTCCGCCGGGCTGCACACAGCGGCGCACAAGGGGTCCAAAAGAAGCGCATGAACAGCGGCTTCTTTGGAGCGCTCCATTGCGGCGGTCGCCCCCAGCTCGTACATCCACATATTCGACGCGCAGAGCGCCGCCATCTGCGGCGGCAGAGCACCGTAGCGGGTGGGATTGATGCCGTTGCCGTCAATCATGCACGAGACTTCCACGATGCCGTCGGCGGGCAAATTGGTAATAAGCGTTCCAGAGCCGTCTACGGAGTTCGGGACATTGCCGTGGATGCGGACCGGCGTGTCTTTTTCGCGGGCCTCGATGATCCACGAGCCGTACTCCCACGAGCGTTTCTGCTCCAAAGACTCATCGCCACTGAGCATCTTGAGCCGCTTTTCGTCGGCGTTTTTGCGCCATGTCGGCCAGTTGTCGGCGTAGAACGACGTTTCGCCGTCATAGCCCGACCGCATGTATTTGTCCATCAAGTCCTGGCGCTTGCGGTAGTACGGCAGGTACTCGGACAAGTGGCCGCTGCTTTCGGTGATGAACGCGCCAAAATGAAGCATCATGTCTTTGCGGACGATGTCGGAATTCTCGCGCTCCGGATTGTCCTCTGGGCCGTAAACATCGCGCTGGGCCAGCTCCATCAAGAGCGGGTACAGATTGCTGCCGTTATGTTCCAGCTTCGTGAACCAGGCCAAATGGTTGATACCTGCACACTCCCAGGTTATCTCTTCATAGGCAATTTTAGCCCGCCCCGCCAGCAGATGCCCGGTTCCCTGGACGCTGTGACAAAGGCCAACGACAGGCAGGTACGACGTGCGAGTCGCCGCCAGGCACATCATGGACATCGGGTTGGTATAGTTGAGGACAATGGCCTGCGGCGCGTAGCGCTCCACATCCTTCAAAATATCCAGCCAGACGGGGATGGTCCGCAGGGACTTGAACAGGCCGCCGGGGCCGATGGTGTCCCCGATGCACTGCTTGACCCCGTACTTGGCGGGAATGTCATTGTCGTGGCGAACGCAGGCGGTGCCGCTGACTTCCACGCAGCAGATGACATAGTCGCTGCCGCCCAGCACCTGTGTCCGGTCGGCGGACGACTCCACCTTCCAATTGGTCTTGCCCTGCGTGTCCAGCACTTTCTGGATGAGGCCGTGCATGGTGCGGAGGCGGTCTGCGTCTGTGTCTACCAAGGCAATGGTGCCGCCCGCATTGCCGGGGATTTGCAGCACGTCGCGCACCAAGACCGGCGTGAAGCCGGAACCTGCGCCCATCATTGTCAGCTTGATGGGCCGGCGCATCGTTCCGGGCAGGCCGTGCGCCTCAGCGGACTGGGAGTGGGCGGCGTGGCCCTCCACCGGCTTCTCTTTTAATTGTTTATCTTGTGTTTCCTCGATCACATCGTCGGTCGCATTTTCCAGCGTCGCGGTCGCCATAAATCTCGTTCCTTTCACGCAAGGCATCTTTTCCCTTATTATAGCAGACAGAGCGGTATTCCTTTGGGAATTTGTTTTTGCACCCGCAGGGTCCTGGCGTCAGAGCAGACCTTCGGCGATTGCTTCAGACTGAAAGCGGCCGAGGTCTTTTGCCCCCTCAGCCGTGGGATGCAGATAAAATGTTCCGTAGCCGCCGGCTCCGGCTTCCGGGGTAAGCTTGGTGAGGTAATGCTGCGCGAAGTATCCGTAGGCTTTTCTGTCGCCCGCAAGGACATGCCTTGGTTTGATGCTGCTGTAGGAGGCGACTAAGCCGTCGATGACTGGAAAATAGCCGACGAGGCGATCCAAACCAATCTCCTGATAATCCGAGCTGTTGTGGGTGTTGGGCGAGTACCAGAGGGGATGGTGGAGGAAGATTTTGCAGGCAGGGTAGTCCGCGAGCAGCCGATCAATGATGCTCCGAACATTGCGCTCGTATGTCCTGCCGCTGACTGGCGCACCGTTGGTTCCGGCTGTCGCACTGTCGTTGGTCCCCAGCATGATTGAAAAGACAAGCTGCGCCCCTGGATGCGTGACGTTCAGCGAGTCGGCAGCGCGTTCCGCTCCTGAAAAGAGGGAGCCTCCTGCCTGCCAATCGGCTGTTGTTGTTCCGCTGATGCCCTGGTTCGAGAAGAACACAGCAGTGTTCTCACGCGCCGCAAGGTCTGCGGCGAGGGTGACCGGCGGCGCATGATCAGGGCCGATGCCTGCTCCTGCGGTGATGCTGTCGCCGATGTTCACGACGTTGATGGTTTTCGGAAAGTGTGCCTGCACGGTCGCCGGTGCGAGAGCGGGTGGCTGCGACACGGCAGGTACCGCAAGGGGAGTCGTAATGTTATCCACCGAGCTGCGGGAAAGCCCAGCGGGGAACACATTCACGGTCGCTCCTCTGCTGTCATGAGCGACAACTTTGTAATAGAAAACTGTGAGGGGCGCAGGCTGGTGTGGGTCGGTGTAGGGCAGGGAGTTCAGGGCTGCAATGAAGCTGATCGCGTCAGGCGTGAAGTGCGGCTGTTTCCCCCGATAGATGCGGTAGCCGTACCCTTTGCCAGACCCGCCGGAAACGCCCTGGGAGAGAACCAGAGTGACCCCATGAGAACCGACCGACGCTAAGAGTGTGCCGACTGTCAGCGGTGCGCCGGCGTCCATGCGCGGCGCCGCAAAAATCTTCTGGATGGGCGTCATGCTGCACGCCTGCGGCGGGGCAGCGGCTGCATCAACACCGGTAAAGATCAACAGCAAAGCAAGGTTGTTTTGACGTTGTAGAAAGCAAATCATGACAAATCCAAATCTTGTCCGTTACCGCGCCGCCGCCGGCCGGCCAATTTTCAGCAGAACGCACCCATGCGCGGGAACCTCCACCGAATACTGATGAGACGGTGATCCAGCCTGCCGATGCAGCCACAAATCGCGGACTGGCTGCGGGCCTTTCAAGCCGAGATCCGACCACTGCACGGTGATGGCGCTGGCCCAGGGATTAGGATTAACCAAGCCGACAGCCTGCGTGCCGTCAAAAAGCGGCCTCGCCCACACTTCGCCGATGTCGAGGCGGCTGCTGACAAGCCTTGCCGGGCGGCCTAGGGGGTCTTGATTGATGTCCAGCGCCTCGTCGTTAGACAGCAGCGCCTGCGTGAACGGGTCCAGTTTTGTCATGTCGCAGCCGATCAAAATCGGCGACGACAGCAGGCACCACAGCGACAAGTGCAGGATCTGTTCATTGGGCCGCAGATGAGTCGGATGCGTGTTGCCGAAGCCGACCACGCCGACCATCAGCATATCGGGATCGTTCCAGTGGCCCGGCCCGGCGTACTTTTCATGGCCGGCCTGACTCTCGTAGATCGCGTGCAGGCTGCCCCAGTTGTCCTGAATATCGTCGGTCGTGCGCCAGGAGCTGCCGCCGACTGCGCTGCCGGCACCCCACTTCCACACGTCGCCCCAGCCGTATTGGCAGAGCGAGTACACGATGTCGCGGCCTGTGCCGTCCAATGACTGCCGCATGGCGGCATACGGCTTTTGGAGCGCGGGCAGGGAATGGTCTCCTTGAACAACGGTGTCATAGGAACACCAGTCGTACTTCAGGTAGTCTACGCCCCAAGCAGCGTAAGACGCGGCATCCTGGGCTTCATGCCCATAGCTGCCGGTAAAGCCGCCGCAGGTCTGGGGACCCGGCGAGGAATAAATCCCAAACTTCAGGCCCCGGCTGTGGACGTAGCTTGCGGTGGCCTGAAGATCGGGGAATTTGCGGTTGGCTTGAATGCGCCCCTGAGCGTCGCGCCCGCCCTGCCAGCCATCATCAATGTTGACGTATTGAAATCCATGCCGCGCGAGGCCGCTGGAGAGCATCACGTCCGCCGCCGCACGCACTTTGGTGTCGTCTACCGAGGTCCCCCACACGTTCCATGAGTTCCAGCCCATCGGCGGCGTCAGGGCCAGCTTGCCCGTACCGCCGACGATGGACAAGACGCGCCAGGCTGTCCCGGCCGGCCCGCGCACCGTCAGCAGCACCGGCGTTGTCCCGGCGGTGTGCAGTGTTCCCGAAATAATACCTGTGGCGGGATCAAGCGCAAGGCCGGGCGGCAGGTTCTTGGCCGTGTAGCGTAGCGGCCCCTGCCCGGTGGCGGGGATCAAAAACAAGAAAGGCCGGCCGGGAGTGGCTCCGACCCGGCGTGCGCCGTGAATGGCCGGCACGGCGCTGTCCGGCACAAAGCGGATGCGGGGCGCGGCATCCAGCGTGCGCGGGTGCATCGGAATGGCCGGCAGCGACGCCGCCCCATCCGCTAGCGTGATGGCGGCGTCTGCCCAGTCGGCGTGGTCAAAACTGAGGCTACCGTTGGTTTCGCCGACCAGAAGTGTCAGGTCTTTTGCCCCGGCAAGGGAGACGGACAGCCGCTGCGGGGCATCGCCGCCGTGCAGCACCCCGGTTTGCGCGGCGACTTTTCCATCCACGACCACGCGGAACGTGACGGAGCCGCGTTTGTTTGTCTCGTCATCCACCCCGACCGTTGCTTCAAATCGTTGTGCTTTTCCGCCGAGAGAAAGATGGAACGTGCTGTTAGCATGGGTGCCGACGCCGTGCGTGTAGATGCGGGAGCCGAGCGTGAGCGGGTGATGGTCAACGGTCGCCCGCGCCTGCGGCTCACCAAAGTCTTGGGTCATGTTGTCCAAAGGCAGCGAGTCCAGCCAAACGACCGGGCCGTCAGCGCGAGCAGCGCAGATAGGAAGCAGAAGCAGGAAAGCGGAAGCAGCAAAAAGGTCTTGAAGGCGCATGAAGGGTTAGTTCCTAGTTCAGAGGCATCAGCGGAGAAGTTGTCGGTAGAACTGCCCCTGCTGATGTCCGCAGGGGCAGTCATTGCGCTTACGCCATTCTCAGAACAGTATTATGTCGCGCTGAAAGTGGCAACGAACGGAGCGCCTGTGGTCGCGCTGTTGCCGCTGAAGCCGGTGCCGGCCGCAAAGTACGGGTTCGGGCTTGACGTGTTCACGGTCGTGTCGTCGGTAGACTTTTGGGCGTTGAAGCCGGGAGAGATGAGAAGCGGATTCAAGTATTTCGCATGGCCGTCAGCCATCAGGAAGTTGCAGTAGGCCGTGTGCCGTGCGCCGAGGTAAGTGCCGGGGTCGGTCCGAGGACCGACTTGCAGACCCATCGAGTAGTGGGTGCAGGTATTCGAGGAAATGTTCAGGCCGGGGTTGCCGCCGCCATAGCTGAAGCCGTCGATGGCCGGACTGGACAATTCCCCCGCGAGAGAGGGCAGTTGGTATGTGCCGCACGCGGTCGTTTCGGCCAGCAGAACCGTGCTGGCGGGGGCACCGCACTGCGCGAGGCCCAGCGCACCGCCCTGGGGCGTGTTGTTGCCGTCATGCTTCGCACCGGAAGTCAGGTTCTCGTTGATCCCGTAGCTTTCAACTGCCTTGCCCCCGCTCCCGGAATCATCCGGACACACATAAACGGCGTTGCTTTTGACAAACGAGTAGATTTGGTTGGCCCAGCCGGCTCCCCCGCCGTATCCATCGGTGTCATTTGGGGTGACGCCCGCCACAGCGCCGCTGGGGAAAAGCTCGTCGGCATCCTGCTGGTACTGGATGACGGCGAGGCCAAGCTGCTTTTCGTTAGAAAGGCAGGCGGTGCGGCGGGCATTCTCGCGCACCTTTTGGAAAACCGGAAACAAGATAGCGGCAAGTATTGCAATAATAGCGATAACGACGAGAAGCTCAATGAGCGTAAAACCGGCCGATTTCGTCTTTGACATGAAAAACTCCTTTTTGGCGCTGTGATGGTCCCAATGCCAGTGAAAACATTGAAGCTCATTATAACTTTTTTGTGTTCTGCTGTCAAGATGATTATTGAGTAAATGGTACCAATTATTGTACCAATTTAAAGCGTTCTGCTCTACCCGTATCAGCGTCTTAACAGCAAAAAGCCTCATTGAATTGAAACTGTGCAATAATAGCAGTATCATGTTATCCGAAACCGCACGGCGATCAACTCAACTTTCTCCTTCAGCATCTTTGCCTTCCTTGTCAATGACATCTCTTGACATCGCTGTGGCTGCGCTGCGCGGGGATATTCAGTCGGGACGCTACGAGAACGGGCAGCGGCTGCCGGCGGAACGAGCGATTGCCGAGGAGCTGAGTGTCCATCGCCGCATTGTGCGGGCGGCTGTGGCGCAATTGATTACCGAGGGCTTGATTTCACGGCGGCCGCATTGCAGCCCTGTTGTTTGCGGCCCTGACGGGGAGACGCCGCGCAAGAGTTTGTCCTCCCTTGCCGGAGCAGCAGCGCCAGGGCTTTCGGCGGCGCGGTTTGTCGCGCTTGTGATGTGGCACGGCGGCCCGCTGGATACGGGCCGGACCGCCCAGCAGCGGATTTTCTGGGGCATGAACCAAAAATTAGCTCAAGCAGGCTACCATGCCGTCTTTCTGGACCTCGGCGGCAGTATCGGCTCGGAAGAAGAAAATGCCGAACGCGAGGCCAGACATCTGCGGTATGTTCTGGAACAAGGCTTTGGCGGCGCGATTTTTTATCCTTATGCTTACCGAAGCAACCGGAAGCTGATTCAGGAAGTCAGCCAGCGTCTGCCCCTTTGCCTGATTGACCGGATGCTGCCGGGAGTGGAAGCTGATTTTGTCGGGGCGCAGAATTATCAGGGGATGCTGGCGGCAACTTCGCATCTCATTCAGCAGGGGCATCGCCGGATCGCCTACATCACGAAAAGCGAGCCGATCAATCCGGTGCAGGACCGCTTGCAGGGCTACCTGCACGCTTTGAACGAAGCCCTGCACTCGGACCGGGACGAGCTGGTTTTGACCGCGCCGTCTTTTGACGGCGACGACTGGACTTTATTTGATGTCGTGTTTCGCCTGCCGCCGGGGGAGCGTCCCACGGCAGCGATCGGCTTCAACGACTACGAAGCGGAGCGCACGGTCCGGCGTCTGCATTTGCTGGGGCTGAAGGTTCCGCAGGATGTGGCGCTGGTCGGCTTCGACGACATTGTTCAGACGCTTCCGGGTGGCGTCGGCCTCACTTCGGTCGCGCAGCCCTTTGAAGAGATCGGGCAAACGGCGGCCGGCCTGTTCCTGCATCGTCTGGAAAGCCCCTCAGCCCCTCCCGCCCACGTTGCCCTGCCGACGCGCCTTGTCGTCCGCAGCAGCAGCGATGGTTCCCGTGCTGACGCAGACGCCGTTTGC
>CAXUNT010000001.1:54193-56108 GCA_964252595.1 uncultured Armatimonadales bacterium
TAGGAATACTCGCTGGATTTGCTGTGGGACCTGCTGGCGCAGGACAGTCCCGCCGGGGACGAAGGCCCGCTTGCGGACTGGCTGGAAGAGTGGATTGCACGGGAAGCGCCGGACGCTTCGGTTGAGCGTTCCGGAGACTCGCTGGTCGTCACGCGCGGCGAGACGCCGAAAGTGGCCGTGTTCGCGCATCTCGACACGACTGGCTGGACGCTCGGCTACGGCAAGCAGCTTGTTCGCATCGGCGGTCCCGACGGCAAGCCCGGCGACGGTGTCCGTCCGGTCCGCCGCCCGGACGCCGGCAATGTTTTGGCGCGGCGCAAAGACGGTTCCTGGAAAGTCAGCGGCCGGACCGATGCCGCGCCCGGCTCCCGCTTTGTCTACGCTGCCGTTCCTGAGCTGAAAGACGGCCAGATCACGGCGCCGTACCTGGACAACAGGGCCGGGCTATGGGCCGCGCTCCACACGCTGAAATCCTGCCCCGCTGTCGCGCTGGCCTTGTCCGTGCAGGAAGAAACCGGCAGCCACGGCGCAGGGGTCACAGCCCGGAGACTCTCCGAAAAGCATGGCATCACCCAGGCATTGATTGCCGATTTGACCTGGGACACAAAGCACGTCAAGCGCGGCCTTGGCGCCGCGGTGTCGCTGCGGGACAGCCGGGTTCCGCGTCAGCGCTACCTCAACCGTGTGCTGGCCCTAGCGGAAGAAAGCGGCGTGCCGTTCCAGCGCGAGATTGAATCCAGCGGCGGCTCCGACGGCGCGGGCATTGACCGCAGCGGCGTTCCAATAGACTGGGTGTTCATCGGCGCTCCCGAAAAAGCCCCGCACACCTCCCGCGAGCGCGTTCATGTCGGCGACTTGCAGGGCATGGTCAGCCTGCTGGTGTATTTGGTGAATGGATTGAGCGAACCAGGAAGGGTTTGTTGAGAGTAAAATCATGTTAGACATTAGGCAGATACGAACGGAACCCGATGCTGTGAAGGCGCGGCTGGCGGACCGATTGGCAGACCCGGCGGCGATTGATGCCGTGCTGGACGCCGACACCAAATGGCGAGCGGCGACGGCGGAAGCGGAGGAATTGCAGGCGGAGCTGGGGCGCGGCAGCAAGTCCATTCCGCAGCTCATGAAGGAAGGCAAGCGGGACGAAGCGGAGACGCTGAAAGCGTCCCTGCGCGATCTCGGTGACCGCAAGGCTGCGCTCGGCGACGAAGCGAAGCGGCTGGAAGAAGAGCGGGACCGGCTGCTGTTTTACATCCCGAATCTGCCGTCGCCGGCCACGCCGCCCGGCCCGGAAGAAAACTTCCAGATGGTCAAAGAGTTCGGCGAAGTCAAGACATTCGGCTTCGCGCCGAAAGCGCACTGGGACATCGCCACAGACTTGGATCTAATAGACTTCACGCGCGGGGCAAAGCTGTCCGGCAGCGGGTTTGTGCTGTTTAAGCACTTAGGGGCGATGCTGGAGCGCGGCTTGATCCAGTTCATGCTGGATTTGCACCGCGAAAAGCACGGCTACACCGAATGGGCGACGCCGTTCTTTTTGTCACGGGAAAGTGTTGCAGCGTCGGCCCACCTGCCGAAGTTCCAGCCGGAAATGTACCATGATGCCGAGGCGGATCTGTTCGCCCTGCCGACAGCCGAGCCGGCGCTGGTCAACATTCACCGGGATGAGATTTTGGACGGGCGGGACCTGCCGCTTTCTTACATGGCGTATTCCCCCTGCTGGCGGCGGGAAGCGGGCGCGTCAGGCAAAGACACGCGCGGGCTGCTGCGCGTCCATCAATTTGATAAAGTGGAAATGGTCAAATACACGCTGCCCGAAGCGTCGGAGGCCGAACTGGAAACGCTCTTGACCGACGCCACGGATGTTTTGGAAGCGCTCGGCCTGCCGTACCGGGTAAAGCTTCTCGCGGCAGGCGAT
>CAXUNT010000001.1:56118-81473 GCA_964252595.1 uncultured Armatimonadales bacterium
AAAGTGTTATGATGTCGAGATTTACGCACCGGGCGCAGATTTGTGGCTGGAAGTATCAAGCTGCTCGAACTGCGGCGATTTTCAGAGCCGCCGGGGCAGCATCCGGTTCCGGCGCGAGCCAGGTGCAAAACCCGAATTTCCACATCTTCTGAACGGCAGCGGAACCGCCCTGCCCCGCCTGATGGCAGCGCTGCTGGAAACATATCAGCAGGCAGACGGTTCGGTGGCCATTCCCCCTGTCCTGTCGCCGTATCTCGGTGGCCGGGCCGTGTTAAGCCGCGAAAGCTAGTTTTTATGCAGTTCACCCATGAGATCACGCTGACTGCCGACGCGCCCTGGCGGACGGTTTGGGCAGAATGGAACAATGTTCACCGCCTGCCGCACCTGCTGTCGCACTTCTGCGCCGCCGTGCCGGGCGATGCCGAGGACGCGGCGATTTTCACGGTGATGTTAGAAGGCCGGGAAGTCGAGTTTCCGGCGCAGTTGACCATGTGCGCCGACCAGACGCTCTGCTGGCAGTCCGTCGGCGTTTCATTTCTGTATGTGCTGTCTCTGCGCTTGGAAAAGCCGAAACGCGGCCCGGGCATTGAGATGACTTTGACCATTGCCTACGACCCGCCCGGCTTTCTGCCCGACATCGCCGAATCGCTCGGCCTGTCCCGCCGATTTGGGCGTGAGCTGGACGCCAACTTCCGCCGCTATGTGGCGGCACTGGAAGCGAACTGCGTGTCGGAACTGGCGCTGGGAGATTGAAAACCGAGCCTTGAGGGAAAAAGATAACGAGCAGGCGCTTTCACCGGCCGAGGCACGTTCGCGGCGTCTCTCATGTGCGGGTCTTGACAGAAGCGGCTTATCTATGGTATTCCATAGTGTAACAGCGGCCATCGCAAATCATCTCAGATTCGCCCGCAAACAACGCCCCCGCCGAAGGATTCGGCTTTAGTCAGGAACACAGAGAAAGAAACGCGGAAAGCCCCGCGTGCGACTTCTTCGAAGGAGATGCCCCACACGATTAACTTAGAAAGTTAAAACACCCAATGAATGACCAAGTGATCAGCGCCGGCACCTACAGTGCCATTTACAACGGCCTTTCACTCGCGGTTGCTGCCATGATGGCAGGAACGCTGTTTTTCTTCTTTTCGCGCTCGCAGGTCGGTTTCAAATACCGCCCGGCCCTCCTCGTTTCGGCCCTCGTCACGGCTATTGCCTGCTACCACTACTTCCGTATCTTCAATAGCTGGGTGGATGCCCATGCGGTGGCGACGGACGGCAGCGGCAGCTACCACCTGACCAACACGGTTTTCAACGATGCTTACCGCTACATGGACTGGATTCTGACTGTTCCTCTACTGCTGGTGGAGCTTGTCGCCGTGCTGGGACTCTCAAAGATCGAGAGCCGGGGCCTGCTGGCAAAGCTTGCCTTCGCGGCATTCCTGATGATCGCGCTCGGCTATCCGGGTGAGCTTGTCAAAGACAACACTCCCATCCGGGCGTTGTGGGGCTTCCTCAGCACGATCCCGTTTGTCTACATTCAGTATGTGCTGTTCAAGCAGCTCAGTGAATCAATCTCGCATCAGCCGGAAACAGTAGCGCCGCTGATCCGGGGCGCTCGCGTGCTGATCTTTGGAAGCTGGGGGTTCTACCCGCTTGCGTATATGATCCCCATGCTTCACAGCCTGCCGTATGAGGCTACCCAGCTTGGCGTACAAGTCGGCTACACGCTTGCGGACATCATCGCGAAGGTCGGCCTCGGCGTGTTTATTTACTTTATCGCCACGGCAAAGACCGAGAACGATGCCCGGACCGGACAAAATCCTTTCGAGGCGAATGTCAGTGCGGCCACCAGCCCGGCGTAACCGCTCGGCTGATCAGAACATGTGTCGGTCACAGCCGCGCCCTTCACAGGGCGCGGCTTTTCAATGAAAGGGTTTCACATGACAAAAAAGCCGATCAACATTGTGTTCTGGGTTCTCATCGGCGGCAGCTTCTTTCTTGCAAATTATGCCGCGCAGCAGCATTGGCCGCTTTGGACCATCACGCTGGCCGGCGCGGTTTCTTTGGCTTCGGTAGTCGCGTATATTTTTACCATGCAGTCGCAGTGAAAGCCGGTCGCCAGGTTTTTGCGGGGCAGGTGGAGGGTATAGTAGCGCTGAAAAGCCTCCCTCCGCTTCTAGAAAGACCGCACGATTATGGGACTTGACAACTACGCCACTCAGCTCACGACTTCGCAGGCATTCGTCCATTACAGTCTGTTTGTTGCCATGTTCGCGCTCGGCGCAGGCTTTGTCTTCTTTTTGGTAGAAAAAGAGAAGATTCTGCCGGAGTACCGGGGAACCATGGTCACGTCGGCCATTATCTGCGGCGTCGCCGCCGTCGCTTACTACTTTTTGACCAGTCGCTACCGGCCCGACCAGCCGTTTCCGACCGACATTCGCTACATTGACTGGACCGTCACAACACCGCTTTTGGTGCTGAAGTACCCGGAAATGCTGCGGGTGCGCGGCATCGGCTTCGCGACCAAGCTGATTATCGCTGACCTGTTTATGATTGTCACCGGGTTCATCGGTGAGCTGTCCGGGCATACGGTGAACGGGCATTGGGTGCTGAACGCGGGCGGCAGCACGACGGCGCATTACATCTGGGGGTTCATCTCCACGCTCGGCTATGCGGTCATCGTGTTTTTGCTGATGACGGAAGGCAAGAATCGGGCGGATACTCAGCCGGAGCCGATCCGCAACGGCATCAGGAAGATGAACAACTACATTCTGACGCTGTGGGGCGTGTATCCAATTGTCTACATCGCCGAAGCGCTGTCGGTGAGCCACCCAAGCATCAACTTGGACTGGTTCGATGTCGCGGCGTCTGCTGCGGACATCGTCAACAAAGTCGGCTTTGCAATCACGGCGTATTTGGCGGTCAAGGCGCTGTCGGGGGACAATGAAAAAAGCGCCGAGCGGCTGCCGGAAAGTGCCGCATGGAGCCAGGACGATCCGTCAGTCACGATGACAGACGGCACTGTCCGTCGGTGAGGCGGTCAGCGGCCATATCAGGGACGGGAGGCGGGCCGCCGGTTTCGGAGACCAGCGCCTCGCCCCACTGGATACCCCACTCATCGTCCCACCGCCGGCCTCGTCCGCGGCCCCACTTCCGCAGGGCATCAAGCTGAGCCTCAGCGGCGCGGTCGCACTCGGCTGATAAACGGGCGCGTTCCGCCGGAGCCACTTCAGAGGAACAGCAGCGCAGCCGGCGGGCGCAGTCTAGGGCAGCGCGAACCGCAAACAACGCTTTGCGGGTGTCCTCGGCAGGATGCCCGGCTTCGGCGACGACTGCTTTCCAAAGTTCCGCCCCAGCTCGCAATACCCACGCCTCACGGACTTCGTGATCGCGTTGATCGCCAGCTTTTTCATTGTTGTTGGTGAGCATCTGTTGTTCTTTAACGGCCAAACACATTGATTTGTTCCACGAGGAGACAGTACTAAATGGATTTTTCAATTTTATTATCGGCATTGCAGGCGGCAGAACAGAGAGGCAGAAGACAAAACTGTCGCATTTCATACGCCCGCCGGATTAGGAAAGATAACTGAGAGCCGTAGGCATCAAAGTGGGGGCAGGGTTGTTGGGCCTGCTGAGTTTTGCGGCATTGCCCGCCGTGTGCCGCGCGGAAGCCGCTCCGCCGCTGCGTCTGCGGCACTGGCCGCAGTTTCCCGTGCGCGTGTACCTGCCGCCGCCCAGGCCAGGACAGGCCAAAGAAGTACAAACAGTGCTGACCGGCTTTGATGAGTGGGTGACCGCCTCACACGGCTTTGTCCGCTACGTTCGCGTGTCAGACAAGACCCAAGCCGAGATCACGGTGGAGTTTGTGCCGGGACGATTTTTGGCGTCGGGCGCAAAATCGGCGGGGACCGTTGGGGAAACGACGGTTTTTTCTTCCGCCGGAGTGCTGAAGAAAGCGAGCGTCCGGCTGGCGGAAGGTGCGGCAGCACCGGAAGACTTGCAGGCGACGGCAGCGCATGAATTCGGCCATGCCCTCGGCATTTCCGGCCACAGCGACGATCCTGACGACCTGATGTACCCGGTCGAGATGATCCATGTTGAGGCGCCGGACCCGACGCTGCCGAGCGAGGCTCATGCAGTCACCGCGCATGACTTGCGGTTTTTGGCAGGCTGCTATCCTGGCTTATCCCGCAGACTCAAGCCGTGACTTTTCGCGGCCGAAGTAGGGCAAAACCGGTAATCTTGTGTTACAATAGGTGTGACTGGTGCAAAGAAGCGCGAGGAGGACGCAAGGGGAATGGCTCCCTGAGTAGGACTTGAACCTACAACATTTCGGTTAACAGCCGAACGCTCTGCCAATTGAGCTATCAGGGAACGAAAGCCAAAAAGATTATAGCCGCTGCCGCGCTTTTTGTCAAGAGGCGCGGCCCGGAAATGCACGAGAAATCCTGGATAAGAAATTCTTGAAAGTCACCGAGATTGTTTTCCACGACACCCGCCGCGCGACCTTGATTGTGGAAATGCTGGAAACCGAAGCGTTCACGACGGAAGGCCGCCCGCACATCCCGCGCATTTTGTTTAAGCTGCTGCCGCAGATGGCGACCCAGCACTGCTTCAACGACGAAGGACTGTCGTTTCGCCGGGAAGCGCAGGCGACGGAAATCCCTCACCTGTTCGAGCATTTGATCATTGAGATTCAAGACCAGGTGCGCCGCGGGATCGGCGCTCCGCTGTCCGGCGAGACAAGCTGGAACTGGACGGTAGACCCGCGCGGACTGTTTTATGTGACGGTCGATTATGACAATGAGCTAGTCGCGCTGGGCGCGATTCGCTTGGCGGAAGCCGTCATCAATGCCCTGGACAGCCGAGATCTCGCGCGGATTGAAGCGCTGTCCATCAGCCGCGAGATCAGCCGCCTGCGTGAGATCGCTAAAATCAGCCGTCGGTTTAACTCGGTTTCGCGCCGGGACAGCCAGGTTCCGATCGCAATGGGCGGCAGTGAATAAAATCGGAGTAAAGAAACCGAAAAAACGCCCGGCATCAGATGCCGGGCGTTTTCTGCGTCTTTCCCTCACCGCGCATCACGAGCGCACAATCTTTTAGCGCACAATGCTGACAATGGCAATGATGATGCCCAGCACCTGGAACGGGTCAATTTTACTGGGCGGGCTGCCCTGGCCGATCGTGATGTTGTCGCCGGGGCGTACCAGGTATGATCCTTGAACGTTGGGATTGCTGGCATCCAGCTTGATGGTCTGGGAAGCCTGGGTCTTCTGGTCAACCCGGATAATCTGGATGTTTTTGATCTGAGCGCGGTCGGACAGACCGCCCGCTTTGCCGATCGCCGATGCCAGCGTGATCGGCGTGCCGTTCGGCAGCGGGTATTCCGCCGGATTGCGGACGCCTGGCCCGGTGATCGTGTAAGTGGAAGTCACAGGCGCTTCCGGGACAATAATCGTGTCGCCGTCGAGCAGCACGGGGTTAACCGCCGGGTCGTTTGGGTTTTGGGCGGCGGCCGTCACATCCAGCGGAATGGTGTTGGTCACACCGAAATGCTTCAAGACGACGCCGTTGGAGTTTGCGGCGACGGTCAGGCCGCCGGCGGTTTGCAGCGCGGAATAAGCGTTGGTCGTGGCCGGAACCTGGAAGCGGCCGGGCTTCGCGACCTGCCCCTGGACGTTGACATAGATCGGTAGCGCTTCGGCGCTGGCAACATTGACAATGTCGCCGTTCCGCAGCAGCGGGTTCCCAGCGTCCACCTTGTTGTCCAAGAACGCGCGATAGTCAAACGTTTCGGACGCTTTGGTGTCGCCGCGCGTGATGACGACTTTGGAAAGGTCCGAGTTCAGCGCCGGGACCGCCTGCACCAGAATGTCGTTCAGATGCGCCGTGGACGGCAGCGTGTAATGGCGCGGAGCGCTGACCAGGCCGGTCACGTCTACCCCGATGCCGCCGGCATCCGCGATGGTGACGACGACCTGCGGCGACACATAAAACTTGGACAGGCCGGTCGCCGCCTGACCGCCGCTTCCTGACTGGCCGCGAATGACGGCCGCGGCCTGGGTAGGGGTCAGGCCCTGCACATGCACCTGATTGATATACAGCAGGGTGATGTTGCCGGCAGCGTCTACCGTGTAGTCGCCGGTAAGCTGTGCTTCGTTGGCGACCACAATGTGCAGCTTGGCGTTGGCATCAATGACGGCAGGCGTCTGTGCAAACACCAGCGCTTGGGCCAGCAGCGTCAGGCAGAGCAAAAGGAAAAAAGAGCGAATGGTCAAACGGGCGGAACGCATGGGCGGATTACTACTTCCTCGGATGATGGGTTACACACACTTAAAGCAAGAACCATGCCAACAATAATAGCATGGGCAGTTTAACGTACCACAGAGTCCGCGCTTTGTCAAGAAAAACTTAACCTGCTGCCGAGCAAAGCAAGGCGGCAGGTCTAGGAAAGGTCAAAGAAAATGGTCTGGAGGCTTACTGACCCACCACCAGCAGCGTGAAGGAGCCGGGAACGTAGTTGCGGCGGCGCCCTTCGCCGGGATTGGCCGCGTCCGGGGTTGCGGTCACAAGAAAGACTCGGTGCGCCTTCGTATCCACCGCCATTGTCCGCGCTCCGGCCTCGGTCGGGACAGTTTGCACGGCGACGTAACGCTCAGCGACAGGCGCTCCGCGCAGCATCAGATGAAGATTGGTCGGACTTAGCACCGTCAGCGTCCCATCCTGGCCGTTGGAGCTGAACGCATAGCCTGCGCCGGGATCGAAGCCGGCGGCATCGGGACCGTTACCGATAGGTGCAGTCGCCGCGACTTTGCCGGCCACGGTATCGGAGACGGCCATCTTGCCGTCGTCACAGGTAGAAAACAAGTGATGGGTTTTGGGGTCAATCGCCAGGCCCGACGGGCTTTCCGAGGGAGCCAGCGGCCAGCGGTTCTTGATGGTCAGCGCCTGCGCGTCAATGGCGACCACTTCACTGGTGCTTTCCAGGTTGTCGTAGACCATGCCCGTGCCGTCTACCGCCGCAAATTCCGGACGTCCGCCGAGCGTGATTGTCCCCAGGACTTTTCCCGTTTTCGCATCAATCGCCGTCGAGTCGCTGCTGCCGCCGTTGAACGTGAACACGCGCTGGGTCTTCGGCTCGTACACGATGCAGTCCGGGCCAGTGCCTACCGGGACAGTAGCAAGGGTTTGAAGCGTCTTCAGGTCAAAGATCGTCACGGTGTTGTCCCGGCCGTTGGAGGTAAACCCTCGGCCTAGCTTGGATGCAATCGCGATGCCATGGACGCCGCCGGTGTTCGGGATGTCGCCGACGATTTTGTCGGTGTCGGCGTCCACCACCATGACATGACTGCTCCGGCTGATATAGATCCGGCGACCGTCGGGGTCTACCGACAGGTAATCCCAGCCGCCGTCGCCGCCCAGAACGACTTTTTGGAGCAGGTGATAATTAGGCGGACTTGCCGGCGCGGCCCCGGCGGAAGCCGCAGCCAGAAGCGTCACCGCCGCCAGCGGCAGCAAAGAAAATTTGTTGTTCATAGACTGATTATACCGAGTTTGTGCCTCAAATTGGTTCCCACCCGGCGGAACTCTTTCGCTCGCTTGCTCGTTTCAAATGCAGAGGAAAATGCCATCGCCGGAAAGATCTTAGTCGTTGAAGATGACCGAGCCATCACGCAGTCTTTGATGCGCCTGCTGGCCCGCGACGGTTACTACGTCCATGCGGTCGCCACCGGCGAGGACGCCGCCGCGCATCTTGCCGAGGATCCCTCCTACGATTTAGCTCTGCTGGACGTGGCTTTGCCGGGCATGGACGGGTTCGCCTGCTGCCGCGCCCTGCGCGAGATGGGCTGGCGCAAGCCGCTGTTGATGCTGACAGGCCGGAGCAGCGGCTCGGATAAAATCAACGGCTTGCATTCCGGGGCCGACGATTATATCACCAAGCCGTTCGACCCCCAGGAGCTGCTGGCCCGGATTGAGGCCCATCTGCGCCGCACCCGCGTCTACGCGGTTCCCGACGAAGAAGCCGCCGCCTTGCCGCTTGGCGAGGGGCGTGTTCTAGACCTCCGCAGCCGGGACGCGGTCGTGGACGGAATCCCAGCGCATCTCACCGACCGCGAGTATGAGGTTCTTTTCCTGCTCGCCCGTCAGCGCGGCACAGCCCTCGGCAAAACGTGGCTTTTCCAGCAGGTCTGGGGCAACGCGCCCGAAGAAGGCATCAAAGCACTGGCCGTTTATATCCGCCGCCTCCGCCGCAAGATCGAAGCCGACGAAGACCATCCCGTCTGCATTTTAACCGTGCGCGGCTTTGGGTACAAGCTGGCGGGAGAATAGCAATCACAAGGAAAGAACATGGCTGAAGTTCATTTGCGCCGGGTCAACAACGACAACGTTCTTGAGTGCGTATCGCTGCAAGTGGCGGACGAACAAAAACAGTTTGTTGCGTCTAATGCCCAGTCGCTGGCGCAGGCAAGTGTCAACCCCGCACTCGTGCCGCTGGCGATTTATGACAGCGCCGCGCGGGGCTTTGAGTTCTCGCCGCCGGTGCCGATGATCGGGCTAATGGTTTATGAGCTGGCCGGTGGGGTCGGCTTCATCCTGCGCCTGATGATAGACCGGCAGCATCAAGGCCAAGGCTACGGCAAAGCCGCCATGCGCGAAGTGATCCGCCGCTTACGCCTGACCCCGGAAGTGGAAATGATTGCGACCAGCTACAAGCGCGAGAACGCCGCTGCCGCCCAGTTGTACGAGAGTTTAGGCTTTGTGCTGTGGGACATCGCTTATGCAAATGATGACCCAAACGAAGTCTTTGTGCGGCTGGCAGAGTAGCCTGTGATGCTTGAACAGGGTTACCTAGTCCGCCTCGCAGCCGCCTCTGAGGCGCCCCTGCTGCGGGAACTCGCGCAAGCAGCACAAGAAAAGCTGACGATCACAGGCAGCGCACAGCAGATTGCAGGGTATTCGGAGTATAACATCGCAGAGCGGATCAAACGCGGCGAGCTGTTCGTTCTGGAAGTCGCCGGCGGGGTCATCGGCAGTGCATTTGTCGAGGCGGTGACGCCGGAGCGGTTCCCGCAAACTGCCGCTTGGAACGTGGTTCCTGTAGGCTGCCCTGCGTGGTTCCTCTACGGCCTCGTCATCCACCCGGAACATCAAGGACGGCAATGGGGACGTGTTTTGCTTCACGGCATCTGCCGCCAAAAAAAGCTTGCTGCTCCCGCAGTGCTGCTGCTGGACTGCTGGGCGGGCAATGCCAAGCTGTGCCGCTTCTACACCGACGCCGGATTTGTTCTGCACGGCGTTTTTCCCGAAGAAGATTACGAAGTCGCCGTGTTTCACAAAGCACTGTGACGAAAAGCTCCAACCAATTCACTCCAAACCGACTCACTTGAAGCGCAGGAACTTTACGCACCTTATTTGATGTTTTATCGGTAACGGCATTATGGAAACGGAGAATTGAAATGGCACAATTTGAGAAGGCGACGTTCGGCGCGGGCTGCTTTTGGGGCGTCGAAGCCGCGTTCCGGCAAATCCCCGGCGTGCAGGCAACGGCAGTCGGTTATGAAGGCGGGACGCTGCTCAACCCGACGTACCGGGATGTCTGCACGGACACGACCGGCCACGCGGAAGTGGTGGAAGTAACGTTTGACCCGGCGCAAGTGTCTTATGAGACCCTGCTGAACGTATTTTGGGATAATCACAACCCGACAACTCTGAACTCTCAGGGACCGGATCACGGCACTCAGTACCGCTCGGCGATCTTTACGCACTCGCCGGAGCAAGTGGCGGCGGCCGAAGCGTCAAAGTTAGCTCAGGATAAGAGCGGGCGCTTCAAGCGTCCTATTGTGACCGAGATTGTCCCCGCACAGACGTTCTATGTGGCTGAAGACTATCATCAGCAGTACTTGGAGAAGCGCGGCCTGTCAAGCTGCCATATCTAAAACCCACCATCTTGCTTCGTCAGACCCACCTCCTTGCTCCGTAACAAGTTACTTCGCAGGGGTCCTCCCCAAAGGGGAGGACTAGGAGCTAAATCTGCTGACGCCCGCGCATATCACGCCTCTTAAACTCTTCGTCCTCCCCTTTGGGGAGGACCCCTGCGAAGTGACTTGTTACGGAGCAAGGAGGTGGGTCTGACGAAGCAAGATGGTGGGTCACAGCACCCGCGTCCGCTTGGACAGCGCTTTGCGGGTTTGGAGTGCGGGCAGGTTTTCGCGGACAAACGCATTTTCTACCAGCCGAAAGAAAGCTTCCCGTTCCGGGCCGCGCACAATCGCCCGCTCATGCGCTTCGGCCAGCGCAATTGGATACCCCTGCCCCTTCCGGGCTTGATCGAAAACAAACCGATGGACTTGCTCGGTCAGGTCAGCGTCTTCGGCCACCCAGGCAGGGATCTCGACTCGGGCGATTTCCGATCCGGCGTTCAAGTAAAAAAACGCAATTTTGTGGGCGTCCGGGTACAGCTTGAGGCTGGTGTTGGTGCTGCCGAAAACCGGCGAGCGGTCGCCGGGCGTCGGCAGCAGGCGCGAGAAAAGCTGAACATCGGTCAGCGACGCCAGCTCGGCGCAGACATCTTTGACGGCATGGGCGCAGCCCGGCTCGCAGAGGGTCAGGCGCAGAGCGCCGACCACATCGCGGTGCGCGGGCCGGCTGACGTAGCCTGCGACTGGGGTATTGTAGGTCTGCCCGGCGGACAGCATCTCGCAGAAGCCGTCAATGATGCGCTTTTGCTCCGCTTCCGACTCCCCCTGCGGCATCCAGACGATGAGCGGGTCGTCCACCAGAGCAATCGCGTCTCGGTCACGGTGGGTCTCAATCAAAGCCGCCAGCGCTGCGCTTTCCGCCAGCAGACGGCGGTTCGCGACAATCTTATCGGACAGCGGCACGGGATCGCCGCCTTCTTCCGTTTGATACAAATCTTCGTCTTTGTAATGCAGCGTCGCTTGGGATTCCAGGGTCGGACGCTCGCCGGTCCCGTAGTGCAGGGCGATCTGGCCGACATTGATTAAGTAGCACGGCGCAACCGCATGGCGGTCCAGGGGGATCTGGGAGCCGTCAGTTGCCAGACCCGTGTAAACTTCAGGCCTGTGGTCGGGCAGCGGAACCGTTGCCGACGGCGGGACATCGCGGCAATCGGCGGCCAAAAACGGCGGCTTCGGCAGCGATTCCCGCTGCGCCCGTGTCGCCGCCCACGCTTCGTCGCCTAAGCTTGCCTGGGCCAGCGCCGTCCGCATTTGCGCGGCAGTTCTGTCGCCCCGCTTCCGCGCTTCCATCCCCATCTTTTGAATGTCGCCGATCACTTGCGCGAGTTCCAGCATTGCCCGTTCCCTATAGCTTTCGTATGCTCTTACTCTTCCTCCGGCCCTGCCCCAGCTGGCGAAATCCTGAGCTTGATCTCATCCACACGGCGGCCATCGGTCTTTTCGACGACGAACTCCAAGTTCTCGTGCTGGACTGACTCGCCGATGCCGGGCTGGCGGCCGAATTGGCCGAAGACAAAGCCGCCGACCGTATCAAAATCCTCGTGCGGCAGGTCTAAGTCCAGCAAGTCGTTCAAATCATCAATCGCCATGCGAGCGTCTACCAGGTAAAGGCCAGGTTCCAGCATTTGGAACTGGGCGTCTTCCCGGTCATATTCGTCTTGGATCTCGCCGACCAGCTCTTCCAGCAGGTCTTCCACGGTGACTAAACCTGCCGTGCCGCCGTATTCGTCCTGAATGATCGCCATCTGCACGGACGACCGCCGGAACTCATCCAGCAAATCATCAATACGCCGGTTTTCGGGAATGACCAGCGGCAGGCGCATCAGCGGCCGCAGATCAAGGGTCCGCTCGCCGCGAGCGAGCGCCGGCAGCAAATCTTTGGCGTGAACGATGCCGACAACCGTGTCTACGCTGCTTTCGTACACCGGAATGCGCGAGTGGCCGCTACTGACGATTAGCTCTAAAAGAGCAGGCAGGCCGGCCCCAGCATCAACCGCTTTAATGTCAATGCGCGGGGTCATCACCTGCCGGACATCGGTATCGCCAAAGGAAATCACGTTCCGAATGATCTCTTTTTCGTCTTCCTCAATTGCTCCCGACTGGGCGCTTGCTTCCAGTGTCGCCCGCAGCTCTTCTTCCGTGATCATCGGGGCGGCAAACGTCGCCGTCAGGCCGAACGGACGCACGAGCAGATTGGAAACACCGAGCGCAACTGATGCCAGTGGGGTCAGCAGCAGCATGAACCCGCGCAGGGGGCGGACAATCCGCAGGGCGGTTTCTTCGGGCCGGCGCAGGGCAATGGAGCGCGGGACGATCTCGCCGACCACAATCGTAAACAGCGCAAACAACAGGGTGACACCGACCACGGCAAGCCGCACGGGATGGGCCGACACACGGGGCGGGATTTGTGACGCCCAATCCGGCGCCAGAGTCGCCGCGCCGATCGCGGCGGCGGCAAACGCCGCCAGGGTAATGCCGACCTGCACGGTTGCGACCACACGGGTCGGCTGCCGCAGCAGATTCTGCGCCGAGGCCGCCGCTCCGGCGTCCGGTCCATCTTCGTCTATGATATCCTGCAAGCGGGCGTTGCGGGCCGAAGACAGCGCCGTCTCCGCCAGCGTAAAGAACGCATTGAGAAACGTTAAAAGCACAAGGCCGAGAAGCGCGTAACTATGGGAAGGCTGCATGGTCTGACAAGGCCGAAATCAGGCTAGTGTGCGGGAAAAATATGCACGAAATAAACGCCGCAGGTGAACAAAATCCCCAGCAGGCCGCCGAGAATGACTTCCTGCAAGGTGTGTATCTTTCCCTCTACCCGGCTTTGCGCGACCAGAAACGCCAGCAGCAGAGCCAAAATTCCTGTGAAGTAGTCCATCGCGCGATAAATCAGCGTGGACGCCAGAAAAAATGATACCGCCGAATGCCCACTGACAATCCCGCCGGACAGAATAGACCCTTTCTTTCCCAGCACTTTGGAGATCAAAACGATAATCAGCACCAGCACAACCACTGTAAGGATCACTGTCACCGGCAGCGGATCATGCTTGATTTCCAGGTGCAGTTGGGCCAGCTTGTTAGAGCCGAAAAACAAAATCCCGCCGACAATCGCCGCCGTGAGGCTCGCGATCAGCACTGCCCCCGCCGCAATGTCTTTTGCCAGCTTTGCCAGTGGGTGATATGCCTGCGTCACCATGTCCACGACGCTTTCCAGCGCCGTGTTCATCATCTCGGCGACCAGAACGCCGGACATGACAATAAACAGCAGCGCCATTTCCACCCGCGACAGCCGCAGGAGCAGCGCAATCAGCAGCACCAGCACAACCGTAAAAAAGTGGAACCGCATATGTTTCTGTGTGCGAAACACATGAACGATGCCTTCCACGGCATAGCGGAACGAGTCTAAATGGTTTTTCGGTCTCGGTACTTGGCGCATAAATAATTGACTGACCGGGCGTAGCCATCCCATCAAGCGCGTGGGAATAAATTCCTACGCTGTGGGGCGAAGCGCCAAGTAACCGCCTTCGCGGGTACAAGAAAAGAGCACAATTAGTGTCCGTTCTTTGTCCGCGAAGGCGGACACTAGGCGTCTGCGCCCGACAGCGTAGGAATTTATTCCCACGCGCTGAGACGCACCATCTCAACGGTTTTGCCGCAGCTTATATAAAAACGCTGAGATTAGAAGGCTTGGCATGGTGATTGCCATGCCAAAAATATAAGCCCAGTCAGTAAAAGGCGGCTCTTTAATGAGAAGCTTCATCAGGCAGCCAAGGCAAAAGCTCAGTCCTACGGAAACCGACCACCATATCTTTATCCAATGGCGCTGCATAACCTTTTTCATGCACCCTCCCCCGCGACCGCTCCTGATACCGTCGAAACAGCTTAATCAGGCGCTTCGGTGAAAAACGGGTGCGTTCCCGCGCCGGGAACGGCAATGCCGCAGTCAATCAAAATGGCTTCAGTGCGGCGCTGCATCTCCCGCGCACCTTCCGCCGTTTCGTCGTCATAGCCGAGCAGGTGCAGGAGGCCGTGGATGCCGAGCAGTGCAATTTCGCTTTCCAGCGGCCACTGTGCAGCAGCGGCCTGACCCGCGGCGGTCGGCAGGGAGATTACGATGTCGCCTAAGATATTTGGATCGTCCTGAGCAAACGACAGCACATCGGTCGGCTTGTCCTTGCCCCGGTACTCGCGGTTCAAGTCCTGAATGAACAGATCATCGCAGAGAACGACGCTGATTTCGGGGTCATTCGTGACGGCCTCATGCCGCAAGAGAGCCGCCAGAGGGCCGGTCAAGATCGCTTCCAAGCTCAGAAGCGGCGGCGATTCGGTTTGGAAGTGGATCAAGAGCGGCATTGGTCTGTATCGGTAGGGACAAATCGGCAGGCTTTTTAGCGGTGTCTTTTGCTTCGGGATAATCAATGCGCGAATGCAGCATCCCGGACAGCAGACGCACGAACGCTTCGCGGATGCCGCGCAGATCGCGCTGGGTCAGATCACATTCGTCCAACTGGCCGTCGGCAAGCTGAGCATCGATGATCTTGCTGACCAAATCTTCAATACGGCTGAGTGTCGGCTTGTCTAAAGTACGGGAGGCAGCCTCCGTGCTGTCGGCCAGCATCAGAATGGCGGTTTCGCGGCTCTGCGGCTTCGGCCCGGCGTACCGGAACTGCTGCTCCAAAACCGGCGCGGCCTCGCAGTCGTCTCCCGCACATTGCTGGTGGTAGAAATAACGAATCAAACTTGTGCCGTGATGCTCGGTGATGAATGACTTAATAATCGGCGGCAGCTTTTCGCGCTCGGCGATTTCCAGCCCCTCGCGGACATGGGCCGTGACGACAAGGGCTGACAGCGATGGGTTCAGGCGCTCATGGGCATTATCGCCGCCGGCTTGGTTTTCCACAAAGAACTGCGCTCTCTGGATCTTGCCGAGATCATGGTACAGTGCCCCGACACGGCACAAAAGCGCGTCGGCTCCAATGGCCTCGGCTGCCGTGACCGCCAGATTACCAACCAGAATGGAATGCGTGTAGGTACCGGGGGCCAGCTCGCAGAACCGCTTCAGCAGCGGCCGGTTCGGATCGGACAATTCCAAAAGTCCCAGCGGGGTCGTGATGCCGAAGACGCGCTCGAAAAAGGCCGTGCTGACGCCGAACAGCGCGACGGACAAGAGGCCAGAAAAGAACGCCCAAACTACCGACTGGCTCATGTCTGGGCGCGAGTCCCCCTGAAGCTGGCCAACCAGAAGACTCAGCACAACATTCGCGCCGCATAGCAAAGCGCCCGCCCGCAGGACATCCGCACGGCTTCGCAGGTCCGAGACAGCATAGATCGCCACCCACGCCGACAGCAGGGTCAGCACCGAGAACCGCAGATCGTTCCCCAGCACGACCCCCGACTGCGCGGCCAGAAGCGCGGTGATCAGCAGCGCGACACGCGGCTTGATCAGCGCAGCAATCAGCATCCCGGCCGCTCCGACCCACAGCATACCGACATAGCCGAGCTGCGCCTCAGACAGCCGAACCCCCAGCACGGCGCTGCCGAGGCGCTGCCCCAGGACGCCGAGGGCGACCAGCAAGGCCAGCAGGAGCAGGGTCTTCGTTGAGGAAAACAGATTGGGCTGTTCCCGTGCCAGCCAGAAGCAGACCAAGCCGGTCATAAACGCAACCAGGCCGGCAACGCTTGCCATCGTGCCGAGGTCGGGGCGCGGATTTTGCAGTCCCAGCGCTCGCAGCTTGGCGATCATGGTCGGAGTCGCGATCTGCCCTGAGTGGACGACGATGTCTCCGGCAAAGATTTGATTGTAAACCGGCGCCACCAAACGTTCGGCGCTGGCGACCGCCCCTGCCGTCCTGCTTTTATCCAGCAGGCGATTGGGCTGGATGACGCTGCGGGCGATGGCAAGGACCGCCGGCAGATGGGTTCGGGGCAGCATGGACGCCGACAGGACGGCAGCGGCTTCGGCGCGGGCTTCGGCAAGATCGGCGGGATGATCGTCGCGGATCCCCCGCTCCATAGCATCGTGAACGGCTTGACGGGTCAGCCGCTCGGCCTGGTCCAAGTGGTACGCGCCGGCGCGGGGATTGACCAGCGGCGCGAGGTCAACCGGAGAAAGGAGAAGTCCGACTTCCCGGCGCAGATCCAAAGCAGATTGGGCTGGGCTGAGGCCGGCGATCTGGTCCCGCCGAAGACGCTGGTAAGCATCTGAGACAGTTTCGTCGGCCTCAGAAGACGCATGGGCAGAAGTGTAGACCGGCTCAACACGGGCGGCGGCCGCGGCCTTCAGAGAACTGGTCGCGTCGTCATCCAGATAGCGGACCGTGCGGAGCGCACGGACATCCCGGCTGCTGATCTCGCCCGCACGGAGCGCGACTTTGTCCGGCAGCAGGTGCAGGGACAACAGTGCCGACAGAAGAGCCACAGTGCCGAGCAAAAGTGCAGCCCGGCCAAGATCCAGCCGGCCCAGCCAGGCCCGTGCGGGCAGGAGACGCCAGAAAGGGCCAGGCCGGCGCTCGCTGCCGCGCGGCTTGCGGCGGCGCGGCAGTCGGCCCAGCGACTGGGAGAACGATGAAGTTAAAGCAGAAGGGTCTCGTGCCATAGGGCAGAGCGAACAAAGGACAGGGAAACGGATGAGTTCTACCAAAAATGGAGAAGACGCACGCCCCCGCCTGTCACGAGACAACGTGCGCCGATTGAGCTGCGCGAAAAGGCTACTTGTTGAGGCCTTCTTTTTCTTCGTTTCGCTTCATCTTGCGAATCGCGGCGGCTTTCGCCTTGCGGTTTTTGTCGCTCGGCTTTTCGTAATGCTCATGCTCCCGCGCTTCTTTCAAGATGCCGGTCTGCTGAAGCTGCTTCTTGAAGCGCTTCAACGCGCTGTCAAGCGATTCATTAGGCCGAACCTGGATCTGGGTCAACTGTCTCCACCCCCCCGCCGTTAAAACTGTGTTCCGTTACGTTCGCTGGTAATCAGGAACACCGGAGTATACCATGCCCTCAAAGTCTCTGTCAAGCTTTGGAACAGGCCGCAGGCGACGCGCCCGGCGGAAGTCGCCGGACGAAAAAGCTACTCAGCACTTGACACAGCCGAAAAACACCGGTATAATGCAATCGCTTCCCTTCCTTAGCGACAAGAACTGAAGCACGGCAGCTTTTGCCTCCTATTAAAAGTTATATTAAAAATTATAATGGACAGTTGGCGCAGTGGTAGCGCACTTCGTTGACATCGAAGGGGTCACAAGTTCGAATCTTGTACTGTCCATTTTCCTCCCTTCTTGCTTCTTTCACTCCCACTTTGTTCCTAAATTGCAGGAAAAGAACGCCATCGCGCAGAAACATGTATCAGAGGAAACGTCTTTGATCATTGTGGCAAGTGCGAATGGTGATGTTGGAATGGGCGCGGGAATGGAGATCCTGCGGCGCGGCGGGTCGGCGCTGGATGCAGTGGAGGCAGCCTGCCGGCTGGTGGGAGACAATCTGGAGGACCATTCGGTCGGGACCGGCGGCTTCCCAAACTCAGCGGGCGTGGTGGAGCTGGATGCGTCCCTGATGGAAGGCACGACCCGGCGAGCCGGAGCGGTCGCGGCCCTCCAAGATTACCCCTACCCGATTTCCGTCGCCCGCGCGGTCCTGGAGCGTCTGCCCCGGCATCTGCTGCTGGCCGGCGAGGGAGCCGCCGCCTTTGCCGCCGCACAGGGTTTTGAGACACGCGACTTGCTGACGGATGCCGCCGCAGACGCTTTTCGGCAAAAGAAGTTTACGCTGTCCGGCGAAGAATATGCGTTTGACGGGACGGACGTAAAGAAAAGCAGTCCTCTGTCCAGCGCCTACGGCACGGTCAACATTCTGGCCCAGGACGCTGGCGGACATATTGCCTCGGCCGTCAGCACGTCCGGCTGGGCATTTAAGTCTCCTGGCCGGGTCGGGGACTCGCCGCTGATCGGTGCGGGCAACTATTGCGACGACCGCTGGGGGGCCTGTGCCTGCACCGGCCTCGGCGAATGGTCCATTCGGGCGTCAACCGCGCGTTCGGTGGTGCTTGCCATGCAGCTCGGCCTGAGTCTCAGCGACGCCTGTGAGTTCGCGTTCCGTGACCTGTTCTCCATTCCCGTTCCCCCGCCGATTGACCCGGTGATGAGCTTTGTCGCGCTGGACAAAAACGGCGCTCACGCCGGGTACTCCACCACGCCGGGCCGCACCTATGTCTGGCAGACCGACAGCATGGCGCAGTACGAGACGCAGGCGCGGGTCATCTTCGCGCCGGACTAGAAGCCTATTCTTCAAAACCCGGCAGGGCCGCACTGTAAGGCAGCGGCTGCTCGGCAGCGGCGTAACTTTCGGTGGCGGCGCGATTCTCGTCGCTTTGGAACACAAGCAAGTAATACGAGGCCGAGTATTCGCGCGTGCCTCGATTCTGTGTGGCGAGTTCTTCAAAGGGAGATTGCTCCAAATCGCTGTTCTCGGACAGCGACCGCCGCCAAGTGTCGGGCGTCAGCGAAAACAATTCCCATCCCTGCTCGGCGTGCGCGTCCAGCACTCCCTGCATCCCCTCGTAGTCCGTCACTGCCGTCTTGTAGCGCTTCATCTGCGTCTCCCTCCCACCCCGCGTCCATTCCGCGTTCCGTCAGTCGGTCATTGTACCCCAGGCAGGCAAACACTCGCAAGTGCGCTACCGCCCCGGCAGCAGCACAAGCGCGTCAGGAACGGTGACGCCGGTTTCGCGCGGCGACTGCACGGCTCCGTTGAGCGTGTACGTCATCTGGGTAGACGCCCCGCCGTCGAGGCACATGGCGGCATCGGCAGAAGTGCCGTGGTATTTTGGAAAGTAGCGGGATAAGAAGGCGGCCAGCGCGGCGAAGTCCGATCCCGACGCGATGCCGACAACCAGATGCTTCGGCTTCCCGTTCACGCGGTCATAGGCGACAAAGGTGCGCGGCTCCGGGCCGGGGCTGACCAACCGTTCCTGGTACTGGGTGACGACAGTTCTGCTCTGCGAGATCAAGGTCGGCCCGCAGCCGACGGCATCAGCGACGCTCCAAACAGAACCATTGAGGCGCATCGGCCCCGCGTAGGTCCGGAGCGATTGCGGACGGCGCGGCTCGGTTGCCGCCCAGACAATGCTCGGCGTGCCGTCCGGCATCAGCCCAAAGGCGCTACGGACATACTGACCGCGCCGGATCGTCGTGCTGCCGGAGCCGGTAAGCGGCGGGGCAGTATGGCGAACACGGCCTTTCTGGACGAGCAGACCGACAAACTCTTTGCGGCCTGTGCTGTCTTCTGTGCCGAAATAACCGCCATTGACAGCCATTAAGCCATGTGTGCGTGTCAGCCATTCATGAGGCGTCCACGCCTGTCCGACCACATGGCCGCTGGCCATCGCGATGCCCTGCGTTGTGATCGCCAGACGTGAATGCGAATGGGCAAGGTCTATGTCTATGAGATCAATGCCGGCGTTCGGGGATGTCGGAATGGCCCGATGCACGACGCCCGGCGCAAGCGTCTCGTTGGGGTCGGCAGGCGCGAAAGGCGGGTTAGGAGCGGAGGCGGTGCGGGGGGCGCATCCAGGAAGGATGAAAAGAGAAAGAAGCCCCCCCGCCCCAATTCTGGGGAGCCAGAGTCGGAAAATGCGGCGGGGCTTGGTCATTTTAGCAGTGCCAGTCAACATTGGAGACTTCGCGGGCGTATTTGATGATAAACTGCTTGCGCGGCTCGACTTTGTCGCTCATCAAGATCGAGAACATCTCGGCGGCGGCATTGGCGTCTTCCAATGTCACACGTGCGAGGCTCCGGGACTCGATATTGAGGGTCGTCTCGAACAGTTCCTGCGCGTTCATCTCGCCGAGGCCCTTAAAGCGGCCCACTTGGACATCTTTGCGCTTCAGCTCTTTGACCATCCGGTCGCGCTCTTCTTCCGACCGGGCGTAGAGGCGTGTGTCCTTGCCGGACTTGATAGAATACAGCGGCGGCTGGGCGATATACACATGGCCCTGCTCAATCAAGGGCTGCATGTAGCTGAAGAAGAACGTCAGCAGCAGGGTCCGAATATGATCCCCGTCTACGTCGGCGTCCGTCATAATGATGATGCGGTCATAGCGCAGCTTGGACATATCGAACTTGGACGTGGACTCGCCCTCGTCATCCCCGTCGCTGTCCACTTTGATGCCGATGCCGAGCGCGGTAATCAAAGACCGCACTTCATTATTTTCCAGCGTCTTGTCCAGCGCGGCCTTACTGGTGTTGATGATCTTGCCACGCAGAGGTAAAATCGCCTGGTAGCGCCGGTCCCGGCCCTGCTTGGCCGAGCCGCCGGCAGAGTCGCCTTCGACCAAAAACAGCTCGCACTTTTTCGGGTCGCGCTCGGTGCAGTCGGCCAGCTTGCCGGGCAGGTTGGAGTTCTCTAAGCTGCTCTGGCGTTTGATCAGGTCGGCGGCCTTGCGGGCGGCGTCACGCGCTCGCTGGGCAGTGAGCGCTTTGTCAATGATCTTCTTGCCGACCGCCGGGTTTTCTTCCAAGAACTGGGTCAAACCCTCGCCCATGATGGAGTTGACGATGCCTTCCACTTCGGAGTTGCCGAGTTTGGCTTTGGTCTGGCCTTCAAACTGGGGCTTGAACAGGCGCACCGAAATGACTGCCGTGAGGCCCTCGCGGACATCGTCGCCGCTCAGGTTCGTGTCTTTCTCTTTGAGCGCTCCTGATTTGCGGGCGTACTGGTTGATCACGCGGGTCAATGCCGTGCGGAAGCCAGACAAATGCGTCCCGCCTTCTTTGGTGTGGACGTTGTTCGCAAACGACAGCACGGTCTCCGAGTACGACTTGTTGTACTGCAAAGCGATTTCGACCTGCACGTCATCCCGCTTCTTGAGGAAGTAGATCGTTGGGCCGAACTCGTTCTTGGTGTCGTTCTTGTTCTCGTTCAGATGGTCTACCAGTTCGGCGATGCCGCGCTCGTAGTGGTAGGTGACAGGCTCCGCACCGGTCAGTTTGTCGTGGAAATGGATTGTTACTTCCCGGTTCAGGTAGCAGGTATTGCGGATGCGCGACTCGAAGATGTCCGGCTTATACACGTAATCGCCGAAGATTTCCGTGTCCGCCAGCCAGGTAATCGTCGTGCCATGATTGTCCGAAGGGCCGATTTCTTTGAGGCCCTTGGGCTTTGGAACGCCCTGAACGCAACGCAGCTTGTAGGCCTTGCCGCGCTGTTCAACGACCGCCTCGCACCAGGCCGACAGGAAGTTCACGCAGGACAAACCAACGCCGTGCAGGCCGCCGGAGACCTTGTAGCCGCCGCCGCCGAACTTGCCGCCAGCGTTCAGCTTGGTCATCGCCAACTCCACCCCGGACAGGCCGGTCTGCTTGTTGGTATCGGCAGGAATGCCGCGCCCGTTGTCGCGCACCGTGACAGTCTTGTCCGGGTTCAGCGTGACCCAAATTTCCGTAGCATGGCCCGCCAGCACTTCGTCAATCGAGTTATCCACGACCTCAAACAGCAGGTGATGCAGGCCGTTCGGGCCGGTGTCGCCGATGTACATGGCCGGACGGGTGCGGACATGCTCGACGCCTTCCAAAAGGCGGATCGTGTCGGCGGTATAGTCCTCGCTGACATGGCCCATGCCGGCCGCATCCTGCTCGGAAACATCCACCAGCTCGCCGCCCTCAAGCAGCGCTTCCACTACCTGCCGCCCTGTCGTATCCAGCAGGGCCATGTCTTCCGACACCCCGTTCGTCCCCAGCCCGTCCAGCGCGACCGGCTCCGCGCGTTCTGTTTCCCGGTCCAGCAGTGATCCTGATTTTGCTTTCGCCAATTCGTTTCTCCTACACCAAGTCGTTTCTCGTTTTGATCTGGGTTTTTTGTGCTTTGTTGTCAGCTATTTGCTGAAAATCTGTTTTAATTATAGCAGATTCAGAGTATCAAAGTCAAGGAAACGTGAGAGTAAGTGTAGTCTCAGCGCGGCCTGGGAACAACAAAATCATGATCTCACCAAACAACCTTGCAAACTTTTTGGACCAGTACTTGGAAACCGCAAAGTATCCCGACGAGCCGCCGCTGGTTCGCCGCCAGTTCCCCCACTCCGTGCGCCGTCTGGGACTGGCTTTGGAAGCCTGGCCGGGCCTGACCGAGTGGGCGGCCGCCGAAAAACTCGATGCCGTGTTCCTGCACCGGGCGTTCAAACTGGAAGGTGCCGCACTGCCCGACGACCTCGGCGTCCTCGCGTCGCATCTGCCGTTTGAGGAAAAGCTCGCCATCGGCTACAACCCGCGCCTCGCTGCCATGCTCGGCATGACACGTCTCGAAACGCTCGGCACCCGCAAGGGACGGCCGCTGGGAATGCTCGGCTGCGTCCCGCCCCAAACAGTTGCGGCGTTCTACCAGTCGGTGACGGAGACGTTCGGCGGGCGCGATGAATCACGGACCTGCGAGCGCAATGAAGTGACAAAAGTGGCGGTCGTGGGGGCGATGACGGCGGAACTGATGCACGAAGCATCGCAACGAGGCGCGGAAGTGTATGTGACGGGACAGATGCGGAAGCCAGCAAAAGAAGCCATCATAGACACCGGCCTCGGCCTCGTGATCGTGGGCCACCCACGCTCGGAGCAGTGGGCGCTGTCCGCACTGGCAAATGTCCTGCGCGAACGCTTCTGCGGCCTCAAGGTCGTGCTGGCAAAAGAGCCGGCGGTTCAGGCCCCGCCGAGGCTGCCAAAGGTGGCGGAGTAGACGCAAGAGCCGCCGGGGTTGTAAAAACCCTCGGCAAGAAAGCGCCCTTCGGACGAAGATTATACAGACGGAATTATGGAACAGCGCAGATTTGACTTTTCCGTGTCCAAAAGACACTTCCTGCCGGGGTTTTCTACAACCCCGGCTGTTGCCTCCTAAATCACCACAGCCGCATACGAAAACATCAAGCCGTTCGGCTGGGCGATCTGGACCGAAACGGCCGTGCCGGGCGCAAAATACTCTTTGCGGACATAGCCAAGCGCGATGGCCTGGCCGCCCCGTGACGGTGACGCCGCCGCGCTGGTGACGCTGCCGATTTCGCGTCCCGGCTCCGGTCCGTCTTCCGGCACATGGAGAGTCGCGCCGACTGGCGGCACGGGGGCATTTTCCGTCAGCAGGATCCGGCGGAGTGCACGGTTGGTATGGCCCCGTGCATGAAGCCGGGCGACGATCTCCTGCCCGACATAGCAGCCCTTAGCGTAGGAGACGGCGTCAAGCATCTCGGCTTCGGGAAGTAAAACGGCGGGCGAAAGTTCGGCTCCCCACTTCGGGATGCCGGCTTCAATTCGCAGAGCCTCGGCCTCCTCGGCAGTCATCGGGATAAAGCCGTCGGCAAGCAAATTGTTCCATTGGGCTTCTTTTTCTTCAGCAAGCGCCAAAATGTCCCGGCCCGGCAGGATCGGAAGCGTGGAAACCAGCGCGGCATTTTCACCGTAAACGGACAGCACGGCGTACTGCCCGGACCAGTCGGTGATCTGCACGTCTTCCATAATGAGAAACCTGTTCAGCGTAGTAGAAAGAACATCTAGGCAGACTGGATCGGTTTCAATCAGCAGCGCGTGAGGTCGGACGTGGATATGCAGATCAGCGAGAATGTGACCGGTGGTGTCAAGAAGCGCAGCATGGCGCGTCTCGCCTGTGGGAATGCCCACGACATCGTTTGAGACCATGCCCTGCAAGAACGTCTCGCGGTCAGCGCCGGTCAGTTCCAAAATGCCGCGTGGCGAACGGTCCAAAATCGAAAGGTGCCGCAGTAAAGAAGTCATACAATCAATATACCCAAATTAGGAAATGGGACGACCGGCGCGGCGATCCAGCTCATCCAGGAACGTAATCTTGACGGCGGCGGCAACGGCGGCGAGCAAGGCTCCAAGCAGGAACCCGGACTTCGAGATAGGGGGCATCGTGGGCAACATTGACTTTGTACCTTTCTTCACAATCCATTGTGGCATTTTTCACAAACTTTGTCAACGTAAGAAAACTGGGCTTTTTCTGGGTAAAACCAGCTATGCCTACGACAACAAAACATGATATGCAGGCCGCAAGTTCCCCTGCTTCCGAAACAGCAAATCCTGAGACATTCGCTGAAGTCAAGGCCGCCGGACTGCGCTTTGTTTCCGACCGGCAGCCGGGCCTCCGGCGGGAAGCGAACCCCGACGGCAGTTTTCGCTACCTCAACCCCAAGGGCGAAGAAGTCACTGACGAGAAGACGCTCACCCGTATCAAATCGCTTGCCATTCCGCCCGCCTACACAGATATCTGGATTTGCCCCTCTCCAAACGGCTACTTGCAGGCCACGGGCCACGATGCCAAAGGCCGCAAGCAGTACCGCTACCATCCGCACTGGCGCGAAAGCCGCGACGAGACCAAGTTTGAGCATATGATGGACTTCGGAGCCGCCCTGCCCCATCTCCGTGAGCGGGTTGACGCGGATTTACGCCGGCAGGGGATGCCGCGCGAGAAGATTTTAGCCACCATCGTGCGGCTGCTGGAAACGACGCTGATCCGCATCGGCAACGAGCAGTATGCCAAAGAAAACCAGCATTACGGCCTGACCACGCTGCAAAACGAGCATGTGGACGTCTCGGGAGCCACCCTGCACTTCCACTTTGTCGGCAAGAGCGGCAAAGAACACACGATTGATCTGAAAGATAAAAAGCTGGCCACTATTGTTGCCAAGCTCCATCATCTTCCGGGCCAGGAGGTGTTCCAATACGCGGGCGAGGACGGCGCACTGCATTCTATTGACTCTGCCGACGTGAACGCTTATCTGCATGAGATCGCCGGCTCCGAATTCACCGCCAAAGACTTCCGCACCTGGGCCGGAACCGTCCTGGCATCTCTCGCGCTGCAAGAGTTTGAAGCGTTCGGCTCGGCAACCCAGGCCAAAAAGAATGTCACCGCGGCGATCAAAGCCGTCTCTCAGCGCCTCGGCAACACCCCCGCCGTCTGCCGGAAAGCGTACATCCATCCCGCCGTCTTTGAGACGTACTTAGACGGCACCATGCTAGAGTCACTGCGCCAGGAAACCGAACAAGAGCTTGCTGACTCCCTGCACGCGCTCAAGCCCGAAGAAGCCGCCGTCATGGCCCTGCTGGCCCGGCGGCTGGCAGCGGAGGCGGAGAAGGCATAAAGAAGCCATAAAACCATGCGCTGTAGCCTCATGCCGACGGCTGTTTCTTCGGCAGAGAGCCTAAAGAAACAATTTTCTCCTGCCAACAATGCAGTGTATTCACTAATTTTGGACTTCGCTGCGACCCAGTCGGGCGCCGGAAGGGAAAGCACTTTCTTATGACACGGTTTGGATTTTTCGGAGGCGGCAATCGGCTCCAGACGCTGCAAACACGTTTTGAGCTGGTTAATCAAGCGTCGAGCGACGGCCTGTGGGATATGTCGGT
>CAXUNT010000001.1:81573-103303 GCA_964252595.1 uncultured Armatimonadales bacterium
TTTCCCAATGTCCTGGATAGCTGGGCGTCCAAGCTGCACCCTACGGATAAAGACCGTGTTCTGGCGGCCTTTGTCGCGCACTTGACAGACCATACCGGCCAAACCCCGTATGATGTCGAGTACCAGCTTCAAACGAAAACACAAGGGTACCGGTGGTTCCGTGCCCGCGGCACCACGCTCCGCGATCCCAAAGGAGTTCCCCTGCGCGTGGCCGGTGCGCTGACCGACATCACGCGGGAAAAACAGCGCGTTCTGCAAGCCCAGAACATTGCCGAGAACGCCGCCGCCGCCAGCGCGGAGTTTGCCGCCGCCGCCGCAGAAATTTCTCAAGGCGCGAAGGACCAGACCCGGCAGACAGAGCAGAACACCAGTGCGATTGACGAGATGGTGCGCTCCTTGACGGCGACCAGCCGCAATGCCATGCAGGCGGCCCAGACCGCCAACGAAGCCGGCGCAACCGCGGAGGAAGGCGGCAGCGTCGTTGCGAAAACCATCCACGGCATGAACGCGATTGCCGCTGTTGTCAGTGAGGCCGCCGATAAAGTGGGAGAACTCGGCAAGAGCAGCCAGCAGGTCGGGGTCATTGTCGGGGTCATCGAATCCATCGCCCAGCAGACCAACCTGCTGGCCCTGAATGCCGCGATTGAAGCCGCCCGCGCGGGCGCGGAAGGACGCGGCTTTGCCGTCGTCGCCGATGAAGTGCGGAAACTGGCCGAGCATACCGCCGCGTCCACGAAAGAAATTGGAGAAGTCATCACCCAGATTCAGAAAGACACGGCGGAAACGCTGCACTCGATCCAGCAGGGCAAGCAGGAAGTTGAAAAAGGCCGGGAGCTTGCCAGCCAGGCCGAAGCCGCGCTCTCCAAGATCATCGCCGCCGCGCAGAAAGTGGACACGATTATCGCGGAAGTCGCCTCGGCCAGCCAGCAGCAGCTTGTCACCAGTCAGGGTCTGGCCCAAAGCACGGAAACGATCAGCCAGATCACCCAGGCCAATGAGCAAAGCATCCGGGAGATGGTCAACGGATCGGCGAACATCGAGCAAATCATTCAAAACCTGCTCGTGTCGCTGGCGTCAGAGCAGGAAGAAAACCAGGCGAAGGCAAACCAGAAGAAGCCCAGCCATCTGCGGATGACGGCTTAAATTCGCTGTCGGCACTCCGCCTGCCCCGGCCAGCAGCAAGCAGGAGTAGGGGCAGGTATTGTCCCTACCCTCTCGGGTACGGCATCACGGCGAACCCATACTCCCGCTTTAATTCCTCAACTAACTTCTCTGCCGCGGCTGTTATTCCGTGGCGGCCAACCGCTATGCCAGCCCGAACAGCTTCAGTTTCTTTCAGATGTATATACACGGTATTTTGCGGACTGATACGGACTCCCTTGATGTCGTCAAACGTACCATAGCTTGTCTTCGGCTTCCACGGCCAGCCAAATCTTCGTTCGTAGGTTCGCTGGCCTCCGTCTAATCGGAGGTCGTCTGGGCCGGCCTCATACAGAGCGAGTAGCGGCAGCCAGAGTGACACAATGCACATGACGTAGGCCGGCAATGGGTTCCTGCCTTCAGCCGCGGACACCGCCATGTTGTTGATAAAGAGAAGAAAAAGGAATCCCGAACCGGCGAGGGCTAAACGGCGCAGAGGTAAGGGCTTGCGAAACAGCATCATGTTCCTGTCCTGCCACACCAGAAAGCTTCCGCGTGTTTTGGTCAACTGCGTAATACTGTAAATCATCAGGACCGTACCACAAAGTGAAAGGAAGCCGAGGCGTGCATAAAAGGAGGCTCCGAAATGATGCGCGTGGTATTCCATAAGCGATGCTCCTGCAAATCAACTTAATGGGCTTCTACCCAAGTGTAGTAGCAAGCAAACACACGGTCGGCCCGGCTTGACATCCCTGCCCCGCTTAGGCTAAAGTAGAGGCATGGAACACTCGCCTTTAGTTGCACCTCAAGACGCTGAAGCGGTCACGCAGGACGTGATTGACAAGTACCAGAAGTTTGTCAACCCAACCCAAGTGGCGCTGCTGAAAGTCGGCGGTTTCGATCATATTGAAGCCTCTGCCGAAGGCATGACGCTGACGGATTTAGAGGGCAATCGCTACATTGACTGCCTCGGTGGCTACGGCGTCTTTTCCCTCGGCCACCGGCACCCGAAAGTCGTGCAGGCCGTGAAGGACCAGCTAGACAAAATCCCGATGGCGTCTAAGACGTTTCTGAACAAGCCGCTGGCTGATCTGTCGGCGAAGCTGGCCGAGATCACTCCGGGCGAACTGCAATACTCGTTTATCTCTAATTCCGGGGCCGAGGCCGCCGAAGCCGCGCTGAAGATCGCCCGCATGGCATCGGGTAAGACTGACTTCGTGTCTACGGTCGGCGCATACCACGGCAAGACAATGGGAGCGCTGTCGGTGACGGGCCGCGAGGTCTACCGCACGCCCTTTGAGCCGATGCTGCCAGGGGCCAGCTTCGCGCCGTTCAACGACGCGGGCGCTATTGAAAGCCTGATCACGGACCGCACCGCCGCCGTGATTCTGGAACCCATTCAAGGCGAAGGCGGTATTCAAGTGCCGTCCGACGATTATTTTCCCCGTGTCCGGGAAATCTGCGACCGTCGTGGCGTTCTTTTGATCGTTGACGAAGTGCAGACGGGCCTTGGACGCACCGGCAAGATGTTCGCGATCAACCATTGGAATGTCAAGCCGGACATGATGATCCTCGCGAAAGCATTGGGCGGCGGCGTCATGCCCATCGGCGCAACGCTGGCGACTGAGGCGATTTGGACCAAAGTCTTCCGCGAAAACCCATTCATCCACACCACAACGTTCGGCGGCGGTGAGATGGCCTGCGCCGCCGCATTGGCTGCCTTGGAGGCTACCTGGGAAGAAGGTCTGCCCGCAAAGGCCGCCGAGAACGGCGCGTACTTCCTGCACGGCCTCAAAGCGATTGCCGCCGAGCATCCGAACATCCTCAAAGAAGCCCGTGGCCTCGGTTTGATGCTCGGCGTCGAGTTCACCGACAGCGACATCGGCAAGCTGGTCATCGGCACGATGGTTCATCGGGGCATCATCGCCGCCTACACCCTGAATAATCCCAAAGTGATAAGATTTGAACCACCCCTGATTATCACCCGCGCTGAAATAGATACCGTGCTGGGCGTCTTCGCCGCCGGCGTCCAAGACGCGATAGACCTGCTCGGCGATTTAATCTAAGCTGCTTTCTGCCAGAATAGCGACGCTGTAAGCGTCCAGGATCAGTTCCGTGCGGGCGCTCCGGCCGGACAGATGCTCGTGATAGCTTCCGCTTCCCAGCGGGACAGTCACGGCAGCGTGGTTGTGATTTAAAACATAGATCAGCCGCTGCCCGTCGGGGCCGACCCGCAGGGTCACCTCAACATTCTTTGGAACCGCGCCGGGAAGTGGGCCGGCGGCACCCGATTCTGCGGCGATGGCTTTCATCATCTCCCGCAGACCCTCTTCCGCGACCACTGTGGCGACATAATAGGAACGTCCTGCGCCGAGAAAGTTGACCGTGACCGCCGGCTCGCCAGCATAAAAGTCCTGCGTATAAGTTGCCACGACTTGCGTTTCCCCTTCGGGATGAATGCGCTCGAAAAACAAGCTACACTCGGCAAGCATCCCGGATTGTATTCCCCCGCCGAACTGGATTTGGTTTCGTTCCGCCGGCGGAAGAGCGTCAATTTCTTCCACCCAGACCCCCAGAATGTCGCGCAGAGGTCCCGGATACCCTTCCGTGAACACCCGGTCCGTCTCATCGGCGATGCCGCTGAAGTAGCTGACAACCAGTGTGCCGCCTCCCGCGACAAATGCCCGCAGCCGCTCGGCGACTCCCGGCTTGACCATGTACAAAACCGGCGCGACAACCAGCTTGTAGCGCGACAGGTCGGCATCAAGCGCCGCAACGTCGGCCACATGGCCGGCCTCGTGCAGCGCTCGGTAAAAACGCTGCACCTGCGGCACATACTTCATATCAATTCCGGGACCGCTGCAATAGTCTACGGCCCACCAGTTTTCCCAGTCAAACAGCACGGCGACGTCGGACTGAACGCGGCCCCCCAACGTTGCCGTTTCCAGCGCTGCCAGCTCTGCGCCGAGCGCGGCGATTTCCCCGAAAACACGCGTGTCCGCGCGTCCGGCATGTTCCACAATCGCCCCATGCAGCTTTTCAATGCCGCCGCGCCCCCGCCGCCACTGGAAGTACATGATCGCGTCCGCCCCATGTGCCATGGCTTGATACGACCAGAGCCGGGCGATGCCGGGACGCTTCAATGAATTGTATGCCTGCCAGTTCTGCTGAGACGGCGTCTGCTCCATCAGCATCCAGGGCTGGCCGCCTTTAAGGCCGCGCATCAAAGAATGTGAAAATGCGATTTCTGCGGCCGATGCGCCCCATTGCGGGTACGAGTCCCACGAAACGATATCCATTTCGACGGCCCATTTTTGGTAGTCGATCGGCTTAAAGGCCCCCATCAGATTGGTAGTGATGGGAACATCGCGGCTGTGGGTGCGGATCGCATCGCGCTCGGCGACAAAGCAGTTCAAGAGACCCTGAGACTGGAAGCGGTCGTAGTCAATCAGCAGGGCCGGAACAGAGCGTTCGCCGATGGAGATTGGCGGCTCGATTTGCGCCCAGTCCGTATAGGTGTGACCCCAGAACGCGGTAGACCAGCGCTCATTGAGGCTGCTCAGGCTGCCGTACCGTGCCGCCAGCCAGTCCCGAAACGCCGCCGCGCATTGCTCGCAGTAGCATGTCCCCGAGTATTCGTTGCCGACATGCCAAACCCGCAGGCCCGAATGTCCGGCGTAGCGCTCCGCTATTTTGCCGGCCAGCGCCGTGGACAGCCGCCGGAAGTTCGGGGAGTTCGGGCAGAACGAGTGCCGGTTACCATGCGAAAGCCGCCGGCCGCTGCTGTCGACGCGGAGAATGTCGGGGTACCTGCGGTCCATCCAGGCGGGGACCGAAGCGGTCGCAGTGGCGAGGCAAAGACCGACCCCGCCGTCATGCAGCTTATCTAATATCCGGTCCAGCCAGTCAAACGTATAAACGCCTTCTTCCGGTTCCAAATGCACCCACCCGAACACCGGCAGCGTCGCAATGTTGACATGCGCGAGCTGCATCAGCCGGACATCATCGTCCCAGACAGCCTCCGGCCACTGTTCCGGGTTGTAATCCGCCCCATGATAAAGCTGGGCAAAGGAGAAGCGAGGCTGGTTCCTATCTGGCATAATCGTCCTCTATTTTGGCCTAACCGTCTGTAACCAATCCCTATCCCTCTGCACTCGCATTGTCAGGATGGCTTCCCTACTGTTTAATCTTATTAATTGTCTCGTGAAGTTTGATTTACGGCGTCAATCCGTCATCGTCCTCTTCAAGAGCGGCATTGATGTCACGGGCAGCATGAAGAACGCGAACGATTTCCACATCGGCACTTATGATGCGGTAGAAAATCAGGTAATTGCGGAAGCCGGGAACCGGCCAGCGGCGGAGACCTTTGAGACTGCCAGAGGCAGAAGGCTGGACAACCCCAATGCCAGGAAAATCAGCCAATCGGGAGAAAGCATTTTCCGCCGCCGTCAAGAAACGCTCGGAAGCATCAGACAGAGGATTGGCGTTGTACAAGTAGCTTGCTAGGTCAATTAAATCCAGCTTTGCTTTTGGCGTTTTAATGATTTTGTTCATGCGACCGGTGTCTGCCCTGCCTGCTCCGTGCCCCGGCGCCGCACTTCAGAGCGAATTTCTTCCCAGTCCTGCGTCGTCATTGGCGTAGAAGGACCGCTCTCCAATCCTTCTTGCAGCAGCGCGTCCAGCTTTTCCTGCGCCTTCCGGCGCTGATCCTCATGGATCAACTCGCGCAGGTAGTCATCGGCAGTCTTGTAATCGCCTTGAGTGATGCGCTCCTGCACAAACTCCCCCAGCGCATCCGGCAAAGAAACATTCAGCGTTGTCATAAGTGCCTCCACGTTCATTATACACAATCACGCATTGGGAATATCTTCCGGGTACAGCGTGACCAAGCTCGCCTCATCCGTCATGCCTGCTGACACCATCCGGTTCGCGTGGGCGTTGATCGCCTTCTCAAACATATTCCGCGCCAGCCGCGCATTCCCGAACGTTTCATTACGCCGCGCGTAGAGGTCTGCGAAGACGTTGTGCAGCTTCAGTTCCGTCGCCGGGTGCAGCGTGTAATCGCCCTGCGCCGCAAAGTACCCGAAAATCTCCGTCAGCTCGGCAGGCGCGTAATCGTCAAAATGCAGAAACTTGTTGAAGCGCGACTGCAATCCAGGGTTGCTCCGAATAAACTTCCCCATCGGTTCGGTATACCCGGCGACAATGACAATCAGGTCGTCCCGGTGATCTTCCATCAGCTTCAGCAGCGTCGCCACCGCTTCCTGCGCGTACATATCATGGCCGTGCGTGCTGTCGGTCAGGCCGTACGCCTCGTCAATGAACAGAACGCCTCCCAACGCGCTTTCGACCACTTCCTGCGTTTTAATCGCCGTCTGCCCCAAGTAGCCGCCCACCAGCCCCGCCCGGTTCGTCTCGATAAACTGGCCTTTGGACAAAATGCCCATGCTTTTGTAAATTTGCGCGATGAGCCGCGCAATCGTCGTTTTGCCCGTGCCGGGATTACCCGTAAAAACCATGTGCAGGCTTTGCTCTGGAACCGACAAGCCTTTATCCTTGCGTAGTTTCTGAACGCGCAGGAAGTTGACAAGTTGGGTCACGTCAGCTTTGACGCTATTCAATCCAACAAGCGCATCCAATTTGGCCGAAAAGTGGTCAAATACTATGCCTTCGCTGCTTGCTCTGTGACCACCTCCCGACTGATAATCCTGAAGTAGTGCTACAACTTGACTATGCCCCTGAGAAGCCGCCGCATCCAATGCAGTTTGGCCTTTTACGTCCTTGTAGTTCGTGTCTGCTCCGGCCTTCAGCAATAACTCAACAGTTTCATAATGACCATCATATGCAGCCATGATAAGCGGTGTTAAGCCATGCGAAGGAGCATCAGGATTAGCACCGTGTTCAATTAGCAATCGAACTGACTCACCATGCCCATTCATCGCAGCATTAAGAAGGCTACTCAAATGGACACCAGCACCGCCATTTTCTCCTGCGTTCGGATTAGCGCCACACTCAAGGAGTTTTTTCATAACCTCTGTGTGCCCACCAGATGCTGCACAACAGAGAGCGTCACCACTGTGTTTTCCAGCAATGTGCAGGTTTGCGCCGGCAGAAAGAAAAGCAGACACTATCGGAAAGTCCCCAAAAAGGGCGGCCTGATTTAACGATGTGTTACCATACTCGTCCCTTGCATCAACATTCACATCTGGTCTTTTCAGTAGCTCACTTACTTCTGCACTGTCGCCGAACACAACTGCTGTGAACATCTCGTCGTCAATCGCACTCATGATTTCGACTCCTCTAACCAATGATTTTCTCGCACTCAAAGTTAGTATACAGTCGCCATTTGGTGTGACGCAAGAGATAGCGTCAGTTTGGCCTGTCTGCAGAAGCGAATTTTCGTCAAAAGAATGTAGTTGCCCCTGGCCCTCGCTCGTATTATACACCTCCTTTGCTTGCCTCCCGCTTATTCCGTCGGCTATAATGAGGGCATGAAAAGTCTTCCGATTGGTCTGCTTACGCTTGCGCTGCTGGGCGGGGCGCTGTCCCCTGCCCTCGCTCGGTCCCCTGCTCTGTCTTCTAAACAAGCCGAGAAGCCGGAGCTGCGGGCGTTCTGGGTGGATGGGTTTAATGACGGGTTTAAGACGCCCGCGCAGTGTGATCTTTTGCTCCATAGATTGAGGGGAATGCACGCGAACGCGGTGTTTGTGCAGATGCGGAAGCGGGCGGATGCGTATTATCAGTCGCATTATGAAGGGTGGGCGCAGGACGACCCCAGCCAGTTCGACGCGCTGGCGTATTTGTGCCAGCACGCGCATGAAGCCGGGAAGCCGCGCATTCAGGTCCATGCCTGGATCAATGCGGCGGCGGTCGGCGGCAATGCTTCGGCGGGGGCGCTGACGCGGCTGCACCCGGAATGGCTGTCGCTGTCGGATACGGGGGCGGATTATGACGGCGAAGCGACCAAAATTGATCCGGGGAACCCGCTGGCCGCCGACTGGACGTTCCGGGTGTACATGGACGTGGTGCGGCATTACGATGTGGACGGCATCCATTTAGACTTTATACGCTACGGCGGCGACGGCAAGACCGCCGGGCATTGGGGCTACAACGCCGTCTCGGTAGCCCGCTACAATGCACGCTACGGCAGAACGGGACAGCCGATATGGAACGACCCGCGCTGGCAGGCATGGCGGCGGGAGCAGGTGACGGATTTGGTGCGCCGTGTGTATGTCTCAGCGACAGCTTTGAAGCCGCATCTGGTGGTCAGTGCAGCGACGATCTGCTGGGGCGACGCGCCGCCGTCCGACCGGGCTTACGAGACAAAAAGCGCGTCGTACACCGAGATTTTTGCCCCCTTCCGAAACTGGATGCGGGAAGGGATTTTAGACCTCAACTGCCCGATGGCCTACTTCGGCCTGCCGAAAGCGGCGGCACGGTGGGCAGGCTGGAACACGTTCGCCAAGAACCACGCCTACGGGCGGCAGGTGGCAATGGGAGTCGGCGCGTATCTCAACCCTGTGCCGGAAACGCTGGCGCTGCTGCAAAGCACACGGAAGCCCACGGCAGCGGGACACGGCGGAGCAGGGGCGGTGGTCTACTGCTACGAGTCAACCTCCGGCGCACAGGGGGTCGAGCATGAAGGCGATACGGCACTGTTTAGCGCCATCTCGCGCGTTTGGACGCAGCCTGTCCCTGTGCCGCCGATGCTTTGGAAGACGCATCCGACAACCGGCGCACTGATGGGAACCTTACTGTCTGGGGACAATCTGACGCCCGAAGATGGCGTGGAAGTCACGGCGGAAAGCGGCACAATGCGCCGCACGGTCCGCGCTGACGGTAACGGCTTCTTCGCGTTTGCCAATCTGCCCCCAGGCTCCTACACGGTTTCGCTGCCGTCGGGTAGCTTTCCTGGCTTGTTCGTGCAGGCCGGGCAGGCCACGTCCTGGACGCCGGATTTAGACAAGCAGTTCCGCACTTCGGTTGCCGGGCTGGGCAAAGAGCCAGAAGGGGAAAAGATCGTGCTGGGAAGCGTCGTTGTTTCCAGCGGTTCGGACCGGTTAGGAGACCACTTTTTCGCCGCCGACGCGCTGGGCCAGACGCCGATTGAGATTGATGCGCTCCATCTTGTTCCCCCGACGATTATGGGAGATAAAGTCGCAGTCGTCGGAATACTGCATCACACGCCGGGCGGCGTGGCGGTGGAAGCCAGCGCAGTGCGGCTGGTGGGAATGGAACAGCCCTGAAACACCGAAGAACCCGGCATTTCAATGCCGGGTTCTTGAACAGGCCAGCACCTTTGTTTATTTCTGTGCCTGCCGCGCCCGTTCCTGCCCTCGCCGGCCTAGCCAGGTTCCTCCCACGCAAACGGCTGTCCAAAGGATAGCACTGATGGCCTGCTTGAAGATCAGTTCCGGCGGTGCGGTGATCTTGACCTGCTGACCTCCCTCGATGTGGTTCAGCGCGTTCTGGTCTAAAACGCCGAACACCCAAACAAAGGCGATCGACGCCGCCACGACGCCAAAGCCCATCAGGCCGCCGGCCAGCAGCACGCGCCGCTTTTCCACATAGCTTGGCGCAAGCCAGCCTAGCGCCAGGCCGCCGCAAAGCAGCGACAGCGGAGTCGCAAAGAAGACTTCTTCTTCACTGATCTGGTCCGACCACTCTTGGTACAGCGGGTCCAGCGGCAGCGTTGCGCTCTGGATATGGCTGACGAGTGAATAAAATTGATGCGCGGGCGTACCAGGAAGCATCACGGAAACCACGGCAATCACGATGCTTGCCGCAAGCGCTGCGGCCAGGCCAAGCGCAATCGCGACGCCGAGCGGCTGTTCCCGCTTTTTCCCGCGCCGGGCTTTCCCAGGCGCTGCTTTTCTGTCTGCCGTCTTCGTGTCGAGTGATGCCGTTCGTGCCATACTGCATTATAACCCACTCACCGCGCGGCGTCAAGCGAACAATCAGGCGTTTGGAGCAATGCGCGGCTGGAGCGAGCGCCACATCTCGGCGGCGAAGAGCAGCAGATGCGCTTTACGATGGGCTTCGGAAGCCGGGTTTTGGTCCAGCGGCTCAATAAACCGGAAAAAGTAAACGGGTGTGCTTTGGCGGCCGATCAGCGCATTTTCCAGCATGGCCGTGCGGATGCGCGTGCTGCTGCTGATCACCTGGCCGTTGACGACGTAGAAATACGAGACCGACAGATCGGGCAGGCCGGCGGTCGTGCAGCCGTCATACGTCTGCATGACAATCGGCGTGCCGGGAACCGCCAGCGTCTGCGGGTTGGACAGACGGTAGCCGCTGAGGCAGAGGCGCGGATCATGCAGAGCCACGCCCGCCGTACCGCTCAGGAGCAGAAAGTCAGTGGATTCGGGCGGCCGGCCGTAGGTACGGAACAGCATTTTTGCCCCCGGCAGCGCCGACATCAAAAAGCTGCCCGGCGGAAGGTCGGCGGACGCCGCATCGCCGGCGACGGTTTTCGGAACATCGGCGCTTTCCACACCCACAGGGAACGACTCCAGCGGCGGATGCCAGAAATGGTCAGCCCCCAAAGACCCCAGCAGAGACAAAGTTAAAAGAGCGGCAGCCCCGCGAAAGTGCGGCATCCTATCCTCCGAGCAATCCAAAACAAAAGCAGCAGTCCCAAGCCGACCACAGCCAGGCCGCTGGGGTCGTGAATGACGTGTTCAGCGCGGGCGCCAAAGCTGTCCCCGACCACCGCCAGCAGCGTCAAGCGAAACACGTTGTCGGCAATCGCCAGCGGCAGGGTCAGCGCAAACAGCCACACACGGCGAACCGGCGGGCCGCCGTCCGCAAGCCAGGCAAACGCCGACGCCATCACCAGCAGGGTCAAGAGCAGCATGAACCCTGAACACGGCTCTTCGACAAACAGCGAAAAGCTGTCCAGCGTAATCACATTGCCGTGCAGAACCGTCGGAAACTGCAAAATGTGCAGAAACCGGTCCGTCAGCTCCGTCGAAAGCTGCTGGCTGCCAAATGTCGCTTCATGCAGCAGCGGGCCGGGCAGCGGGGCCATCCACGCAAGAAACAGCAGCGGAAACCAGGCCACCCGGAAAAAGCGGCCGCCAAGCATCAGCCAGACACCGCTCCAGACCGAACATAGCAGGCCGAGCGACGCCACGGCAAGAACTTCATGCTTAACGCCGATCAGAAGCAGGCCGAGCGACGCAAACAGAGCCGGCAAGGCTGCGTAGGACGGCGCTTTCGGCACCGCCCGCAGGATAGCCCGCCGGTGCCAAAGCATTACGCCCACGAGAAACGGGATCGCTGGGCCGTAGACATAAAACGAATTCGGCTCCAGATAAGCGACCGCCCACTGCTTCAGCACGGACCAGCCGACAGACGCAAGCATTCCCGCCGACACGGCCAGCAGAGCAAGCGTCGGCCCGTCAAGCCAAGCGGTGGGCGTCTTTGTCTGCGGCGAAGACGGCGCGGCAAGTTTTTCTTGGGTGGTCATCAATTTTGTGACGGTGACGGCAGGCTGGCGGTCTTGGACGCGGTTTTCGCAGTCATGGCCGGCGGCAGGTGGGATGCGGCAGCGTCTAAATCGCCGAGAAAAGGCTGGTAGTTGGTCATGTCGAAGACCGGCTTGTTGGCGGCATAGAGGGTCAGCAGTTCGGCCGGCGCGGACGGCGCTTTTTGCAGTCCGATTTCGCGGACGACCAGATCGCGCACCTGCGGCAGCGGGGGCAGGACCCCTGCCGTGTGCGAATTGGCTCTGACGACAAGCGAAGCTCCGGAGCCGCGCGACGCAAAAACCTTGACTTGACCATCGTGCAGGCCAAGGATCGTCTGGCGCAGCTCCGGCGACAGCGCCCCAGCGGGAAGCGCGAAGCCGCCCACCCCGTCCACCTGCAAGCCGGGAACGGCAGCGATGGCGGACGGCGTCACGCCAGTCCCCAGCAGATGCGTCGCCTGAGCGGCCTTGTCCGGGCTGGCCGCGACCACGAGTGTTGCCGACATCTGAGTAGGCAGCCGGTATTTCTCCGGGTGCTTCGCGTATTCGGCGGCAACCTCGGTGTCGCTGACCGAGATGCCCTGCATTCGCAGGTTTTCCAGGGCCAGATTCTGTTCCACCGTTTCGTGCAGGTCGGCCGCCGGCTGCGCCGGCAGCGCTCCCTGCCGTCGCAGCAGGGCGATCCGGGCATCAACCTCGGCGGCGGTCGGCGTCACGCCGGCCCGTGCGGCGGCCTGCCGGATCAGCTCGGCAACAACCATGCGGCTGAGAACCGCTTTGCCGGCGGCGGCATCGAGATTGGCTTCATAGTCGCGCTTCGAGACTGTATGCTTTCCAACAGTCAGCAGCGCCCGGCTCGGCGACCAGCGCACAAACAAAACAACGTTCGCCAGCACTGAAACGCCGGCGAGGACGTAAACAAAGCGCGACCCAAACCGGCGCAGCTTGGGCTGTCCCGGCCCGCCGCCAAGTTCGTAGACGCGGCTCCGCATCGTGCTCCAGTGCAAAGCGTCTGCAAAGGCTTCTCGCCGTCCGGCAGCATCGCGGCGCAGTCCTTGAAAGAACTGCGCCCGCTGCCGGGCGGCTCTTTGGCCGGCGGCGTCTTTCAGGACATCGTCCTGCCGGCGGGAGCGCTCCTGCACAGCTTTCCGGTGCTGCTGCTTGCGGCGGCGCTGTTCCTGCTGCTGCCCGAAAGATTGAAGAAACTGAGAGAGAGGATTAGGCATACAAACTTCCTGGGTATATGGTTTGGTTTCAAGAAACGTGTGTGAGAATGGCGCTTTGCTTCTTCCTTGTGCATAATTCATGCCAAGACAAAACACCTGCCCACGCATACGCTGGGCGTTAAGCCCCGTCGCTGGGGTATACTAATGCCATGCCAAGAGACATCCCTATCGGCAACGGCAACCTGCTGCTGACTTTCGACTCCCGCTACACCCTGCGCGACGTTTATTATCCCTATGTCGGTCAGGCGAACCACACACGCGGCCAGGCATGCCGCTTCGGCGTCTGGGTGGATGGCCAGATGTCCTGGATTTCCGAGCCGTCGTGGGAGAAAACCCTGCGCTACGAGACCGAGACACTTGTGACGGAAGTATCAGCGGTCCACTGGGGCCTCGGCCTGCGCCTAGTCTGCCGGGACTGCGTAGACTTCGACCGGGACTTGTATGTCCGCAAAGTCGAGATCGAGAACCTGCTGCCGATGACCCGCGACGTGCGCCTCTTCTGGCACCACGATTTCAACCTTAATGAGTCGTCAGAAGGCAACACAGCGTATTACGCGCCCAACCTCAAAGCGCTGATCCACTACAAAGGCAAAACTTGGATGCTGGCGGGTGTCAGCGTCCAGAATGGCGACCAGACCGACTTCGGCGTTCATCACTACGCTATCGGTGTTTCCCATGCCCACGGCGCGGAAGGCACTTGGCGCGACGCGGAAGACGGCGTCCTCGGCATGAACACGGTCGCGCAGGGGGCGGTGGACAGCACGATTGCCGCCCATGTGACGCTTGACCGCACGGCGACTGTTTATTACTGGCTGGCGGCAGGTGAAGATTACGCCGCCGTCAAGCTGATCCACAACCTGGTCCAGCAGCGCGGCCCGGAGTTCTTTCAGCACCGGGCAAGAATCTACTGGAACCGCTGGGTCAACAAAGATGATATTCCTTACGGCGATCTGCCGAACTCCCTTGTGACATTATACAAGCAATCGCTCTTAATTTTACGCACTCAGATTGACAATCGCGGCGCAATTATTGCCGCAAACGACTCCGACTACCTGACGTTCAACAACGACACTTACTCGTACATGTGGCCGCGCGACGGAGCCTTAGTCGCGTATGCGCTGGATCTGGCCGGACAGCCGGAAGTCGCGCGGAACTTTTACGAGTTTTGTCGGGACGTCCTTCTGCCCGAAGGCTATTTGCTGCACAAATACAACCCGGACCAGTCACTGGGGTCGTCGTGGCATCCGTGGGCAGACGGCGAGGGCCATACCCAGCTTCCGATCCAGGAAGACGAGACTTCGCTGGTCATCTGGGCCTTGTGGGAGCATTATGCCCGCTACAAAGATGTGGAGTTTATTCGTGGCCTGTATGCCCCGCTGATCCGCCGGGCGGGCGAATTTATGACCGAGTACCGCGAGCCGCATACAGGTTTGCCGGGCGCGTCCTATGACCTCTGGGAAGAGCGCCATGGCATCCACTTGTTTACGGTCGCAGCGGTATGGGCGGGCCTGAACGCCGCCGCCTTGTTTGCGGAAACATTTGGCGACGAAGAACACGCCCAGTCATTTCGGAAAGCGCAGGAAGAAATCAAAGCCGCCGCGCTCTCCCATCTGTGGGACCCGGAGCGGAACCGCTTCCTTCGGCGCATCACCGTTGACCGCGAGACCGGCCAGATTGACGCCGACCTGAACCTTGACGCCAGCCTGTACGGCGTTTTCCAGTTCGGGATGCTTGCCCCCGACGACCCGAGGGTGGTGTCCACAATGGAGCAGATCGAAGAGCGCCTGTGGTGCAAGACCGACATCGGCGGGGTCGCCCGCTACGAAAACGACTACTACCACCAGATCAGCCAGGACATCGGCGCAGTCCCCGGCAACCCGTGGATCATCTGCACCCTCTGGCTGGCCGAATGGTACATCGCCAAAGCCAAAACCCTGCCCGATCTCACGAAAGCCTTAGACATCTTAGAATGGGTTCGCAAGCACACACTGGAGTCGGGTGTCCTCGCCGAGCAGATCCATCCTTACAACGGCGACCCCATCTCCGTCTCGCCGCTTACCTGGTCCCATGCCACCGTCGTGATGACTGTCCGCGAGTATTTGGCGAAGCTCGACATCCTCTGCGAAGCCGACTCCAAAAACGCCTTGCTTTCGGGAAACATGGACCTGTACGAGTTGGCCGATTGAAGCGACACTCAAACGAGAAGACGATGATGTTTCACATTCTCTACGGATGTCCGTTCTTATCCTTGCTGTTCTCGTTCAGAATTATCTGGGCGCTGTGCATGGAACACCGCCAGATGATGCGACAGCATGTACATGGCTCTGCCTACTGGTACATTATGCTGTTCGGTCTGTGGCTGATGTTTGTGCCGGCTTTCGTCATCCTGTGGCTGGAAAGCAGCGCTCGCAAGCCGCACAGCGTCTGACGCGAAAGGAAGCGCGGGAGGTTGAAGAGTCGGAATGAGCATAAGAGCCGTTGTATTTGATGCGGACGGAGTTTTGGTCTTTCCGTGGCGCTTTGCCGATCATCTTTCGGGCGAACTGGGCATCACGCGGGAAGCGACGCGGGCATTTTTTGCGGGCAAGTTTACGGACTGCTTGCTGGGGAAAGCAGATTTGGCGGAGGCGCTGCCGCCGTATCTTGCCGAGTGGGGATGGGCAAGGTCATGCGAGGAGTTTATGCATCTCTGGTTCTCGGTGGAAGATGCGGTTGACGTGCGGGTGCGGGATACCGTGAAGACACTGCGAGAAGCAGGCTTTGTCTGCTGCCTGGCCTCCAATCAGGAGCAGTACCGGGCAGAGTATATGCGAACCGTGATGGGGTTCGGCACGGATTTCGACCACTTGTTTTTCTCGTGCGAGATTGAGGCGAAAAAGCCGGACGCGCGGTTCTATGAGGCGGTCGAGGCGGCGCTCAGCCTGCGTGGAGAACAGATAGCATTCTGGGACGACTCGCCGCGCCATGTAGACGCCGCGAAAGAGCGCGGCTGGCAGGCGGAGATGTACACAAGTTACGAAGAGTTTGAGCGGCAAGCTTTGGAGTTGAAGAAGACGATTTGACTGGGTGGCGCAAACAACCGATCGGCGATCTGCCGCTGTATCAAGCCAAAACGATGGCCTGGCTGCCGCGCATCACGCAGGGCTTCACGACCCGCAAGGGCGGAGTCAGCGCGGTGCCATATGAGTCGCTTAACTTGGGAGGACATGTCGGCGATGATCCGGCGCAAGTTCTGACAAACCGGCGGCGAGTGTGGCATGATTTGGGCGTGGCCGAAGCCGATGTCGTGCTGGCGGAACAGGTGCATGGGGACGCCGTGGCAGTAGTCACGGCAGGGTCCGGCGATGTCCCCGTCGGCGGGGCGGACGGGCTGGTGACGAACACGCCGGGGCTGCTGCTGATGCTGCTGTTCGCTGACTGCGCTCCCGTTTATCTGGTGGACCCGGTGCGGAAAGTCGTCGGGCTGGCTCATGCCGGGTGGCGCGGGACGGCGGCGAACATTGCCGGGAAAACGATGGAAACGATGACACGCGAGTTCGGCTGCGTCCCGTCGGCCTGCTTTGCCGCCGTCGGACCGTCTATCGGCGGAGACAGTTATGAAGTCGGGCCGGAAGTCGCAGATCGATTTCGGTCTTTACCCGGCGCACGAGCCTCCAGCGTCGTTCTGCCGCGCTCCGATCTTGGCGGCACTTACAATCTGAATCTGCGGGCTGTGATCTTCGGGCAATTATTATACGCAGGCATACCGGCGGGAGCAATTGCGGTCTGCGACGAAGATACATTTCGTAATAAGCGAGACTTTTTCTCCTACCGGCGCGACGGCAAAACCGGACGTATGGCAGGCTTTTTGGGAATTACAAAGTAAGAATCACGGGAGGAGCAAAATGAACCGTTTGTTTGTGGTCACGGGGCTGGTAATCTTAGTGGTGGCGCTGGTCTTCATCAATCAAGGAATCAACAAGGCTGGGCAGCCGGATCATGACGACGATACGCCGCCGCCCGCCGCGCAGTCGGCCCCGGCGAAAGCACCGACTAAACTGCCCGCCACGGCGACAAATGATCTGCCCGCCGAGCAGACAATTGGAAACCCCGCCACAGCAAAGCACAAGATCGTGGTAGGCTGGTCTTACAACGAGGCCAATCAGCAGAAGCCTGACACTCTGGCCGGGCCGATTAAAGCCATCCAGGACTATGCCCAAAAGACCGGTGGCAGCGTCTCTGCTGTAATCGTCAACACGGATGTCCCGGCGTCAGACCGCTCTCCCGCCGCCCAATCGGTCCCCGGCAACGGGGTCTTTGTGGATGGCAAGCCGGTAGTCAAAGGCGATGTGTCTGCTGATGCGCCCCAGCAGGTAATGGGCGCGGTCCAGGCCGCGACAAAGTAGGCTGCTTAGGAATAGGCTACTTACCGGCTCGCTGCCGTGTACCGACTTGGGACAGTTTCACCGCGACTTTGAGGGCATTGGACAGATTGGACGCATAGGCGACAGCGGGCTTTAGTTCTTCCGGGTGGACCGACTGCGCCGTGTCTTTGATATGCACAGCGGCGTCTTTCACCGACAGCACGGCGACCTTCGCCGAGCCGGCAATGTGCTTGCCGCGCACGGCTTCCTGCTGGGCGATGCCCTTCGCCGTTGTCACCAAATTCTTGCCCGACGCGAGAGGCCGCTTGTAAAGCCGTCCGGCGTTGTCAATCACCGATGTTTTCAGCTTCAGCGCGGTTGTCGCTAGAAAGATAAGAACCCCGACCAGGCCGACAAGTGCAAGAATGGTCAGCACTTCGCCGATTGTAAACAGAACATCAGACATCGTTTTAATCCTATCAAGTTAAGTTTTAGAAGTACAAGGAGACTGCCCGATGGCACACACAGCAAAACCATTGACCGAGGGCGGGGCCGTCCGCCTCGCCGACCGCGAGACCACCGCCGCCGATACCAAGTCCGGCTTATTCTACCCATATTACCGGGGATTGACCGGGACCATCGCCAAACTTTACAGCGACAGCACCGCAGCGGTCGCCGTGGACCCCGACAGCCTGCCTGACGACATCCGCAAGCGCCACCAGGCCGGGACTGACGCCATGCGTCAAAAATGGCTGGATGGACTGTCCGAAGACGGGCGCAACAAGCTGTCCGCCGCCGAAAAAAAGTTTTCTCTCCGCTACAGTCTCCTCGTCAGCGTATCGGACTTGTCGGCAAGCGACACCGCCGAGCCGTCCCGTAAAAGCCTCACGGAGATCGAAGAAGCGGAAGCGGCCCATCTCGCGGAAGTTGCGAAAAAGAAAGGCGCTTAACCCACTGACAGCACGGCAAGCCGTCCGAACTCGCTGTGCAGCCAGGCCAGATCGCGGGGAGTGCCGCGCACGGCTTGGTCCACGGCCTGCTCATACGCCACGAAGTCTAAGTCGGATGCGCCGCTTTCATAGTCCGCCGCGAGGGCCTGAGCGGCGGCGGGCAGCATGACCTCAAACTCAACCCGCCCGGCGTCGGCGTCGCGCCAGGCGCGGCCGACCAAAGCGCCGCGTGTTCGGCTTTGCGGGATGTCTTCTAAAAACGGATAGCCCCATCCGAGCGGCTTGTTTCGCGCAGTCGCGAAAAAGATCACCTCCGTCTGCCCCGCCTCACCGTCAGGTTCCGCCCGCACAAAGGCGCCGTCGGCCAGGGTCTCCGGCCCGGCCTGCGCCCGGCGCACAATGGCTTCCCACTGCGGGCCGCTCAGGTTCCAGTTAGGGCCATCTTCTGCGTCTGCCATAATGAAGAGTGTACCCCTGAAGCGGCGGAAAGAAGCAGGGTTAAAAATATTCCCGGCCGGGGAAACTGAACTTATGCCGCACGACCCGCCGCCAAACCCGGACGCCGATTTCAGGCCGAACACTTCTCACTCGGCGCATTCCGTACCTCCCGTCGCGCCGGTTCAAGCCGGCAGCCCGCTTCAGAGCGTCCTACCCTGGATTTTCTCGGCGGCAGCAGTGCTGGGCCTGATGCTCGTGATGCTTTTTCTGGTTCTGCCGCGCTTGTCCCAGACGCCGGCCCATTCGCGCCCCCTGCCCGCACCGTCTGATGCGGCGGCGCTCCTGCCGCTGAAGGACACTGCCCCGCCACTGGTTCCGGCACAGCCGCCAGCGGCGAAAGCAGCCGAAGCCCAGCAGGTTCCCCTGTCGGTTACTTTGTATAGCGCCGGCAGCGGCAAGCACGTTCCGGTGGGGAAGCCGGTGCTGATCTCAGCTTACGCCGTTCTGCCGCCAGCCGCCAGCGCAACCATTGCCATCTCCTACACGCGCAACGGTGGCCCTCGGTCTTTGCTGACACTGGCCCAGGGCAGCTTGTCTACCGCGTCCTGGGCACCAGCTTTGCCTGGCCGCTATGCTTTCACAGCCAGCGCACTCGACACCCGCAAGATCAGCGTGTTTTCTCGTTCCCTGGTAATTGTCGCCGACGCCAAGCCCGCACCTCCGCTTATCCCTGCCCTGCCGCCGGTCAGAATTGCCGTGCCGGCGCAGGTCCCTCATGTGAAAACTGCGCCGCGCCGCCTTCCTGCTCGGATTGTTCCGGCCGCACGGCCTGCACCCATGAAGCGAGGCGTATCCAGGCAGCCAAGCGCATCCAGAAAGCCAAGCGTTCCGACACGCCCCCGCGTGCCGAAACCGCATTTGAAGCCGTACCATGTCGCTGCCGCATCGTTTCTGGTACGCCCTATTGCCGAAACGCTGGCTGGAGCGCTGCGGCGGCGAGGCTTCCATGCATTTGTTCAGGTCGTTAAACAGCCGCGTCACAAGCCGATGTATGCTGTCGAGACCGGCGATTATTTGCAGTCCACAGAGGCGGCAAAACAGGCCGCCGCGCTCAAGCACGACGGCTACCCGGCGTTCATCTCCCACTGAACATACGCAGCGGAACTTTTCCGTCGTCCAAAGCCTTTCTCTTTTACCACCAACGTTATGGTAAAATAAAGGCTATGACCGTCATGTTAAGCTCCGCCGCAACCAACACTTCTTCCAGCTCGTTCCAAGTCTCACACCTCGCGGAGCTGGAAGCCGAGTCCATCTTTGTCATCCGAGAAGTCGCCGCCCAATTTGAGCGGCCTGCGCTGCTGTTTTCCGGCGGCAAAGACTCGATCATTCTCAGCCACCTCGCCCGCAAGGCGTTTTGGCCCGCGAAGATCCCGTTTCCGCTGCTGCATATTGACACAGGGCACAACTTCCCCGAAACGCTCTCCTACCGCGACGACTGGATGGAGACAATTGGCGCGAAATTAATTGTGCGTTCCGTCCAAGACTCCATCAACCAGGGCCGCGCCGTGGAAGAAAAAGGCTACAATGCGTCCCGCAATCTACTTCAAACCGTGACGCTTTTGGATGCTTTGGAAGAGCTAAAGATAGACGCCGCGATGGGCGGCGCCCGCCGGGATGAAGAAAAAGCCCGCGCGAAAGAGCGCTTCTTCTCACACCGCGACGAGTTCGGCCAGTGGGACCCGAAAAACCAGCGGCCTGAATTATGGAATTTGTTCAACGGCCACAAGCACATAGGCGAGCATTTCCGGGTCTTTCCCATTTCCAACTGGACCGAAATGGATGTCTGGCAGTATATTTTGCAGGAACAAATCGCCCTGCCGAGCATCTACTTCACCCACGAGCGCGAAGTCATCGTCCGCGACGGCAACCTCTTGGCCGACTCCGAGTATCTCAACAAGCGCCCAACGGAAGCGCCGGAAATGCGCCAAGTCCGCTTCCGCACCATCGGCGATATGACCTGCACCGGCGCAGTTTTGTCCCCTGCCAACAGCTTGGAAGAAATCATCCAGGAAGTCGCCGCGAGCCGCCAAACCGAGCGCGGCACCCGCGCCGACGACAAGCGTTCCGAAGCGGCGATGGAAGACCGCAAAAAAGAAGGCTACTTTTAGTGGTGATATATGTAGATGTGGACGATACGTTCGTCCGCAGCTACGGCACGAGACGCATCCCGATCCCTGCCGTCATCAGCCACATTCGGGCGCTGCACGCGCTGGGCGGGACGCTTTACTGCTGGAGTTCCGGGGGAGCCGAGTATGCCCGTGCCAGCGCGGAGGAGTTCGGCATTGCAGACTGCTTCCAGGCATTTCTGCCCAAGCCCGATGTGCTGCTCGATGACCAAACCATCGCCGACTGGCGGCGTCTGCATCAGGTGCATCCCAACGAAGCCGGACAACTGGTGGAGAGTCTGCGAGAATTGGGAGGACAATGACGTATGAACGAAGTGCTGACGGTGCAGGTGGACACGGAACGGCTGGACCGGCAGATTGGATTTATTTTTGAGGCCGACAAGCTCAAAAGCGTTCTGCGGCGCTCTTACCTCTTAAACGAGAACCGGCACGAGAACTCGGCGGAGCATTCGTGGCATTTATCCGTCATGGCGCTGATCCTGGCGGAACACGCAAACGCCGACGTAGACATGCTGCGCGTCCTCAAAATGCTGCTAGTGCATGATATTGTCGAGATCGACTCCGGCGACACCTACATCTATGACGTCGCCGGGAACCACACGAAAGCCGCGCGGGAGCAGGAAGCCGCGCGGCGCATCTTCGGCCTGCTGCCGGATGATCAGAGCGCCGAACTGCAACAACTATGGCAGGAGTTTGAGGCGCGGGAAACACCGGAAGCCAGGTTCGCCGCCGCGCTGGATCGGCTGATGCCGCTGCTGCATAACTACCACACGCAGGGCCGAAGCTGGCGGGAACACGGCATCACGAAAGAGCAAGTTTGGAGGCTGAACCGGCATATTGAAGACGGCTCAAAGTCGCTCTGGGAGTACGCCGAAGCGCTGATTGACGACGCGGCGGCGAAGGGGTACTTGACGGATTGAGACCATGTGCTGAAGCACACGGCTATTGGGCGCAGACGCCGTAAAGCACCGCTTCG
>CAXUNT010000002.1:0-40158 GCA_964252595.1 uncultured Armatimonadales bacterium
AATCTGGCGGTCGGACTGACTTCCCCGCTGTCTCTGCGGATCGAGGGGCCGGTCGGCTACTACTGTGCCGGGCTGTGCGAGGACGTGAGCGTCTCGATCCACGGCGGCGCGGGCTGGGGTCTCGGCGAGAACCTGATGGCCGGACGGGTGCAGCTTTCCGGGTCGGCAGGCTCGGCGGCAGGCGCGACAATGCGCGGCGGCACGGTCATCGTCGGCGGCGACGCCGGGGCACGCTGCGGGGTCGCGATGAAGGGCGGCACGCTGGTCGTCGGCGGCGATGTCGGGTACATGACCGGCTTTATGATGCAAAAAGGCGTCTTGATCATCGGCGGGGACGCCGGGGAAGCGCTCGGCGACTCGCTGTATGAAGGCAAAATCTACCTGCGGGGCAAGGCGGACGCGCTCGGCAGCGACGCCGTGCAGGCGGATCTGACGGAAGAAGACATCGCGCTCTTGTCCGCCGCGCTGCTCGATGCCGGCCTGGACATGGCGCCGACCGAGTTCAAAAAGATCGTTTCCGGCAAAAAGCTCTACAACTTCGACAAAAACGAGAAAGAAGTCTGGAAGACCGCGCTTTAGGTGAGGAGACCAAGATGACGCTGACTTTGGAACCGAAATCGCAGACGATCCCGCCGTTTCTGTCACAGAAGCCGGGCATTCAGCTTGTCAAAGCCGGGACGCCGGAGATGGTGGACCTTTCGCGGCCCTATCGGCAGCCGGGCCTCAAAAGCACGATTATTGACATCCCAATTACCGGCGAAGAGAACGCGCTGACCGTGGGCCGTTTTGAGATGCGCCCGTCGGTGGACTTTCCGTTCTACTACGAGTATCTGGAAGTCAAGACGATTGTTTCGGGCAAGCTTGTCGTTAAAGATGAGGCAGGCGTCCGCTACGAAGCGTTTCCCGGCGACGTTTTCGTGTTCACGCCCCCGCACCTGGTCACGTTCCTCGCGGAATGTGACGGCACGGCAGTTTACGTTGGACACCGCCCCCCGGAGCCGTCGTTCCTGCCCGGCTTTGAAGGGACCGTCATCACGCCGGGCATCAACGGGTGAGAAAAGGAGTGAGAGGGTGAAAAGCAAGCCGGTGTACGCCGCGCTGGAACTGGACGCTTCGGCGCGTCGGCACCTGTTTCTGACGCAGGGGCCGAGCGGACAGGAAGCCGCCTGCCGCGCACTCGCCACCCATCCGTCTGCCGCCGCCGTCCTGCTGACGCTGGATAACCCGGCCGAAGACGAGGCCCGGCTGTCCGGCGCACTGGCGGAGGCCGGCATGGACACGGCGTTTTATGTGGCCGGGCCGGAAGTGTTTTTGTGGCAGACAACGCACCGTCTGCGGCGGGCCGGGGTCGAACGGCGTATCCGGCAGGAACTCGCCGGGAGCGCCGCCCGACGGGTGTACTGCGTCCACTGCCGCGCTATCGGTGAGGCGGTCACGGCGCCCCTCTATCGCTGCGCCGGGTGCGGCCTGACTCTCACCGTGCGCGATCATTTTTCGCGTCCTTTGTCGGCGTATATGGGCGTAGTTGCGGACGCCGAGAGGCCCGAAGCATGATGGAAGAAAAGCGGCGAGCCGTCCAGGTCGCGAGCATCGAAGCGGTGACCCCCCAAATCAAGCGGTTCACCCTGAAAGGCGCGTCGGGAGAACGGCTTCCCGCCTGGTCCGCCGGCAGCCACGTTCCGGTGCTGCTGACCGACGGGGAACGTTCCTGGCGCAACTCGTACTCGCTGATCGGGACGCCCGGCGAAACCGAGCGGTATCAAATCGCCGTTCGCAAAGAAGGGTCCAAAGGCGGCTCGGCGTACCTGCATGAGCAGGTTCACGCGGGCGGGATGCTGGAGATCGGGACGCCCCGAAACTTTTTTCCGCCGGCCCGCCATGCCCGGAAGCATATCCTGATCGCCGGAGGCATCGGGATCACGCCGTTTCTCGCGCATCTGGCCGCGCTGAAGCGGTCGGGGGCTGCCTACGAGCTGCACTATGCGTTGCGGGAGCGTGGCGAAGGTGCGTTCTTGGAGCCTCTTGACAAGGAGCATGGGCCGCACGTCCGGGCTTATGTCTCGGCGGAGGGAACACGGCTCTGTGCGGCTGCCGTTCTGTCCCGGCAGCCGCTCGGCACGCATGTGTACGTCTGCGGCCCGCATTCACTCCTTGCCGCCGTCCGCAGCGCGGCGTCAGAACTCGGCTGGCCGGAGTCGCATGTTCATTTTGAGGCGTTTGCGCCGCCGCCGGCTTTGGAAGCGGCGCCGTTCATCGTCAGCCTGCCCGCGCTGCCGCTGGACATCGAAGTCGGGGTCCGGGAAACTGTATTGGAGTCGCTGGAACGCGTAGGCGTCCGGGTTGCTTCTTCCTGCCGGGTGGGGCAGTGCGGGACCTGCGAGATGCGCGTCCTGGCCGGTGATCCCGACCACCGCGACCGCTGCTTGTCGGAAGAAGAAAAGGCGGGCGGCAAGTTTCTTGCCTGCGTGTCCCGCTGCTGGGGTGAGCGTCTGACACTGGCGCCGCCGGGATAGGATAAAGATCAGGAAGCAAAGATGGGCGAACACAAGGTTCGCGCCCTGCAATCCGTTCCAAACAGTTCGTTCCGCATCCTATTCTGAACCCCGTAGGGGCGAACCTTGTGTTCGCCCGTCCTAGCTTGCCTAGTAATGCTTGCCTAATCGTGCCGACCAAGAGCTAAGAGACCAAATAACGCAATGATTGTTCTGCTTGAATCAGGTCTACTTGGATCGCGGCTGCTGCCGGCGCTGAAGAATTCCCCGGAAGCCATTCGCCGCTTTCCGTTCCCCTTCAGCACGGACCAGTACGGCTACTCGGTCAACCTGGTTCCGGCAGGGCAGGGCGAGCCGGGCGCGTTTGACGCGCATTTATTTGATATTGACGAGCATTATCATACCGAAGTCGAGGAGCGGAACCGCATACTGGCGGAGGATTACGCCCGGCGGTACCTGACCCTGCCGCACATGAACGACGCGCAGTGGGACTTTCTGGAACTCGGTTTGACGCACTTGGCGGAAGATTACCCGGAGCATTTCATGCTCTTTCGCGACGGCGACCAGTGGCGCTGGGAAAACCGCTTGCTTGAAATGAGCCGAACATTCACGTTCGGCGACTTGTCTACCCTGCCGCAAGAGCCGCTGGAATGGCTGGGGCGGCAGATGCAGGGGGATTTTTGCCTGCTGGACCAGCGGGAAGGCGACCTGTATTTAGATGCCGGGCTGGTGACGTTCCCGGCAGATTGGTCGCTGGCGTTTGACCTCGGCATGACCTTTGAAGAGTGGCATGGCCCGGTTCCGCTGGCGCATCCGGCGGGAGTGTTCACGCGGGCCAAGAAGTTCCTGATGAACCTCGAAACAGACCGGCCCTGGCAGCGGCTGAACTGGACATTCACCGTCGGGCCGCGCCTTGACACTTCGCCGGAGACTTACCCGGACTGGGGCCGGGACAAGCCGGCGGTGACGGCGGAGAACGCGGGCGAGACGGTGCATCTGCGCGTAGAAGTGCAGGTGCTGGCTCGCCTGCCGCGCTCGCACGGCGTCTTGTTCAGCATTCGCACCTACCTGATCCGGCTGGACGAAATGGCGACCCGGCCTGACTGGGCCAAACGCCTGCGGCGGGTGCTGCTGTCGCTGCCCGCCGAGATAATCGAGTACAAAGGTCTCACGCACATCGGCCCGGCAGTGATCGCCTGGCTGACCCCTTACGAGAACGAATAAATATCACGTCTTAACATCACGTCTTAACATCACGTCTTTCCTGCCAATGACGGCACCCATTGTTTTCTTCCTCTCCGCACCGGCGCGGGGACGGCCCTTTTGCTTCGTCCGCGCCCTTCTTGGCGCACAGGAGAAACACAATGAGTACCACTCTTTCCGGCCCGGCTCCGGTGGCTGCCCAGCCAAAGCTCGCCCGCACGGTCACCTGGAAGTCCGCGTTTGTCGTCTCGCTCGGCGGCGCTCTCTTGATCGCCACTTCCCTCGGCGCGATTGCCGGCGATCTCGGCCCGGCGTCCGTTTTTGTCTGGACGCTGATTATCACAATCGGCATTTTGCAGTGCCTGATGATTGCCGAAATGGCGTCAATGTTTCCGAATAAGAGCGGCGGAACCGCCGTCTACGCCCATGAAGCGTTTAAAAAGTGGCCGATTGTCGGCGCAATCGCCAACTGGGGCTACTGGTGCGGCTGGGTGCCGGTGATCCCGGTCAACCTCATTGTCGCGGCCGGCTACTTGAAGTCGTTTGTGCCGAGTCTGACCGACCATCAGGTGCTGATCGCGGCGATCGGGATGGCGGTTGCGCTGTATGCGCTCAATTACATCGGTCTCAAGCCCGGCATCTGGTCGTCGGCCGTGATGGCCTTCTGCGCCATCGGCCCGATGGCGGTGATTATTCTGTCGCCGGTGTTCCTGCCGCACCTGTTTCATGCGTCCAACCTTTTCCCGTTCAAGCCGCTGAACGGCTCCTGGCATTCGCATGCGTCCTGGATGCTGATGTTCAAGTGGATGTTTGTTGCGCTCTGGTCGGCTTACGGCATCGAGTCGGCGTCCACGACCATTGCTGAGTTCAAAGACCCCCACAAAGACGCGCCTAGAGCAATGACGGCGGCTTCGATCGGCGGCTTTATCGCCTACGCGGTCCTGCCCTTCGTCATGCTCGGCATTGTCGGGGTCAGCGTCTTGACCCAGGATGCGTCGGTCGCCTTTCTGCCCGCCGCCCAGGCCATCTTCGGCCATGTCGGCGGCATCATCGTGTCCATCATGCTGATTACGGCTCTGCTGCTCGGCGTCCAGACAACAATCATCGGCTCGTCGCGCTCCATGTACCAGATGACCCACGACGGCCAGATGATCAAGCAGTTCGGCATCATCAACAAGTTCGGCGTTCCAGTCGGCTCGATGTTTGTGGATGCCGCCGTGACCATCGCGATGCTGCTTGTCTTCAAGAACAACGTGATCAACCTGATTGCCGCCTCCAATGTCGGCTACTTGATTGTCTGGCTGCTGCTGCTGCCTGCCTACGTCATCCTGCGCCGGACCCAGCCGAACGCCGTCCGCACCTTCAAGCTGCCGGGCTTCTTTATGCCGCTTGCGATCGTCATCACGGTCTTTAACGCCTTTTTGTTCTTCGCCGGCGGCCTGCAATGGGATGCGACCCCGATCTCGACCGTGAATATGTTCGGACATCCAATGAACCTGCTGGTGATCCCGGTCGGCAGCGCCATCATGCTGCTGTTCGTGCCGTTTTACTTCTACCGGCGGCTGGTCCAGGACAAGCGCCCGGCCCTCGTTTATTCGGGAGGACCTCTCGCCGAGCTGCCGGAAGGCGCGGACGATCTCGGTGGACGCCGCGAGGTGATCCACGGCGAGTAGCGCACACGGCGAGTAGCGCAAAATCGCTTGGAACCGGCATTCCCTGTGCCGGTTCCCTCTTTCTGGGAGACACATCATGCCCGACAGCTCTGTTCTTTCACTCTGGCGCTACCCGGTCAAGTCCATGCAGGGCGAGGAAATCAACGCCTCGCTTGTCACCGAGCGCGGCCTGTTCGGCGACCGGGCCTACGCGCTCATGGACGCCGAGGACGGCAAGACCGTGACGGCCAAGAACCCGAAGAAGTGGCCGCAGATGTTTCGGTTCCGGGCTGCCTTTGAGCAGCCTGCCGACGACACGGGCGCTGTGCCGCCCGTGCAGATTACAACCCCGGACGGCGGCCTGCTTTCCAGTCGTCAGGCAGGACTGAATGAAGCGCTGTCCGCCAGCTTAGGCCGCCCTGTGGTCTTTGCCGACAAGCCGCCGGACAAGCCGCATCTCGACGAATACTGGCCGGCTGATGTGGAGGGCCTCGCGCATTCCGACGCCGTCACCGATGAGAACACGCTGGAAAACACGTTCTTTGACCTCGCGTTCCTGCATCTTCTTTCAACGGCAACGATTGACGCCCTCCGGGCGGCTTATCCGGCGGGCCGCTTTGAGGCCCGCCGGTTCCGGCCCAACATTCTGGTGGATGCCGGGCCGGACGACTTCGCCGAGAACGCCTGGATCGGTAGAACGCTCGCAATCGGCGATCAGGTGCGGCTGGCGGTGACGGGACCCTGCCCGCGCTGCGTGATGACGACCCTCGCCCAGTCCGACCTGCCGCGCGACCCCGGCATCCTGCGAGCCGCCGTGCAGCAGAACGGAGCCAATGTCGGTGTCTACGCCGAAGTCCTTCAAGGCGGCTGGGTCCGTCAGGGAGACCTGATCCGAGTCGAGCCATGATGCTTGATTCGGAGGAGAGTGTCAAGACGACCTGCCCGCGCGACTGCTACGACGCCTGCGGCATCCATGTCGTCAAGCGCGGCGGCGTCATCCTGCGCGTCATGGGCGATCCGACGCATCCGCACAACCGGGGGACGCTGTGCGGGAAACGCACTCTCGCTTACAACGGCGCGTGGCGCGACCCCGACGCCCGCCTGCTCCGCCCGCTGAAGCGCACGGGACCCAAAGGCAGCGGGCAGTTTGAGGCTGTTTCTTGGGAGGAAGCGCTGACGGCAATCGCGGGGCGGCTGACAAACACTGTCGCGGAGTCAGGCGGCGCAAGCGTCGTGCAGACTCACTATACCGGCACGTTCTCGCAGATCGGCTACGGCTTTCCGCTGCGCTTCTTTCACCGGATCGGGGCAACCGAAGTAGACCCGGATACGGTCTGCAACAAGGCCGGGCATGTTGCCCTCGGCATGACCTTCGGCTCGTCGCTCGACGGCTTCGACCCGCGCTCCGCCGGCGATGCCGCCTGCATTCTGGTGTGGGGCGCGAACCCGTCGGCCTCCGCGCCTCACGCTCACCGCTACTGGCTGCGGGAAGCGCCCGGAAAAGTCATTGCCGTGGACCCGATCCGGCACCCGACGGCGGCGCAGGCCGATCTGCACTTGCAGCCGTTTCCCGGAACCGACGCCGCGCTGGCCTTTGCTCTGCTGCATGTCATCCATCGGGACGGCCTGCTGGACCACGCATTTCTTGACGCCTGGACGGTCGGCTGGCAGGAAATTGTCCCGATGCTGCCTGCGTGTACCCCCGAATGGGGCGAAAGCGTGACCGGGGTTCCGGCGGCCTCCATTGAGGAAGCGGCGCGGGTTTACGGGCGTGGGCCGTCGCTGCTGTGGCTGGGGCAGGGTTTGCAGCGGCAGGCCGCCGGCGGCAACATCCTGCGGGCGTGCAGCCTGCTGGCAACTGCGACCGGCAACCTCGGAAAAGCCGGCGCGGGCTTCCTGTATTTGAACGGAACGGCAAGCCGGGGCATAGACGACGATTACATTTGGGGAACAACGCTGAACCCGGCGATGCCCGCGCCGATCAGCCACATGGATCTGGCGGAGCGACTTGAAGACCCAAAGACAAGCCGGGCGCTGTTCTGCTGGAACAACAACATTGTCGCCTCCTGCCCGAATCAGACCCGCCTGCGGGCGGCGCTGACGCGCGAAGACCTGTTCACCGTCGCAATTGACTTGTTCGCGACCGATACGACGGACTACGCCGATTTTGTTCTGCCCGCTGCAAGCTTTCTGGAGTTCAACGATCTGGTTGTCTCGTATTTCAACTATACGCTGTCCGCGCAGGTGAAGGCAGCGGAGCCGATGGGCGAATCCCTGCCGAACTCCGAAATCTTCCGGCGGCTGGCCGGCGCGATGGGTTACGCCGAGCCGGAGCTGTTTGAGACCGACGCCGCCGTCATCGCCGCGCTTCTGCAGCGGAGCAGGATTGAGATGGATTTCGCCGCGCTGGCGGAAGTCGGCACGGTTTATTGTTCGCCTCGCCCGGTCATTGCGTTTGCCGACAGGAAGTTCGCGACGCCGACCGGCAAGATCGAAATCGCCTCCGACACGTTCGAGGCGGCGGGCCTGCCGCGTGCGCCGCAGCCCTGGGCCGATGCCCGGCCGACAGGCGGCAAGCTGCGCCTGCTGTCCCCCGCCTCGCCCTGGCGCATGAACTCAAGCTACGACAATGTCGGCAGAATCCGCCTCCAAACGCCGGCGGCGGAGGTGCAGATCAACCCGGTTGAAGCCGCCGAACGAGGCTTGGCCGACGGAATGCCGGTTATTGTTTGGAGTGAAGCGGGCCGTCTGCCGCTGCAAGTGGCAATTTCGGAAGACGTGCCGCGCGGCGTCGCCTTAGTTCATAAAGGCCGCTGGCCGAAGCTCGACCCCAGCCGGGCCAATGTCAATATCCTAAACCCCGGACGCAAAAGCGACATGGGAGCAAGCTCCGCCGTGCATTCCGTGGAAGTGGAGATCTGCCGTGCCGTCTGAGCCGCCCAAAGCGATCCTGTGGGAATGGCTGACCTCCGAAGAAGTCGGGGCGCTGCGCGGGGCGGGCATGGACATGGCAATCCTGCCGGTCGGCAGTACCGAGCAGCACGGGCCGCATTTATCGCTGAATGTAGATACGCTCAGCGCGGACCTTGTCGCACGGGGCGTTTCGGCGGCGACCGGCGTTCCCGTCCTGCCGGCGCTGCCTTACGGCGCGGCCTGGGGGCATACATCGAAGTGGCCCGGCACACTGTCCCTGTCCCCGGCGACCGTGACGCAGGCGGTGGTCGAGATTGGCGAGTGGCTGCGGGAAGCGTCGGGCTTCACGCGCTTCTTGATCTTAAACGGCCATGTCACGAATGCCGCGCCGCTCCGAACGGCCCTGGAAACGCTGCGCTATCGCCACCCCGAAATGCGGATCGCCCTGCGCGGCATTTGGGAGATCTCAGCCCGTGTTGCCGCTGTTTACACGGCGGACGCGGCAGACTGGCACGCAAACGCCGCCGAAACCAGCCTGATGCTGGCCCGCTGCCCGCAGGGAGTCCGCGCCGAAAGAATCGCCGACAACCCGGACCGGACCGAAAACTTGTTTTTCTCGTACCCTGTCCCGCGCACCAGCGAGAACGGCGCGACAGGAAGGCCGACGGAGGCGTCCGCTGCCCAGGGCGAGGCGCTTCTCGCCTGGGCCGTCGAAGATTTATCGGCACAGGTACAGGCCGCCCTCACCGAAGAACCGCCGTTTCCGATTGAGAAGAGCAGTAATTTATGACCAAAGTGACCCGGTACACCGACGCGCAGATTGACGCCAAAGCACAGGAGCTGAAGGCGCTGGGGGTCCGCTACGCCCTCGGAGCGTATGTGGACATCCACGGGGTTCCGAAGGCCAAGTGTGTGCCGCTGGCCCACTTCGCCGACATGGCGCGTGGGTCCGAGCTGTTCACCGGGTATGCGCTGGACGGTCTGGGGCAGGGGCCGAACGACGATGAGATTTCCAGCATTCCCGACCTTGAGCGGGGGTTCCAGATTCCCTGGAAGAAAGAAATCGCCTGGTTCCCCTCGGATAACTATTTTCACAATGAGCCGTATGCCCTTTCAACCCGCGTTGCTTTGCAAACGGTCACGGAGCAGGCGCGGCAGCTTGGCTATACGTTCAATCTTGGCATTGAAGCCGAGATGTACCTGCTGAAGCTGGACGACGCGGGAAAGCTGGTTGTCCCAAATAGCAATGACAACTTGGAAAAATCCTGCTACGACGTGCAGCGGTTCCTGGAAGCGTTCCCGTTTTTGGACCGCATGACCGGGCTGATCAACGCGCTGGGGTGGGACGTGTACTCGTTTGATCACGAAGACGGCCATTCGCAGTTTGAGTTTGATTTCGGCTACGCCGACGCGCTGACGACCTGCGACCGCTACATCTTCTTTCGGTTCATGGCAAAGCAGGTGGCGGCGGAGATGGGCCTGATGGCGGTGTTCATGCCGAAGCCGTTTGCCCACCTCACCGGCAACGGGGCGCATTTCAACATGAGCCTCGCGGACGCCGGCACGGGCAGGAACTTGTTTGTCCCAGCCTCCGCTGAAGACGACCCGCACGGCTGCAGTCTGTCTGCGCTCGGCTGCGGGTTCATCGGCGGCCTCCTAAGGCATGGCCTCGGCAACGCCGCCGCGTTCAGCCCGACGGTCAACTCGTACAAGCGCCTGCTCCGTAAAGGCCGCATGTCTTACTACTCCTGGGCGCCCGTCTTTAACTGCTACGGCGGCAACAACCGCTCGAACAACCTGCGCGTCCCGATGAGCGGCGGGCGGGTAGAGTGCCGGGCGGCGGATTCGTCCTGCAACCCGTACCTGGCCGCAGCGCTGGCGCTGGCGGCGGGGCTGGAAGGCATTGCCGGCGGCCTTGACCCTGGCCCGCCGCATGGGGAGAACATGTACGAATACACCGACGCCGAGCTGTCCCAAAAAGGGATTTCTCTGCTGCCGCGCACTCTCAGCGAGGCCGTAGACTTCTTCGCCGATGACCCATTCATCGAGAGAACGCTCGGCAAAGGTCTGCGCGACGAGTTTGTCCGCTACAAGCGCGAGGAGTGGGAAGAGTACCACCAATCCATTTCGCAGTGGGAAGTAGACCGCTACGCCCGGTTTTTCTAACGAAGTTTTAGTCCGTTTTTTGACGAAGTTTTAGTCAGGAGATAGTGTTATGCCGATCAATGAAGCAGAGCCGTCCCGTATCTGGGACCCGGCCTCGATCCATGATATTCAGGAAAAGGCCCGGCTGGGGCGGTACCGAATCCGCGCGTTCTCGACTGCCCGGCAGCTCCCGACGCTGGAAGACCTCACGTTTCTGCCCGCCGGGTTGACCCGTGTTCCCTTAGAAGGGTACCGGGAAACCTGCGATACGAGTGTCACGCTCGGAACGCGCTTTGCGAAAAAGCCGCTCCAATTAAAGACGCCGATCACGATTGCCGGCATGTCCTATGGGGCGCTTTCCCGCAACGCCAAAGAAGCGCTGGGGATCGGTGCAACTCGCGTCGGCACCTCCACCTGCACCGGCGACGGCGGGATGCACCCGTCCGACCGGGAATACTCGAAGATGCTGGTCTACCAGTGCCTGCCGTCGCGCTACGGCTTCAACCCGCGCGATGTGCAGCGGGCCGACGCGATTGAGATCGTCGTCGGCCAGGGTGCAAAGCCCGGCACGGGCGGCCTGCTGCTCGGCCAGAAAGTCAGCGCCGAGATCGCCGGGATGCGGGACCTGCCGAACGGCGTGGACCAGCGCTCCCCCTGCCGCCACCCGGACTGGATGGGGCCGGAAGACCTTGCGATCAAAATCGAGGAGCTGCGCGAGGCAACTGACTGGCAAAAGCCTATTTATGTCAAGCTCGGCGCGGCCCGCGTCTACGAAGACGTCAAGCTCGCCGCCAAAGCCGGCGCGGACTGCGTGGTCGTGGACGGCATGGAAGGCGGGACCGCCGCGTCGCCGGACGTTCTCCTGGACCACACGGGAATTCCGACGCTGGGGGCGATCTGCGAGGCGGTCCGGGCTTTAGAAGACTTGAAGCTGCTCGGCATCGTCCAGCTCATCGTCTGCGGCGGCATCAAGACCGGCGTGGACGCCGCAAAGGCGCTGGCGCTGGGGGCGGATGCGGTCGCCATCGGCACGGCGGCGATTATCGCTCTGAACTGCAACGCACCGCTCTGGATTGAAGACTACGAGGCGATGGGGACGAAGCCCGGCGCATGCCATCACTGCCACACAGGCCGCTGCCCGGTGGGGGTGGCAACCCAGGACCCGGAGCTGATGCAGCGGCTGCCGGTGGAAGAAGCCGCCGAGCGGGTCGAGAACTTTCTCCACGCGATGACATTGGAGATGCAGATCATGGCCCGCGCCTGCGGCAAGTCCCAGGTCGGCAATTTAGACCGGGACGATCTGCGGGCGCTGACTTTGGAGTCGGCCCTGATCACCGGCCTGCCGCTGGCAGGAACGCGCCGGCCCATTCCACTGGATCTGTGGGGCGGGGGAGGGGCGTAGCCATGTCCGAGGCGACCTCAGACGTTCTGGTCGTCGGCGGCGGCCTGATGGGCTGCGCGACGGCCTATTACCTCGCCCGGTCCGGCGCGAAGACGACGCTTGTTGAGCGCCGGCCCCAACCCGGCGCCGAAACGACGGCCCGGTCCGGCGCGATCATCCGGGCGCATTACGGTGTTCCGGCGCTGGTTTCGCTGGCATTGGAAGCCAACAAGCGCTATGCCCGGTTCGACGATGAGGTGGGCCGGCCCTGCGGCTTTGTCCCCGCCGGCTACTCCGTGCTGGTGGATGCCGCAGATGCCCAGAACCTGCGGAACATCACGGCGATGCACCAGAGCTTGGGCGTCAATGCCCGGCTTCTCACGCCGGGCGAGCTGAAAGAGATTGTGCCTGCGGTCAGGGTTGAGGACGCCGCGCTGGCCGCCTACGAGCCGGAGGGCGGCTTTGCCTCGCCGCTGCTGACTGTCACGGCGTATGCGGCCCGCGCTCAGGAGCTGGGGGCGGAGATGCGCTACGGCGTTTCGGTCTGCGCTGCCGCGCCGGAGGGCAGCGGCTGGCGGGTGTCTCTTTCGGATGGTGAGACTGTTTCCGCCGGGCAGGTCATTCTCTGTACGGGCAACTGGTCACGGCCTATCGGAGCGCTCTTCGGGCTGGATCTGCCGGTGACGCCCGCGCGGGCGCAGATCGCGGTTTTAGAGCGGCCTGCACCGTTTGCGGGGGTCTTCCCGGTCGTCTCCGACTTGATCAACCTGGCCTATTTCCGGGCGGACGGCGACCGTGGCATGTGGGTCGGCTCGTCGGACAATGCCGACTTGCAGGACTACCTGCCCGCCCCGGACGGCTACGACGAAAGTGCCGGCGCGAAGGCGATTGCCGATGCCCGCCGGAAAGCCGCGCTCCGGTTCGACGGCATGGCAGAGGGCGATGAAGGCGGGGTGCAGCGGGCCTTTTCGGGCCTGTACGAGACGACCCCCGACTGGCAGCCGGTGATCGACTCGTTTGGCGGATCGCTTCACGCCGCCGCTGGGTTTTCCGGGCATGGCTTCAAGCTTGCCCCGGTGGTCGGGGAGGCTATGGCTGCCCGCGCTTTGAGCCGGCCGGACCCGTTCGATATTTCGCTTTTCACCCAGTCGCGTTTTGCGGAAGACCGCCCGATCCGCTCCCTTTATCCTTATCAGCGGGCTAAGTTTTTGCGCTAGGCAAACTCTAGTCAGGAGGCATACTCGATGAACAGCACCGAAATCCAGTCACTCTTTCAGGAAAAAAACATCCAGTTTTTTTTGATGTCGTTTGCCGATATGCACGGCACGCCTCGCGCCAAGCTGGTTCCGGCGGCCCATTTGGAAGACGTGCTGGGCGGCGCGGCAGGCTTTGCCGGGTTTGCCGTGGACGGACTCGGCCAGGGGCCGCATGACCCGGACCTGAGCTGCGTTCCGCAGGACGATTCGACCGTTTTTCCGCTGCCCTGGAAGCCGGGCCTGGCTTGGATCGCCGGCAACCTTCAGATGGACGGCAAAAACTGGGACTATTGCCCGCGTGCAATCCTCTCGCGAAATCTGGAAGAAGCGCGGGCGCAAGGCTTCGCGCTGAAGATGGGCGTCGAGCCTGAGTTCTTTCTCGTGGAAAAGCAGTCCGATGGGTCGCTGTGCGTCGCCGATGCCCAGGATACGCTGGCGAAGCCCTGCTACGGACAGCTCTCCCTGCTGCGGAACGCCGATTTCCTAATGACGCTCATTTCCTACTGCAACGACCTCGGCTACGGCGCGTATCAAAACGACCATGAAGATGCGAACGGGCAGTTTGAGATCAACTGGCGATTCGCCGGCGCTCTGAAAACCGCCGATCAAGTCTCGTTCTTCAAGTTTATGGTCCACGCGCTGGCGGAGGAGCGCGGCCTGTGCGCGACCTTCATGCCGAAGCCGTTCGCGCATCTGACCGGCAGCGGGGCGCACCATCATTTGTCGCTGTGGGATTTAGAAGAAAAAGACAACCTTTTTCTCGACAAGAGCGATCCGCGCGGGCTGTCGTCGCTTGCACTTTCATTTCTCGGCGGCCTGCTGGCCCACGCCAAAGGGCTGTGCGCCTTGACCGCGCCTTCGGTCAACTCCTACAAGCGCTTCGGGGCAAGGTCCCCTCGGTCCGGGGCAACCTGGGCACCGGCATTTATCGCGCACGGCGGCAACAACCGAACCATCATGGTGCGGGTGCCGGCGCCGGGCCGATTGGAGTACCGGACGGCGGACAATTCCGCAAACCCGTACCTTGCGGCCGCCGCTCTTCTCGCGGCGGGCATGGACGGTATCGAGCGGGGCTTGAAAGTAGATGCAGGCCAGGGCGGCAACTTGTTCCTGCTGACGCCCACGCAGGCAAAGGAGCAGAATATTGAGCTGCTGCCGGCCACTCTCGGCGAGGCGCTCGCGGAGCTGGAGCGCGACGAGGTCCTGTGCCGCGCCCTCGGCAGCAAGTATGCCGCCGCGTATTTGGAAACAAAACGCGCAGAATGGGAAGAGTACCATGAGATGACTTCCCGAAGCGTGACCGCCTGGGAAACCCAGCGCTATCTCGGCGTCTAATGGGTGCGCCGGCGGCAGCCGGACGTGTCACAGAATGGACAATTCATGGGGAGCAGACACCGCAGCGACTGCCTGTTCCTTTAAGTTCACTCCGGAAAGACAGCCGCGCCGCGCCGCAAGCATCAGGTGCAGCAAGCGGGAAGCGGCAAGAGAGAAGGAAAGTCCTTCGGGGCGAACATTCGAGAGGCAGTTGCGCTCGGAGTCGCGGGTGTCAAGGCGCGGCTTCCAGGTCAAATACAGGCCGAGCGAGTCGGGGGAGCTGAGGCCGGGCCGCTCCCCAATCAAAACAACCGCCATATCTGCGCCGAGGCCGGCAGCTATTTCGTCGCCGACAGCGACCCGGCCCTGCTCGACAAGGGCGGCAGGACCGATGCGCCAGCCCTGCTCGCGCAGCTCAGGAAGAACAAGATGCAGAAGCGGCCCTGCATGGCGATTAACGGCAGTCGCGCTTAGGCCGTCCACGAGGACGAAAACGACTTCGCATCCGCTGGGAACAGGGGGGAGCGCCGTTCGCGACGCTTCATCAAGACGGCGGCCGAGATCAGGGCGCTGCAAATACTGCCGCCGGTTCGACGCCAAGCTGTGCAGCCGGACCGTGTCTAGGCCGAGGCTCTGAAGCTCCGCGATCACAGGGACGGCTTCTAGAGACGCATACACGGCATCACGGGCCTGGGCATGATCCCACTGAAAGTCAAGACCGGCAGCGGTCGGCTGAGAGACGCCGACCGGCTCGATTCCGATCCGGGCAGGAGTCAGCCGGCGCAGCCGGTCCCAAAGCGCCGTCGGTGCGGGGGCTGCCGGTACCGGCGCCAGCTCCGTCAGCGCTTCCAGCATCGGGCTGACACTCTGCGGGGTCATCAGCTTCCGGCTGGTCATCAAGTGAGGCTTGCTTTCGGCGTCAAGGACCCCCATCCGCAGCAGCCAATCCTCAAACTCCGGGGCAGGACGCTTGCCAAGCACGCGGCGGACATACAGGGCATCGTGGAACGAGGTGCTTTGGTAATGCAGCATCACATCGTCGCCGCCCGGCACGCCCATAACAAAGGTGCAGCCCGCCGCCGTGATCAGCGTCAGCAAGGCATCCATGTCGTCCTGATCGGCTTCGGCATGGTTTGTGTAGCAGACGTCGCAGCCCATTGGCAGGCCGAGCAGCTTGCCGCAGAAATGGTCTTCGAGGCCCGCACGAATGATCTGCTTGCCGTCGTACAGATATTCCGGCCCGATGAAGCCGACCACCGTGTTGACCAGCAGCGGCGAAAAAGCGCGGGCGACGGCATACGCGCGGGCTTCGGCGGTCTGCTGGTCCACGCCGCCGTGGGCGCCCGCCGACAGGGCGCTGCCCTGCCCCGTCTCAAAGTACATGACGTTGTCGCCGGTCGTGCCGCGCCCCAGCGCCAGCGCCATTTCGCGAGCTTCCCGGAGCATTGCGAGCGTGATGCCGAAGCCTTTATTGGCAGCTTCGGTTCCGGCAACAGACTGGAAAACGAGGTCAACCGGGGCGCCCCGCTCCATCGCCTGCATCGTGTTGGTAACATGGGTGAGGATGCAGGACTGGGTGGGGATGTCAAAGCGCCGGCGCAGGGCATCGAGCATCTCTAGAAGGCGCACGCACGCCTCGACATTGTCGGTGGCCGGGTTGATGCCGAGGACGGCATCGCCGCCGCCGAGCAGCAGGCCGTCCAAGAGGCTGGCTGCCACGCCGCGCGGGTCATCGGTCGGATGGTTCGGCTGAATGCGAGTGGAGAGCCGGCCTTCAAGTCCGAGAGTATTGCGGAAGCGTGTGACGACCCGGCACTTAGCGCCGATCAAAATCAGGTCCTGAAGCCGCATGATCTTGGAAACGGCGGCGGCCATTTCCGGTGTTAGGCCCGGCGCCAGGCGGGTCAGGGTGCTGGTGTCCGCCGCATCGGAAAGCAGCCAGTCCCGGAACCCGCCGACGGACAAATGGGAGACCGCCGCAAAAGCGGCCTGGTCATGGGTGTCCAGGATCAGGCGCGTGACTTCGTCGGTCTCATACGGGATGACGGCTTCCGACAGAAACACCGTGAGCGGCAGGTCTGCCAGCGCTTTTTGCGCCGCGACCCGCTCCTGGGCCGTTTCCGCGGCCAGTCCTGCCAGCACATCGCCGGAGCGCAGCGGCGTGGCCTTCGCCAGCAGGGTCTTCAGGTCGGCGAAGTGGTAAGTTCTGCTGCCGACCGTGTGCTGATAAGACATCTTGTGCCGGTTCCTTCTTGTGTCCCTGCCTTAGATCCCTGTCAGCAGCGATTTTGCCATTTTGCAGACAATCGTGTACGCCGGGTCGAAAACATTGGCGACTTCGTACTCGACGCACTGGCCCATCAGAGTATGGGCGCCGCGCCAGTCCAGCGCGTATTCTTCCTGGAGCCACCGGGCCATCTCGCTGGTCGCGTGCTGCAAGGCTTGATCCAGTGGCCGGGCATTCCCGGCAGTCAGGAGATGGGTCGGCGTCTCCGCACGCGGCCACTTGATGGGCTTGTCCTTCACGACCGACAGCGTGACTTCGACGTCAAATGAGATCTCGATCCCCGTGCCGCAGACCTCCCCGCAGCCCTGCGCCGCATGGCCGTCGCCGAGGAAAAACAGTGCGCCGGGAACGGCGACGGGAAAATAGACGGAGACTCCTTCAACGAACCCTTTGTAGTCCATGTTGCCGCCATGTGTGGACGAGGTCGCCGTGGAGATCGCTTCGCCGCCCGGCGGGGCGACCCCGAAGCAGCCCACCATCGGGCGGATCGGAAGAGTAAAGCGGCCCAGCTTGGTTTCCGGGGCAATTAAAGTCGCCGTGCCTGCTTCCGCGTCCACGTCCCACTCGCCGCTGCCTTCAGCGAACCCCGGCGGGGGCGGCAGGCCGGCGACATCCGCCGGGTCCATGACATTGGACGCAAGCTGGACGCCGCTCCAGCCGAAGCGGCGGCTGGGGTGCAGGCGGTCCAGGCGCACCGCAAGCGTGTCGCCCGGCTCGGCTCCCTCCACAAAAAACGGGCCGGTCATCGGATTGACGCCGAAGTGAACCCGGTTGCGTTCAGCATCAAAGCCGCCTGCATCCAGGGTCGTTGCCCTGACCGTGTCGCCGCTTGCGATGTGCAGCACTGGGGGATGGGTTCCGAGCGTGCTGAAATAATGGTCCGGCACAAAAGTGTGTATGGTCATAAGCTTTTCGCCCCTCACGACTCAGGCAGGGTCTGGCCGCCGTCAACAATCAAGGTCTGGCCGGTGATCCATCCGGCTTCGTCCCCGGCCAAGAACGCCATTGCATACGCAATGTCTTCGGGGTCTCCCAGCTTGCCGAGCGGGATCGCCTTTGTCATGACCGCCAGGTACTCCTGCCCCAGATCCGCCAGCCCTTCCGTTAAAACATTTCCCGGCTCAATGCCGTTGACGGTGATCCCGAACGGCGCAAGCTCCACGGCGGCGTTCCGAATGAAGCCGTTGACCCCGCCTTTGGTCGCGCCGTAGTGGGCAAAGCCGGCCATTCCGGTGCGCGGGCCGGTGATAGACGACGTGACAAGGACCCGGCCATAGTTCTGGCGCTTCATCGCCGGCAGGACCGCCTGCGTGCTGAACAGAGTTCCCTTCAAGTTAAGATTGTGACACCTATCCCAGTCGTCTTCGGTCATGTCTTCCAGCAGCACTTCCTGGAAGACGCCGGCATTGTGGACGAGAATGTCAATCCGCCCGTAGGCGTCCAGCGTGGCGGCGGCTACCCGCTCGTTGTCGGCCTTTCGGCTGATGTCTGCGGGAACGAAGAGCGCCTCCCCGCCGCTGTCCCGGATGTCCCGAACCACCTGCTCCCCGCTTTCCGCGTTCCGGCTGGCCGTGACGACTTTCGCGCCCTCGCGGGCAAAGACGCGGGCGATCCCGCGCCCGATCCCCGCGCTTGCTCCGGTAACGATGGCAACCCGGCCTTGTATTCCCTTCAAGTGTTTACCTCAGCTCCCGGAAGAAAGCGCAGTTTTGGAACGCGCACGGGCCATGAACATCCAGGCGATGCCGAGCGCCATGTAGACCGCGAAGACCTCCGGCAGATAGTTGTCCGGCGCGGCGGGCCAGGGCGAGATGCTGCCTTTCACCGCCAGCCCCATAAAGAGCGTACCGATCACGGCGGAGGAGACAAGCCAGGGCGAAATGGACTTGTCGCGGGACGCCGAGACGACTGCGCCAACAGCGATCAGCACATACGCGACCAGAAAGCCGTAAGTCGCGATTGTTCCGTTCATGTTGTAAATGTCCAGCACCGCAAAGCCTTTCAGGAACAGCCCGGCGATGATCGCGAAAATCAAGAGGGCACAGGCGGTTGCAGCGACATGCGGGGTCGCATTGGTCCCATGCGATTTGCCGAGTTGCGTCGTGATCAGGCCGTCTCGCGCCATGGAAAGCAGAATGCGCGAAGTGGCGGTCACGCAGGCCAGCGTGCAGGCGAACAGGCTGATGACCGCGCCGAAGGAGACAAGCACGCCTAAGAGCGGCGCATGGGCGATGGCCGCCATCGCCGGAAGCGCAACCAGGTTTGGATCATCCAGATGGGTCTTGCAGGTGGAAAACGCGGAGACCATCAGAAGCGACATCAAGATAAAAAACGCACCGGCGATCGCGGTGCTCATGAAGACGGCACGTGGGATGCTGCGCTTGGGGTTTTTTGCTTCCGCGCCGAGGGCCGTGGCGCTCTCAAAGCCGACAAAGGAAAAGACGGCCAGCACCATTCCGCCTTGAAGGCCGTTCAAGCTCATGCCCTTCAGCGAGAGCTGCGGGCCAAGATGCAGGCCGGTATGGGAAATCATCGCAATGCCCAGAATGAGGATCAAAGAAACGGAAATGCCTTCCAGCGCCAGCATCATCTTTGCAGAGATGCGGACATCTTTGTAGGCGATGAACCAGACCAAGCCGACCACCAGCGCAAAGAACAGAAGCACCATGGGAACCGAAAAATGCAGATTATGCAGCAGGGTCTGGGCATACGGCAATGTATAGGACGCAACCGCAACGCCCGTCGCCAGGTAGGCGAGAACTAGCGCCCAGCCGGTGATAAAGCCGGCGGCCGGTCCCAGGCTCATACTGACATAGGAATACAGAGCGCCGGGCGTTGACGTTTTTTGGGCGAACTGCTTGATGCAGACGCCGATCAGCAGCAGGCCCAGCGTCGCAAGCAGGTAGGTGAACCAGGTGCCGTTGCCGGAAGAGCCGAAGACGAGCTGGAGGTTGACCGCCGGGGTCAGGGTCGGCGCGATGTTGGCGATGGATTGGGCCAGGGTCTCCGTGAAATTGAGGGCATCCCGGCGCAGGCCGACGGCGTGGTGGTTGTGTTCACCGAGATCGAGATGATCTTCGGTGACGGCTTCGGTAACGGACATGAGTGGTAACCCTTTCCAGGCGGCAAGCGCCGCCGTGTCAGCGAGCGTGCAGCGCAATCGCCGCACGCGCAGGCACAAAAAAAGACGCCAGTTCGGTCTGGACACACCCTCGCCTGTGCGGGGGTGTTCAAGAACGAAAAGACGTCTTTGCCTTGCGAATTTGGTCTAAGAATTGAGTCTAAGAAATAGTGCAGTGAGCTTCAGCAGCTTCCACACACTGTATCATAATCACGGCAAAATTGTCAAGTTGTTCCGCAAGTAGGAGTGCCTAAGATCAATCGGCAAGTATTTTCTGCTATACTTGGGCATGGCTGAACCGACGAATGCCGCTTCTTTGTCCTGCCCTACCTGCGGGGAAACGACCAAACAACACTGCGCCGGCAAAAACGCTACCGGCACCCTGCGCCGAGAGTGCCGCCACTGCGGACGCACCTACACGCCGACGCCTAAGACGCATGGCTATGATCTGGCCTTGCGTCGTCAAGCCTTGAAGCTGTATGTGGACGGCCTGAACCTACGCCGCATCGCCCGGCACCTGTCGGTTAACCCACAGACTGTCGCCAACTGGGTCAATGCTGCTGCCGCCAGCCTGCCCGCCCCGCCGCTGCCCAAAGACCGGCAAGGCGAACAAGCCGTGGAAACGCTGGAACTTGATGAGTTGTTTACGTTCGTCACCCAAAAAAAGAAACCGCCTACGTCGTCACCTGCGTAGACCGCGCCACCCGCTGCATCTTAGGCTTCGGCGTGATGTGGGAGCGCACTTGGGAGGCGCTTCAGCAAGTCGTGGACGAGGCCCCGCCAGCCGACCGCTACTTCAGTGACGGCTTTTCGACCTATGCCCAGCTTCTTTATTCCGGCCCTCATGCGGTTGCGCCGGGTAAGAGCCAGACGTTCAGCGTGGAGGGGGACAATGCCGAGCTGCGGCATTACCTAAGCACGGCTGGGGCGACGAAGCCGGTGTTTCTCGCGGTGTTTGTGGGCGCTGTCGCGAGCAGTGGCGCTGTTTGTGTATGCCTGGAACCGCCGCCAGACCTTCAAGCGGGCTTTCCCGAAGATGCCGCGCACGTTTGCAATTTTGTTGCCGATTTAATCTAGGCACTCCTCCGCAAGTCATTCTGTCTCCAGGCTACCGGCAGGGCGAACACAAGGTTCGCCCCTACGGGATCAGGGGTTGGAACGGAAGGCAGGGCGCGAATGATGTAGGGCGCGAACCTTGTGTTCGCCCGTTCCATGCGTGTTCTCCATCAGAGGCGATTGCTTTACGGCCACCCGCGATTGTCTTGACAGAAGGCCGCCGGTTGTGATACAGTGCAGCATCAGGCGAGAGCCGACTTTAGAAGATGCAGACAGCGAAGACGCTTTTGCCCCTTCCGCCCCCGCTGGGTCGGACGCAGGCAGGCGTCTTTTTGCTTGCCCGCCTCTAAATGAATTAAAAATGACTGAATGTGAGAACGACGGGAAGGAATAATCACAATGTCCATCGCCGCTTCCGCTCCGCAGGGGCTTGACTTAAGGGCAGCGGGAGAAGCCGGCGCCGCTGCGCCTGCCCACCCGCTGGAGCCGCTTTCCGCGGAAGAAATTGAGCAGGGCGTGGCTCTGCTTCGCCGGCATCCGCAGTTCACGCCCCGGCTGCGGTTTGGCTGCGTGCAACTCCACGAGCCGGACAAAGACCTCGTGCGCGGCTTCCAGCCGGGCCAGGTGTGGAACCGGGAGGCGTTCGCGATCCTGCTGGGCGGCGGCCAGACCTATGAAGCCGTCGTGTCGCTGTCTCAGGGTGCAGTTACGTCCTGGTCACACATTCCGGGGGCGCAGTCGGCGGTCCTGCTGGAAGAGTTCTTCGAGTGCGAGGCGCTTGTCAAGGCCGACCCGCAGTTCGTCGCGGCCTGCGGAAAGCGGGGCGTCACGGACATGAGCCTGGTGATGGTAGATCCCTGGTCGGCAGGGGCCTATGACGGCGACCCGGAGGCGGAGGGCGTACCCGTGGACGCACGCCTGCTGCGGGCGATGGCCTGGGTCAAGAGTGAGCCGAGCGACAACGGCTACGCCCGCCCGCTCGAAGGCATTGCCGTCTATGTGGACATTGGGGCCGGCCATGTCGTCAAGGTCGTGGACTACGGCGTGGTGCCGCTGCCGCCTCAGCCCGGCAACTGGAGCCGGGAGTTCTTCGACGGGCGCGAGGGGACAACGCAGGAGCCGCTGAAGCCGTTCGAGGCCGTGCAGCCGGAAGGAGCCTCGTTCACCGTTTCGGGCCATGAGGTGCGCTGGTACAACTGGAAGCTGCGGCTGGACTTTTGGGCACGGGAGGGCCTGATCCTGCGCGACGTTTCCTACACCGACGGCGGGCGCGAGCGGCCTGTCCTGTACCGGGCGTCTATGTGCGACATGGTGGTTCCTTATGGCGACCCGCACCCGTTCCACGCCCACAAGAATGCGTTCGATGTCGGGGAATACGGCCTGGGAACCCTTGCCAACGCGCTGGAGCTGGGCTGCGACTGCCTGGGCCTCATCCGCTACTTCGATGCGTTCCTCGTGAATGCCGGCGGCGAGGTCGTCAGGATGCCGAACGCGATCTGCATGCACGAGGAGGACTTCGGCGTTCTGTGGAAGCACACCGACTGGCGCAGCGGGCAGGCTGAGACGCGCCGCTCGCGCCGGCTTGTCGTTTCGTTCTGGTGCACGGTCGGCAACTACGAGTACGGCTTCTTCTGGTACTTCTACCAGGACGGCAACATCGGGTTCGAGATCAAGCTGACGGGTATCATTGACACCGGGGCAAAGCCCGAAGGGGAAGAAGACCCGCACGGAGAGATGGTGGCACCGGGCCTGTACGGGCCGATCCACCAGCACTTCTTCAACGTCCGTTTAGATATGAGCGTGGACGGCCCGGACAACACCGTCTTTGAAGTCCACACGGAGCGCGATCCGCCGGGGCCGGACAATCCCTACCGGAACGGCTTCCGCGCCCATGCCGCGCCGATCACCAGCGAAAAGAAGTCGCTGGCGCTGGGGTCTGTGGATACGGACCATGCCCGTTACTGGAAGGTCACAAGTGCGGACGGCAGAAACGCGCTCGGCAAGCCGACCGGGTACAAGCTGATGCCGGGTGAGAATGTCCTGTTCATGCCCGATCCTGAATCCAGCGTCGGCAGGCGGGCCGGCTTCTGCTACAACAACCTGTGGGTGACGCGCTATGACCCGAAGGAGCTGTACGCTTCGGGGGCTTATCCGAACCAGCATCCCGGCGGTGCGGGGCTGCCGGCTTACGTCGCCGACGATGCGCCGACCGAGAACGCAGACATTGTCGTGTGGTACACGTTCGGAGCGCACCATGTCGTGCGTCCCGAAGACTGGCCGGTCATGCCGGCGGCCTACATCGGCTTTATGCTGAAACCTACCGGGTTTTTTGACCGCAATCCCAGCATCAATTTGCCGCCGGACCAGCCCAAGCACTCCCAGCGTCTGGAAGCGGACGGCACACTCACGGGCAGCTTGAACGGCTGCACCCCGGCGAAAGACTGCGGTTGCGGCTGACCTTGAAAGAAGTGGGACCAATCTCATCAATGCCGCCGCGCAGTGCGGTAACTCCCGCTTTCTGCATTCCAGCCGGCCCGCAGCAGGGCCGGATCAATGAGCTGCCGGCGTGTCCGGGACTCGCTTGACGCCATTCTCCCCCTCCAATTCTAGAGCTTTGCAGGACATTACGCTTTCCGTTCCACCATATTTTTTATGTCTTGTTCCTGACTGTACTGTTGGAGAGACAATTCTTGGGTTTCAGGTAAATCGTACAAAGATGCTCACACTCGACAGGGTCTCCCTGCAGTTCTTGACACCAGACCTTTATCGCTTCGATTGCCTTGCTTTCTACAGCCTGCGGGCTGATGACTGCCTTTTGCTCCGCGGCATCACAACGAAGAAGCTCCAGAGCTTTTTCAATCGTTGTCGGCAGAAGCTTTTTGCTGTCGACACTGTAAAGAACCGGATAAAGGTGACCGCCGTGCCTGAGCAGAACGAAGAAAAGCGCCTCGTGATGGTAGGTACTTCTGGCGCTCAGCATCACAATTCTGCTGCACGGCGCGGGTCACAATCGCCGATTGAAAACAGGTGGGAGTGTGGCCGCCGGGACCGACGCTAAACTTTTCCTGTCCGTACCAGTAGTGTAAAACCTTGAGATAAGCGTCAAATGGATCAGTCATTCCAAGCCAGGTTTTGAGGCAGTCGTATAACGCTTTTAGGAGATCCTCAGACTTCAAGATAACTTTATCGTAAAACCCGGCGAACATTCGGATTTCCTCGGCGTCTCTGGAGAGAGTCGCTTGCTCCTCGTTCCCCGTCGCGCTCAGCCCAGGTCTTGTGAAATTGGCTGACCCGCTCCACAGACATCTATCGTCCATGATGTAGAACTTACAGTGAAAACGGTAGCTATTTTGGGTCTCCCGGGCTCCTCGGATAATAAACTGCTTATGTTCAATCCGATGAACGAGGTCTTCAACGGCGTTGCAGAGCGGTATGGAAGTTTGGCCTAGTTCCTGGAGAAGCTCTTGGACCAAATGAGCGAGAGTGTCTGTAACATTTTCCCCCTCGCCCTTGCTGACGAGTAGTTGAAACTGCACATCTTGACCGATGTGAATGCGGCTCAGTTCGTAGCCAGCGATTTGGAAATAGCCACTGGCAATCCGGATAGTGTGTTTCGCTTCAGGAAAATAATTTTCGACAAAAACTAAGCCGATTCCACGGCCAACGCCGGAAAGAGGCTTGCCATCTGGTCCGAGATGTACTTCCATCTGGAGCATGGTAGTTGTTGGTAATTCTCAAGATGCTTCTCTAAAGAAACGAGTTGAGAAAAACCATCCCATAAAAACAGACCACAAAAACAAAAAGGCCGCTCTTAGAACAGTCTAAGAACGGCCTTACGAAGAGCGGGTCGCCTCGTTGTTGTGAACTACCCTCCCATCCAGTTTCCTGATTTCGAGGTCACGAAGGCAACGCGCAATTCTCATACGAAAGTTTCTGATGCGTAGTCCTTATCAGGACGAGTGAATGGCTTCTGACAGAAAGCCTTTCAGCAAGAGTCCGTCCCAAAGATTACACGGATAGGATGACCCGCTGGTGAATGTCGGGCTAATCAGCGGGTTCACGTCATATAATAGTAAGAGTTAAGCAGTTGAAGCCAAGTTGAGAGTAATTTTGCTGTCTCGCTCACGCTGATTCAGTCACCAATTGCGTAACTCCTGAAATTGTTTTGGAACGGAATAATACCGTGGTAGTTTTTCTATACCACGCGCACTCAAGACCGCGCTTTTGTATCTGGTCGGGCTGCCGTTGCCGTTGCCATCGAAGGCGTAGCCCGTGCCGGTCTGTTGGTTGTCGCTGTTAAACGTGCTGGCTCTGCCCGTTCAAGCTGGCCGAGTTGCCCGCACCGAACGTGTTGGTCAAGGTTAAGGATTGATACAAGACGAGGAAGCCTACTGCCGGGCATTGTGGTGCTTGTCAAGTGGTCCTCATCGTAGTAGGTGAGTCCGTTAAAAGTCGTAATGAGTGTCGTAGACTTGATAGCCTTTCTCTGTCCGAACCAGGACTATGGAAACCGTACTAATACTTTTCATAAACTTGACAGGATAAACCAGTCGAACGCTTGTCTGACCGTTCCATTCTTGGAAATTCCACTGGGGCAGCCCGTGATTTATGTAGGTTCCATGATGCTTTTCCATCAGCGTTTCAATGTCTCTGAGGGTATTGGCTTGAGTTCTCACCTGCACTTGCGGAGTAAACATTGATTGTGCCATTTGGTAACGGTGTTTGCCCATGCTATCAATAAAGCGGTTGCCGACAACAACTGACTCTGACGAGTCTTTGCTGACCGAATCGAAGGCACGGATACCGCCGACAACCGCCAGCACTACCAACAAAGCTACGACGCCTAAAATGACAAGAGCTGTCGGGAATGGCTTCTTTGTTGCCGAGTATGAATGTTGCTCTATGTTGGGGTAGTTCATAGTTCTCTCTTTGAGCTATTCAGATGGTAATCCTGCAACAACTTTTCCAAATTAGGGCAGGATGGTTTTCGACCTATCCTGTGGCGGTATGATCTCGACCTCGTTGCCCCAAGATCAGCAATGCTGCCGAGATGAGCAGTAACTTTCGCTCCTGCTTATATGTGGCAGAGTACTTTACATCAATCTCAACCTGAAAAAAACGTGGGTGCTTTCTAAGATGACAGTTTTTATCGCTTCCGAAGCCAATTTGATACTCAGGAAAAAAGATTGGGGATGGCATAACTTGCACATGACCTAACTTGTTTTCAGTCTTGTCTTGAATCAACCATTGTGTGGAATACGCATCGTCACGTGTGAAGATTCCTAATACGTTACCGCTATGATTTGTCACCGTACAATTTGTCTCAGTAAGACTGGTAGGAATGATTTGAAGCCTTAATTCCGTCTCTGCTGTATAAACATGAAAACTGGTTAGCAGGTACGGGTCTTGTTTCGCCTGAAACAACAGATTTTTCGTGGGCATGGCATAAACATTGTATTTGCGCCATGCCCACGGCCACAGTGAGCGAACTATAGTCAAGTGGCTAGAACAACCCTCAATTGTTTGTGTCAAGCACTTCATTCCTTTAATTGATACATCCTCGGTTGTGAACTTTAGGATGTGAAGCCTAACTAATGAGGGTCATGTCAAGAGAATTATTGGGGACACCATTGTGGTCCATACCAATCGTTGATGCCTTTGTTTGCCCAGTCGTCTAAAGCATCGGCAGCACCGGGGATGTTTATACCAACCGAGCCGCCAGCGGAGACAATAGCACCCGCACCTACACTGCTCGTTGGGTATACTGATGTGGTACTTGGTCCACCGCCTATTGGTGTTGTATTAGCGAAACCTATAGGGCCAAGACTAACAGTATTTCCACCTGATATAGCTCCTGAGTGGCTTGTTACACCATTCTGGTCTATTGGCATATTGCCAGATGAATAGGTTCCTACTGGACCAAGAGAAGGCCCTGCTCCGGCAGAAATTGGGGCTGGTCCTGTTGCAAATACACCTCCTGAGACTGCTATGGTTCCACCAGAGTCAACCTTGATTCCTCCACTGATACCAACACTCACTGGGCCAATTGCCCCCGAAACACTGATTCCGCCACCAATCGTCCACCAACCCGCAGGATCAACCCGATTGCCTGGATCATTGCCCACATACCCATAGAGGTTTATGCCCCCCTCATATCCCATCGGGTCTCGCGTCAGCCACCTGCCGTTGCTGGGGTCGTAGAAGCGGTGGGTGCAGAGGATCAGGCCCGTCTCCGTGTCCGTATAGTACCCCGCCTGCGCCTCATAGCCGAACGGGTCCGGCTGTCCTGCCGTGCCTGTCCGCGCTCCATAAGCGTCGTACAAGTCGCTCCCTGTCACCGAACCCGTGCTGCTGGTGCGCTCCGCCACGTTCCCCCGTTCGTCGAACAGGTAGCAGGTCGTCGTCGTGTTGGGACTGCTGCCTCGCCGCGAGGACACCAAGCCATCCGCCCCGAACGTGTTGGCCGCGATAAACGTCCCCGAAGCCGTCTGCTCAAACACCGGCTGCGTGCCGTCGTACAGGAAGTAGGTTCTGCCGCTGCTGCTCTGCTTCCAAGCCCGCAGGCCGTCGCCGTCGTAAGCCTCCGTTTGGCTGCCCGTGGCATCGGCGGTCATCCGCTGCTCCGGGTCGAAGGTCAGCGCGGCGCTCTTGTAGGTGGTCGGGCTGCCGTTGCCATCATAAGTGTATCCGGTGTTCGTGACCTGGTTGCCGCTGTTGAAGGTGCTGGCGGTTCCCTTGAAGTTGGTCGGGTTGCCCGGCCCCCCGCTTGTGCCGCCGTCATAGCCGAAGACGTTGGTGTAGCTGCCTGCGCGGGTGGACTGCTCCTGCGTGAGCTGGCTGCGGTTCATCTGAGGGCTTTGGGACTGGCCGTAGTCGTAGGCATAGTGCGTCGTGCCGCTGTAAGAAGCGGGCGCACCTGGAAGGCTGGCGGTGATGGATAGGCGGTTGCCCACACCGTCATAGCCGCCGGTGGCCGGAACCGCAAAGTCAGCTACCGTCGTCGTTCCCTGCTTATAAGCCAGGTCGGTCACACGCCCCTGAGCATCGCGCGTGAAGGTCGCCACTATGCCGTTGGAGAGCGTCTTGGTCCCAAGCCAGCCGTTGTCCCGGTAGCCGTAGGTCGTCGTCTCGCTGGGGAAGTCCACGACGGTTTGCAAGCGCCCCACGCCGTCGTAGGTGTAGGTCCAAGCCCGGCTCGCGCTGCTGACGGTCATGCCCTTGCGGCTGCCGTCGGGGAAGAACGTGTAGATCACGGGCTGGCTGGCGGACACGCCGGTCCAGGTGACGTTCTTCTGGGTGAGGGCATCGTTATCGTCATAGGCGTAGGTCTGCCCGCCCGTGCCGTCGGTCATCTGGCTGCGCCGTCCGTAGCTGTCGTAGGCGTAGTGGACGCTGCCGATAGTGCCGGACGGGTAGGTGATGTCGGTCAAGCGGCTTTCGGGGTCGTTGTAGGTGTAGCCAGTCGTGACGTTGTTGCCGTCGGTGCGCGAAAGTACGTTGCCCGCGCCGTCGTAGCTTGTGAAGCTGATGGTGTCTTTGGTGCCTGCCGTCAGCGGTGCCGCCGGTGTTCCCGCGCCGGGGTAGACCACTTGAGCCAGGTAGCCCGCTGCATTGTAGAAATAGGAAGTCGTGTTGCTCGCCGCGTCTTTAAGCGTCTTGACCCGGTACTGCGGGTCGTAGGTATAGCTCACCGGTTCCGTGCTGCCGGACACTACTGCCAGTTCACCTTCCGGGCCGTAGCTGCTCACGACCTGGCGGATGGCATGAGCGCCTTCATCGTAGCTGGTCGCGGCGGACAGCGGCCCGTACTGTAATGTAGCAACAGGCCACTGCGCCGTGGCAAAGGAGGACGACTCCGCGAACAGGTAGCTGTTCAGGCTCCCGGCGTGGCCGCTCCCCGTCTGACCCGTGGCGGGCAGGGTTGTTTGGAGCGGTAGGTTGCGGATGTCGTAGGTCTGGTCAGTCTCGTTGCCGAGCGCGTCCTTGACCCCCAGCGTGTTGCCCTGAGCATCATAACGCAGGTGCGTGATCTTGCCCAGGTTGTCCGTGATCGTAAGCGGCTGCCCAATGGCATCAGACTGGCTGTAGCTGCCGTCCGACGTGTAGTTCATCGTCGTGGTGATCGTGCTGGCCGCGTTGTTGCCGGGAGCCGCCACGGTCAGGACGTTGCCGAGGCTGTCGTAGGTGTAAGAGGTGACGGCAGTAGAGGCGCTGCCGACCGTGCCGGGCAAAGGCGCGGTGACACTTTTGACCAGCCCGCTCGGCTCGAAGTAGGCGTAGGTGGTCGGTGATTTGCTGCCGGTCTGCACCTGGGTCAGCTCGCCGAGGCCAAAGTTCGTGGTCGGGTAGCTGTACGTTGTGGTGGCAGGAGTGCGGACGCCGCTAGAAGGCGGCGTCATCGAGGTCATGTTGGCGTAGGCATCCCACGTCATCTGGCTGGTTTTGCCGTTGCCGTCCGTCTCCGAGGAAGGCCGGTAGGGATCATGGGCATCAGAAAATACCTTGCTCATCAGCGAGTGGCCTGTGCCGTCGGTGATGCTGGCCCCGCTCATGTTCATGTCCACGCCACCGATATAGGAGTACGCAACGTTGTTGTTCTTGTCGGTGACAGTCACCTTCGTGTAATTAGTTAGAACACCATTTTGACCTGTTGGCGTCGGGTTGCCGCTGGCATCGCAAGCCGTGTAGGTGCGCGTGTTGCCGTTGCCGTCTACCAAGCTGGACACAGCCGCATTATTGTTGGTGTAGTTGATTGTTGCCGTGCTAGTGCCGGTCTCGCCAACGGTCAGCGAAGAAGTGGCCGGAGCCGGACCCGTTGGTGCAGGCACGGTGATCGTGTGGAGCATTGAGTTGGTGCCGCCTTGATCGTCTCCGTATGTTGAATACGCGAGCGCGTAGTGATCAGGAATGTTCGATGCACCTAATGAAGCGGTGGGGATGATCTGGGAGACATGTGTCAGGATAGTTCCTGCAATCACGGCAGCCCCCGAATAATGAGATACTGGATACCCTTCTTGTTCAGAAATGTATGCGATACTGCGTCCATAGCAATCAGAAAGGGAAGTAACTTTCCCAATGTTATTGCGGTTGATCATCAGCAGGTTCGTTCCCACGTTGTTGCTGATGCTGGTGAGTAGAGGGAAGTTGTCATAAGGAAACGTAAGTGTAAGACCTTGACCAACTCGTGATTGTACAGATATGGGCGCACTGTAGTTGAAGGTAATAGCGTTGCCATTGCGATCTGCAATCTGGTGCAGAACATACTGGGATTGCCCGTCTGCGCTTGTCGTCACCCAACGAGTGCGATCCTTCCAGGTGATAATGAAATGACCCCAGACGCTACTACTGTCATAATCCCATTCCGCCAAAAAAGGCGCTCCTGCCTGCGGCACACATGCAACACGAGGCGTTCCTGCACTTGGGACAGAGGGCGCACTAAAAGTCACGGTTCCACCATTAGCAAGAAACAATGATTTTGTGCCTGAAGTCGGGGCGTTAGGCTGAACAGCGAATAGACCAGACTCTCCGACACCGCTTGAATGATTATACGTCCATCCATAGCCAAGCCCAGGAGACGCATTTGATGGAACTGTAATGGAATTGTGAAATTGCCCATTGTTATCGGTTGTGAAGGTGATAGCCCACCCATTTGGACTGGTATTAGAAGCCACAGTGGTGTTGCCTTGCGTGATGATCCAGTTGTCCGCCGAAATGGGTGGAAAGTTACCTCCGTTGTATGCGATCACTGAACTTGTCTGCCCCGTTAGTATGTGTGGGTCTGGGCCAGAAGGAATAGCATTGGGATTTCTGACGCCCGCATTGTAATCCTGAGACCAGCCGATGCCATAATCCTCTGTCTCATAGGTTTGTATGCTCTCTCCCCGTAGACTATCATAAAGCCGCGCCCAATGCACCGATGGTCCTGATGGGTTGTAAACTGTCAAGTCTGGAGCAGGACGATACTCTTCTTCCCCCGTCGCCAGATTAACCGGATCGCCGCTACTCGCTCCCGAAGATACGCTGCTGTGAGGACTATCCCCACCGCCGATAGCATCCGTGAGACAACAGACTAAACAATCGGCGCATTTGAGCGCCCAGAAACGCAATGTACATTCGGGAAGATAATCTGCCCAATCCCAACGAACGACGTGCTTGCCTAATGAGGACACGCGCATAGCGATGTTCAGTGACTTGCCGACAGAAGGCAAATGCCCGACACTCGCAAGTTGCACTTTTGGCTCTTTTACATCTGGCGTTGTTCCAAGTGACAATAACGTCTTGTCCCAGATGCTGTCTTTGACACAAACCGCCCCGTACACATCCGCTTCCAGCAGATGCCACTGCGCCCACGTCAGATTCACCCGCCCCCCCGGCCACGGGCCGCAGTCGCTGCACAGGTAGGAGACGCCCCGTTTGTCTGCGCGAACTACCGAGATGAAGTGGTCATGCTCAACGTGGGCGATCAGCGGCTTCGGCAGCGCCATCAGTCCCTGATCATCAGCAGTCACCGCATCCAGGGAAACGCCGAGTTTGGGGCCTGCATCCCGGATGTCCTTGAAGCTGCTTCCTTCGCCCGTCACCCGGCAAGCGGCTAGGACCGTGTTCTTATCGCCAGGCAAATGCAGCGCCCGCAGGGAAGCGGCCAGGGCTGCTGCGCCGCAGAGCGGATCGAGGCGCGGCGGTTCTGGGATGCCGCGAGCCGAGCGTGTAGCGTGATAGCCATCACAAACGGCAGCATGACGCAGCCATAAAGCACAGCGCTTGCGGCTGTAGCCGTTCAACGCCGTTTTGGGTGCCAGCAGGCGCGAGAAGTCTTCGTTCGCCTCCGCATAAGCCCCTCCCTTGAAGGCGGTGATGGCGCTGTCGAAAGAAGCAAGGCCATACAAGCGGTCGGTGCGGGATAGACGTGCGCGAGTCTCGTGGAAGTGCCGCTGCGCTGTGTCCGGCTGCTCGTTAGAAGCAAGCTGCCACTCTCCCAGCCACAGGTGGAGCAGAGCCGCCCGCGCGGAAGCGGGGTGTGCCGCCAGTTCCCGGCTCCACGCGGCGGCTTCCGTTGCCGCCACGGGATGCGCGAGATGCCCGACCTCATCCAGCAGGGTTTGGGAAGGGATCAAAGAGGCCGATAATCGCGAAAGCTCCACAGGCTGGAAAGAAGCCGCTGACGGGGCCGAGTATGGCTGTGCCGGGGCTGATCGGAGAAAGGGAGAAGGAACAGCCTGGAAGACCGGTGCATGAGGGAAAGGGGAACGCTGAGATTTGCCTAAACTTTGGCTGTGATCTGGCGTGGCAGCTATCGCCGCGCCCGCTCCGGCAAAGGACCAGAAGCAGCACAAGGCCAAAAACAGAGAGAAGAAACGCAAGAACGCAAGGCGGCGCAAAGAGCGGACGGAGGCAAGATGACGGCAGGCAGAGGAAGATCGGTTCATCGGTGGTTCTTTCTAACGCAAGCGAGAAAGGATACTGCCTGAAAGCTCAGGCGACACAAATGGCCGGTGACGGAAGGGGGAGGCTACGGGTTGTCACAGGCGGCTACTCGGAAGTTGCACCGCGTTTCTAAGCGCGGGTAGAGCATAAGAAGGCTGACTTCACGAACGTAACGCACCTGCCGTTGAACAACCAGCGGGGGCTACAACCACTTTATCATAGGTATTGTCTTCTGTCAAGCAATCCCCCGAAAGTATTCTTTATATTTTTAACAACGCTGCTTTGACAACGCTGCGAATATGCACCCGATCTCGTCAAGCTAAAAAGCTGGCAAGTTCTTCGCTGATTTACGCTATCAACGGGCGTGTTCCGCGTGTGCAGGGAGCGGAACCCGTTTTTGGAAGGAGGTGGGTACAGGGGGAAGCGCTTGGCCTAACCCACGAAAAGGCCGCTGCTGCTTTCTCGTAAGATCGCTGCTGCTTCTCCTGACCGCTATGACAAAAGCCGACAACCATTAAAAGTGGTTGTCGGCTTTTGTAGTTCGCAACAAAGTCCTGGACGGGATTGAAAAGAGCGGGGGTGGGACTTGAACCCACGACCTTCGGGTTATGAGCCCGACGAGCTACCGGACTGCTCCACCCCGCGTCGTTACAGAAAGAAGTATACCCGGCGGATTTTTGTTTGTCAAGGGGTTTTCAGGTTTCAAGGCAGAAGCGTCAGCACGGTTTGGTGAACTTCGCGCGGGTGGTCTCCCCCTCCGGCGACGTACAGCAGCACGACCGGCACGGCGGAGCTGCGCGGCTGCAATGAAACGGCCTGGTCGTAATTGGACTTGGAGGCGATTTCTTGGTGCCCGATTTTTTGGATGACGGCATGTTCCAATGTCGCCAGGCCGCTGGATAAGCTGGCGGTCTCGGCTGGACTTCCCGGCGCAACACTGGTGATGAGGACGCCGCGCACAGTTGCCGGCAGGCGCAGCTCGACGCGGTCGGCAGCGGTCAATGTGCGGACCGTAAAGCCCCAGGGCCGAGCCGGAAGGGTAGCGGACGGCGCGGACGGAGCCGTGGACAAGTCGGACGGATTGGAGGGAGCTGTGCCGAGCGTCACCGAGGCAAGGCCGGGCCGGCTGTCGCGGACATACCGCAGGGTCACGGTGCGGCCCGGCAGGGTCCCGCTGATTGCTTGACGCAGGCTGACTTCCCCGTGAACCGGCTTGCCGTCATACGCAGTGACAATGTCTCCGGCCTCAATTCCTGCCCTGCCCGCCGGGCTGTCGGTGCTGACATCCCGCACCAAAGCGCCGTCCTTCTGGCCGTACAGTGTTTGCAGGGTGGGCGTGAGATCTTCCGGGGCAACGCCCAAGTAGCCCCGCGTCACGCGGCCGGAGCGGATCAGCGTATTCATTACGGTCTGCGCGATGGAGGCAGGAATGGCGAACCCGACTCCGGCGCTGCCTTCCACCGGGGACTCAATCGCGACATTGATGCCGACCACTTTGCCGTCAATGTTAAACAGCGGCCCGCCGGAGTTGCCGGGGTTAATGGCGGCATCGGTTTGCAGCAGGTCTGGATAGTAGCGGGCCGTCGTCCCATCCCCGGTCTCCCCGCCGATGCTCTGGTGCCTCCCAATGGCGCTGATGATCCCGACTGTCATGGTGTTCTGCAAATCAAAGGGGCTGCCGATTGCCACAGCCCACTGGCCGGGCCGCACAGCGGCATCGTCGGCAAATCCCGCGACCGGCAGCGGGGCAGAACCGGGATCAATCTTCACCACAGCCAGATCGCTGGAAAAATCAGGATACACTTTGCCGGGAAACTCGCGCCCGTCGGCCAGAGTCACGGTCACGACCCCGTCTTTCGCGCCCTCGACCACATGGTCGTTCGTCAGGATGTAGCCGTCGGCGCGAACAATCACGCCCGATCCGGTGGCTTCCAGGCGGTGCGGCGCTCCCAGCCCGCCGGACTTCGGCCCGGCTCCGCCCGCCGCCGACGAAACGCGCTCAGACTTGATGTTCACGACAGTCGGCTCGACCGTCTGCGCGATGTTCGTAAACGCATCCTGTACCTGCACCAGCACGGACTTCTGCTGCGCCGTTGTCGGCGCGGGCAGGTTTCCCAGCGATGCTGGGTCGGCAGACACGCTTGCTGCCGTCAGCGCGAAACCGGCCAGCAGAATGGAAGTGCAAAGATAGGCCATAATGTTACTCGGCGTGGAAAAACTCGGCGTGAAAAATCAACGGGGGCGGAACACAGCAAACTGGGACCCGCCGGACGAGGTGTCTTGCGTGCGGAACCCGAAATCAGGTGCTGCCGTGTTCGTCAGGGTCAGCGTGTCGCCCCGCGGGACGCTGAACCCGGCTGGGGCCGCACTGGAAGAGTTCAAGCTGGGGGATACCAAAAGCACCCGCTCCGGCGGCTGGCCGGACAGCAGGGAATCGGTGGACGCCGGGACGGGAAACACCGGGTCGCCGGATGCCGCCGCAAACCGCGCCGATGGCCGCACTTCCGGCGCAAATGGCAGGGCGAATGACACAACGGTCAGGCAGGACAACGCCAGTGCGGTCACCAGCCGCCGCCCGCGCTGCGGCCTCGGCGGGGGCAAGTGCATCACCCGCCATCCGGCCAGGGCATTGTCCGGCTGCTCCAGGCGATAAGCGACGGTCTCGGAGAATCGCTCCGAAAAATCGCGGGGCGATCCCGGCAAGCGCGGCTCTGCCAGGCCCCGCAGAAGCAGCTTGACGTGCCGCAAAGACTGACGTTCATGGTCACAGGACGCGCAGACGGCGAGATGATCCTGAAGCGCCAGCTTGTCACGCCCGGACAACTGGTGATCCAGGTACGGAGAGATAAGTTGTCTTGCACGGTGGCAGTTCAAGTCGCAGAACTCTCCTCAAAATTAAGATATCAAAATCACGATAGGGGATTAAGACCCATTGCCGGCAGGCCATCCGGGCCAAACGCAGATTCAAGCGCCGCGATTTTGGTCCGCAGCAGCTTGCGGCCCCGGTGCAGGCGGGACCGCACGGTTCCCAGCGAGCATTTCATCGCGACGCTGATTTCTTCATACGACAAGCCTTCAATGTCCGCCAAAATCACCGTCATACGGAAATCGTGCGGCAAGGCATTCAGCGCCCGCTGGATATGCTCGTCCAGCTCATGCGACATGACCATTCGCTCCGGGTTCGCGCCAGAATCGGGGATTTCCAGATACATGTCGCCGCTGCCGAGGTCGAGCGGCTGGTCCAGCGACTGGGTATGCGCTTTCGGACGCCGCCGCAGATCGTCCACAAACAAGTTGGACATGATCTTGTACAGCCAGTTGTCGAACGGCCAGTCCCGGCGATAATTGCCGAAAAACCGGAACGCGCGAACAAACGCTTCCTGGGCCAGATCTTCGGCATCGGCATGGTTGCCGGTCATGCGGTACGCGATGTTATAGGCCTGCTTATGATAACGCTCGACCAGGCGGTCAAATTCAGCCCGGCGTCCGGCTTGTTCCTGCCGTCCGGCCTGCTCTTCTGCGACAGACTGTCCCATAACGGCGTCTGTCAGTTGTGCGACCAATTCTGCCATGAGTGCGTCCTTTTTCCCTACTACGCCGGCTGCGCCCTGGAGGTTCCCGCTGAGGCTCACTTTCGCCGCGAAACTGGTAATCTTCTCAGTCTATATGGTTCTTATTAAAGCTGCTGTCCTGCTCTGAAACAAGTGCGGGTATGCTTCTGTTCCCTGCAAGCCGAAAAACGGAAACCTAAAAACCCGTATTTTTGCTGTTGAGCCGCTGCTCCTACACGGATATAATGGCGAAGAAAAGTGAAGTTTTTATGAAACGTCATCGGGGGTCACTATGAGTGCTGAAGAAATGAATGCGGAAGAAATGCCGGATCTGGAATGGACAGCGGCCGAAGAAAACCTGTTGCTGGTCGCGCGGGAGCTGGAATGGGCAGAAGCCTATGCCGCCGATCGGCCTGAATGCCGCATGGGCCAGCTTTATTTAGACTTTCTGCGCTGGGAGCTGGTCGTGGCCCAGGCCGGAGTTTAAACGCACAGAATTAGACGTACAAAAAGGCGGCCCGAAGGCCGCCTTTGCCGTGCTTTTCTTTGCCGTGCTTTTGTAGAACTTGTGTTTTAAGAAGCGCTCTCGTCTTTTGCAACCCGGTACTCGGTGTTGAAGAACGTGCCCAGCGACAAAAATGTCGGTGCCCACAGGCCGATAAAGATGCCGGTGTCTTTTTTGCCGGTCGCGTACATGTAAATCGCCGTGATGATGGACACGATGCTCGCGCCGTAGATCAGCCCTTGTACGTCTTTGTTCATGTCTTAAATGTTCCGTTTCTAATATGTGAATATGCAAGCGTTACAAAGAGTATACCAAACAAACACAGCAGGCAAACCTTACGCCCTTAATCCACGCGGAGAGCAAGCTTGCCGAAGTGCTTTCCACCCGCCGCAAGATGGGCATAAGCGTCGGCGGCGTCCGCCATCGCCCAAGTCTGATCCACGACCGGCACGATCTTGTGCGCGGCCATCGCGGCGGCGGCTTCCCGCAGTGCGGCAATCGGGCCGGTGTTGTTGCCTTTCACCATCAGCTCTTTTTCCATGATCGCAAGCACTTCCACCGTGACCGCGCTGCCGGATAAAAAGCCGATGACAAACACGGTGCCGTTCATCGCCGCTGCGTTGACCGAGCGCGGGAACGTCTCGGTGCCTCCGGTTTCCAGCACTAAATCCGCCCCGCGCCCGTCCGTCAGCCGCAAAGCTTCGCTGTCCCATTCCGGCGTCTGCTTGTAATTGATGGTCATATCTGCGCCCATCTCCCGCGCTCGCTGTAGCTTTTCGTCGGACGATGACGTGATGATTACGTTTGCCCCGTGCGCTTTGGCAAATTGCAGGGCGAAAATCGAGACGCCGCCGGTGCCGAGCAGGAGGACCGTGCGGCCCGGTCCGAGGCGAGCGGTACGAACGGCACGCCAAGCAGTCGTTGCAGCAATCGGCAGGGTCGCCGCTTGTTCCCAGGTCAAATGCGCCGGCATCGGAACCAGCGACGCCGCCGGGACGGACACATACTCGGCAAGGCTGCCGGGCAGGGTCACGCCGCGCCGGGGCGCCAGCACCGCCGGGGTCATCGCTCCATCTTCCCAAAAGGGCAGAAAGTGGGGGATGACCTTGTCGCCGTGCGTCCAGCCGGTGACGCCTTCGCCCAGCTCGGCAACTTCGCCTGCGCCGTCGGTGACGGGAATCATTGGAAACTGAGAGATAGGGTACTTGCCCGTGGCGACCGCGATGTCCAGAAAATTCAGCGACGCCGCCCGCAGACGGACCAGAACTTCGCCGAGCCGGGGACGCGGCGTATCGCACTCCGCCGAACGCAGAGCATCCGGGCGCGGGGCCGTGAGTTCAACGACTTTCATGACGCTCTCCTTTTGCAGTCGGTTCGGTTGACAAACCGCGCTGTTGACCGCTATAATAAGACGCGCCTGCTTTTCGTTCCCAAGCCAAAGCGTCTCAATCCAATGGACAGTCATAGTCACACTGATTTTTTAAGTTTCACGCATGAGCCAGTCTCCGCCGCGACCCAATTCACGCGCCGGGACGACCCTGCCCCTGGCGTCGCCCCCACCGGCTGCGACGCCGCCGACCGAGCCGCTTTTGGCCGGACGGCGGCGGCCCCTTTGGCTTGTCCTCCTGTCTGTTCTCGGTCCCGGCGTCATCGCGGCGGCGGCCGGTAACGACGCCGGCGGCATCGCCACTTACTCCCAGGCCGGCGCTCAGTACGGCTTGCAGCTTTTGTGGAGCATCGCGGTTGTCACGGTCGGCCTAATTGTCGTCCAGGAAATGTGCGCCCGGATGGGCGCGGTTACCGGCAAAGGGCTGGCCGCGCTGATCCGCGAGAATTTTGGGGTCAAGATCACGGCCTTTGCCATGCTGGTGCTGCTGATCGCAAACTTCGCCACCACCGTGTCCGAGTTCGCGGGCATCGCCGCCGTCGGCGAGCTGTTCCATGTCCGGCGCTATTATTCCATCCCCGTCGCGATTGTGCTGGTCTGGCTTCTCGTCTCGCGCGGCTCCTACCAAAAAGTCGAGCGCATTCTTTTAGTCGCGTCCCTGATCTTCGCCACTTATATCATCACGGCGCTAAAGATCGGCGTGCCGTGGGCGGCCGTCGGACGGAACACGTTCACCCCGGCGCTCGGCACGCTGAACTGGAAAGACAACAGCCTGATTTTGATGGTCGTCTCGCTGATCGGCACGACCATTGCGCCGTATATGCAGTTCTACCAGCAGTCGGCGGTGCGGGACAAGGGCATTCAGATGCGCGACTATGCCCTGACCCGCTGGGACACGATCATCGGCTGCATCCTCTCCAATGTCGTCGCCGCATTTATCATTGTCGCGTGTTACGGGACTATCTATCTTTCCGGCCACCGCGACATCCAGACCGCCAAAGACGCCGCACTTGCCTTGGAACCTTTGGCGGGGAAGTTCGTCGCCTACGGCTTGTTTGCATTCGGCCTGCTCAATGCTTCGCTGATGGCGGCGGTCATCGTGCCGCTGTCTACGGCCTACGCCGTCACCGAGTCGCTTGGCTGGGAGTCGGGATTGGGCCGACGCATCCGCGAGCTGCCGCTGTTTTACGGCACTTACGGCGTCATGATCGTGCTGGGCGGCCTCGTCGTGACATTTTCCCGGCAGGGCCTCATCCAGATCATCATTCAAGCCCAAGTCGTCAACTGCGCCCTGCTGCCGCTGGAGCTGATTTTGATGCTGATTTTGATCAATCGCCGCCGGGTGATGGGCAAGTACCGCAACACGCTTTGGGACAACGTCGTCGGCTGGGCCACGACGGTCGTGGCGGGCGGCCTCGCGCTGTATTACTTCGCCCAGCAGATCTGGTCGCTCGCGCATCCGGGGTAGGAAGTAAGAAGAGGCGTGGGATTAAACTCCTGCGCTGTATGCCTGCGGCATTACTTCGTATGGGGCGAAGCGCCAAGTAACCGCCTGCGCGGGTACAAGATAAGACGATGGCACTCTCTTATTCTTTGTCCACGAAGGTGGACATCAGGCGCTTCGCCCCATACGAAGTAATGCCGCAGGCATACAGCGTAGGAATTCATTCCCACGCTCTGCTCCCACGTTTAGGAACCACCACGCACGGCGTATAACTATGGCGTATAAAATACTCGTCGTTGACGATGAGCCGACCATTGTGCGGCTGATGGAGTTTATTCTTGCCCGGCAGGGACATGAAATGATTGTTGCTGTCAACGGCGAGGAAGCGCTCCAAAAAATTAAAACGCATCAGCCGGACCTCGTGCTATTGGATATCATGATGCCGCGGATTGACGGCTATGAAGTCGCTCAAAGGTTGCGGGCCGATCCACAGACGGCAGAATTGCCGATCATCATGCTGTCGGCTAAAGCGCAGGACGAAGACATCCGGCGCGGCGTGGAAGTCGGCGTGGACGAATATATTACCAAGCCGTTCACCCCGGACCACCTGGTCCAAGTCGTTTCGCAGCATCTGAGCCGCATCAACAAGACGGAAGAAAGTTAAACCGAAAAGAGTTAAAGTACGCCCATGCCCGAACTGGTCCCTGGAGTGGCATCTCTGCCGCTGACGATTGAAAACGTGTATTTCGTGGGTCGCCCCGACCAGCCCTGGGTACTGGTAGACACCGGGACTCCCGGCATGGCCCCGCGCATTCGTGCCGCCGCCGCCGAGCGCTACGGTGCGAATGCCCGCCCGGAAGCGATCCTTCTCACGCACGGTCATACCGACCACGCCGGCTCGGCGGCGGCGCTGGCGGAAACGTGGAACGTTCCCCTTTACGCGCATTCTTTGGAGCTGCCGTACATCACGGGCCGTTCGCCTTATCCGCCGAAAGACCCCACAGTCGGTGGCGCGATGGCGCTGGTC
>CAXUNT010000002.1:40168-40724 GCA_964252595.1 uncultured Armatimonadales bacterium
GCCTGGTCCAGCCGCTGCCGGACGATGGTGTCGTGCCGGGTCTGCCAGACTGGCAGTGGCTGTTCACGCCGGGCCATTCACCGGGCCATGTGTCGTTCTTCTGCCCAGAAAAGTCCGTGCTGCTGGCAGGCGATGCGATCACAACCGTCAACATGGACTCGTTCGTGGATTTGGCAACCAAGCGTCAGCAAATCTCCGTCCCGCCGCCGCCGTTCACGTGCGACTGGGCCGCAGCCCGCAAGTCTGTCGCCGCGCTGGCGGAACTCAGCCCGCAGGCCATCGGCTGCGGGCATGGCCGTCCGCTGAGCGGCCCCGACCTGCCCGCCGACCTCCGCGACTTCTCTGCTAAGTTCACGCCCCCGGCGCATGGCCGCTATGTCGGCAGCCCCGCTGTTACCGACGTAAACGGCATCGTCTCCCTGCCGCCGCCCGCCCCGGACTTGTTCCCGGTGCAGGCCGCCGTCGTAGTCGCCCTTTTGGCTGGCGGACACGCTCTGTCACGGACAAAGTAGACCCCTCCCGCCTTGCTTCGCAGGGTCCCTCCCCGAAGCGGAGA
>CAXUNT010000002.1:40734-61511 GCA_964252595.1 uncultured Armatimonadales bacterium
GAGTCAGGAAAGACCGCAGAAAAAAGAATGCTTACGCTGTTGCTCCAGAACTCTTCACCCTCTCCGCTTCGGGGAGGGACCCTGCGAAGCAAGGCGGGAGGGGTCTAAAACTTCACACCCATACCTTCCACCGCTTCGCCCAATAAATACACCGTCTCGCCTGACGCCCGCAGACGCGCCAGCGTTTCTTCCGCCTCGCTCGGCCCGACAATCAGCACAAACCCGATCCCCATATTGAAGACCCGGAACATCTCGGCCTCGCTGACTTGACCTGCACGCTGAATGAGCCGAAACAGCGGCGGCACTTCCCAGGCGCTGAGGTCAATGCGGACGCCCACGCCGTCCGGCAGCACGCGCGGGATGTTGTCCACAAATCCGCCGCCGGTGATGTGCGCCATGGCTTTGATCGGGACCGGGGACAGCGCCAGCAGCGGCAGAACCACCGGAGCGTAGCACCGGTGCGGCCAAAGCAGGGCATCGGCCAGCGTGATGCCGTTCAGCTCCGGAACGGGCGCATCTAAGTCCATCCCCGCATCTTCCAGCAGCGCCTGCCGCGCAAGTGAGTAACCATTAGTGTGCAGGCCGTCGGAAGCCAAGCCGATCACGATGTCACCGGGCATGACGCTTTTCCCGTCAACGATTTTCCCCCGATCAACAATCCCCACAATGCACCCTGCCAGGTCGTACTCGCCGGACCCATACAGACCCGGCATTTCCGCTGTTTCCCCGCCGATCAACGCGCACCCGGCGGCCCGGCAGCCGTCCGCAAGGCCCCGCACGACTTCGGCGGCGACTTGGGGTTCCAACCGCCCGGTGCCGAAATAATCCAAAAAGAATAAGGGCCGTGCGCCCTGCACCAGAATGTCATTGACACAGTGCGAGACCAGGTCCTGCCCCACCGTGCCGTGACGCCCGGTCGCAAACGCGATCTTCAGCTTGGTCCCGACCCCGTCAATGGACGACACCAGCACCGGGTCTTGCAGCGGGCCGAGGGCCGACAGGGCGAACATGCCACCGAATGACCCCGTTTCGGTCAGCGCCCCCGGTATCAGCGTCGCCTTGATATGCGCCTTCATGCGGTTGACCGCATCGCCTGCCGCATCAATATCCACGCCCGCCCGCGCATACGCCCCGTTTGTCGGTTGTTCTTCACTCATGGCCTCATTATAGCACAGGCACCGAAGCAGACGGAAAAAACCGCCTGCGGCTGTTTTTAGTCGCAGGCGGCTTAGGCCGAAAAGTAACAGGGCTAGTTGCAGTTCGGGTGCGGGCCGTTCTGGTCGGTGGCCCAAAGGCAGATGTTGCCGACAACCTGTTCGTAGCGGACTGCTTTGGCATGACCATCTGCAAACTGGCAGTTAATCAGGCTGGTGTGACGGCTCTGTATATCGCTGAGCGCCTGTGTGGTAGAAGGCTGCGAAGTCGCGTAGCTGTACTTGGAGTTGCCGATGTTCTTCCAGTAAGACTCGTACTGACCTGCGTTAGCGCCCGACTGAGCGGCCAGGAAGGCTTTGTCGCTCGTTCCGCCTTGCGAACCGTCATTTGTATTTTGAAGCATGCCGCTGGTGTTGGAAACGTCCGGGCAGGCACCGTAGTAAGTCGCGTCCACAATCTGGATTGTGCTGGATGGTCGAACGACCTGGGACAAGGTTACGACGTAGGGTGTTCCCTGGGGCGTGTTGTAAGCGCCGGCTGGGCTGAGCCAAGCATCGTTGTGGCCGTAGCTGTTTTCGCCGCCGTAGGCCGGGCCATCGCAACCGAGGCCGCCGCCCGTGCCGCAAACCGTGTTGCTGGGGTCCTGCCCAGCCCAGCCGCTCGGCGCATCGGGGCATTTGAAGACGTCATAGCTTTTGACGTAGGGCATCAGTTCGCTGATCCAAAATGTTTTATGCTCCGAGCTAGAGCCATTGTAGTAGGTGTTGGGCAGCGGACCGCCGTTCTGCTGAAGCAGAGGGTTACAGCCGGAGCCGGTGGGACCGCAGTTGTAACGGTGGGGGTAGTAAGCCTCGTCGTAGTCCTGCGTGTACTGGATGGACGCCAGGCCGAGCTGCTTGAGGTTTGAGAGGCAGGCGGTGCGGCGGGCGTTCTCGCGGACTTTTTGGAAGACGGGGAACAAAATGGCGGCGAGAATCGCGATAATGGCGATGACGACGAGCAACTCAATCAAAGTAAAGCCGGAGCGCTTGGTCGGCGCGGCTTGCAGGGTGGGGTGCGGCATGAAGCGATCTCCTGTGTGAAAATTATGGCGAACCATAAAGGACGGGGGAAAGCGCGAGTACCTGCGCCGTTGCAGGCGACTGCGCTTTCCGACACACAGAGTTTACAGCATTAAACCGGGCATTATAATTAAGAGAAGATTAAGCTTTGATTAAGTTTGTGTTAAGGATTTTTTGGCTGGGGAGAGGGAAGCGGCTGGCTTGTGATCTCGGCTAGGGCGGCGGCCAGCGCGTCCGAGAGCGCAGCAATCGCTTGGGCACGCGGCAGCGGCGCATAGTCCTGGGGATAGATCGGGAGGCCATAAGTCACTTGAACCCGGCGCGGCGAGTACCGGGGCCAAAGGTCCCCATAAGGGACAATGCCATTGGTGTTCCGAATGCCGACCGGCACAATCGGAACACCGGCGCGGAGGGACAGCAGAGCTGCGCCGGGCTGCACCCGCTGCAATGTTCCACTTTCGGACAAGCGGCCTTCGGGGAACAGCACGACCGGCTGCCCGGATTTTAAGAGCGCTTCAATCCGGCGCAGCGCCGCCCGGTCCGCCGAGTCCCGCTTGATGGGAAAGCCCTGAAAGTGGGCAAAGAACCAGCCCAGCACCGGGATCTCAAACAGCTCGCTTTTGCCGACAAACCAGGCCCGGCGTGGGGTCGTGACAAAGATCGCCGGCGGATCGCAGTCGCTGATGTGGTTGGGACAGAAAAGGACGCCGCCGAGATGGGGAACGTTCGCTTCGCCGGACGACTGAATACGGCCTAAAACGCGCATGAGCAGGCGCAGCAGCGTAAAGACGAGCGGATACAGCAGAAAATAGGTCATATCTCCCGCTCCCGCACCGCAATCTCTTCAGCAGCGGCCGGCTCGTGCAGAAACGAGACAGCGGCGAGAGCCAGCAGAAGGCAGACGGCGCAGACCGCGAAGATCACCCGGTAGCCGCTTTGGCCGGGACCGGAATGGTGGTTGATCAACGCGCCGGTCAGCAGCACCGCGCCCGGCCCGGCCAGCGAGGCCGCCGCCGTTTGCAGGCCGACATAAAACCCGATTTCTTCCTTCGGAACCAGTCGGGTCAAGAGAGGATACGCCGACGCATTCTGTGCCCCGATGCCGAGACCGGCCAGGGCAAGAACGACCGCGACCGAAAGCAGCGACGAGACCCACAAAGCGTTCATCGCAGCGATCGCCACCAGCGCCAGACTCAGCATCAGCAGCCGCTTGAACCCGAGGCGGTCACCGAGCGGCCCAAACACGAGGCTGCCCAGGGCAGTCATCACCAGCAGAAACGCCGACAAGGCCAAGGAAATTGAGTTCCCGCAGCCGGTGACTTGTTTGATAAACGTCGTTAAATAAGGAGTCACCGCACCGACCCCTGCGCCGTACAGAAAGAACATCGCCATATATAGCCGTGCCTGCTTCAATGTCCGCAGGCCGCCGAGCGCCAGGCCGATGTCGCCGAAATGCCCGCGCGGCGACTCCGCCGGCGGCACCACATGCGGCTCGGCAGTCCGGGCGCAGGTGAGCAGTGTCGTTGCCAACATCAAGACGCTCACTACGGGAAAGCCGATCCCAAGTGGGACATGCAGCTTCGGCACCAGCAGCAAAGTCGCCAGCAGGATCAAAATCAGGACTTGGCCGAGCGCCCCGACGAAGAACCAAGTGCCGGTGACGCGCCCTCGCTGCTCCGGCGTTGTAATGTCTGCCAGCAGGGCTTGATAGGGGTCAATCGCGACATTAAATGTCAGCGTGAACAAAAAGATGCACCCGATAATGCCGGCGATCCGCAAAGGGGGTGGCAGAAGGGCGGCGGCGGGCGCGAGCAGCAGAAACGCCGCCGAGACCAGGATAAATGGCCGCATGAATGGACGCCGCCGCCCGCCCGGCCCGGCCAGCCGGTCGGAGATGGAGCCGACCATGGGCTGAATGAACACGCCTTCAAACGAGTGTGACCCGCCGATTAACCCTTGCAGCACGGCATTATGGGTGTAGCCTTGAATCCAGAGGGTCAGGACAAAGTTATTGAACGCATAAAACGCCCCATAGCCAAGATTCGCCAGGCTGTACCAGAACACGCCCGCTGGCGAAAGCGGTGTCTGCGTTTCTTCGCGCGTGTCGGTCATAAGGGCTGCTCTGTGCGGGGAATGTCCGGCCAGCCGTCGGGGTCCCAGATCAGCTTGAAGATGTTGACGGTGGTTTTGCCGCCGTTGTCTTTGGCCCACTCATAATGGCAGGAGAAATAATCCTGGCCGTCCACCGTTAAAATCGCTGCATGGCCGGGACCGACTTCGGGGCTGACCGGCCGGCCGAAGCCGTCGTCGTAGGCTGAGCCGAGAAAGAGTGCCCCGCCGCCCTCCTTCATGTCTTTGCCGAGCTTGCCCAGATATGGCCCGGTGAGGGCGCGGGAGCGCCCGACATGGATGGAGTAGGTGCTTTTGGCCCCTTTAAGGCAGGAACCCCAGTTGACAAACAAATAGTACCAGCCGTCGTGGTAGTAAATGCAGGACGCTTCAATGGCGTTGCTGCGCCCGACCCGGTGCTCGGCCAGCGTCGTGATGGGGCTGTCCGGGCGCGGGCGCTTGCCCGTCTCCGGGTCCAGCGCCATTACTTTGATGCCGCTGAAATACGAGCCGAACGACAGCCAGGGATGGCCTGCCGCATCTTGAAAGATGCAGGGATCGAGCGCATTGAAATTATCCGGGCCGGGTGAGCGCACCACTTCCCCCTGGTCCATCCAGTGCGCCGGGTCCAGCGTCGCGTTGGTCGCAAAACCGATAACCGACGTATTTTTTCCCAGCACTGAAGCGCAGTAGTAGAGGTAATAGGTGCCGCGGAAGAAATGAATGTCCGGCGCCCACAAAATGTCGGCGCGGTGGCCCGGCACGGCTTTTTCGATCCACGCCGGCTCGACGGCAAATGCCGGCCCCCGGTCGGTCCAGTGCCGACGGTCGGTAGACGAAAACTGCCGAATACCCCGTCCGGTCCCGTACATCCAGTAAGTATCGCCGCGCTTGACAATGGTAGACGGGTCCCGCATGAAGCAGTCCGTTTCCATCGCCCGTCCTGCTGAACTGAGGCCAAGCGTCGCCAGCAGCACGAGAATGAGCATCAATGTTTGTTTCATTCGCCTCTTATTCGCCTTTTTCTAAAAGCCGTCCGTATTTTTCGGCGACGACGCGGCGCTTGACTTTCAGGGTCGGGGTCAGCTCGCCGCTGTCCTGGGTGAAGGGGTGGGGCAGAAGGGCGATGCGCTTGATCTTCTCGAAGTCGGCCAGGTCTTTAGAGAGCTTGTCTATTTCGCGCTTGACATATTTGCGGGCATCGGGGTCGGCGGCCAGGTCTTCCGGCTTTTTGAGGTCGCGTCCTCCCTCTTTGGCCCAAGCTTTGAGCAGGTCGTAGTTTGGGACGATCAAAGCGCCGACCGCGCCGGAGTTGTCGCCGAGCAGGACCACTTCGGCAATGAGTGGGGAGCGCTTGAGCAGAGTTTCGATCGGCTGTGGTGCGACTTTCTTGCCGCTTGCGAGGACAAGAATGTCTTTCTTGCGGTCGGTGATTTTCAGATACCCCTGGGTGTCAATCTCGCCGATGTCGCCGGTATGGAACCAGCCGTCCGCGTCAATGACTTCGGCAGTGGCGTCGGGCAGGTTCCAGTAGCCGCGCATGACGGTCGGGCCGTGGACCAAAATCTCGCCGTCCCCGGCAATTTGAACGTCTACACCCGCCAGGTGCGGCCCGACCGTGCCGATTTTGACCCGCCCGCGCTTGTTTGCCGCCGCCGCCGCCGTGGTTTCGGTCAGCCCCCAGCCTTCGAGAATGGGCAGGCCGACCGCAAGAAAGAACGTCGCTTTGGTCGGGTTCAGGGGGGCGCCGCCACTGACTAGAAATTTGATTTTCCCCCCAAACCGGGCGCGGATTTTGGCGAGAATCAGCGCATCGTAGAACAAGAAGAGGCCCAGTAAAAGCGGGCTGACGGTGAGGCCGGCGTTCCGCCGCTTGGCGACAATGCCGCCCAGCTCTAAAGCGCGTTCGGTCAGCTTCCGGCGCCGCTCCGGCAGCTTGGCGATGCCGTCGAACACGCGCTCCTGAATGCTCTCAAAGACGCGCGGGACGCACTGCATGATGGTCGGATGCAGCTCGGCCATGTTGTCTAAAAGCTTGAAAATGCTGTCGTTGTAAATCGTCTGCGCCCCCTGAGTCAGCGCCAGGTAGTACGTGACGCGCTCAAAGACGTGGGACAGAGGCAGGAACGATAAGAAGACATCGTTTGGGGGCGTAAAGTCGGGGAACTGGGCGTTCGCGCCGTCTAAAGCCGCCGCCATGTTGCCGTGCGACAGCATCGCCCCCTTTGGGCTGCCGGTGGTTCCTGACGTGTACACGAGGCTCATCAAATCGTCGTGCTGCACCGAGTCCCGCCGCGCTTCGTAAGTCTCGTCAAACTGCGCCGCCCCGCCCGCGTCAATCACCGAAGCCGTCGATAAAACGCCGTCTTTCGCTGCGTCCGCGTCTAGCGTCACGAACACCGAAAGATTGGGCAAATCTGCGCGGGAGGCCAGCACCTTCGCCATTTGCTTGCCGTCAGACGTGACAATCACTTTAGCGCCGCTGTCCGCCAGAATGTGTGCGACTTGGGACGCCGGCAGGGTGGGATACACGGGAACCGTGACGCCCCCGGTGGCCTGCGCCGCCAGATCGAAGATCACCCATTCGGGCCGGTTTTCCGACAGCAGGGCCACCCGGTCGCCGCGCTCTACGCCAAGCGCCCGCAGGCCCAGCGAGACCTGCTTCACCTGGGCCGCGACTTCCGCGTAAGTCAGCGTCACCCACTCTTTCGAGCCGCCCGGCTTGTGCGACAGCGCCGCCCGGCCGGGATACCGCCGCGCGGCCTCGGCAAAGCGCGTGTTAATTGTGTCGTTCGTCATGCCGTAAGCATAGCAAAAGTGCGGCTGTTTGTCAAGGCAGTCTTACAGCCGTTGCCCACTCAGACTGCTGAACCTCTCTTTTTAGGAACGCCGCGCTTCCGTGACGGCAAGCGGGGACGACAGCCGGCATAGCTCATCAAAGGCATTGTCCAGATACACTCCCAGCCCCCGCGAAGGGGCGGCAAACCAAGCTGAAACCGCGTAATGAAAAGCAGCCCATCCTGTTTGCGCCGCCAGAGTTGCCAGCCTTTCGTCAGCACCGCGACCGCGCAGCGCTCGAACGAGGTCCCCCGTCAAAGCGGCTTCTTTCGCCAGTTCACGCTCTTGAAGCGCTGGAGTTTCCGCGATCACCTGCTGCCGGGGGACCGAAAAGGGCCGGTTGTCTTCCAGGATCTGCTCGACAGAGCGGAACGCCCAGTACAAGGTTTCCAGCGGCTCCAGCACAGCAGGCGCTTCGGCAATCGCACTCGTCAATGCCGTCTTCAGCGTGATCTGCCCGTCAAACAGAACTTCGCGCTTGTCGGGGAAGTGACGAAAAAAAGTGCGCTCCGTGACGCCGGCGCGGGCGGCAATTTCAGAGGCTGTCGTCTGCTCGTAACCGCGTTCAGCAAACAGCTCTAAAGCGGCCTGCTGAAGACGCCTGCGTGCGGGTTCTCCGTTTCGGGGCATGATCCTATTATAGCCTCTTGCTTGACATTTACTGTTCACCTGGCCATAATGTCATAGACTGACGCAACGGATATGATATAAGGAAAATCAGCCATGTCACACGACCCAAGCACCAACACAGCGAAGAAGATGAAGGCGATGCTGCTGCCTCAGTTTGGAGGAGCGGACCAGTTTCGCCTGGAAACGATCCCGCAGCCATCGCCGGGACGCGGGGAAGTTCTCGTTCGGATTGCAGGAACCAGTGTAAACCCTGTGGATGCGAAAGCCCGCGCCGGGGAACTGCTGCCAATGTTCCCGGCGGAGCGCCTGCCGCTGCTGCTTGGCTTTGATGCCAGCGGGCGCATCGAAGAGATTGGCGCGGGAGTGACGGACTGGCGGCCCGGAGATGCGGTTTATGGTTTTCCGGGAGCAGACCCAGGTACTTCTATGCAGTTTAGCCGTGGAACTTTCGCGGAGTACATCTGCCTTCGGACCGACGAAATCGCCGCCGCTCCAAAGTCCCTTCCGCTCGCCGATGCCGGGGCGATCCCCCTAGCAGCGATGACGGCCTGGCATGGTCTGATGACCCAGGGCAAAATGCAGCGCGGTCAGCGTGTGCTGATCCAGGGCGGATCGGGCGGGGTCGGCCACTTCGCCGTTCAGTTCGCGCACCGGCTTGGTGCAACTGTATACGCGACTGCCTCCGGCGACAACACAGAGTTTCTGCGGGAGTTGGGCGCAGACGTCGCGATTGACTATCGCACGGATCAGCTTGGGGAGCTTGCCGGCCAGATGGATCTGGTCTTTGATCTCGCGGGCAGCAGGAGCGAGGAAAGTTCTTGGGCCGCCTTGAAACCGGACGGTGTGCTGGTGATGGCTGGGGGTCTGCCAAATCTCGCGCTCGCGCGTTCACCCGAACAGCAAGCCCACTTCGCCCTGGCGCAGTCCACTCCCGACGACTTGGGGCGCGTCGCCCGGATGCTGGACGATCATCAGCTCCGCCTCACTCTCTCCGGGCGCTTTGCGTTAGAGCAGGTGGGTGAAGCGCAGTCTCTTCTAGAGCGCGGCGGTTCGAGAGGCAAGCTGCTGGTGACCGTTTCTCAGGGAGCATAACATCTCAATCGCGACAAAATGCTCTAGGGCGGCTTGACATTGCCGCCGCCGAAGTGATACAATAACGCCGTGGCGGCGAGAGGGGAACGGTGTCCGAGTTGGTCGAAGGAGCACGATTGGAAATCGTGTAATGGGGACCCCTCCATTCGTGGGTTCGAATCCCACCCGTTCCGCCAGTTTCTCGCTTCTGGGCCTGTATTTCTGTTTTGTATCTCGGTCGTTTTGGGAGCAAACACGCCGCCATGCCTACCCCCTCTGTGATTAGTCAGTTGTCCGCCACCGCGACCAAGCGGCTTGGCGGCAACCTGCGCCTGCTGGCCCTCTATGGGTCGGCGGCAGACCGCCCCCAGGAAGCCCATGATCTGGACTTCTTTCTGGTGGTAGACGCGGTCGAGAACTGTGTCACCCAGGCGACCCGCGACTGCCGTGATTTGTTCCCCCAAGTGCAGTTCTTCGTGCTGTCCGCCGACGAGTACACTGCCCTGCCGGGCTTTTATCGTTTTCAGCTTGCTTTTGCCCGCCCGCTGGCTGGGGACCTTACTCTTCCCACGCCGACCCGTGAAGATGCGATTGACTCCATCACGCATGGGTACACCGACACACTCCGGACAATCCGGCAGCAGCTCAAGCGCCGCGAGTGGGCGATCGGTGACGACTGGGCGCGGCAGGTATGGTGGAATTTGAAGAGCTTCAAGTACGCGACATTGGATGTGTGCTGGCTGCTGCGCCGGGAGCGTCCGACGGACACCGGCCGCGCCGCTCTGATTCTCCAAGCGGAAGGGCTGTCTGCCGCTGCACGGGTTTTGACCGAATGGCCTAATTTGGAAACGCTGGCGGCCCGGTTGAAGCGTGACCCGATTTCGTGGGTGCTGCACTGGGAGACGCGCATCGCCGCCGCGTACACCGAAATCCGGCCTTATCTGCGCGGAAAATAGTTTCTGCGCGGGGAATGACGTGTTTATGCCGAAACTGATTTTCTCCCCCCCCTTGCGGCGTTTGCGCTGGCTGCGGGCCGCGCTGCTGACGCTTTCCCTGCCGCTCGGCGGGATCGGACTGTTCTGCTTTTTCACCGCTTACAAGATTTATGCGTCCAACCAAGTTGAAAAAACGCTGGAAGCCGCGCCTGCTCCCGTGCCGGGCCAGCGGCTGCTGGTGTTTGCGCCGCACCCGGACGATGAGACCCTCGGCGCAGCGGGCCTGATGCGGCAGGCGCGTCTGCGAAACGACGATGTCCGGGTGGTGATCCTCACGAACGGCGACGGGTTTCGGATCAGCGCGGCGTCCGAGTTCGGCGAGCTGTCCGTGCCGCCGAGAGATTTTGTCCGCTACGGATATCTGCGCCAGACGGAAGCGCGGACGGCGTTGGGCGTTCTCGGCATCCCTGCCGACCATGTCCATTTTCTCGGCTACCCCGATCGGGGCCTGATGCCGATGTGGATCTCCCACTGGGCCGCAAACAATCCGACCGCCTCGGCCTACACGCTGGCCGACCACTCGCCGTATGCCGATGCCGCCACGCCGAACGCGCCCTACTGCGGCGCGTCGCTCTTAAACGACATCAAGCGGCAGATGATCGCCGAAAAGCCGACCGATATCTATGTCACCCACCCGAACGACGACCATCCCGATCACGCCGCTGCGTCTGTCTTTGTCCGCACGGCGTTCCAGCAGCTCAAAGCATCGGGACTCGGCTGGGCGCAGACGGCCCATCTCCACTACTATTTAGTCCACCGGGGAGACTGGCCGACCCCGCAGGGACTGCATGAAGACGCCGCCCTGCTGCCGCCTGGCCCAATGGCGTCGCTCGATACGCATTGGACCGCTCTTCCCCTAACGCTCCGCGACACGCAGAAGAAGTACACGGCGATCAAGCGCTACCAAAGCCAAGTGGCGGCGTCCAGCCGCTTTTTGTATTCGTTCGCCCGCCGCAACGAGATCTTCGGCACGCTCGGCGCGGACAACCAGGCACCGGGGCTGGCGCAGGTCCCCGACGGCACGGTGCATGTTGACGGCGACCCCCGCGACTGGGCCGGGCAGATGCCTGTGGCGCTGGACCCGTCCGGCGACAGCGTCATGCGGGCGTTCCAGGCCAGTGCGGACATCGTCCGGGTGTTCGCCTGCCGCGACAGCCGCTTTTTATACCTTCGCATGGACATGGACCGGGCGCTTTCTCCCCAAGTTGCCTACACCTTCACCCTGCGCCCGATTGTCCCCAATGCCGCCGAGCCGCCCGCTCAAATCCTATCGCTGCGGCCCGGCGTTCCCGGCCAGGCCGTTCCGCTGCCGGGCGTCCCCGGCGGCACCTATGCCTGGCGCGGCTCTCTGCTCGAAGCCGCCCTGCCGCTGTCCGCCGTGTCGCTGACGCATCCCGTTCCCGGCGAAACCCTGTACGTCATGAGCCAAACCCGCTTCGCCGACGTTGAGATAGACCGCACCGGCTTCCGCGCCGTCGCCTGCGGCCCGGAAACTGAGACAAGAACGGCGCGGAGGTAGCCCCGCAGGGCCGGAACCCACCCCGGTTTGTTTCTCACCAACCCTCCCGATGCGGGAAGATAAGGAGTTTCGGAAAGAGGCTGCGGCTTAAAGCTCTTCACCCTCCCGCATCGGGAGGGGCGGTGAGGAACGAACCGGGGTGGGTTCCTACCTCACCCCCACACTCTTCGCCACCTTTCCCTGAGCATCCCGCACCCGCACCGTCAAGGGGCCGAGGGCGGGCGAGACGAACAAGCTGAACGGGTGGCCGGTGCGCTGTGTCCGGCTTTTGCCGGCAATCTCCAGCGTCGGCGCGAACGTGTACGTTGAGATCGCCGCGCTGAGGCTGCCGACATAGCCGGGCGGCAGACGATCCCCAATAACTCGGTAGGTGTAGGGTGGCGCGTCCCCGAAGTGCGACAAAAAGTACGGGTCGCTGATCGCCGACCGAAATGCGGCCAGTGCAGGACTGCCGCCCGGCAGGGAGTAATCGTTGAGCTGGCGGCCTGCACGCGCCGTGGCTAAGTTGTTGCGGGTGAACCAGCAGAACATTTTGAGGCGCGGGAATTGGATTTTGATCGCGTCCAGCAGATCAAAAATGCGGGCGGAGGCGTAGTCGTCGTCGGGGCGGCCCTCGGCGCGGCTCTGGTGGGACACGCCGCATTCGGCTAAACACAGCGGCTTGCGGGCGGCGTACTTGGCGTAAAACGGCGCAATAAACGACGCCGGGCCGTCGTTAAACGCCGGGCGGCTGAGGTTGTCGTCGTAGTAACGCACCAAATACAGGCTGATGCCGACCCAGTCCACGGCGTCGTCGCCCGGATAGTATTTGTCCAAGTTGTACGTCGGCACCGCGCCCGGTGCCCAGACCAGCGCGACATTGGATGCGTAGCGGTTGACGACGGTATGCACCAGCCGAAACGCCCGCCGGTACGCCGCCGGGTCCCGGCTCCACGGCGTCCACGCGCCGTTCATCTCCCCGCCGAACCGCAGGAAGACTGGGCAGCCGCACGCCGCCGCGTCTTTCGCCCACTGGTTCAGATACTCGTCATCCTGCACGGCATAAATGTCGTGCGGCTCCCACGCAATTTGAATGGCTCGCCCGGCGTCCGCCTGCCGCCGCGCCCAGTCCATCGGGAACGGAGCGCCGTAAGGGCTGTAGTCAAAGCAAACCGCCAGCGGCCTGCCGATGCGCCGCCCGAACCTGTCTGCGTTGTCCCTGTCGGCATAATTATCCAAAGCGCCGAGATAGCACCCAGCGACGGGTTCCAGCTTCGCCAGTTTCGGCCCAGGCACGGGAACCGGCCCCGTAATCGCCAGCGTCAGGGTTGTTCGCAGACGTTCCGCCCGCCGCCTTTCTATTTCCGCTGCCTGCGGGTCCCCCGTCCGCTGCCGGATTGCCGCTTCAATCTCGTAGGCTGATGCTGCCGCTTCATACTGTTTTGCGCGTTCGCGGGCCTCGCCCCATGCGCGGGCGTCGGCGGCAGTACGGAAGTGGGGAATGGTCTGCGCGTGGATAGGAAGCGGGAAGAAAAAGAAAAGAACCCACCCCGCAACAAGTTGCGGCCCTCCCCAAAGGGGAGGGCGAAGAGTTCTAAAGAAAGCTTTCAATGAGCTGATCGTCACTCGCTCTGTGTCCTCCCCTTTGGGGAGGACCCCTGCGAAGTCACTTGTGACGAAGCAAGGAGGTGGGTCATCTCCTCCGCGTCCGGCACCGGGGCAAAGCAGACCGTGCCGACGCAGGCGGTCGCATACGCCCGCCCGTCTTTATCTCTCGGCAATCCGCGCTTCCCGGCGTCTTCCGGCGTCAGTATTTCCACTGTTTTCGCAGGAGCGACAAACCTCCATGCTGTCCGCTGCAATTCCCATGTTTGTGGATTGTCTCGCTCACCGACAATCGTGATGTGCAGGCCCGGCGCAATCACAGCTTCTACCGCCCGCGCATACGACGACGAGAAGTAGCCATAATCCGCGTACTTGTCTGCGAACAGCTTCAAGGCCCGCTCCGCCGCCTGCCGGTATTTAGCATCTTCCGTGAACCCAGACAAGCGGATCAGTGCCAGCGCCGTGTCCGCATTCTCGCTGATGTCTTTCTTGGGCCGCGCTAAGTCTCCGATAGCATCGTTGCCGGTAAGAGCATCTTGAAGCCCTCCATCTTTCTCATCAATCAGACACGTCAGAATAAAGTTGGCGGCGTGTGTTGCAGTGACTAAACCGTTCACTGCAATCCCGTCAAAATTCCCGATCTCGTTGACATACTCGCTGCTGATCTCGTAGAAGTCCAAACCTGCATTGATCATTGCCACTTGGTCAGTAAGAAGCCCGATGGGATACTTTGCGTTTTCGTCATGCCACCATGCCGCCGTATCTCTTGGTCCATTCAGTGTATGAACTGTCATCTCGCCGTTGCGACAGAGGTTATGAAGAGTCTCCCGTGCCGCCTCTAAAATCTCCGCTTCGCCCGTAATCTTATATCGTGCTACTAAAGCAGACACCATGAGCGCGTTCCAGTTGGTGTAGACGGTGCGGTCAATGAACGGCGTTGGCAACGTCGCGCGGACATCCAGCGGCTGGCCGTAGTAGGCTTCTTCGGCGTCGGCGTCCTGACTGCCTGCGAATGCGCCGGTGTCTGGGTCGCGCATGTCGGTCAAGAGCCAGGCGTGGGCCGTCTTGACGACTTCCAAGTAGTAGGGATCGCCGAGAACTTCATAGGCCAGGCAGTAGACTGACGTGAGTTTGGCGTTGTCTTCCAGCATCTTTTCAAAGTGCGGGATGCTCCAATCGCGGGTGGTGCTGTAGCGGAAAAAGCCGCCGGCAAATTGGTCGTACATGCCGCCGTCGGCCATGCCATGCAGAGTTTTTTCAGCAATCTCGCGCAGTCTGGGGTCTTGGGTGCGGCTGTATTCTTCTAAGACTAAGCGCAGGGCATCGGGGTGGGGGAACTTCGGCTGGTTCCCGAAGCCGCCGTACTGTGAGTCAAACTGACCGGCGATGGACTTGAGGACGTTCGCGGTCGTGTCGGGGTCCAAGTCTGATGCCGTCAGCGCTTCGGATTTGGCTTTTTGCTCGCGCATGTCGGCGGTTTGGGCTGCGATCTCGTCTTTGTGGTTCTTGTAGACATCTGCCATGTAGTCTAAGAGCCCGGCCATGCGAACAGGGTCTACATAAGTTTCGCCGTACAGCGTGTCGCCGTCGGGGGTCAGAAACGCCGTGGTCGGCCAGCCGCCCATGTTGTAGCGGGCATTGATGTCCGGGCGGCGGTCGTTGTCTACTTTGATAGGAATGAAGTTTTCCGAAATACGGGCCTGCACCGCCGGGTCGCTGTACGTCCCCGTATGCACGGGATCGCCGGGAAGGCCGGTGTCCATGACATGGCACCAGTGGCACCAGACCGCACCGATGTCCAGCAGAATGGGCTTGTCGGCGTCTTTGGCTTCGGCGAATGCTTCTGCGCCCCACTCGCGCCAGGGAATGCTGCTGTTGTGGTTGCTCATGCTGGAAGTGTACCCACTTGTGCTATGCTGATGTCATGCGAATTCCACTGCCGGGTTTCCTCGTTTTCTGCTTTTGTCTTTGCTGTCCTCTTGCGGCGGTTCCGCCCGCCGAGACAGCCCCGGCGGCTTCCGTGGTTCCGGGAACCGTGACTGTCGCTCTGACGCCGAAACCTGTCAACACTTTTATCGCGGCGCAGGCGCTGGGGGCCGGAGTGGACGGCCTCCGCGAAGGGGAGATCGCGCAGGTGTATACGCCGGCAAATCTGCGGGCCATGAAGTCGGCGGGGCTGGGAGCGCTGACTTATCGCCTGCGGACGGAGCTGGGCGTGGAAGCCTGGCATTGGAACCCGGCGGGAACCTGGAGCGAGCGCGGCAAAACCGAAGGTTATTGGACTTCGTCGGCCCAGTCCACCGCACCGATCAATGTCTGCTACGGCTACAAACTGCCCCGGCGCGGCGACAGCGTGGATCAGGCGAACAACGACGGCTACTCACGCCTGGACGACGGCGATCCCACAACGTTCTGGAAGAGCAATCCGTATTTGGACATGCACTTCACGGGCGAAGACAACGCCCGGCATCCCCAGTGGGTCTTGATCAATCTGGGCCGCGTGCGCCGGGTCAATGCCATCCAAATCGCCTGGGCTGCTCCCTATGCGTCGCGGTATCAGGTGCAGTTCTGGAACGGGAGCCGTGAGAACACTGACCCCCAAAGCATTGACGACACGGTTGACAGCGGCGCGTGGCAGGCGTTTCCGGCAGGAACGGTGTCCGAGGGGCGGGGCGGGGTCGTGCACCTGCGGCTTTGCGCGATGCCGACACCGGTGCGCTATCTGCGCCTCTGGATGACGGCCAGCGCTTCTCCGGCGCCGAAACCGGGCCAGGATGTGCGCGATACATTGGGCTACGCCATCACTGAGATCGGGATTGGAACGCTCAATGGGCGCGGGCGGTTCCGCGACCTGCTGCACCATGTCCCGAACGGCAAGCAGCAGACACAGATCACGGTCTCGTCTACCGATCCCTGGCACCGAGCCTCAGATGTGGACCGGCTGGTGGAGCAGCCCGGCTTTGACCGGGTCTTCCGCTCCGGCCTGACCCGCGGCCTGCCCGTGCTGATGCCGGCCGCCGTGCTGTACGACACGCCGGAGAATGCCGCCGCCGCCTTGCGCTTCCTGCGCCGGCGCGGCTATCCCGTCACACACATGGAGCTGGGCGAGGAACCCGACGGCCAGTATCTCGCCCCGGAAGATTACGCCGCGCTGTACGGGCAGTGGGCGGAAGCGCTGCACCGGACGGACCCGGCGCTGAAACTGGGCGGGCCAAGCTTGCAGACCTCGCTGTACGGCTGGCGAACCTGGCCGGATGCGCGGGGAAACCGGTCCTGGATGAACCGGTTTCTGCGCGATCTGAAGCGCCGGGGCCATTTCGCCGATTACACGTTTTTTTCGTTTGAGTGGTATCCGTTTGACCAGGTCTGCGCCCCGCCCGCGCCGCAGCTTGCCCTGGCTCCGGCCCTGCTCGCCGATACGCTGACGCGGCTGAATGCCGACGGCATCGGGCCGCATTTCCCCCGGCTGATCACGGAATACGGCTACTCGGCATTCGCCGGCGAGGATGATATGGACTGGCCGGGCGCACTTTTGGACGCCGAAATCCCGGCGCTGTTTTTGTCTCTGGGCGGCAGCGGGGCTGATTTCTATGGGTACGAGCCGGCTCCCCCGATGCAGGAATCCGCCGATTGCCAAACCTGGGGCAACTTGGCACTGCTGCTGTCCGGCAGGAGCCATCGCCTGCGTCAGCCCCTGGCGGCGTATTATGCAGCCCGCTTGGTGACACAAGACTGGGCGCAGCCCCAGACAAATCTGCCTCAGCTAATCTACCGGGCAGTGTTTCGCTCGCCGGTTCCTATTCCCGTGACCGCGTATGCCCTGCACCGCCCGGATGGGCTGTGGGCGCTGCTTTTGCTCAACAAAGACCCGAAGCGTATCTGCCGGGTTTCGGTGCCAAATTTCGCCCCGCTCACTCTTGTGCAGTACTCCGCCGAAGAATACCGCTGGCATCCCAGCGGCGTGAACGGCTTCGCGTTCCCGGACCTGCCGCCGCGCCGCCGCACGCTGAAGCGGAACACGCTGGACCTGCCGCCGTTTTCGCTGTCCGTGCTGAAGTTTCGTTGTAGAAACAACCATTGATGTCTTGACAGAACAAAACCGGCATGTTATACTGCCCTATCTTGATTGACCGGGCAGGCAAGCGCTTTTTCTTCCTCGCCGTGCCGGAAAATTGGATTTTCATGAACGGGAAGGTATATTTCATGCTTGAAAGCAAGATCCGAATCAAAAAACGAGCAGCCACTCTTATGCCGGCAGTTCTGGCAGGAGTTCTCCTGGCCTGTACGGCAGGCTGCCATTCGTCGGACAGTGCCGCCCCGCTGCCCGCCCCTGCTCAACCCCCGGCACAAAGCCAGGCAGACGCGGTACAGAAAATCCAGGACAATCCGAAAATCCCACCCGGCGTCAAAGCGAGCATTCTTGCTCATATGCAGGGAACGGATCGCCAGCCCACCACGCCTGCCGCGACTCATCCTTAGCATCAATTCGGCGCTATGCACTTCAGCCACATTCCGCTTTTCCCACTTCCCGTACTTCTCAGCCTGCTGACGGCCCCGCCTCGTTTGGACGCTGCCGGGGCATACCCTCACCTGGCAGGAAGAGTTTGATCAGCCCGTCGGCTCGCCGCCAAATCCTGCGTTCTGGTCTTACGATCTCGGCGTCAACGGCTGGGGCAACGCCGAGCTGCAAAGCTATATGGATGATCTGGAACACGCACAAATCGTTTCCGACCCGGCGGCAGAGAATGGAAAAGCGCTTCAAGTCACACTGACCGACAATGGGCAGGGCTTATTGCATGGCAATTTCTTGTCGGCCCGGCTGCTGCCCTAGGGCAAAATCTCGTTGGATGCTCGGCACAGACATCGGTCAGAAGGGCTGGCCGAGCTGCGGCGAGATTGACATCATGGAAAACCGGGGCGAATGGAAAACCGGGGCGACAAGCCGGACTGGAATGCATCCAGCCTGCATAGCCCCGGCATCTCCGGCAGCAGCCCGCTTTCGGCAGCAGCCCGCTTTCGGGAGAATACAATTTTCGGGAGAATACAATTTTCGGGAGAATACAATTTTCGGGAGAATACAATATCTGTAACTTAGAAGCCGGCGGTCAGCTCTCCGGCCACCCGATGCAGCGACTGTGTTCCTGCAAACATCGCGCCTGAACTACATCCGGGTCTACCAGTCCCGAGCGCCGCCGGAAAACGCTTGACAAGACGCGCCCAAATCGTCTATACTCTCTCGCGCCATCCTCACTTCCGCCGAAGTAGCTCAGTTGGCCAGAGCGGCTGTTTTGTAAACAGCGGGTCACGGGTTCGAATCCTGTCTTCGGCTTCCTCACACTGCACTTCTGTTGCTCTTTCTCCTATTTGATCTTGGTGATATTCTTGTGCCGGGCGTCAGCGGACGACATGCAGGATAACGAAGAGAGAGCTGGCGCTGATGACAAGCCAGAGGAAGATGCCCTGGGCCATCGGTTTCCAGCCGACCGTTTTCAGCGTCTTCTGCGAGATGCCTGCGCCGATCAAGAACAGCGTTAGGGTGAGGCCGACTGTTGCGATGTGAGACAGCACCGGGGAAGCGCCCGCCACGCCGGGAACGAAGTTGCGGGCGACCGACGCCAGCAGGAACAGCCCGATGAACCACGGGATTTGAAGCTTGCCCTGTGCATTGGCCGGTGTCTGCTGCGGATCGAAGCCAACGGTTGTGCCGGCGAAACCGCCCGTCGGAGCCGTTCCGGGGCTTCGGCGGCGGAAGGCCAGCGCCGCCGCAATGGCGACCGGTACAATCCACAAGGCACGGGAAAGCTTCACCGCTGTCGCCGTCTGCAAGGCGGGCAGGCCGTACCGGGCGGACGCGCCGACGACAGAAGAAATATCGTGGATCGCGACCCCGCACCAGGTGCCGAACTGGCCCTGCGACAGCCCAAGCGCATGGCCCAGGATCGGAAAGGCATAAAGCGCGACGGCGTTAAGCAGGAAGACTGTTCCCATAGCAACCGTCATCTCGCCTTCCGCCGCGCCGATGACCGAGCCAACAGCGGCAATGGCGGAGCCGCCGCAGATGGCCGTGCCGGCGGAAATCAGCGCCGAGGTCTTGGCATTGATCTTCAGCCAGTTGCCGGCGAAATAGCCGAGAATGAGGGTTCCGGTGATGCTTCCGGCCGCGAACAGCATGCCGCTTTTGCCGGCTTCAAGCACCACGGCCAGGTTCATGCCGAAGCCTAAAAAGACCACGCACGCCTGCAAGAGCAGCTTCGCCGCGTGTTTGCCGAGCTGATGGTAAGGATTTTCAAGAGTCAGTGCTAGAAACATTCCCAGGGCCAGTGCAATCGGCGGGGATGCCCAAGGCGTGAGGCAGAACGCCGCCGCTGTAACGAAGAGGACTTGCCGCACCGGAAGCGCGGGAAGATAGCGTCCTTTCGTTCCGGCGGCGTGTCCGTCAACTGGGTCTGGCGTATGAATCATGTCTTTCGGCCTCAAATCTTTTCCCCTCAAAATAGTCTCGCAGACTTTCTGATTTCCTGATATGCTCAGTGTACCTGTGCGTCATGTATAATACTAATACATATATCTCATGCTGTCATTAACAAAAAGTTATGTGAGCGAACCACTCGATGAGTGATCAGCCTCTTTCTGACACCGAAAGAACACTGCAACGCTTGACAACTTCTGCTTTTGCCCGGTATACTGCCTGCATTATGATTTTCGCTGTGACAACACCGTCGCTGCGTCGCCGCGTGCGTGCTTTGGGAAGTGCGCCTGCGACACGCTTTGCGTGATGCTTATCCTGCAAGATGAGCCGTGGGCCGCTTCCCTCCCCGACTTGGGGCTTCGGGACTGGCGGCGCACGGCTTTTTGTGTTTTTCAACGCGCCGCCCGCCCCTAACCGTTTAGGAGAGCAGGCGGCGTTTTTTGTTGGAGGATGTGATGGAGTACGAGGCGCTGCGGGAAAAGGTATGCGAGCTGGTTCAAGCGCCGCCGTCAGGGTCGGTGCTGGACGCCGGGTGCGGAGACGGCGCGGATCTGCGGCGGATGGGCCGCCACTTGGGGCCGGACGCGCGGCTTGTCGGCGCGGAAACAAGTGAGGCAGCGCTGGAAAAAGCGCGGGCGGCGACTGAGGAAGACACGCGCCTTTCGTTTCTCCAAGCCGATTTGTCGCAGCCGTGGCCGTTTGACAGCGAGACGTTTGGCGGCGTGTTCTCCAACAACGTTCTGGAATGCATTCCCGGCAAGCCGGCGTTTCTCGCGGAGACGGCCCGCGTTCTGCGCCCCGGCGGCCAGGTCGTCTGCGCTCACTGAGACCATGACACCCATGTTTTTGACGGCAGCGACAAAGCGCGAGTGCGGCGGATTCTCAACGCCTACAGCGACTGGCAGCAGGGCTGGATGGCGGACGCGGACGGGTGGATGGGCCGGCGCTTGTGGAAGACGTTCGGGGCATCAACACTGTTTACGGGCCGGATTGAGACGCTGACTCTGACCGAAACGGAGTACGCGCCCGGCGCATACGGCTACGCGCTGGCCCAGTCTTTTGCAGCCCTAGTCCGGCGCGGCCTCGTGAGCGCCGAAGACTACGCCCAGTTTATGAACGATCTGGCGGCGCTTGCCGCCGACAACAGCTACTTTTACGGCGTCACGCTGTTTATTTATGTGGGGCATAAATGATGACGAGCGATATTGCGGTCACGAACATCAGGGTCCGGCCTTGCCGCCGGGACGAATGGGGCATTCTAGCCGACCATGAGTACGCCATGTGGCGCGACATTGGGGCCGCGCCGGACCAGATCCGGCCCGACTGGCGGGCGCGGACACTGCAAT
>CAXUNT010000002.1:61521-99650 GCA_964252595.1 uncultured Armatimonadales bacterium
GCAATTCATTGAAGACGCCGCCGAATGCCGCCAATTCGCTGCCTTTGCTGCGGTCACCGAGGGCCGGATCATCGGCTCGGCCTGCGGCCAGATTTGGGCGGGACTTTCGCCCGATGTTTTAAAGCCGCATTATAAATGCAAAGGCTATATCTGGGGTGTTTATGTCGCTCCGGCTCACCGGGGGCAAGGCATCGCGCGGGCGCTGACGGCGGCAGTGGCGGAGCATTTGCAGTCGGTCGGCTGCACCCAGATCCATCTGGACGCCTCGCCGGCAGGGCGACCCGTCTACGAGAAGCTGGGCTTCGTCCCTTCCAATGGAATGCGGCTGATGGTGGAAAATAATTAAAGGACAAGAACGATGACGGACACACTGAAAATCGGCGCTCTGAAAGTCGGTATTGTCGGCGTTTCCGGCTACGGCGGCGGGGAGCTGGCGCGGCTGCTGCTGGCGCACCCGAACGTCGATCTGGCGTATGTGACTTCGGAGACCTATGCGGGGAAGCCGCTGGGAGCCGCCCTGCCGGGCCTCGCGCCTAGCGTGAGTCTTACCTGCGAGAGCTTCCATCCCGAAATCTGCGCCGGACAGTGCGACTTCGTGTTTCTTGCAGGCGAAGCCGGCCTTGCCATGCGGGCTGCGCCCGTGCTGCTGGAAGCGGGCGTCAAGATTGTAGACCTGAGTGCGGATTTTCGCCTGGAAGACCCCGATGTCTACGCGCAGTGGTACAAGGCAAAGCACGCCGCGCCGCACCTCTTGGACGAAGTGGTCTACGGTCTGCCGGAGCTGAATAAAATTGCGATTGAAACCGCGCGATTGGTCGCTAATCCCGGCTGCCATGTCACCGCCGCCGTGCTGGCCCTTGCACCTTTACTAAGTGCGGGCATGATCGCGCCGGAAACGATCATCATTGACAGCCTCAGCGGCGTCTCCGGCGCGGGCCGGTCGAAGTTCGGCTTGGACTACCATTTCGCCGAGATTAACGAAAGCATGAAGCCTTACGGGGTGGGGGGCATTCACCGGCACATCCCGGAAATCGAGCAGACCTTGAGCTTTGTCGCCGAGTCGCCCGTCACGGTGACGTTCACGCCCCACCTCGTCCCCGTGACGCGCGGCATTCTGTCCACAGTCTATGCGTCCACCGAAGAAACCGAAGACGACCTGCGCTCGGCGTTCACAGAGTTCTATGCCGACGCTCCGTTCGTTTCGCTTTTCGAGGCCGGCCAGTTCCCCGCGACGAAGCCCGTCTTCGGCACCAATTACTGCCACATCGGCCTGGCGCTGGACACGCGAACCAGCCGCGTCGTCATCGTGTCCGCGATTGACAACTTGGTCAAAGGCGCGGCGGGGCAGGCGGTCCAGAACATGAACCTGATGTGCGGCTTCGCCGAAACAGCGGGACTGGAAGCAAGCGCGGTGTGGCCGTAGAACCCCTCCCGCCTTGCTTCGCTCATTCTTCGCTTCGCAGGGTCCCTCCCCGAAGCGGAGAGGGAAAGATGTTTCGGAAGGCAGCGGGAGCGCCTGCGTTTTCTTCCAATCTCCTGCCCTTCCCTAACAGGGGAGGGAGCGAGGGATGAGCGGGAGGGGTTCCACGAGGATTATCTATGAACACAATGAACGGCATGACCATCATCGGCGGCGGCATCGTTGCCCCGCTCGGCTTTCGGACAGCCGGCGTCTACAGCGGCGTCAAGCGCAAGCGCAACGATCTGGCGTTGATCGTCTCCGACGTTGACGCAGTGGCGGCAGGCGTCTTCACGACCAACATTGTCCAGGCTCCCTGCGTCGCGTCCAACCAAGCGCACCTTCAAGACGGGCTGGCGCGGGCGATTGTCGTGAACTCCGGCAACGCCAACGCCTGTAACGGTGAGCAGGGCTACACCGACGCCGTGGCAATGGTCAACCACGCCGCTTCGGCTCTGGGCGTCCCCATCCGCCGGGTGTTGTCGGCCTCTACCGGCGTCATCGGCACCAAACTGCCGATTGAGAAAGTGATCGCCGGGATTGAAATGGCTGTCCCGAAGCTGCACGGGGAGACCTGCGATGACGCCGCGCAGGCCATTATGACCACCGACACGTTTCTGAAGCAAGTCGCCGTCGAGTTCCCCTTGTCCGGCGGCAAAACCGCCCGACTCGGCGCGATTGCCAAAGGCTCCGGCATGATCGCCCCGAACATGGCGACCATGCTGGGGTTTTTGACCACTGATGCCGCCATCGAGCAGCCGGTGCTTCAAGAGATGATGCGCCGCGTCTGCTGGTACACGTTCAACTCCATCACCGTAGACGGCGACACATCCACCAATGATATGGTGCTGGCTCTCGCCAATGGCCTGGCCGGCAACGCTCCCATTGACAGCCTCGAAAGCGCCGATGCCCGCGAATTTGAAAAAGCCCTCTACTCGGTCTGCCTGTACCTTGCCAAAGAAATCGCCCGTGACGGCGAAGGGGCGACCAAACTCGTCGAAGTGACCGTCCAAGGCGTTGCCGTCCCGGAGAGATTGGCCCAGACTTACGCCGCCAACGGCATAGACTTGACCCCGGAGCAGCGGGCTGGCTTCCCACGCTCCGTCGCCAAGACCATTGCAAACTCCCCTTTAGTGAAGACGGCATTATTCGGCAACGACCCCAACTGGGGCCGCATTCTCGCTGCGGCGGGCCGGGCGGGCGTCGCCTTCGACCCGGAGCGCGTCGAGATCGCCCTCGCCGGCACGACCGTCTATCGTCAGGGAATGCCCACCGACTTCAACGGCTACGTCGTGTCTGAGGCCATGAAGTCCAAAGAAGTCCAAATCCTGGTAGACTTCCACCAGCCCAATGGAGAAACCGCCACCGTCTGGACCTGCGACTTCTCCTACGACTACGTCAAGATCAACGCAGAGTACCATACATAAAAACCTTTTTACGCGAGTTTACCCAGATTGGAAATCCGGATCTTTTGAGGTGCGATTGTCCACCTGCGTGGACATAAGATTTGGCATAGGTGGCTGTCTTATGTCTGCGAAGGCAGACAATCAATCCAGAAGACCCGGATTGGAAATCCGGGTTCCAGAGGAACCCTGCCATGTTTGAGAACACCTACCTCGTCACCGACAAGCTGGAAACCTTCACGCACGAAGACGTGGACGCGGCGGAAGCCGCGCTCGGCACCCGCTTCCCCGACGGCTACCGCGAGTATGTGACGACGCTTGGCAAAGGCGAATACTGCGGCTTCTTGTGGACGTACGATCCGTCAGTAGTTGCGAACGACCGTGCAGGCCGTCAAGCCTAATTCGATGAGTATACCGATCAATGGGAAGATGGCTTTGACGTTTTGAGCCAAGAGCGTCAGCGAGAATGCGTCATTTTCGGCGCGACGATGGATGCGGACCTGATCGCGTTCCACCCAGACGCGCCCGATACGATCTATGAGTTGCCTCGGCATGACAGCACGATTTACAAAATTGGGCAATCGCTGGAAGAAGCGCTGGCCTGGTATCGCCAGGAACGGCTAAAAATTAGCCTCGGTTACTTTGACTCGCGTCTTAATCAAAAGGGCGAGCCGATCCCGATCAGTTTGCGCTTGTCATTGGACAGCTTCCGGGATTGGCTTGTTGCGCTCGGCGGCTACGAGCATCTGGAGGAGAAGTGGAATAACAACCCAGGCGTCAGTCTCGAAACTCATCGGCTTTTGCAGGGGCGCATGGATTTAGTCGCGCCCGAACTTGGTGAAGTCATGGCGTTCTAAAAAAGTTTCAGCGGCTATGTCTGCGCTTCTGTTGACATAGCTGGTCGTGTTAATGCACAACTTGCCCATGACTCAGAGAAAGACACAGTGTTGATGCAGAAGATTTTAGAGTATTTACGAAGCAAAGCCGCGTGAAGAGGAGGCTGTCATGGCGACTGTTCTTGAAAAACACAAAACTCAACTGCCCACGCAGACGATGACTTATGAAGAGTTTTTGGATTGGGCGGACGAAGACACCTACGCCGAATGGGTAGACGGAAAGGTGGAGATGATGAGTCCGGCAAGCGAAAAGCATCAAGATATTAGCGATTTTCTAGCGGCTATTTTGCGCGTCTGCGTGGAAGACTTCGACTCTGGGCGAGTGCTTTCTGCGCCGTTCCAAATGCGCCTGTCCAACGTGCGGCGCGGGCGCGAGCCCGATCTGCTGTTCGTCCGCAAAGAAAATATCATCCGCTTGCAGCGCAGCTATTTGGATGGTCCCGCTGATTTAGCGATTGAGATTGTTTCGCCGGAAAGCGTTCTGCGCGATAGAGGCGCGAAGTACGCGGAGTATGAAGCAGGTGGGGTGCGCGAATACTGGATCATTGACGCCGACGCGCTGACTTCTTTGTCTTGGACGGCGAAGGCCGGTATCAGCGGGCGTCGCCGGATGAGAATGGCAGATACACAAGCGCGATCCTTCCGGGATTTTGGGTCAACGTCGGCTGGCTGTGGCAGACGCCGCTGCCTTCCGTGCGGTCGGCGCTGAAAGCATGGGACGATGCGGCAAAATGATGAGATGAGCGCGTACTTGGAAGTGTCTGCGCTGATTGACTGGCACCATCCGGCAATTGAAGTCTGGACTGCGGCGCATAAAACCAGCCGCCGGTCGGACGTAGACATTGCGCGGGAGGCGTTTGAGTTTGTCCGGGACGGCATCGCGCATTCGTGGGACATTGGGAGCCGACGGGTGACGGCGAAAGCGTCGGATGTTTTGGAACACGGGGAAGGCATCTGCTATGCCAAGTCGCACCTGCTGGCCGCGCTTTTGCGGCGTCATGGCATTCCCGCGGGCGTCTGCTATCAGCGGCTGACGCTGGGCGACACGCCGGACACCGGCTACTGCGTCCATGCGCTAAACACGGTGTACCTGCCAAGCCTCAGCCGCTGGATACGGCTGGACGCACGCGGCAACAAGCCGGGCGTTGACGCGCAGTTCTCGACGGACACGGAGCAGTTGGCGTTTCCGGTGCGGCCTGAACTGGGCGAATGTGATTATGGGATCAACTACGCCGTGCCGCACCCGAAAATCGTGGCGACATTGGCCGCGCACACGGACTGCCGCGCGATGTACGCGCATCATCTGCCGACGGAAATTTAGATACGGAGAAATGACCATGACACAAGCGGAAGTTCTGATTCAAGCCCTGCCGTATATCAAGCAGTACGCAGGCAAAACGGTGGTCGTCAAATACGGCGGTGCGGCGATGCTCGATGAAACCCTCAAAGCCGCCGTCATGCAGGACATCGTGCTGATGCGCTATGTCGGCATCAACCCGATTGTGGTCCACGGCGGCGGGCCGGAAATCAGTGATGCGATGCACAAGATGGGCAAAGAGCCGCAGTTTGTCGGCGGCCTCCGAGTCACCGACGCCGAAACGATGGAGATTGTCGAGATGGTGCTGGCAGGCAAGACTAACAAAGGCATTGTCGCGCATCTGAACCAGCAGGGCGCAATGGCCGTGGGCCTGTCGGGCAAAGACGGCAATTTGATCGTCGCCGAGAAGGAAACCACCAAAGGCGACATCGGCTTTGTCGGGCGGGTCACCCAGATCAACCCGGCGCTCCTGCACACGCTGGCGGCGGCAGGCTACATCCCCGTGATCTCCACTGTCGCGATTGGTACAAATGGCGAAAGCTACAATGTCAACGCCGACACAGTGGCCGGCGAACTGGCCGCCGCCCTCGGCGCGGTCCGGCTGGTGATGATGACCGACGTGGAGGGCATCTATCAGGACTTCGCCGATAAAGACAGCCTGATCAAACAGATGTCCGCCAAAGATGCCCGCCAGCTCATCACCGACGGCCATGTAGACCGGGGCATGATCCCGAAAGTGGACGCCTGTATTATCGCCATCAATGGCGGCGCGGGCCGGGCGACGATTATCGACGGACGGCAGCCGCACTCGCTGTTAATGGAACTGTTCACGGACGAAGGCATCGGCACGATGATTAAGTAGAAACAAAGGCCGGCCATAAGAACCCGGCCATAAGAACCCGGCCATAAGAACCCGGCCATAAGAACCCGGCCATAAGAACCCGGCCATGAATGGCCGGGAACTCATCCTGAAAATAAACACTATGACCACAACCTATTCGCCTGAAACAGCCTACACATTAGACACGCACACTGGACATATCGCGCCCGTAATTGACGACGCCGAAATCAAACAGCTTGACGCCGATTATCTGCTGCCGGTCTACGCCCGGCTGCCTGTGACGCTCGTGCGCGGGCAGGGTGTCAAGGTCTGGGACGCCAACGGCAAAGAGTATATTGATTTCTTAGCAGGCATCGCGACCAACGCGCTCGGCCACTGCCACCCGAAGATGGTCCAAGCCATCCAGGAGCAGGCGGCAACACTCATCCACACGGCCGGCTACTACTTCACGGCCCCCGTCGCAAAGCTCGCCGAGAAGCTGACGAGCGTAAGCGGCATGGACCGGGTCTTCTTCGGCAATTCCGGCGCGGAAGCGGTCGAGTGCGCTATCAAAATCTCGCGCAAATGGGGCAAATCCCACGGTGGGCCGAGCAAGTACAAGATTGTCGCCGCCCAGAAGTCGTTTCACGGACGCACCATGGGTGCGGTCACCGCGACCGGCCAGCCGAAGTATCAAGAGCCGTTTATGCCGATGCTGGAAGGCTTCGCTCATGTCCCGTTTAACGACATTGACGCGCTGACGGCCGCCGTGACGGACGACACCTGCGCCGTGCTTCTGGAGCCGATCCAGGGCGAAGGCGGCGTGTATCCCGCGCATAGGCCGTTTCTGGAAGCCGCCCGCGCCCTCTGCGACAAGCATCAGGCACTGCTCATCTTCGACGAAATCCAGACCGGCATCGGACGCACCGGTAAGTGGTTCGCCTATGAGCATTACGGGGTCCTTCCCGACATTCTGACCTCCGCCAAAGCCCTCGGCGGCGGATTTCCCATCGGTGCGTGCCTGGCGCGGGGCGAAGCGGCTTTGACCCTGGTTCCCGGCGACCACGGCTCCACCTATGGCGGCAATCCGCTGGCCTGCGCGACGGCGCTGGCGGTCCTGAACACGATAGACGAAGAGCATTTACTCGCCAATGCTCACGCGATGGGCGCGTACTTTGTCCACCGACTGAATGAGCCGCACTTTCGCCATAAAATCGCCGACATCCGTGCCCTCGGCCTGATGATCGGAGCCGAGCTGACAGCCCCCGACGCGAAGCGCGTTCTCATGGAGTCCCTAGAGCGTGGCCTGCTTTTGAGCGCCATCGGCGATCACACCCTGCGTTTGGTTCCGCCGCTGAACATCACGCCAGCCGACATTGACGCCGTGGTAGACATTCTGGCAACGGTAGTGTAGAGATTAATGGCATGGAGATGAACCCCGGATTGGAAATCCGGGGCTTTTGAAGTGCAGGATGTCCGCTCCGCGGACGGAAGAAGTTGATCGCCAGCAGAAGTTGATCGCCAGCAAGAGTTGCGTCCCGGAGGGATCTTGCTCTACCAAAGCCCCGGTCTTCCAGACCGGGCCGCACTTCCAGGGAGGGACACAATGGCAGACGGATATTGCCGGCTATTTTACCATTTCGTTTGGGGAACGCGAGACCGGGAGCCGCTGCTGATCGGGGACATCGAGCAGTTCGCGTATGCGCTCCTGCGGCAAAAGTGCCGGGAAAATCAATGCGTCCTAGCGGCCATCGGCGTATTGAAAACCATGTCCATCTGCTGGTCAGCCTGCCGCGAACGCTGTGCATTGCGGAGTTCGTGAAGTCCGTCAAAGGCGCGTCGGCGCATGTGCTCAACGTGAAGTACGGCTCCCCGACTTGGGGCTTCAAGTGGCAGGGCGGCTACGGGGTCCAGACCGTCAGTCCGGCTCATGTGTCCACGGTGCGCCGCTATATCGAAAATCAACAGCAGCATCACGCGGACAACACGCTTTGGCCCGGCTCGGAAAAGTTCTGCGAATGACGAAAGCCCTGGTCTTCCAGACCAGGGCTATAATAAAGCAGAATGTCCCTGCGGGACAAAAACACTGGCTGCTGAGGGCATTTCTTGTGTCACGGAGTGACATTCTGCACTTCAAAAGCCCCGGATTTCCAATCCGGGGAGTGGTTAACTTATGAACAACCCATCCAACTATTCTCAGCGCATGGCCCCGCCGGCAAAAGGCCGGTCGGATTTGTACGATGTCCTCGGCGAAACACGGCTGCGTGGGCGAGACATTCTCGGCATTGAGCCGCTGACCGCTGAAGAAATCCATCTCGTGCTGGATGTGGCCGCGCGGCTGAAAACGCACAAGTTTGATGAAACTCAGACGCTGTTCGCCAAAGGGCAGACACTGGCGATGCTGTTTGAAAAGCCGTCTCTTAGAACGCGCGTGACGTTTGAGGCGGGCATGACTCAGCTTGGCGGCCATGCGATCTACTTAGAAGGTAAGCTCGGCATCCGGGAAAGCGTTCCCGATGTTGCACGCAATTTGGAGCGCTGGATCGACGGCATCATGGCCCGGACGTTCGACCATTCGGCTGTCTTAGAACTAGCGGAGTACGCACAAATCCCGGTGATTAATGGCCTGTCGGACCGGGAGCATCCTTGCCAGGCGTTCGCCGATTTCCAGACATTGGCTGAGCGCAAAGGCGATCTGGCCGGGCTGACGCTGGCGTATGTCGGCGACGGTAACAATGTCGCGCATTCGCTCCTGCTGCTGGCGGCGAAAGTCGGAACACATTTTCGTCTGGCCTGCCCGGAAGGCTATGAACCCGATGCCGATTTATGGCAGGTCGCCCTCGGCTTCGCGTCGGAAACCGGCGCCGTTCTCACGCTGACCCACGACCCTGCTGAGGGGGTCACTGACGCCGACGCTGTTTATACCGATGTCTGGGCCTCGATGGGCCAGGAAGACGAAACCGCCGAACGGGCCAAAGTGTTCGCTCCCTTTCAGGTCAATGCCGCTTTGATGGCTCATGCCAAGCCCGACGCGCTGGTCATGCACTGCCTGCCGGCCCACCGAGGCGACGAGATCACCGCCGACGTACTGGACGGCCCGAACTCGGTAGTCTTTGATCAGGCGGAGAACAGATTACACGCGCAGAAGGCGATCTTGTCGCTTGTGCTGTAGAGAGAAGAAGGAAATCACTATGCCAAAAACTGTTGTTATCGTTTATTCCGGCGGGCTGGATACGTCCGTTGCCATTCCCATGATGCGCGAAGATTACGGCTTCGACCGCATCGTTACCGTCACCGTGGATGTCGGTCAGCCCGCCGAAGATGTTCAAAGCGCCGAAACCCGCGCGAAAGCTTTGGGCTGCGAGCATTACACCGCCGATGTCAAAGCGGAGTTTGTTGAACACTACTGCTGGCCTGCCGTCAAAGCGAACGGTGATTACCAGGGCTATCCTCTGTCTACCGCCATCGCCCGGCCCTTGATCGGCCTCAAAGCCGTCGAGATCGCCAAACAAGTCGGGGCGGATGCCTTCTGCCACGGCTGCACCGGCAAGGGCAACGACCAGTTCCGCATTGAGTATGTCATGCGGGCCTTGCTGCCGAATACGCCGATCATCGCCCCAATGCGCGAGCATAACTACACGCGCACCGAAGAAATCGAGTATGCCAAGCTGAAAAACATCCCGATTTCGGTCAGCGCCGACAAAATCTGGTCCATTGATGAGAACTTGTGGGGCCGCTCCATTGAAGGCGGTCACTTGGAAGAGCCAAACTATGCCCCGCCGGAAGAGATTTTCCAGTGGACCAAGGGGATTGAGTCAGCCAATGCCGGGCCGCAAATACTCACCCTCGGCTTCAAGAACGGTGTCCCGGTCTCTTTAGATGGCGAGAAAATGGACGGCCTTTCGCTCGTCCTGCGCCTTAACCAGATCGCCGGGGACAACGGGGTGGGGCGGGTGGACATCATGGAAGACCGGCTGCTGGGCCTGAAAGTGCGCGAAAACTACGAATGCCCGGCATCCACGGTCCTCATCAAAGCTCATGCCGCTTTGGAGTCCCTTGTCGCCACCGCCGCCGAGCGCAAGTTCAAAGCTTCGGTAGACCAGCAGTGGGGCGAGCTGGCCTATTACGGCCTGTGGTTCGACCCCCTGAAAGAAGATTTGGAAGCGTTCATCAACAAAATCCAAGAGCGCGTCACCGGCACCGTCACCCTGCGCCTGTTCAAGAGCAGCCTGAACGTGATTGGCCGGTCGTCCGACTGGGCCTTGTACAACGAAGACCTGGCGTCGTTTGACTCCAAGACCTTCGACCAAAGCCTCTCCGTCGGCAACGTCCAGACGCACGGAATGCAGTCCCGGATGTACTGGGCGCTCAAAGAAAAGATGGGCAAATAACTCCTCTGTAGGGCGGGGCTTGCCCCTGCCCTTCTTTTCCGCTTCTTGTCTAATGAGAGGCTCCACATGGGAACAACCTATTCCAACTGCCAGGTCCGCACCGACTCGCAGGAAGCTGTCGTCGCGGCTTTGACCGGTTTGCTCAAAGAACCTGCCTATGTCTCGCCTGCCGTCAACGGCTGGGTCGGGGTCTACCCGGAAGGCGGGGCGACAAATCCTGATGAACTTGCCAAACAACTTTCCGCAGAGCTTTTGTGTGGGGTGTTTTCCTGGGACGTGTACGACAGTGACGTGTTCAATTACTCGATGTATGAAAGCGGTGAAGCACGCGATGAGTTCAACTCCGATCCTGGCTACTTCGAGAGACACAAGGCAGACGGCGACGAAAATGAGGACAAGCCGATTGATCCGATGAAGGTGCAGGGTAGCCCCGAAGTTCTGCTTCCACTTTGCGCTCCTGGTACGACCCTTGCTGCAATTCAGGCAGTGCTTCATCCTCGGTCAGCATCGGAGTCGGCAAAAAGATTGATCGTATTTTCGCCCTTATCTGATGACCAATACCTATTTGCAGATTTCCAAGCAAGTAATCTGGCTACACTTGTAGGCATTGACAGCTCGCTTGCTTTACTTAGTTATAGATACATTGAAACGGGAGAAACTCGTGAATACGAGACGGCAGATTTTCGCCTCTTTAAGCCCAGCGCTGCGAAACCTCAAGCGCGGCGCTCGGCAAAAAGCAAAAGTTCTTCTGCAAAAGCAGGAACTGCTCCCAAGCAACGGGATGATTTTGGAATGCCTACGCTGGTAACAGCAGCTAGGCTATGCCGTCCTGATCTTGTGCGAGACTTGTTGAGCAGCGGCTACGATGTAGACTTAGCCGTGGATACTTCTTCGATGCGTTCACAGCAGAAGCGTAACCCCGCGATTGCTGATACGCTGGAAAGCTTTATGCGGCAGCGTTTTGGAAACATTTATGAGAGCGGAATGACGGCGCTGATGGCAGCGGCAGGAGCGGCTACAGATGAGGCGACCCCGCAATTAGAAACTATTCAAGTGCTGATTGAAGCAGGGGCTGACGTAAATGCCCAAAGCGAAGCGGGCCGAACGGCCCTAGGCGAAGCGATAAAGAACGCACAAGTGGTTGAAATACTTCGGGTGGCGGGAGCTACGGAGTGATCTGAGAGGGCAGGGGCAAGCCCTGCCCCTACGGCGTGTGGAATTGTTTGATAGGAGTTTTTTATGTCCCAATCTGCGCCGAAACTTTGGGCCGGGCGGTTCTCGGTGGAGACCGATGCTTTGGTGCATCAGTTCAATGCCAGCCTCACGTTTGACCGTCGTTTATGGCCCTATGATATTCTCGGCAGTGTTTCCCATGTGAAAATGCTGGGAGAGTGCGGAATAATACCCCAAGCGGAAGCTGATATCATTGCTGGGGGGCTGGAAACGCTGGCGGCGGACCTTCAATCGGGCGCGGCGCAGCTTAACCCGGACGCGGAAGATGTCCACATGGCGGTCGAGTCGCTGCTGACCGAGCGGCTGGGGCCGGTGGCGGGGAAGCTGCACACGGCGCGATCCCGCAACGATCAAGTCGCGACCGATCTGCGGCTGTATGTCCGGGAAGCGATTGACACTCTTAGGGAACAGATCGCGGCGGTGCAGGGGACGCTGGTCGGGCTGGCGGAAAAACACTTGGACACGCTGATGCCAGGGATGACCCATTTGCAGCACGCCCAGCCGGTGCGTCTGGCGCACCACCTCTTAGCCTACTTCTGGATGCTGGCGCGGGACAGCGAGCGATTAGAGCAGGCGCGGGTGCGGGTGAATAAATTGCCGCTCGGCGCGGGCGCGTTGGCGGGGACGACGTTTCCGATCAACCGCCAGCGCGTCGCGGAGCTGCTCGGCTTTGATGGGGTCGCCCCAAACAGCCTGGATGCCGTCTCAGACAGAGACTTTGCGATTGAAACCGTATCGGCGCTGGCGCTGATCATGATGCATTTGTCGCGTCTCTGCGAAGAGCTGATTCTGTGGAACTCCCCAGAGTTCGGCTGGGTGGAGATGGGCGACAATGTCACCACCGGGTCGTCCATCATGCCGCAAAAAAAGAACCCGGACGTGGCAGAGCTGGTGCGCGGCAAGGCCGGGCGGGTCTTTGGCGATCTTTCGGCGCTGCTGACCCTGATGAAGGGCCTGCCGCTGGCCTACAACAAGGACATGCAGGAAGACAAAGAGTCTGTCTTTGACGCACTTGATACAGCACAAATATGTTTGTCGGTGATGAACACGCTGCTGCAAAATACGGAGTTCAAGGCGGAAAAGATGGCGGCATCGCTGCGGGGCGATTTTTCCACGGCAACCGATCTTGCAGACTATCTCGTCTGCCAAGACCTGCCGTTTCGGCAGGCGCACGCCATCGTCGGGAAAATCGTCGGCGAATGTGTCCGGCGTGGAATTGCCCTGGAAGATTTGACGGAAGACGATTTAGCTGCCGCGTCTCCGCTGTTTGCGGGTGCAAATCCAGCGAAGCTGGTCAGTCCGCGCGGCAGCGCCGATGCCCGGTCGGCCTTCGGCGGGACCGGGCGGGATGCCGTTGCGGAGCAATTAGAACAGGCGCGAACCCTGTTAGATAAAGACCCACTTTGAATAAAGAACAAACGCTCATCAAAGAACAGATGCTGAACAAAACGCTGCACGCGCGAAAGCGTGTGTATGCCCCGGCGTTCGGCCTGCTGGCGGCAACTGTTGGGATCCTCGCGGGCGGGCCGGCGCTGCCGATGGCTGGGCTTGGTTTTCTGTTCGCGGGTCTGTATGTGCTGGCGGAGCGCCGAGGCTGGCTGCTGCGGGGCACCGCAGACCACCTGTGGCGCGACTGCGCGGTTACGGCGATTTTCGCCGTGCTGGTGTCGGGGTTTGTCTTTCTCACCGGCGGCGCCCGGTCGCCGATGCCCTGCGCCCTGTACCTGCCGGTGCTGCTGGCATCGCTCTGCTACAGCCTGCGGCTGGGTCTGGGCGTAAGCGTCATCATGGTCTCAGTCGCGGCCTGGCTTGCGACCGGCGGGCATCTGCCGGCCGAAGCGGTTCCCCTGCGGGCGGTCGCCATTGGTCTTTCCTTCCCCGTCGTCGCCGTTTTCGGTGGGGCTTTGCGGGCACAGATGGAAAACCGCATGTTCGCCCTCCGCAGCGAGAAAGACGATCTTTCCGAGCTGCTGGACATGTCCCAGCAGATAAACGCGGCGTATGACCTGGACATGACCCTGAATTTGATTCTGCTGAACATGCAGGAACATAGCCTCTGCGATACCTGTGCGGTCTACTTGACCACCGCCGACCGGCGGACCCTGGAGCTTCGCGCGGCGTCGACGCCGCCGCAGTCCGCCGCGCTCCTGCCCGCGCTGGCCGTGGACGAGGCGCAGGGAGACGGCTGGCGAGCCGCCGAGCCGGTGCAGGATGGGGTCAATCTGCGAGCGTTTTACGCCGCCGACCGCCGCGCCATCAGCTCGCGCCTGTCTGTTCTCGATCCGGACTCGCACTCGTTTGTTTGCCTGCCGCTCGCCAATGTGGAAGGGCTGCTCGGCATGCTGTATCTCGGCTACCGCCGGCCGCAGGCAGTGACCGAACGCGGCCTCCGCCGCCTAGAGCAGCTTGCCACGCGGGCCATCTTTCCCTTGCAGCGTGCCTTGTTCCAGCAGGATTTCCGGTCGCTGGCTTACTCCGACGCGATGACGGGCCTGGACAATTTTCGGCAGTTTGAGGAAACGCTGGCTGACGAGCTGGCCCGCGCCGAGCGCTACCGCCGGCCTTTGTCCGTCATTCTCTTGGACATTGACCACTTCAAATCGTTCAACGACACGCGCGGCCATCAGGCGGGCGATGCGCTTCTCGGACAACTCGGCGTCGTTCTGCGGAATGCACTCCGCAGCGTAGACCGGCCCGCTCGATACGGCGGCGAAGAGTTCGTGATTATCTGCCCGGAAACCGAAGCGCCCGAAGCGCGTCTGATCGCCGAGCGCATCCGCCGCTCCGTTGCCGACACGCCGTTTGCCCTGCCGAACCAAAACACCAATGAGGCCACGCCGCAAAATGAGACCGCGCGGGTGACGGTCAGCCTCGGCTATGCGACGTTCCCCGCCGACTCCGGCACGGCCCGCGACCTGGTCAAGAAAGCCGACATAGCGCTGTACTCTGCCAAAGAAGCCGGGCGAAACGCCGTCTGCGCCTACGAAGACACTTTGCCCGTCCGCGCTTAAGCATTGATGCCGTCTAGTAGAACTTGGGAGACCTGCCCGGCGATCTGCTCGGCGGCAGGAACAGTCAAAGGTCCGGTATTCGCGCCTGCCAAACCGTCGAGGAGAAGCAGGGTCAATCCATGTACCAGCGACCACGCCGACAGGACCGCCATGTCCAGTCCCTCCGGCGACACGGCAAAGCTACCCTGCTCCATGCCCCGCCGAAGAACACCCCGCAGTAAATCCTTTGCTGTCGCGGCCGCTTCCCCCACCACCGGCGGCGGGCAGGTGTCGGCGGAAGTCAGCACGGTTCCAAACATCAGTCGGTAATGCGCCGGATTGGCGGCCCCAAAGCAGACATAAGCCACTCCAATGGCCCTCAGCGCGGCCGCAGGAGTCTCCGCCTGGGCCGCCGCCTCCTGCATCTGCGCCCGCAGCCCGTCAAACCCCGCCGCCGCCACCGCCGCGAGCAGCTCCTGCTTGCTGCGGAAGTGGTTGTAAGGCGCGTTGTGACTCACGCCGGCCCGCCGCGCGACTTCCCGCAGGGAAAAGCCCCAATCCTGCTCCTCGGTCAGCAGGCTCAGCGCCGCCGTGATTAAAGCCTGTCGTAAGTCCCCGTGGTGGTAAGGCAAGTCCGGTTCAGTGGGTGCAATTTCGGTCATAAAATAATTTTACCCGATTTTGGACAAAATGTTGACATTGACAACATAAAAGGGTATATTGACGCTGTCAACATAAGATTGACAGGAGAACAGCACCATGTCACAGATTTTTCCCGGACGCTTTACCGCCGAAATCGACGGCCCCTTCGTCGTTTTTATGATCGGGATGCGGATCAACAAATTTTTGGCTTTCTCCAAGTGGGTTCCGGTCACGCAGGCGATGGGACTGATGCTGCGCTCTTTAGCGAACGATCCCGAAAGCGGCTACTTGGGCGGAGAGCCGTTTTTGTATCCCAGCGGCATCGGCATGATCCAGTACTGGCGCTCGGCGGACGATCTGGAGCGGTTCGCCCGCTTGCCCAAAGAAACGCACATGAAAGCGTGGCAGCGGTTCAACAAAGCCGTCGGCAAGGACGGCAGCGTCGGCATCTGGCATGAAACGTACTTGGTCGCGGCAGGGGCCTATGAAGCCATTTACGCCAATATGCCGCGCTTTGGCCTGTCCGCCGCGACCCGCCATGCGCCGGTCGGCAAGCGTGGTGAAACCGCGCGGGAGCGGCTGAGTACCACAGTGCTCAACGCATCAGCGCCGAACGCATAAACTCGGCGCAAAGTGGGAACACTGTCGTTATGAACCTATGGAAACAAGTTTGGCGTTTGGTCCAGATGACCCGCCGGGTCGGTGGGTGGAAGGCGGCGGGGCAGCTCGCACAAAGCGCCCCGAAGCAGCTCGCACTGTATCGCTTGCTGGTGACCGACCCGCGCGTTCCCGTCACCGCAAAGGCCGTCTTGATTGGGGCCCTCGTGTTCGCCGTCAGCCCGCTCAACATCCCGCAGTTTATTCCGGTGATCGGCGCTTTAGACGACATCGGCATCGTCCTATTCGCGAACTCGTTCTTTATGCGCCGGGTTCCGCCGGACGTTCTGGCCGAGCTGCGGCATCAAGTCGGCCTCGGCGACAGCGAGTTCGGCGCGGCATAGGCCACACGAAAAAGCGCGGGCCGAATGGCCTGCGCTTTTTTCGTGTGCCGTCTCCGTTCTCACTACATCGCTTTTTTCGGCGCAAGCGCGGCATTCGTTTCCGCCAGCCCGGCTTTAGCGACGGCGGCGCTGACCGTGACTTTCTTCATTTTGCCTTTGCTGTCCGGGCAGGCGTAGTTGTACTTTTTGGCCTGGGCCGCTGAGTAATACATGTGGCACTTGTCGGCTTGGTACAGCGTCACCATGCTGCCGGCGGCTTTGGAAGCCGCAGGCTTTGCCTGCGCGGCGGATACGCTGAGGCCGGTCATCAGCACGGCGGTAAAAAGTGTCCATTGTTTCATTGGAAGGTTCCTCCTGGGTTCTGCTGCGAAGCAAACGTCTCGAACTTTCTCAGTATAGCATACAGGCAAACGAAAGGCAAACACCGCCTCAAGATGCGCCGCCTCTTGACATTTGCTGCCAATTACAGTATAATATACACATCAAATTCGCTCGTTTTGCGAGTGGTTTCCCCGTGCCGTGACACTGTGACAATGCAAAGGACAAGCAATGGCTGACGAAGAACTCCCCACCTCTGATTTGACCCTCGGCGACGACCCGGCGGACGCCGCCGGGGTCCCCGATGACGCCGCAAACACCCTGACCGTGGCCCCGCCCCAGAACATCGGCCGCGAAGTGTTCAGTGTTTCTATCGAAGACGAAATGCGCCAGTCGTACCTCGACTACGCCATGTCCACCATCATCGCCCGCGCCCTGCCCGATGTCCGCGACGGCCTCAAGCCCGTCCACCGCCGCATCCTGATGGCGATGAGCGACCTCAACCTCACCCCCGCCGGCCAGCACCGAAAATCCGCCAAAATCGTTGGGGAGTGCTTTGTCGCGGGGACGCTGGTTTCCACCCCGCGCGGCCTCGCCCCGATTCAAGCCTTGAACATCGGCGACGAAGTCTACACGCAGACCGGCATCCAGCCTGTGACGCAAACTTATGTTATGCCGCCCCAGCCGCTGTGCGAAGTCCAGCTTGAGAGCGGCGCGACCTTGCGCTGTACTCCCGGCCAGCAGTTCAAAGTCTGGACACCGACCCTCACGTCGGTTTGGAAAACAGCCGATGAGCTAATCCCCGGCGACTACGTTGTTGCACGTGAATTTGTCAAAACGAACTCCCTCGCGGAAGACGCGGACAAAGCGCCCGTCGTTCCGTACCTGCCCAGCCTTGCGGCGCTTGACGCTTTAGCGTCACTTCATGCCGAGATGGTGCGCGGCTTTGTTCGCGACGGCATCTCTTTCACGCAAGTCAGCACTGTGCGCGAAATTGCTGAAGATGTCACCTATGACATTCAGGTTGATACCGACCATGAGTTTATCGCAAATGGCGTGTTAGTCCACAACTGCATGGGCAACTATCACCCGCACGGCGACGCCGCTTTGTATGCGACGATGGTTCGGATGGCGCAGGACTTCAATATGCGGTATCTGCTCGTGGACGGGCAAGGAAACTTCGGCAGCATTGACGCGGACCCGCCGGCCGCGCAGCGCTACACGGAAGCGCGGATGGCACCGTTTGCGATGGAAATGCTGCAAGACCTGGACCGGGATACCGTGGACTGGGCGGAGAACTACGACCAGACCCGGCGCGAGCCGCTGGTGCTGCCGGCGAAGTTCCCGAACTTTCTGTGCAACGGCGGCTCCGGGATCGCGGTCGGCATGGCGACTAATATCCCGCCGCAGAACCTGCGCGAAGTGTGCGATGGCGCAATCCATCTGCTGGACAACCCGGACGCCGATGCGGACGATTTGATGACCTTCATCAAAGGCCCGGACTTTCCGACCGCCGGACTTATTCTCGGCACCAAAGGCATTCGTCAGGCATACACAACCGGGCGCGGCTCGGTGGTCATGCAGGCCCGGACAACCATTGAGCCGATTGAAAACGGGCGCAACCAAATTGTCGTGACCGAGCTGCCGTACCAGGTCATCAAGTCACGGCTGATTGAGCAGATTGCCGACTTGGTGAAGCAGAAGAAGATCGAGGGCATCGCCGACCTGAACGACTACTCCGACCGCACCGGCATGAAAATTGTCGTGACGCTGAAGCGCGAAGCGTACCCGAAGAAAGTCTTGAACTTTCTCTTGAAGCACACGCCGCTGCGGACGACGTTCGGCGTCAATATGCTGGCGCTGGTGGACGGCCAGCCGCGCATTTTGACTCTCAAAGACGCGCTCGGCTTCTTTTTGGACCACCGCCGGGAAGTGGTCACGCGCCGGACGCTGTTCGAACTGAACCGCGCCAAAGCCCGCGCCCACATCTTAGAGGGCCTCCAGATCGCGCTGGATGTGCTGGATGAGATTATCTCGCTCATCCGGGCGTCGCGCACCCCGGAGCTGGCCCGCAACGAAATGATGGCCCGGTTTACGCTGTCCCAGCTCCAGGCCGATGCGATTTTGGTCATGCAGCTTCGGGCACTCACCGGCCTGGAGCGCGAGCGGCTGGAAAACGAGTACAAAGAGCTGCTGAAGCAGATTGCGTTCTTTGAGGACATTCTCGCCAGCCCTGCGCGGGTCGTCGCCATCATCAAGCAAGAAATGAAGGCGCTGCGGGACAAGTACGGTGACGAGCGCCGGACGCGCATTGTCCCGATGGAAGCGGAGGAAATCGGCGATGAGGACCTCATCCCCGAAGAGGAAATGATCGTCTCGATCACCCGCGACGGTTATATCAAGCGGGTGCCGAAAGAAACCTATCCGACCCAGCACCGAGGCGGCAAGGGGCGGATTGGGGCGGCGACCAAAGAAGAAGACACGGTGGAGCATTTGTTCGTGGCGACCACCCACCACTACATCTTGTTCTTCACCGACCGGGGCCGGGTGTACCGCCTCAAAGCCTACGAAGTGCCGCAAACGTCGCGCACGGCGATGGGAACGGCGATCATCAACCTCTTGAATATCCAGCCGGGCGAGCGGATCACGGCAACCGTGCCGATGAAGCAGTTCAAGGACGTTTCGGGTTATTTGCTCATGGCGACCGAGCGCGGGGAAGTCAAGCGCACGGCGCTGTCCGAGTTCACCAATCTTCGCAACAACGGCTTGATTGTCTTTGATATTGAAGAAGACGATGCCCTGCGCTGGGTCGCGCACACGTCGGGCAATGACGAGATTTTCCTCGTGACCAAAAAAGGCATGTCCATTCGCTTCCCGGAAAGCGACATCACGCCCCGCTCCCGCGCGGCGGGCGGCGTCCGGGGCATCACGCTTTCGGACGACAACGACGACAGCATTGTCGGCATGGGCATCGTTCAGCCTGACTTGGATTTACTGGTCATCGGCGAGCGCGGTATCTCCAAGCGCACTCCTCTGAAAGAGTACCGCATCCAAAGCCGGGGCGGCAAGGGCATTCTCACCATGTCGCTGTCGGACAAGACCGGCGACATCGTGGATGCCAAGATCGTCAGCCCGGAAGACCGGCTTTTGATTATGACCCGCGAAGGCATCACGATCCACCTGCGGGTCGGCGACATCCGCTCGCTCAGCCGCAACACCCAGGGCGTCCGCGCCATCAACGTCGCCGACGACGACCGCGTGGCTTCCGTCGAGCGCATGATCGACGGCAAGCTGCCTGCTGAAGAAGTCGTGCCATAGAAGTCGTGCCATAGAGCAACAATGGAAGAAGGCCCGGCGCATCTGCGTCGGGCCTTTTTTGCTGACAAAAGATTTAACATAAACTTAACATCGCGTTGGTTGACAATAAAACAAAAGTGTGCTATGATACAACTACCTCCTAGTCTGCCCGCTCTTTAGGCATCCTCCGAGGGTTTGCGTGTTCGCTCGTCGCCTTGAAGATCATTGATGATTCTGAAAAGATTGGAGACCACCATGCCCGCTATGTTCTCGCCTCGGCCTCATCGCCTCGGCCTCATCGCCTCGGCCTCATCGCCTTTAGTTTGGCTTTCTTGATCGGTCTTGCTTGCCTTCTGCTGACTGCCTGCGCCACCGCTGATGTGACCAGGTTCCCGCCTCCGACAACGCCCACGAACTTTATCGCAACGCCCGTCACAGGCGGCGTCAGCTTGGCCTGGTCCGGCTCTGCCTACGCTACGTCGTATAACCTGTACCGGGCCACAAGCCCCGGCATGGAAGGAGCGACGCCTTATCAGTCTGGACTGACGGGAACCAGCTATACTGATACAGGAACGAGCAGTGGAACGACTTACTACTACACACTTAATGCAGTGAATGCAGACGATGTGAGCAGCAGTCGAACGGCGGAAGTGAGTGCCGCGCCCCTTGCCTCGTCGGCAGCTTTGTCCTCGCTCACGATCAGCCCCAGCAGCGTCACCGGCGGCACGTCTGCCACGGGAACCGTCACGCTGGACAATCCTGCGCCTTCCGGCGGAGCTACAGTCAGCCTGGCAAGCGACAATGCCGCCGCCACGGTTCCGGCGAGTGTATCGATTGCAGCAGGCGCGAACAGCGCGACGTTCCCAATTACGACCACCGCCGTCACGGCGCAAGCGACCGCCAATATTACTGCTTCGTACAGCGGCGTGAGCAAGAGCGCGGCGCTGACAGTCAATGCTCCGCCAGTCTTCCAAATCACCGGCATCAACAACGGTGATACAATCTCTGGGGACAGCTCGGTTGGAGTGAATGCCTACACAGAGCACGGCTTGCTGACGTTCTTTGTTGATGGTAGTGAGATTGGTAGCTGCAACGTTACGTTCTCTCCTGGACAGAACAAAGCAGGCTTCTCGCTGGAAACCACTGCGTATCCAAACGGTACTCACGTTTTGACGGTTAGCGATGTTCGCGGAAATACAGACACGCGAACGGTGACGTTCAGCAACGCCCTGTCCAATGTCAACTATAACCCCATGTTCGACAGCACGCCAGGCGTGACCGACATTGCGAATGCCTGCCATATTATGGGGACGTTTTCTACGCCGCAGCCGTGGACAGTCAATATCACCGACGACTCGAACAATCCTATCAAGTCCTTCAGTGGCAGTGGAACCTCTGTAGACGTGACATGGGATGGAACTGACGCAAATGGGCAATCGGTGCCGGGCGATGACTACATTGTGACCATCACCGGCAGTGGAACGGCAGCACAGTCTGCCACCGGGACAGGTCCCAGTCCGCAAGCCACAGCGGCATTGTCCAAAAACTTCATTGTCAACAAAGACAACTATGCCGACTCGATCATCATTTTGCACACAGAGACATTCGGGTTAGGAGGCAAAGCAAGCGATGGCGGCGATGGACCAGTCGTGCAGAGAGCCAAAGCCATTGCCTACAAGCACTTTCTGCATGCGGAGCTTGACCGATTTGTAGGAGCGACGTTCAATTACCCCATCCTTGTTTCGATCGTCAGCGACTATGACTTTCTCCATGATCCTAATCTGGTGCGAAGGATCGAAAACAAATTTCGGCGTCCCGCACACATGGTTTACATTGTGGCTGATGGCAACTACGAAGACCCCAATGCGCCGCCTATACCTGGCACCACAATTCCCGATGTTCAGCCAGTGCATCCCTACTTCGGTCTGGGGAGCTACCAGTTTTTTAGTGGTTTCTTATCAGGTGAAATGACGAAACCCAATTACATCGATGTCAGTGCACTCACAGCCCAGGCGGGTTACAGCTTTGCGGAAGGCCCATTCGTTTGGATTAACACCTGCTTTGCAACGGCAGGCGGACTCACGACAGACCCTTACAATGGCTATCAAAGCGGGCAGCGAGACCCGATTGATTATCAATGGGCAACGGACTTTGGAATAACCGGAGACTTCTTCGGTGGGAACGGGGGCGTTTATTTGGGGGCGACTGACTCGATTCCACGCCAGTATTTGCCTCAGTTGCCAGGCAACTTTGGGGCTGACTGGTCAACCTGGCGTCAGAACTTCTTGGACTTCTTCTGCGCGGGTGGAAACAACTTCCAGACCGCTCTGCGCCGGTCTTACGATGTCCAATCGTTCTTCTCTGACCCGCATCCCGAAGATACCGAGGTCTCACTTGGCTATGGTTATTTTGGACTGTAGCTTGCGGGACTGCTTGGATGGAGAATAATATGACGATGCGATACGGGGCAGCAACATTGGGTTCCGTCCTATTGAGTGTGGGGATTGCATTAGCCCTGCGCTACTACTGGCTGTTCTCGCACCCGTTTTCTATTACCAATATCAAAGAGGGACAGCAACTTTCAGGAAACGCGGAAATCCTGGTTCATGTCACAGGGAGGATCACTTGGATCGAGTTTGGAATCGATGGTCAGACATATAGTGCTCAACACACGAATAACTACGGCAACGATCATCAAGCTGCGTTCGACGTTCCGACTTACCTGTTCAAGAATGGACCGCATACCCTGCAAATCAAAGCCTACTCTACACTTTATGACCAGCGCCATGTCGTGTTCCAGAACGCCAAGCATCCAGGGTAGGGAAGAGTAGAAGCCAACGACAAAAAGAGGGAAGAGGCAGTGCCTTTTCCCTCTTTTACATTTCTCTCAGATAGTCGCCCCCTGAAGACCGGCTCTTGATTATGACCCGCGAAGGCATCACGATCCACCTGCGGGTCGGCGACATCCGGTCGCTCAGCCGCAACACCCAGGGTGTCCGCGCCATCAACGTCGCCGACGACGACCGCGTGGCTTCCGTCGAGCGCATGATGGACGGCAAGCTGCCCGCCGAAGAAACGGTTCCCTAGAAGTCGTGCCATAAAGTGACAGCAAGCAACAAGCCCCGCGCATCTGCGTTGGGGCTTTTGCTTTTATGGTACAATTCTTGCTATGACGCGAAGGGAGACAGGATGCTGCAAACGACCTTGACAGATGAGCGTGTCGCCTGCCAAGCAGGGCAGCCCCAGCGGCTGGTCAAGACCGTCGCGGAGTTCTTCGCCGGGATTGGCTTGATGCGTCTGGGACTGGAGCGTACCGGCTGGCGCGTGAGCTTCGCCAACGATATTGATCCCAAAAAAGAGGAAATCTACCAAGCCCATTTTGGGCGAGAAGACCACTTTGTTCTCGGCGACATCCATTGCTTGAACCCCTCCGACGTACCCCCGGTGACCCTTGCGACAGCCTCCTTTCCCTGTACGGACCTTTCGCTTGCGGGCGGGCGCGAAGGATTGGCCGGTCTGCATTCCGGGGCGCTGTGGGGCTTCACAGACTTGCTGGCCGGCCTCGGTGAACGCCGTCCTCCTCTCGTGCTTCTTGAGAATGTCGTTGGCTTTCTGACCTCACACGGCGGCGAGGACTTTCACCAAGCCCTGCTGCGCTTGAATAGTTTAGGCTACGGAGTAGATGCGTTTATCGTGGACGCCGCCCGCTTCGTGCCGCAGAGCCGTCAGCGCCTGTTTGTGGTCGGCGTTCAGGGAACCCACATATCAGCGTATGCTGACGAAACGGAGATGCGCCCGCGCCTCCTGACACATTTTATTGAGCGCCATGATGACATCCGCTGGAACCTGCGTTCTTTGCCCGCTTTGCCGGCGCATGGTCTGCTTCTGCCTGATATTTTGGACGATCTTGCGAATGACGACCTGCACTGGTGGAGCGCCGAGCGTGCCGAATATCTGCTGAACCAGATGAGTCCGCGCCACACGGCGACGGCGGCAGCCATGATGGCCGCACCCCTGTGGAGTTATGGGACTGTCTTTCGCCGGATGCGGAACGGTTCTTCGATGGCGGAGCTGCGAACTGATGGAATCGCCGGATGCCTTCGTACCCCGAAGGGTGGGAGCGGACGGCAGATTCTCTTCAAAGCCGGTTTCGGTCAATTTTTTGTTCGTCTTATCACTGCACGCGAAGCCGCCCGTCTTATGGGGGCTGACAACTACACTATTACAGTTCCACTGAATCAGGCGCTTTTCGGTTTCGGGGATGCCGTCTGCGTCCCAGTCGTCGAGTGGATTGCCGCGAACTACCTGGATGCCGTACTGGAAGAATTTGCAATCGTGAAGAATTTGCCAGTGTGAGGAATTAGGAGTTTTACCCTGTGCCTAGTCCAAGTCCGTCAAGCGATCTCGCCGCTATCAAACAAGGCATCGCTGATTTTTTGAGCCGTAAAGATGATCAAGGCCGGACTATCAGCAATGCCAAGCATGGCGTTTACGCATTTTATGACTATGACGGAGAGCCGATCTACGTCGGCCAGACGGCGGAGCGGCTGCGTGCGCGTATCGGTCGCCACTTGACCAACCAGCGTACAGATGCAGTTGCCATGAATGTCCTTGATCCTGCGGAAGTGGCGGAAATCGAGATGTGGCCTTTGTTCGAGTTGAACGGTGATCCGAAAGCGGCTGAGAAGCTCAACCAAGCGGAATATACTGTTTTTCAAGCCGTCTTAAAGCACTCTGCGCTGGGGGCGGTTCTCAACGAGAAAGACATTCCCCAAACGGAGTTCATTCCCCTTCCCGCTTCCCTTCGCGGACGGATTGTTCCCGATGACATCTACCAGCGATTGAAGCATCCAGACATCCGTATCGCCCGTCGTGCCGGCACGATTGCAAACTTGGCTCGCGTCATCAGTGAACGGGACGTTTCCAAAGGTCTGCGCCGGACGCTCGTCACCCAGGCAAAACGTCTCGAACTTCTGGCAGAAACGCGGCTCGCCGACTTTGCCGGGACTTACCCTAATGAAGATACAGGGGAAGAAACGGGTAGCTGACACCGAAACTCAAGGCGTCCACGCCGCCTCTGTCGAGCGCATGAGGAACGACGTTCTCCCTTCCAAAGAATGGGTTGGTGAAGATTATGGCAAGAAATCAACATAAAAGCGTATTTTTAGCCGCAGGCGCATTGATAGTTATAATTGTGCTTACGGTTACTCTCCTCAATATGCTGTTAGGTTCTTCATTTTCTTTCACCAACCTTCAAGAAGGACAGCGTTTGTCGGGAGATGTCAACATTGGTGTCAGTGTCAGCGGCACAATTCACTTCATAGAATTGTGGATTGACGGCAGCGAGTACAGCGCCCAAAATACTGGTAATTATGGCAGTGGCCAGTTTGCTGCTTTCGGTGTACCGACTTCCGGCTTTACAAACGGCCCACATACACTAGAACTGAGGCTTGGCCATACAGTTTATGATAAACGGCATGTTATGTTCCAGAATGCCAAACACCCAGGATAACCGCAACACCCAAGGCGTCCGCGCCATCAACGTCGCCGACGACGACCGCGTGGCTTCTGTCGAGCGCATGATCGACGGCAAGCTTCCTGCTGAGGAAGTCGTGCCGTAACTTCTGGCAAGCAAAAAAGCCCGGCGCATCTGCGCCGGGCTTTTTTGCTGCCGAAGGAAAATCAAGGGGAGGAAGCAGACGCGGCCGATTACCCTTTCACTGCGCCTGCTGTGAGACCAGCGACAAACTCGCGCTGAAGCACGAGAAAAAGCACGGCGACCGGCAGCACGCTTACAAGCGTGCCTGCCATCAGCATCCCGTATTGGTTGCCGTAGATGCCGATCATTTGGTTCAGCGCAATGGGCAGAGTGAACTTGTCGTCGTGGTGAAGCAAAATCTGCGGCCACAGGAAGTTGTTCCAAGCCCCCATAAAGCTGATCAAACAAAAGGCCCCGATCATCGGGCGGGTCACCGGCATGACAATATCCCAGTAGATACGGAACTCGGTGCAGCCGTCCAGCCGCGCCGCTTGCAGCAGCTCGTCGGGAACTTGCAGAATGGACTGCCGGAACAAAAAGATGCCGAAGACGCTGACCGCGCCGGGGATAATCAGGCCTAGCCGTGTGTCCACCAATCCGAAGTGATACAACTGCTCATACAGCGGCGCCATGACGACTTGACCGGGAATAAGCAAGGTCGTCAGCATGATCACCATCACAACTTTTTTGCCGACAAACTCGTATTTGGCGAGCGCAAAACCGGCCAAAGACGAAAAGAAAAGCTGCACCACAACCGTTGCGCCGGTCACAAACAAGCTGTTGACCAAGTACCGCAGGAACGGGACCTTGGTGAACAAGTCATGGAAGTTCTGCGAGGAAAAGCGCGGCGCGAAAAAAGTATAGTCGAACAGGTCGTCCGGCCCCTTTGTGGTTGCGGCGACCAGCCAGACCAGCGGCATCAGAGCGATAGTCGCCGAGATCAGCAGCAGAACCACAATCAAAGTCCGGCTGAGGCCGGTGCGGAGCTGCATGCTCATTTTTCGGCTCCTTTCCAGGTTCCCGTGGCCCGCATTTGGACCAGGCTGATAGCGAGGAGGCCCAGGGCCAGCACCCAGCCGACCGCCGACGCATAGCCCAGATCGCCGGTCATGAAGCCGTTCATGTACAGATAAGAAACAATCGTCAGGCCGGAGTTGTCCGGTCCGCCGGAGTTGTTCAGCATAATATACGGCAGCTCAAACAACTGAAACGAGCCGATGGTCGCCGTCACCAGCACAAACACGGCGACCGGGCGGATGCCGGGCAGTGTCACCGCCCAAAACTGCTGCCAGGCGTTCGCGCCGTCGACCATGGCCGCTTCATACTGATCCCGGTCCACCGCCTGGAGAGCCGCCAGGAAATAGATCATATTGAAGCCGACATACATCCACAAAGACGTCAGCACCAGCGCGGGCATGACCCAGGCCGGGTTTGTCAGCCACTCTGTATCCAGGGAAAATCCCGGCGCCAGCCCGTGCAGCGCTCGGTTGACCAGCCCGAACTGCGGCACGAACAGGACCGAGAACAGCACGCCGACAAACACTTGCCCCAGCAGGTTCGGCGCAAAGAACGCCAGCCGCAGAAAGTTACGCGCCCGCAGCCAGGGCTGGTTCAGCAGCATCGCCAATCCCAAAGCCAAGGGAAGCTGGAGGAAGACGGACCAAAACGCATAAACCACCGTGTTCCAAACCGCCTGGTGAAATGTCAAATCGCTGAACAGAAACCGGAAGTTGTTCCAGCCGACAAACACGTTGCTTTTCGGCCCGTTCGTCGCGTAAAAAGCGAGGATCAAACTTTTCACAATCGGCCACAGGCCGAAGGTCAGAAAAAGCAGCATAAAGGGCGCGACGAACAGGTACGGCGCCAGCCTATGCTGGAGCGTGAACCAGCGCGGCGGGCGCGACTCGGACCTTGCGGGCGGATGGGCGACAGTTGTGGTACTCAATGAAGATCTCTCTAGTAGGGGTCTCGGCTCAATAATGCGCGGACTTCGTCGGCGCTGCGCTTCAGCCGTACATGAATATACGGCTCAAACCCGTCTTCGCCGTGCGCGTTGTAATACTGGATGCAGGAAACCATGGCCTCGCTGAGCTTGTTTTTCGCGGTGACAATCGCCGGGCTGGTGTACTGATAGGGAACCTGCGGGGCAAGGGCGATATAACGCTCCCCTGTTCTCTGGCCGCTCCAGTACGAATTTGGCTCCCGGAAGACGGGCAGGTTCCAGGCTCCTTTGAACGGTGGGATGATCCCCAGGTTCCGGTAGCGGTCATCAAGCTGGGCGGGGTCCGTATAGAAGTACTTCGCCAGTTCCCAGGCCAGCTCCTGATTTTTGCTGTGCTTGGTGATGCCGACCATGGTTCCCCCCCAAGTGCTTGTCGTGGGGCCGCCCGGCTCGACCGAGGGCAAGTCCATCAAGGCCATCTTGCCCGCGAGGCGCGGCATATCATCCTGAATGCCCTTCAAACGCCAGTCCGGGCAGAGCATGCAGAGCAGGTAGCCATTGGAAACGGCCTGTGTTAATAACTGGCTGGAAACCCCGCCGATGTCTTTGCCGATCGGGTGCGGCCCTGCCACCTGGGGGACATACCAGTGCATCGCCTGCACGGCGGCCTCGTTGTCCATGATGCAGCGGCCGCTGGGATCGAAATAGCCCCCGCCCCGCTGGAACAAACACACTTCCAGACCCAGACCCGCATCACTGTCGGAAAACTGGATCATGTAACGCTTGCCGGGAACGGTCACGCGGCGTCCTACGGCGGAAAATTCGTCCCACGTTTTCATCTTGTTCGGGTCAATGCCCAGCTTGGCGAAGAGGTCGCGGCGGTAGGCGATTTGGATGGGGTGGACATCATGGGGCAGGCCGTAGATCCGGCCCCGGCTGGTATAAGGCGAAAAACGCGCCTGAACCATCTGGCTGTAAAGCGAAACCGGGTGCTGGGCGTCGGTTGCGTTCAGGCGGTCGGTCAGGTCGGTAAAGCCGATGTCTTTTTGCGGCCCGCGAAACAAGCTCCCCGCCTGGCTGATCTCGACTTCGCAGAGGTCCGGGACATCCACGTTTGCCAGCAGGGCGGCTTGGAGCCTTTGCGCCAGGGCCGTGTTGGAAACCAGCTCCAGATCCACGGTGACGCCGGGATGGGCTTTTTCAAAGGCCGGCAGCGCCCTTTGATACGACTCGTAGTGCGGCTTGGCAAAGGTCCAGTAGGTCAGCGTGGCTGTCTTGTGCGGCGCGGGCTGGGCCACCAGCCACAGGCCGGACAGCAAAGTCAACAGGAGAATGCTCAAAGCCGCTTTGCCGAAGGGAAACAAGTTCATAGTCTACGGGTGCTTTTCTAGATCTGAGGAGATGCTGCCAGCTTTGGCAAGTGCTGCATTGGAAGAGTGGCCGGGAATGCTGTCCTGATGCTGCCTCGTGCGATCTTCCAATACAATACCCCCGGCTGCTTGGTTTCTGGGGCAATCAGCGTGGGATCGGCAGGGATTTTCCCGATTTCTTGGCTTTCGCCGCCCAGAAGAAGGCGAAGCGGGGCGAATCCGGCGGCAGCGCCGTGTGCGTCCTGCCCCGCTGTCCGCCTGGAAGATGGTCGGAACCAGAAGCGCAAAGCCCCAGCCTGTCGCGCGAATTTGCTGCGACTAGATGGAGCCGTAAGCAGCGGGAATGGTCGTGGACAGATCAAAGTTAGTGTGTGGTGCCGGCGTTTCTTGCAGCAGCGGCTTTTGCGGCCGCCTCACCCTGAGCTTTAGCGGCGGCTGCCGCCTGCTCGCTCGCTTGCTGCTGGGCTTGAGCCTGATCCGCAGTGGGAGCGGCGGACGACGCAGTGTCGCTTTTGCCGCATCCGGCGCAAAGCGCGAAAAAGCCGAAGCTGAGCAAAAGAACCGTTAGAGAAACTGGGAAATATCGTGTCATGGAATTGCCTTTGCTGAGGGGTTGTGAAAAAGAGCCGCCCACCTCCTCTCGCAGAAGGCGGGCGGCATTGCATAAAACAGACTACATCAGGCTGAATGTTGCAGCAGGCTGGTTTGTGCCGTCAAATGTCCCGCCCGTTCCGGCAGCCATTGGGGACGACCCGTACTGCATAGAGTAGTTTTGCTGGTCGGTTTCTTTGTTGGCGGAGTAACCTGCCGAGACCTGGGCAGCACGCAGATACTTCGCATGTCCATCCGCAAACATGTAGTTGGAACCGGTATGGCGGCCAGGGTCAACTCCCATATTTGGCACAAAGGTGCCGCCGTTGATGGATTTCACGAGTGCAAGCGCACCCGGCGTGTAGCCTGTTGCCATCGTTAAAGGTACCCCGGTAGCGGTGTAGCCATTCAGTGGTCCGCCGCCGTACTGGTTGCCCGTGCCATTACCTGACGGCGAGCCGCCACAATTGTCAAGGGTGCCGGACGGGGTGTCAGTGGAGAGGTTAAGTTCTGTGGCGACATTATAGTTGCCACTGCCGCCCACCTCAAAGATCATGACTGTCTTCGCGGGTGCATTGAGCTGCGACAGCGTGTACGCTCCATGCTTTGACTGGCAGGTACTGGCGCCAGCTATGTAGAAGGCAAAATTGCTGTTCAATGAGTAGGACGAAGGATGCGAACCCGCCGATACCGGACTCGAGTCGTCGGGGCAGTGAAAGACGTCGGTGCTCTTAACGTAGGGATAGACCTGCCCGGCCCATCCGCTGCCGCCGCCGTAGCCGTTGGTGCCGTTGATCAAATATTCGTCGTAGTCCTGCGAGTACTGAATGACGCCGAGGCCGATCTGCTTTTCGTTGGACAGACAGGCGGTGCGGCGTGCGTTTTCACGCACTTTCTGGAAGACAGGGAACAAGATCGCCGCCAAGATGGCAATGATGGCAATGACGACGAGCAGTTCAATCAGTGTGAAGCCTGATCGCTTCTGGGTGTTTTTCATTTCTTTCCTTTGCATTTCTAATCAGTAAAATGGCGTTTGAGAAAAAGAGCGTTTCCAAGCGGCAGACAGCCGCCGGAGACCCCTTGACAATCCCGCTGGCAACTCAGCAAGTATTGCTTAGAGACCGAGTATAACACATTGCAAAGAAAATGTCAACAAAATCTTGACATTAACCTATATCAATCGTATAATAGGGAAGAATTGTGCTATCCTAATTCTGAGACAGCCGACAATTCTGTCTGGGACAACAAAGAAATATGGCGATAAATATAAATAACGCCGAGCGCGTCCTGGGGGATGATCCACTTTACCGGCGCATCCAAAACGTCCTGCGGGGGCGTATTCGGAAGGGCGACTGGCTGCCGGGGCAGGCGCTGCCCAGCCGCCGGGTGCTTTGCTCCGAGTTCAGCACGACCCATGTGACACTGGATAAGGCCATTGAAGGGCTGATCCGCGAAGGGCTGCTGCGGGCGGCTCGCGGCAGCGGGACCTTTGTCGCCACAGCTCCCGCACGCGCCCTGCGGATCGGGGTCGTCATCAAGCGCGACGATGCGGAAGAGACGCTGGGGGAACACTGGGACGAAAACTTTTATTTTGGACCACTCTTTCGGGGCATCCGTGATGGCGTTACCGGCAAGCCGGTGGAAGTCATCTACTCCCATCTTCAAAGCGGCGACTATGAAAGCTTTTACCGGGAAACGGCGCTGGACGGGATGATTCTCATTCTGCCTTCGCTGGAGGATGTGCCGGCTTTGCATGCGTTGACCGCTGCCGGCGTGGTCTATGTGGCGGTCGGCTTTTCCACGAATGACCCGGCGGACGCCGCCCTGCCCTGCGTGGACACAAACAACCGGCAGGGTGCACGCGATGCCGTCAATCACCTGCTGGCATTGGGACATCAGCGCATCGCGATCATTAATCTGGCAACGTCCCACGCCAATCACCACGACCGGCTGGAAGGCTATTTTGATGCGCTGGCGGCAGCGGGAGTGGCTGCGGTTCCCGACGACCTTGTCCTGTACCCGACTTACACCGTGGATCGATTTGATCCGCATATTGAAGCCTGGATCAGCCGCATCAGACTCGTGAAGGGGTTGCCGACCGCGATCTTTGCCTGTGACTACATCATGGCGCTGACTACGCTGCGTGTTCTGCGCCGTCATGGACTGCGCGTGCCGGAGGATATTTCCCTGGTCGCTTTTGATAATCCTTTGTCGGCAGCGCACTTGACGCCGCCTCTGACCACTGTTCGCCAGCCTGTGCACCGCTTGGGCTTGCTGGCCGCCCAGCGCCTGCTGGAAGCGCTGCAAGCCGATCCAAATTCCGCGGCCGGCCCCCTGCTGGGGAAGCAGGTACTGCTCAACGAGCTGGTCCTCCGCGAATCGACCTGTCCTCCACCGCAGCCGCCGGACGAGCAGGGTCTTTCTTGACAAAAAGGAATTTGCTGTGAGTCTGAGTGATCATTACCGAACGCCGCTGCGGGCACTGGCCGAGATACGTGGGCTGCCGATTGGAACGGCGGTTGATCTGGCGGCCCTGGCTTCTGAACCGGAATACCGCACAGTGCTGCACAAAGAGTTCAATCTGTGCGTCGCGGAGAATGCGTTTAAACCGCATGAAGTCTGGACCGGCCCGGACAACTATGATTTTGACGGCCCGGACAGCCTCGCCGATTTTGCCCAGCAGAATGGAATGGCCCTGCGCGGCCATACCTTGCTCTGGCATCAGGCCGTCCCCGACTGGCTGCGGGCTGGAAACTACCCGGCCCATGTTATACGCGAGATGCTGCAAGCCTATATTCAGACCATCGTCACCCGGTACCGCGGGCGCATCAGACAGTGGGACGTCGTCAATGAAGCGGTTCTGGACAGCGGCGAAGGTCTGCGGGAAGACAGTTTCTGGCACGCCGCTCTCGGGCCGGACTACATCAAATCCGCGTTCACCTGGGCCAGCGAGGCCGACCCGGACACCCGCCTGTACTACAATGACTACGAGGCAGAAGACCGGGGGCCGAAAGCGGACACAGTGTACGCGCTGGTGAAAGAACTCCAAACAGAAGGCGTTCCGATCCACGGCGTCGGCCTCCAGTGCCACTTCGAGAATGGCTGGCGTCTGTCCGACGATTTCCGGTCCAACATCCGCCGCTTGGAAGCCCTCGGCCTGGACTGGCAAGTCACCGAATGTGACTTTCGGATGCGGCTGGACGGAGCCGCCCCGACCGCAGCGCAGCTTGCCGAGCAGGCAGCCGGCTATGAAGACCTGGTCCGGTTTTGTCTGGACGAGGCGCAGTGCCGGGGAATTATTTTTTGGGGCTTCACGGATCGCCACTCCTGGATTCCCGGATTTCGTCCCGGCTGGGGGGCTGCGCTGCCGCTGGATGCCGACTACCAGCCCAAACCCGCCTATGAAGCGATTGCCGCTGAGTTGTGGAAAGCTCCCCAGCATAATTGATCTGCACGAAAGAAGGAAGTTGGCACCAATGAAACGTCTTATTTTACCACCCGCGCCCGGCGCTGCTTTAGGCATTGCTGCAAGCATTTTATGCCTCGCCGGTGCCTTGTTCTGCTCCCTCCCCGCCGGCGCGGCCGCCTCGGACTTACTCGGCAGCACTTCTTGGGCGCTTTTGTCCCCCGCGGGTTCGGCGCACTTGAATGGGAAGCCCGCCGGGCCGAGCTTGAGCGTGACGGTAGCAAAGCCCGCCACTCCCTACTACCAGATTCAGCTCACGCACGACATCGCGGCCGGTACTCCTGCCGGTGCCCGCCTCCGCTACCAATTCTGGGCAAGGTCCGCCACGCACAGCGCGTTCCATGCCGTGATTGAAAAGCGAACAGCGCCTTACACGCATTATGTAGATCAGCAGATCACTCTGACCCCAACTTGGAAAGAGTATGTATTCACCACTCCTCCCCTGGCAGCGTCGGCACCACGGGCCATGGCCGCGCGTCTTCAGATCGGACAACAGGCTGGCAGCTATGATTTCAAAAATCTGACAGTCGCTGCGGCCACGCGGTAAGCGTCGGCATCGAATCAATCGAAAGAGAGTTTATGAAATTCCAGCCTGACAGGACGGCAGCTTTGACCTCCGCTGCCGTTTTTGCACTTATTGCCATATTAAGCGCCTCCGCGCCGGGCGCCTCGGCTCAGTCCGGCTTCTCGGACCATCTGCGCCGGTATTCCGACAGCCGGGCGGTTCCTTTCCGTATTGGAACGGCCATTACGCTTCAGGGAGGGCCGTCCCTGTACCCGCCGAACGGCTACCAGCCCGGCTTGTTTTCAAGCAGCCCGCAGGACAAAGCGTACCAGGCGGTCGTTCGAGGCCAGTTCAATCAGATTGAGGCCGGAAACGAAACCAAGATGATGAGTCTCTGGACCGGCGGCGCGGTTCGTGTCAACGGCCATTACACGGCAGTGACCAATCTTTTTGATGCAAACGGCCCGCTGTCCCAGCTCTGCACCTGGGCTGGGTCGCAGCCTGCACGCCTGACAGTGCGCGGCCACTGCATGGTGTACTATCAAGGCTACACGCTGCCGACCTTTCCCGCCGGGCAGCCGCCTTTGTTCGTGCCGGGCGCAGGCGGCAGGCAGGTTCTCAACAAGGCATACACGCCGGAAGATCTGCGCGACATGCTCCGCTCGTATGTGCAGCAAGTGGTGGATGCGACCATGGCGCAGAACGCAGCGGCGCGGGTGCGGCAGGGCCGGCGGGTCGTGACGGCATGGGATGTGACCAATGAGGTCATCAAAGAAGATGCTCAGAATCCTGCGCCGCAGCTCGGTTTTTCCTACCGAGACGAAGATCCGTGGCACGCCAATGGGCCAAGCACTGCGAACGATAGCTCCGGTTATGATTATGTCGGCGACATCTATCGCTGGGCGGCGCAGGAAATGACGGCGGATGCCGGGAAAACCATCGCCGGCCGCAAGATTACGGCCGCCGATGGGTTCGAGCTTTACTATAACGAGTACAACTTGGAGTGGAAAGCGTCCAAGATGGCGGATACTCTCGCTTTGGTGAAGCACATCCGCGCCAGCGGCGGACGAATAGACGGCCTCGGTTTCCAGGCGCATGTGGAAGCAAACGGCCTCAACACGAAACAGTTCGAGGCCGATGTCAGCGCGGCGATTGCCGCCGGCCTCCGGTTCAGCCTGACCGAAGTTGACTGCGCGATCAAGAAACCCGCTCCCGGCCAGCCCACGGCTGCCGAGCAGCAGGCCAACCAAGGCAGGGAATATGGAGAAATGACCGCGCTCTGCGTGCGTCACAAGCAGTCCTGCGATGCGTTCCAAATCTGGGGGGCGACCGATGACGGCTCCTGGCTGCAAAATGCCCAGGCGACGCCGATGACCCGCTGGGTTAAAGACACCCGCCCCGGCCCAACGCAGGGGCAGACCGGCTACTGGCCCAAACAAGGCCAGTTCGACCCGGAAACTTTGTATGATCCGGCCGCAGGAACATTAGATCCCCAGTCCGGCCAAACGGTCAGCACTGCTTACGACCAAATCGTGACTGCGCTGAAGGCTTCCAAATCAGCCGCCGGAAAGCCCGCCAGAACTCAGAAAGTCAGCCGAAATCATGCCGATCAATCCACTTTTTAATGCTCACCATTCGCCGATGGGCGCTTTTGCTTCTTTCACGCTGGGGGCGCCCGGCGCATCCGGCGGTCTCGGCTTGGAACTGGGCAAGCCCGCCGACCAGAACGTGTTCGTCGGCCTGGAAACGCGCGAAGGCGGCGCATTTGAAGCCCTGCCTTTCTTTACCGCCGACGATGCGGCGGAAGAAGAACGGCGGCGCTATGAAGTGGAACAAGCCAATCAAGCGATGCCGGAATGGCAGGGCGCCTCGGTCACTGCCTTCCCGGCTGAGGCGATCCGCCGCGATTTCCATGTCGCGACCGATACCTGGACCGCCGGCGACTTGACATTCACTTTGTATTCGCCGGTGCGCCCCGTGCCGGACCCAGACGCGGGCCACGACGCGGAGCTGATGGCGGCGGTCCTGCCGGCGGTTCTCGCGGAAATAACAATCACAAATACGGCTGGCCTCCGCTCCCGCCGCGCCTGCTTCGGCTACAGCGGCAATGATCCTTATTCGGCCATGCGCTGTTTAGACGACACCTTGCCTGGCTGCACCGGCATCGGTCAGGGCCGGACTGCGGCCATTGTGTGCGCCGATCCTGGCGTTCGCTCCGGCCAGGCGTTCGAGGTGCAAACTCTGCTGACGGAACCCCTCATGGAGAAGCCGGGAGTGCCGATGGAAAACCGAGCGCTTGGCCTGGGGTTGTGTGCGGCACTGGTCATGGATGTCCCAGCCGGAGAAACCCGCACCTTCCGGTTCGCCGTTTGCTTTTACCGGGGCGGGCTGGTGACGGCGGGACTGGACACCGCGTATTACTACACCCGCTTCTTCCCGGACATCGAGGCGGTGGGCCGCTACGCGCTGGACAACTTTGATGACTTGAGAGAAGCGGCCATTCGCGCGGATGCCCTGGTGGACGAAGCCGAGCTGTCGGACGACCAGAAGTTCATGCTCGCGCAGGCCGTGCGCTCCTACTACGGCAGCACGCAGTTCCTGATCTGCGATGATCAGCCGCTGTGGCTGGTCAACGAGGGCGAGTACCGGATGATGAACACGTTTGACCTCACCGTGGACCAGCTTTTCTTTGAAATGAAGATGAACCCGTGGACGGTCCGCAACGAGCTGGACTTGTTTTTGCAGCGCTACAGCTACCAAGACACCGTGCGCCTGCCGAATGACCCGACGGAGTATCCTGGCGGGATCGGCTTTACCCATGATATGGGCATCGCCAACGTGTTTTCAAAGCCGCACTTTTCCTCCTACGAGCTGGGCGGCTTGACCGGCTGCTTCTCGTATATGACCCATGAGCAGCTCGTCAACTGGCTGCTCTGCGCCGCCGTTTACGTGACGCAAACGGGGGACAGCGGCTGGCTGCAGAAAAACTTTGTCACCGTCGAAGCGTGTTTCCAAAGCCTGCTCAACCGTGACCATCCTGATCCGGCCCAGCGGGACGGCATCATGTCCCTGGACAGCAGCCGCACGCAGGGCGGCGCGGAGATCACGACCTATGACAGTTTGGATGTCTCGCTGGGGCAGGCACGCAATAACCTCTACCTGGCGGGCAAGACCTGGGCCTGCTACGTTGCCTTAGAAAAGCTGTTCGGGGACTCGGGGCAGGGCGCGGAGGCGCGGCTGGCCGGAAACCAAGCTGATCTGTGCGCGGCTACGCTCACGCGCCACATGACGGATGAGGGCTATATTCCTGCTGTTTTGGAAGCGGGAAACACGTCACGCATCATTCCGGCCATTGAAGGGCTGGTTTACCCCTACTTCACCGGCTGCCGCGCGGCCCTGGAACCGGAGGGCCGGTTCGGCTCTTTTCTTCAGGCCCTGCGCCGCCACTTGAATACGGTACTGGAGTCCGGCGACTGCCTGTTCGCCGACGGCGGCTGGCGCCTCAGCTCGACAAGCCATAATTCGTGGCTGTCAAAGGTTTACCTGTGCCAGTTTGCCGCTCGCCAGATTCTTGGCGTTCAGGGAGATGCCGTGACAGCCCGCGCCGACGCCGCGCATGTGGGCTGGCTGACTGAACCCGGCAACGCTTACTGGGCGTGGAGCGACCAGATGGTTTCCGGCAAAGCCGCCGGCAGCCGGTATTATCCGCGCGGCGTCACGGCGATCCTCTGGCTGGAAGAACAAAAAGAGGCAACGAAATGAAACTGAGTGAAAGTCAAGTGCAGGCGTTCCAAGACGATGGCTACCTCGTGGCGGAGAACGTCGTCACCGACGCCGACATGGCACCTGTCATCGCCGAATACGAGGCGTGGATCGCCAGCCGCGCTCAGGCGCTGCTGGCGCAGGGGATTATTACGGACCCCGCCGCCGGTCAGCCCTTTGAGCGGCGCTTCGCCACGCTTTACGCCCAGTCGCCGGCGATTGGGGACGGGATGGACATTATGGCCATGCGTGGTCCGGCCATGTTCGCCTTTCTGCGTAACCCGAACCTGCTGGATGCCGTTGAGTCGCTGATCGGGCCGGAAATCACCTGCAACCCGATCCACCACGTCCGCGCTAAGCCGCCAGCCGCCTTTTCCGGGACAGACGCCGGCTTCTACAATGTGCCGTGGCACCAGGATGCGGGTGTGACCTGGGAAGAAGCGGACCATTCGGACATCGTGACCTGCTGGCTGGCGCTGGTGGATGCCACCGTGGAAAACGGCTGCATGGAAGTGATGCCCCGTGTGCCGCATTTTTTAGAACATCAAGCGGAAGGCGGCACGACAATCCGGCCGGACCTGCTGCCGGAGATCGCTCCGAAGGCGGTCCCGGTTCCAAAAGGCGGCATCGTCTTCATGCACCGCTGGACACCGCACCGCTCCACGCCGAACTTCAGTGATGCCGTGCGCTGGAGCCTGGACCTGCGTTATCAAAAGACCGGCACACCGACCGGGCGGCCTTTTCACCCGGAGTTTGTTGCTCGCAGCCGCTCACACCCGGAAATGGAGCTGAACGATTACACCGAGTGGTGCCGGCTTTGGACCCAGGCGCTGGAAAATGCGGGCGCGGTTCAAGCTCACCGCGTTACATAAACAATCAAGTTTTCAGAAACACAAGGAGACTCAAGACAATGTCAGATTACATTCCTCAGAAAAGCGACAAGTTCACGTTCGGCTTGTGGACCGTCGGCAACCCCGGCGCAGACCCTTTCGGAGGACCCGTCCGAAAACCCGTTTCGCCCCCCGAGCGCGTCCGCAAACTCGGCGCCCTCGGCGCTTACGGCGTCAACCTCCACGACAACGACCTCGTTCCCTTCGGAGCCTCCGCCGCCGAGCGTGATGCCATCGTCAAGGAGTTCCAGCAAGCCCTTGACGACAGCGGCGTCGTCGTCCCTATGGCGACCACC
>CAXUNT010000003.1:0-1872 GCA_964252595.1 uncultured Armatimonadales bacterium
TGATCATGTTCTTGATGTAGTCGGCGTGGCCGGGGCAGTCCACATGGGCGTAGTGACGCTCGGCGGTCTCGTACTCCACATGGGCGGTGTTGATGGTGATGCCCCGCTCCCGCTCTTCAGGAGCGGCGTCAATGGAGGCATACGAGCGGGCCGTGGCCCCGCCCGCTTTTGCCAGGACGTTGGTGATCGCCGCCGTCAGTGATGTTTTGCCGTGGTCTACATGACCGATCGTCCCGATGTTCACATGAGGCTTCGAACGATCAAACTTTGCTTTTGCCATAATTCAGCTTCCTTGGGAATTTCGTTTTATTTTTACTTTTTGATGCCCGCACGAGGAATCGGACCCCTGCCGCTTGCGGTTTCACTGTTTCCAGTAGAACACTCAACAGCCCCGCCAGGTTCCGGGCAAACCGCAGGCATCCCCGCCCGCGTCTCTGATTATACCCTACCCTGCTGCGTTATGCAACCGTTGCCGCATCCGCTCCACAAGCTGCACCCACTTGTTAGGACGAAGCGACGTCATAGACTTCACTCTGTGCCGTTCGGAGCCGGTTGTCCCCCCTGGCGCATGGCGGCAAGCTCGGCTTTGCGCTGCTCGCCGATGGCTTGCAGCGACTTTTGCCAGCCGGCTTTGTAGGGGCGCAGGGTCTCGACCAGTGCCGTCGCAATCGCCAGGTTGCGGAACCATTTGTGGTCGGAGGGAACAATGTACCAAGGGGCGTCGGGCGCGGCGGTCGCGCCGAGGGCGTCTTCGTAAGCCTGGATGTAGTCGCCCCAAAAGCCGCGCTCTTTCCAGTCGGCGGCGGACAGCTTCCAGGCTTTTTCCGGGTCCTGCTCCCGCGCCAAAAGCCGCGCCTTCTGCTCGTCTTTGGAGAGGTGCAGGAAGAACTTCAAGACAATCGTGTTGTCGCCCGCCAGCAGCGATTCAAAGTCACGGATGAGGCCGTAGCGTGCTTTCACCACGTCTTCAGTGACAAGCTTGTGGACGCGAGTGACAAGGACATCTTCATAGTGCGAGCGGTTGAAGATCGTCATCATGCCTTTGCCCGGCGTCTGCTTGTGAATGCGCCACAGGAAGTCATGCGCGGCTTCGTCCGGCGTCGGCACCTTGAACGACGCCACGGCGCAGCCCTGCGGGTTCATGGAAGACATGACATGGGCAATCGTGCCATCCTTGCCGGACGTGTCTAATCCCTGCAAGACAATCAAAACGCTGTGCGTCTGCGCCGCGTACATCCACTCCTGCAAACTGCACAGCTCCGCCGACAGCTTCGCCAAAAGGTCAACGCTTGCGTCTTTGCTTAATCCCTTGCCGCCGCTGTCGTCCGGCGCGTAGTCGCTGAGATTGATCTTCTGCTGTTTGTCCAGCTTGGCCGCGTAGCCTTTGTCCGTTTTGCTCATCTGTTACTCCCCTGCCCTATTGTAGCACACAGACTGATTGTAGCACGCAAGCTAAACAATAGACCGCACGACGCCGCCCTCGACCCGCAGGGCCGCCCCGCTGACGCCGGACGCCGCTGCGCTGCACACGAACGTGATCATGGCCGCGATCTCGTCGGGCGTCTCAAAGCGGTGCAGCAGCGACGACGGGCGAGCCGAATGAAAAAACTTTTCTTCCATCGCCTGTTCGCTCTTGCCCTGTGCCTGCGCCATCTGTGCGACAAAAGTCCCGACGCCCTCGGATTTGGTCGGGCCGGGCAGCACCGAGTTGACTGTTACCCCTGTACCAACCGTCAGTTCCGCCAGCCCCCGTGCGACTGCAAGCTGGGCCGTCTTGGTCATGCCGTAGTGGATCATCTCGGCGGGGATATTGACCGCCGACTCGCTGGAGACAAACACGATCCGGCCCCAATTTTTGACCTTCATCAAGGG
>CAXUNT010000003.1:1882-95406 GCA_964252595.1 uncultured Armatimonadales bacterium
GGAAAGTAATGGCGGGACAAGCGTACCCCGCTCAGGACATTCGTCTCAAAGAACCGCATCCAGTCGCTGTCGGTGATGTCCCCAAAGTCCTTCGGCTCAAAGATGCCGACATTGTTGACCAGAATGTCCACCGACGGCACCTGCCGGATGACCGCCGCGCAGCCGTCCGCCGTGCCGAGGTCCGCCGCCACCCCGGACACGCTCTCGCTGCCGCTTTCCGACTTGATCTTAGCCACGGCGTCGTCCACCCGCGCTGCCGTCCTGCCGTTGACCACGACCGACGCCCCTTCCCGTGCCAATGCCAGCGCCGCCGCATAGCCGATGCCTGCCGTTGACCCCGTCACCAACGCCGTTTTGTTTTCCAGTCCTAACTGCATTTTCCGCCTCCTTCTGCTTCGCTCCGGCGTCTGGAACCTTTTCCAATCCCGCCCCGTCACTAGGTATCCCTCTTCGGACAGAGCGATAAACCTAACGAGACCAGACGAAGGGAATCAGCACCATGACCACGCAAACAAAAATACTGACCATACTCGGCCTTGCGGCCCTTGCCGCCGGCCTGCTCGGCACTGCCCAGCCCGCCACCGCCGCCGGGCTGACTCACCCGGCCGCCTTCACCCGCACCGCCGCCATCGCCGACCACGACGACTGGAACAACCGCGACTGGAACAATGGCGACCGCGACAACCGGCGCGACTTCCAGCGCGAGCGGCAAATTCGGCGCGACCAAATCCTGCGCCGCCAGGAAGAGTTCCGGCGCGAACAGGAAATCCGCCGCGAAGAAGAGCGTCGGCGCGAAGAGTTCCGCCGCCACGACGACCGCCGCGACTTCCGGGGCAATGACCGTGACTTCCGCGACAACCGCTAACACAAAACCGCCGAGGGCTGAATAGCCTCCGGCGGTCTTTCTCTCACTGGGCGGCATCACGCGACCGCAAATTCCGTGTCCCGCCGCATCTGCTCCGACTTGAAGCCCAGCACAATGTTTTCTTTCGGAACCCCCAGCGCCACCAGCTCCGTCGCGATCCCCTCTTCTGTGTTATCACAGCGTATCCACAGCTTACCATTTACGATATCCACATGAGCAACGGTGTAATGGATACGCTTGCCTAAATCCCGCCCAAAGGTGATTAAAAGATAGCGATCCTTTACACGGTCAAACACGGTTTCAGAGGACAAATCACCAAAGGCATAGGGAATTGCAGCGTACTCCTCAAAAATGCGTTCTATTGCGCGGCGGTATAAGTCAAGGTGCGGTGCGGGCGTCTCCAAATCCTCCGCTGGCTTGATCGCCTTGTAGGCGTCAAACAGTCCTGCCTCCTCAATCGTGGGCGCTTGAAAAGTTTCCGCACTTCGCGCCAAATCGTCGCCCGTCAGCGGCGGGTCTTCTATGCCCCGGCGCTGAATTCTCTCAAACAAAACGTCCACCGGCGCCGACAAATAGTGCAGCTCCACAACAGCGCCTAACTCTTTAGCTTCAAGCCGCAGCGCATCACGCTCCGATCTGCCCCACGTCCCCCACTCGATAACGACCGTGTTTCCCAGCACAAGCAAGCGCCGGCCCAATTCCCATTGCAGCGCTTCAACCCGTGCGCGTTTGTCTTCCTCATGCAAGTTCAGTGAAAGCGCCTGCATCCACTCGTCCGGGCAGAACCGGACCGCGCCAAGCTCTTCTTCCAGCATCTTCGCGTGGATCGTTTTTCCCGCACCGGGCAGGCCGCAGACAATAATGAGTTTAGGACGGCCCATAGATTTCTGCATGACGGCGTTTCTCCGCCCAGGAGTATACCACCCAAATACAGACAAAACCGCCGGAGACCCAACGGCCCCCAGCGGTTCTTGTGGTTCCTGCAATTAGACGGCGTAAGCAGACTCGTACTGCAAAACCAGCAAGTCTTCGGCTTTCAGCGTCGTCAGTGCGTAAGTGCGCCCGTTTTGGTCCATGAACTCTACCTCAAAAGCATCCGCCGCGTACTGCTCCACAACAGTCCCCACTTGTCCGCGCACAAGCCGATGCTCCGGCAAGTCGTGAACCAGCGTGACCACGTCATATTGTTTGATTCGCCCCTTCATAGAGCTATTGTACCACTAATTTACATAGCATGTCACCAAGCGCGGCACTTTCTCGGTCGTGCGGACAATCCAGGTGCTTCGGACTGCAACAGGCCCGAAGGGGCCTGGAATTGTGAAATCTAAGACATAACGCTGACCGTAAGCATTTTTCATGCCTAGTTCAGCTTCTCGCGTTTTGGCAGCGGTCAGCAATAGCTGTTGCAAATCTTCTGCATCGTCCGCAGTCATGCCGAGGGCGGAGGCAAAAACCTTTGCTTTGTGTTTACCCTCTATGTGATCTTTGTTCAAGCAGTAGTCGCGTAGCTTTTCGATAGGAACGATAGCCCCTTCTCCGTTCGGCAGGTACATTACGCTGGTTCTCCCGAAAAACTAATCATTGTCATCTAAGTTTTCTTTATCCACATCTTCTTCATGTGGGAACGATGCAGGCGGCGCGGAACCGCCCATCTTCATCATCTGGTGGAAAGCCGTAAACCATTCCTTCTTCACCTCATCCGGCCAAGCTGGATCAAAGCTCGGAAACTTCGCCAGCAACATCTGCTGCCACGACACTGGATTGTTAGCAGGTGGTGACTGTGCTGGATCGGCAGTAGACTTGCTCGATGACTGCTGACTTCTGGCGGCAGGTTTTGCGGCAGGCTTACGGGGTTTAGTTTCGCTGGTTTGCCTTACTGTTTCGGCTATGTAAGGCGAGACTTCTATGTTGGCTTCTTTAGCCGCGCTTAGGAAAAAGGCAATGCACTTCCTCACCGAGTCGCCACTAGCTCCTACCTCTGTGAACTTTTGCCGGAACTGGCTTGAAGTGGCTTTACTAAGATCAAAACTGCCAAACAGAAATGGATAGGAGGATGTCAACAACTCGCACAAGACCTGAGTACGCTCTGCTCCTTCAGAGTTGACTAGTCTTGTTAAGATGTCTTGAACGACTCCTTGAGCATCTACTAAGTGCAGATACTTTAGCGCCGACATCATTTGCGTCTGCATTGAGCCGGACATGGTTTTCATCAAGCTTCGATCAATCTGACCAGGAATGCCTCGCTTAAGACCATCTACGAAATTCATCAAGCTGATGAACGTGACGTATGGCGGGAGCAGCTTAGTGCCAGCAGCAGAGTCAGTCATGTTTACCTCCGGTATGAATTAATACTACCATTATGCGGTATTAATACAAAAATGTCAATACCAAAGCTAACTTCAAACATCGCAAAACACAAAGAACCGCCGGAGGCCAATGGCCTCCGGCGGTTCTTTGTGTTTGTAACGGTAGAGCCAGACGGACTAGAAGCCGCCCATGCCGCCCATTCCGGGCATTCCGCCACCCATGCCGCCACCGCCGCCCGCAGGCATCGGGGACGCCTTTTCGGGGCGCTCGGCGACGAGCGCTTCGGTGGACAGGATCAGGCCGGCGATGGACGCCGCGTTCTGCAAGGCGGACCGGGTGACTTTCGCCGGGTCGACGATGCCCTGGGCCACTAAGTCGCCGAACTCGCCGGTGGCGGCGTTGTAGCCCTGACCGGTGTTCTTGATCTTCTCGACGATGACCGAGCCTTCGACGCCCGCGTTGTTGGCGATCTGCCGGGCCGGCTCTTCCAAAGCACGCCGGATGATGTTGACGCCGACCTGCTCATCGCCCTCCAAGTGCAGCGAGTCCAGAGCCGAGATGATCTTGATCAGGGTCGTGCCGCCGCCGGGGACGATGCCTTCTTCAACCGCCGCGCGGGTCGCGGACAAGGCGTCTTCGATCCGGTGCTTTTTTTCCTTCAGCTCGGTCTCAGTCGCCGCGCCGACCTGGATCACGGCGACGCCGCCGGAGAGCTTCGCGAGCCGCTCTTGCAGCTTTTCTTTGTCGTAGTCGGAGTCGGACTTGTCAATCTGAGACTTGATCTGTGCGACCCGGCCCTGGATGGACGCCGCAGACCCCTTGCCTTCGACAATGGTGGTGTCGTCTTTGGTGATGGTGACGCGCTTCGCCGAGCCTAAGTAAGACTCGTCCACGTTCTTAAGCTGGATGCCCAGATCTTCAGTAATGAACCGGCCGTCGGTTAAGACCGCGATGTCTTCGAGCATGGCCTTGCGGCGGTCGCCGAAGCCCGGCGCTTTGACCGCAACGACGTTGAACGTGCCGCGCAGCTTGTTGACGACCAGAGTGGCAAGCGCTTCGCCGTCTACGTCTTCGGCGATAATGAGGAGCGGGCGGCCTGAGCGCACGACGCTTTCCAGCACCGGCAGCATATCCTGAATGTTGGAGATTTTCTTCTCGAAGATCAGAATGTACGGGTCGTCCAGCACAGCCTCAAGGCGCTCGGTGTCGGTGACGAAGTAGGGAGAGATATAGCCCTTGTCGAACTGCATTCCCTCGACCAGCTCCAAAGTCGTCTGGGTGCCTTTCGACTCTTCGACGGTGATGACGCCGTCTTTGCCGACTTTGTCCATAGCGTCGGCAATCAGCTCGCCGATGAGGGCGATCTTGGCCGAGTTCGTCGCGACTTGGGTGATGGACTCTTTGCCCTGCACCTGCACGGCCAGGGTCTTGATCTCGGCAACGGCGGCTTCGACCGCCTTGTCAATGCCGCGCTTGACCGCCAGCGGGTTTGAGCCGGCGGCGACGTTCTTCAATCCTTCACGGACAATCGCCTGAGCGAGAACCGTCGCGGTCGTGGTGCCGTCGCCCGCCACGTCGTTGGTCTTGGACGCGACTTCGCGGACGAGCTGGGCGCCCATGTTCTCAAACTTGTCTTCGACTTCAATTTCTTTGGCAATCGTGACGCCATCGTCCACCAAAGAAGGAGAGCCGAACTTTTTCTCCAACACGACGTAGCGGCCGCGTGGTCCCAGGGTCACTTTGACCGCATCGGCCAGGGTGTTGACGCCGCGCTCCAATGCCCGGCGGGCCTGCTCGTCGAACAATAAATCTTTTGCTGCCATTGTGTGCGTATTCTCCTATGAACTTGAGTTTAGGGATTAGTTCAAAATGCCCATGACGTCGCTGCCGGTCAGAATAATGACATCTTCGCCGCCGACTTTGATTTCCGTGCCGCGATACTTTGCGTAGACAATTTTGTCGCCGACTTTGACGTCCACCGTGCTGAGCTTGCCGCTGTCGAGGGTCTTGCCCGGACCGACCGCGATGACTTCGCCCTGCTGCGGCTTTTCCTGGGCGGTTTCCGGCAGGATGATGCCGCCGCTGGTCTGGGTTTCGGCTTCAAGGGCTTTGATGACGATCCGGTCGCCAAGTGGTTTCAGCATAATGTAATGACCTCCTTCAGTGGGTGCCTGCGTTTTTTAACTGACGCCCCAAATTATACTTGAAATTGGCACTCGTGTCAAGCGAGTGCTAATGGCGATGAAAAAAGAAGTGGGCGGCGGCAAAAGTGCCACCGCCCGCTTGAAGTGCGCAGAGTCGAAACTACTTGTAGCCAAAGGTGCTGGTCGGCTTGACCTGGCTGATGAACGTTCCATAGTTCGCGTAGAAGCTGCGCGGGCTGAGGCCATGAGCGGAAATGGTTTCCTGTGCCAGCCACATGTTGCCGTTCTCATCCGCTTGGGCTTCCGAATAGTCACCCCATCGCTCGACGCCTCGGCCGCCAAAGGCAGCGTAGCCGGTGAAGCCGTCGGCAGGTGCAACGCCGAGGCTGGTCACCTGAACGGTACCGGCCTTGAGGTGAGAGTCCAGAGGCACATAAGCCGCGCTTGGGTAGAAATCCGGCCCGATCAGGGCGCAGGTAATGACCGCGCCGCCGCTGCTGTTAATTCCAAACGTTGGATAGGACAGGGTTTCGCCCTGAACACGCGCAAATCCCTGGCGCTCCAGCCGGGCGGAGATCGCACCACTGCTATCCACATTGGGGACAACACTGAAATAAGTGATACCGGAGTTGGTGCCGCTTGTTCCCCCAGGAAAGCTGGTCTCGACGGCAGAGTAGAGATGTCCCATCACATAGGTGACACGGGTCATGCGCGTGTCGCCGCTGTCAAGCTTATTCTCGTTCGGCATCTTGCCGGTCTGTGTCGCAATATATGCCGCAAGTGGAAGCGGGCCGGCAGGCTGAATGGCAGGCGTGGGCTGGGTGAACGGCAGGCTGGTGATCAGCACGTCGCTCAGTGTCAGGCCTGGCGCTGTGGCATCAATGGAAGCAGTGTCGGAGATCGCCCAAACGCCAAGCTGGTTGGCTGTCGAAGCGAATACTGTAGACAGGAAGTATTCGGTCCCGTTAGCGCGGGTCTCGTAAGCGCCGCCGGCCGGGGTTTTCGCCGGCTGGACCGTAAACCCAGCGTTGCTGTTGTAGAGATCGCCGCCGCTGAACGAGACAACCGGGGTTGCGGCTCCTTTGACAAGGTCCGCTTTGGAGACAGCGAGAATGCGCTGTCCGACAAATCCTTGATTTGTCTTCGGGTCATTGGATAGGTCGAACTGGTTAATGCTCATGTAAAAGCCGTTGGCATCCGCCCCAATCTGAACGTAGTCCGGCAGGATATGGATTGGCTGGTTGGTCAGCGGATTATTGCCGAGCGTCGGGTCAAACGTCGTGTCAAACGTGTACAGTGTGTAGGGTCCGGTCGGGTCCGAAGTTTTGCTGACAGCCACATAAATGGCCGATGATCCCGTTCCAACCCCATTAACATCCTGAGCAGTTCCCCACTCTTCAACAAAGAAGCGTTTTGCGATTGGATCGTAGTAGGCACGCGGATCACTCAGGCTGACGGCACCAAAGTTTCCGTTGCTGGAAATCTCCGGCGGCAGGCCGAGGAACTGGTACATGGGAACGGGAGCCGACGCCACCGTGCCGTCCGTCTTGTAGACTGCAATGGCATTATTAACCGCTTCAACAACGTAGCCGTTGCCGACGGCAAGCGCCTGGTCCGGCGGCTCTTCGCTGAACTGAGTATGGTAGTACACACCAGTTCCGGAAAACGCCTGGTCATAGTGGCTTATGCCGTCAAACCCGGAAAAGTTCGAATTGGGAGCCGTGCTGACAGCGGTAGACGCGATGCTGGGAAAGCTGAAGAGGCTGTCGTTGACCTGTGCCGGGTCTGGACCGACATCCGGCTTGAACAGGAAAAAGCTGTCGGGAGCAGGCAAAGTCCCGGCCTGCGCTCGCGGCGCGAACCGAGCCACCGGAGCCGCGTGCAGCGTCGTCGTGCCGGTGGGCGACACCTTTGCCGAAGAAACGACGCCGTGAATGGCGGCGTGTGCGGAAACCAGCGGCGAAGTCATTGCAGCGACTGCGCCCATTACCATCCAAAGTTTTTGCATAATTTTCTTTCTGACCGTTCTTTTTTGTCTGATCTTCGAGGCTTACGCGGTTGCGAAAGCATTTCTCGCGGAAGACTTCTTCTTAGCCGACCAAGCCGCGCCGCCGAGGCCGAGCATCAGCAGTACGCCCAGCGAAAGCGAGGTGGACGCCTCCGGCACCGGGCTGGAAGTCACTTGGATATTGTCAAGCTCCAATTGCCCGTTCGCCATCGTGCCGTCGGAGCTGAACGACAACGCGCTGAACGGAGTCGCCGTCGTCAGGCCGGAGAACGTATAAAAGGTGAAGTTGTTTGCGTCCGCAACATTGTAGCCGTTGGCGGCAACCGTGATAGGAGTCAGTGCAGTTCCACCGAAGGAAACGTTCAGAAGGTCGCCGGGCATATCATCATTGGCGTAGAACGAAAGCGTGTAGGACTGGGTCGGATCGGTCGCGATGTTCTGCGTGATGCTGTCCGTGCTGAAGCCGTAGTTTAAGTCCAGGCTCTGGCTGCCGCTGTAAACATACACATCGTTGTTGTCAATCCCGACTGTGCCATTGACAATCCAGTTTGTATCAAACGCACTGCCGGTGCTGTAGAAAGTGGTCTGAGCGTTCATCTGGGTGGCAGCGCTCTCAAAACCGCCGTCTTGAACAGTCTGGGCCGAAGCCGAGGAAGCAAGTCCGGCTAGCGCAATAGCGGCTGCGGGCAGTCCGCAGCGAAAAAATGGAGACATAAATCAGCCTTTCGAGGTCAAGTGAATTGAAATAAAGCAGCAAAACTGCACTGCTTCGGAAACGGGCCTGCGGCGTCATCGGCATCAGGGCATGAAGTCTGGGAGAATTCGCGTCGTTGCGGAGTAACGGCGGTATGATAGCATGTTTCTTCACACTTTTGAACCTTTTTCAACAACTTTTTTTCAGTCCGTAACTCGTGTTACGAAACCATAATACGCTACAGCAAGATGCCGACGACGCAAGCGGCCATGAGCGACGACAGCGCCCCGCCGAACATGGCGAGGAGGCCGAGACGGGCGAGGTCGGGACGCCGGTGCGGGGCCATGCCGCTGATGCCGCCGACCTGCATGGCAACCGAAGAAAAGTTCGCGAAGCCGCACAGCGCGTAAATGGCAATGACCGCCGAGCGCGGCGTGACGAAATGCGGATTTGCGGCAAGTGTCTGGGACATTTGGAGGTACGCGACAAACTCGTTGACGGCGGTTTTAATGCCGAGCAGCGGCCCGATCTGCGTGGCGTCGTGCCAGGGCATCCCGGTCATCCAGGCGAACGGGGTCGCGATCCAGCCCAAAATCTGCTGGAACGATAAATTGGGATAGCCGAAGAAGTGGCCCAGCCAGCCGATGAGCGCGTTCAGCAGGGCGATCATGGCGACGAAGACAATCAAGACCGCGCCCACGTTCAGCGCCAGCGTGAGGCCCTCTAACGCCCCGCGTGTCAGGGCATCAATCGCGTTGACATCCGTGCGGGCGACGGTGATTTTGACCGTGCCGGCGGTTTCCGGGATGGTGTTTTCCGGGAAGATCAGCTTCGCAACCACCAAAGACGACGGCGCGGACAGCAGGGATGCCGCCAGCAGGTGCCCGGCGGCGTCCGGGAAGAACCCGGACAGCATCGCCGCGTAGGCGGCCAGAACACCCGATGCGATGTTCGCGAAGCCCGCCGTCATAATCGCCATCAGCTCGGAGTTGGTGGCGTTCGCCAGAAACGGCTTGACCATCAGCGGCGCTTCGGTCTGGCCGACAAAGATGTTGGTCGCCGCCGCCAGCGTTTCCGCCCCCGATGTCCCCATCGAGCGCTGCATGATCCAGGCGATGCCCTGAATAATCTTCTGCATGACGCCGGAGTAGTAGAACAGCGCGGTCAGAGCGCAGAAAAAGACAATGGTCGGCAGCACGTAAAATGCAAAGTAGCCGCCGGCATTTGCGTAAGATGTCGGGTGCAGGATCGGCCCCATCTGAGGATCGCCGAGCGGCGTTCCCACCGGGATGTTGTTGCCCAGAGCGAGATTGCCGAAGACAAACTTGCCGCCCTGCTGAGAAAAGTCCAGCAGCGCGGCCACACCTTTTGAGACCGCCGCAAAGCCGATCTTGCCCGGCGCGGTATCCAGCAGCAGAAACGCGAACACAAACTGAATGGCCAAGCCCCACAGCACCAGGCGCAGCGGGGTTTTCTGGCCCCGGCTACGGATTTGCCCGACCCCAAACGCGACGGCGGCAAAAGCAAACAAGCCGAGCAGCGAGCGTCCGCGCAGCAGCCACGTCCCCCCTTCCGCGGTCCGGGCGGCAGTTTCCGACGTGAACGGCGGCCCAGCCACGGGAGCCGTGACGGCAAGAGCTGGAACTTGGGCGTGCGCGGCGGCAAGGCACAGAGCGCAGACGGCGGCAAAAACGCAGGCGGCGTAAAGGAGGCGGCGCGGGGAGAGAGTCAAAAAAGGCATTGAACGCAGGTTCCAATCTTTTGGGGCAGGAAACACCCGCAACCCGGCACTGAAGTGCCGGGCTAACGAAGCACAGAAAGTACCTTCGGCACTGAAGAGCTAAATAAAGAGCCTTCTGCCACTAGCATTCAGTCCCGCAGGGACTTTCACTTCCAAGTAGCCCGGCACTTCAGTGCCGGGTTGCGAGCGGATGACACACGGCGGCGCTGCCTTGCCTGCTTTCATTCGCCGTGCCGCTCCCAATTTCCTTGTCGGTCGGGTATAATTGGGCCGATTTACTTTCAACAGACTGTACACCAGACTTTTTTCGAGGAGCATCCACCGAGCCATGATCGTTACCACCAAAACCTTGTTCGCCCACGCTTACGGCAAATACGCCGTCGGCGCGTACAACATCAACAACGCCGAGCAGGCCATGGGCCTCTTCCGGGGCAGCATTGATTCCCAGTCGCCGTTTATTATCCAGATCTCCAAAGGCGCACGCGGCTACACCGACAAGCGGATGCTGGAAGCGATTATCCGGGCCTGCGACGACATCTTCCCGGAAGCGGTCTTCGCGGTCCATCTCGACCACGGCGATGAGAAGACTTGTATGGAGTGCATCGACAGCGGCTTTTATTCTTCCGTGATGATTGACGCCTCGCATGACCCGTTTGACGAAAACGTCGCCATCACCAAGCGCGTCGTGGAAGCCGCGCACGCCAAAGGCGTCTCGGTCGAAGCGGAACTCGGAATGCTGGGCGGCGTGGAAGAAGACATCGCCGTAGATGAGAAGAATGCGCTCCTGACCGATCCCGTCGAAGCCAAAGAGTTCGTCGCCCAGTCCGGCTGCGACAGCCTGGCCTGCGCGATCGGCACGTCTCACGGCGCGTACAAGTTCTCCGGCGGCCAGGGCCTGCATTTTGAGCGCATCGCGGCCATCCAGGAGCAGCTTCCGGGCTTCCCGCTGGTCATGCATGGTTCGTCGTCGGTCCCGCAGGATGAAGTCGCCCGCATCAACGCCGCCGGCGGCAAGCTTAAAGAAGGCGCGAAGGGCGTGGATGCCGACCAGTACCTGCCCGCGGCCAAGCTCGGCGTCTGCAAAGTCAACATTGACACCGACGGGCGTTTGGTCTGGACCCGCGTTCACCGTGAGTTCTTCGAAAGCAAGCCGGAAGACTTTGATCTGCGCTCCCCCGGCAAAGTGTTCATTGCCGAATATGCCAAGTTCATCGTCAGCCGCTCAGGCTACTTAGGCTCTGAAGGCCAGCTTGCGTCGGTACGTGAGTTCGCCGAAAGCCAGAAGTAGCAAAGATGTGCCCGGCACTAGAAGTGCCGGGCGTGTTGCCGGGCTTAAATCCTATGCCAAACACACTCAACTCTCGCCTCGGCGTCTCCACCTGGAGCCTCAATAAAAGCATCACGGCCGGAACTCCGCTGCTGGATATTCCAGCCCAAGTCGCCGCACATGGGCTAGGCAAGCTGGAAGTTTGCCATTTCCATCTGCCTTCTACCGATGACGAGTATCTGGCGAAGTTTAGGGCAGCTTTGGACAGCGCGGGCGTCGAGCTCTACACGCTGCTGATTGACGAGGGGGACATCACGCATCCCGACCCGACCGAGCGTAAAAAAGCGTTGGCGATGATCACCGACTGGATCGAAGTCGCCGCCGACTGCGGGGCGCAGCGCGTCCGCATTATCGCCGGCAAGGCCGAGCCGGACGAGTCTGCCCTGCATCTCAGCGAAGCCGGATTTCGCGCCCTTCTTCGCCATGCCGAAGACCATGACATTGAGATTGTCACCGAAAACTGGCACCGCCTGCTGGACCGGCCTGATGCCGTGCGAACGCTGTTGGAACGATTGGATGGCCGGGTCGGCCTGAAGCTGGACTTCGGAAACTGGCCGGCGGACCGCAAGCATCACGACTTGCCGCTGATTGCGGACCTCGCTGTCTGCACCCACGCGAAAGCCCACTTCCCCGCACCAGGCCAAATGGACACAGATGACTTCACACGCTGTTTAGAGATTTGCGCCGAGGCTGGTTTCACCGGCCCGCACATTTTGATCTTCAGCGATCCCGGCGACGAATGGGCCTCGCTGGACCAAATGCGCGACATCGCCCTGCCGTATGTTTCCGCCGGTACATGATGTATCAGGGCCGGGGTTGTAGAAAACCCCGGCAGGGAAGCATCCTTCGGATGAAGAGCGAATCTATATTAACAGTATCTTTGTCCGCAGGACATTCTTCTGCCGGGGTTTTCTACAACCCCGGCATCTTCTGCCATCATTGATATTCCATGATTTACGCCATCGGCGACGTTCACGGCGAAAACGAAGCCCTGCGCGAGATGCTTGCCAATCTGCCCGTGATGCCGTCGGACCTGGTAATTTTTCTTGGCGACGCCATCAATCGCGGCCCGGACCCATTTGATTGCGTAGAGCAGATTTTGGCGTTTGATCGCTGCCGCAAAGTGTTTTTGCAGGGCAACCACGAGGAAGCGCTGCTGCTGTTTCTGGAAGACGGCGACATCGGGGCGCTGTCCGGCATGGACGCGCAGACGACACTGGGCTCTTACGCCGAACGCGGGTATGCACTGACCCCCGGCGACCCCAATTCTCTTCCCCTTCCCCACCTGCGCTTCCTCTCCCAAGCCGAAGTCTGGACTCTGCCGTTTTACATCACCGACGACTACATCTTCACCCATGCCGGCTGGGACCTTCTGCGGCCGCTGACGCTTCAAACGACAAGCACAATGCGCTGGGGCAAAGTCAAGACTGATGCCCACCCGTACTGGACCCAAACCGTCGTGCGCGGCCACACGCCGTTCCCGAAAGTCATGTTCGCCCGCACCAAGCAGTACATCGGTGTAGACACCGGATGCAGCATGGGTGGCCTTCTCAGCGCCGTCGCGTTGCCGACAAACGAAGTCTACACAGCCCGGCCCGCGTCGTATCTGCCCGATTGGTACACGCGGCTGCGCGGGCAGCGTACCTTCCCATCCAGATAAACAGGACGAACACAAGGTTCGCCCCTACGGGCCAGACAGTGCCGATGTAGGGTGCGAACCTCGTGTTCGTCCTTCCCTTGTCACCTTCTGCCGCCTTTCGCCCTGTCATTTATCGGGTATACTTTCTGTCAACTATGGAACATCCAATGACTGCGCCGACCCGCGAAGAGTTTATCGAAAAAGCGAAACAGGGCAATTTGATCCCCGTCTGGCGCGAAGTGCTGGCGGATACCGAAACGCCGGTGTCGGCGTACCGCAAGATCGCCGGGGACACGCCGAACTCATTTCTCCTGGAAAGCGTCGAGGGCGGCGAGCGGGTGGCCCGGTACTCGTTTCTCGGCACCGACCCATTTCTGATCTTTCGCTCCAAAGGCGAGACGGCGGCCATCACCGAAGGCGGACAGACGGAGACGCTATCGCTCTCGGCAGGGGCGCGGGACCCGCTGCACGTCTTGAAAGAACTGCTGGCGCGTTATACTTATGTGCCGTCGCCGGAGCTGCCGCCGTTTATCGGCGGCGCGGTCGGCATGATCGGCTACGATACGGTGCGCTTTCTGGAGAAGTTGCCGTCGCTGGCCGAAGACGACTTAAAGCTCGACGACTGCGTCTTTTTGTTCACCGACTCGATTTTAGTCTTCGACAACGCCAAGCACAAAGTCCTGGCGCTCTGCAACGCCCGCATCGCGCCCGGCGAAGACCCCGGCGCGGCCTATGACGCGGCGGCAGGCAAAGTCAACGTCCTGCTCGCGCGGCTGCATGGCCCGGTGGAGCTGCCCGCCCCGCCGTCAGCCGGGAACGGAGAACAGTTCCAATCCAACCGGACAGAAGCCGACTACAAAGCCGCCGTGCTGAAAGCCAAAGACTTTATCGCGGCGGGGGACACGTTCCAGGCTCAGATCGGGCAGCGTCTGTCCAAGCCGCTTCATGCCGACCCGTTTGATGTTTACCGCGCCCTGCGGTCCATCAACCCGTCACCGTATATGTTTTATTTCAACTTCGGCGAGACCCAGCTTGTCGGCGCGTCGCCGGAGCTGCTGGTGGGCGAAAAGTCCCGCAAAATCACGATCCGTCCGATTGCCGGCTCGCGGCACGGGCGCGGCAAGACCCAGGCTGAGGACGACGCCATCGCCGCGGATCTGCTGGCGGACGAAAAAGAGCGGGCCGAGCATATCATGCTGGTAGATTTGGCCCGCAACGATATCGGGCGGGTCGCGCAGTACGGCACGGTCAGTGTAGACGAGCTGATGGTGATTGAAAAATACTCCCACATCATGCACATCGTTTCGGAGGTCACGGGCACACTGCGGCCTGAGCTGGACCAATTTGATGCCCTGCGTGCCTCGTTCCCGCATGGGACGGCGACCGGTGCACCAAAAGTCCGCACGATGCAGATTATTGAAGAACTAGAACCGACCCGGCGCGGCGCGTATGCCGGCGGTGTCGGCTACTTCTCGTTCAGCGGGGCAATGGATCTGGCGCTCGTTCTCCGCACAGCAGTTGTCAAAAATCGCACCATCTACATCCAAGCCTCCGGCGGCGTCGTTGCCGACTCTGTCCCCGAATACGAGTACCAGGAAACACTCGCCAAGATGCGGGCCTTAACCCGCGCCGTCGAATGGGCCGAAGCGGGACTGGAATAAGCCATGCCAACTATTCTTTTAACCGGCTTCGCGCCATTTGGGGAAAGCAAAAGTAACCCGTCGCAGTCCGTCGCCGAGCGCCTGGACGGCGAAGTCATCGCCGGGGCGCAGGTGGTCAGCCTGACGCTGCCGGTCGTGATGGGCGCGGACTTTGAGCGCGTCGCGGCAGCGATTGTCGAACATAAGCCCGTGCTGGTGCTGTCGCTCGGACTGGCATCGGGAACGGCTTGCCTGGATGTGGAGCGGTTCGCGGTCAACTTGAAAATCACGGATGCGGGCGACCCCGAAAAGCCGCTGGAACCAAACCTGCCGCAGTCGGCGATTGTCCCGGACGGGCCGGAGGCGCTGTTTCCGACGATTGACAGCGAGAAGGTCGCGGCGGCCATACGCGACCAGGCGGGCGTGCCGGCGCGGGCGCACGGCTACGCGGGGTCGTATGCCTGCAACCATACTCTGTACCGGGTGCTGCTCTACGCCCGGCAGCAGAACTTAGCGTACACAGCCGGGTTTATCCATCTGCCGCTGTCGTCGGAACAGGCCATTGCTGAGAACAAGCTGCACTTGCCGTCTCTGCCGCTGGAGGTTATGGCGAAGGGAGTTCGCATGGCGATTGAAGCCGCCTTGTTAGGCAGCGCCTAAAGCCGGGGCAGGTTGACCGTGTTCCAGACGATCAGCTTGTCCTCGTGCCGCAGCATTGCCCGGAGACCGCCATCCTGGGTGAAGGCGAAGCCGATGGCATACGGGTCTTGATGGCATAGGCTGAGAAGCGCCTGGTTGCGAGGGCCGAAAGAGCGGGAAGAAATCGGGGTCAAGTCCGAGGCGGTTTCGTCGTCGGCGAGGTAGACCCGTTCCGGCAGGGCCTGGAGGCTGGGCTGGCCGCCGAAAGAAAGCAGCTCAAGCTGCGGCGTCAGGCAGAGGGGGCCGTCGGTGCGCGCAAAAGACGCCAGGAACCGTGCGGCGTGGGTCACTTCAGCGTCGCGGGTTAAAGAGTCTTTCGGCAGAACCGGCTCCTGCAAGAGCGGGTCGTCCGGCGGGCGGTTTTGCCCCAAAGCCGCCGTTAGCGCCTCCGCGGCTTCCGTTTGCCGGACAATCGCCGCCGACGCCCTCGACTCCAGCAGGTGCCGAAGGTGCGGGTAGACGCCGTCGTGGGGCGGCGCGAGCCAGGGTTCTTCTTGAGCGGTGCGGCGGCGGCGCGGAGTCAGCAGCACCAGCCCACTGCGCTGCGCTTCTCCAATTTGCCCTAGCAGCAGCACCAACGCTCCTATCCAAAACTGCGTGAGCGCTTCCGGCCAGTCCTGCCCCTCTTGCAGCAGCACGCCGCCGCCGGGCAGCGGAACCGATTCGGCAGCCAGCAGCGGCGACCCGGCAATTTTGGCCGGCAGCAGGTTCAGCACGGCCGGATACAGGGTTTCCAGCAGCGTTCCCAGCCGCGCCCGGACCGGGCCGCGTCCGAAGACGTTCTGCGTCGGGAGATGCAGACGGTTCCGGCGCAGCTCGATTGGGTAATCCAAGCCGGCCTCGACTTTCAGTTGTGCCGGACCCAGCAGATCCGCACGGAACAAGCCGAGTTCTGGCAGGCTTGTCGGGCCGGAAGCAATGCCCCAGATGACCAGAGGATGCGTCTCGCCTTCCGCGACCAGCAGAGCCGTCGGCGCTTCCGCCGCGGCCAGGAGCGTCGCCAGGCTGCCGGCGGAAAACGGGACCGGCGGCGTCAGCCGCAAAGGCTCAGAATCATCGTGGGAGTTGTCTGTCGGACTCTGCCAAATGACCCGGCCGCGCAGCGGAGCGCCTTGATCCGAACGAAAGCTGGCTTCGTACAGCGCCGAAAAAAAGCAAAACAACAGCTCTTCGGAAGGCGGCTCCGGCAGGGAGACCGATAAGGCACGCAGGACAGTTTGGGCGAGGTGCTGCGGTCCCTGGTCGGCGGGCGGGGCGAAATCGGCCTGCATGGACAGAATCCTTGTGTTTACTCAGCGTTATTCCAGGCGGACGGGAAAAAGTGCTGCTTGAACTTCATGGCGGCGTAGCGGTCGGTCATCCCCGCAATAAAGTCTGTGACCCGGCGGGCGCGGGCTTCGGTCGTTTCGCCGTCAAACTCCGGCGGCTCCAGTTCTTCGATCGGCAGCAGCATCTGCGACGACCCCATGTACAGCCGGAACAGTTCTTTGAGCATGAACTGGGCTTTGTGCAGCTCGACATTGCCGCGCGTGTCCATCGTGTAGACGTGGGCGTACATATAGTCTTTCAGTGCATTCGTGGCCTCCAACACCGCTCCGGTCATGCGGACTTCGGGCTGCCCGGCGCTGCTTTGGAGGACGTTCATCACCATCGTGCCGATGCGCTGCGCGTGGGTGCGTCCGAGAATGTCCAGCGTGTCCTGCGGCAAATCGGCGAGATTCAAGACCCCGGCGCGGACACTGTCGTCAATGTCGTGGTTAATGTAGGCGATTCGGTCCGCGATCCGAACGCACATCCCTTCCAGCGAAGTCGGGAGATTGGCTCCCTCGACAATCCCCAAGTCTTTGCTGCCTTTGGAGTGGCCGAGAATGCCGTCGCGCACTTCCCAGGTCAGGTTCAGCCCCTGCCCATGCTTTTCCAACACATCTACGATGCGTAAACTTTGGTCGTAGTGCTTGAACTCGGCATCGGGAATATACTCGCGCAGGACTTCACCCAACGCTTCTTCGCCCCCGTGGCCGAACGGCGTGTGGCCGAGGTCATGCGCCAGGGTAATCGCCTCGGTCAGGTCTTCATTGAGGCGCAGGGCGCGGGCCAGCGTTCGGGCAATCTGGGAAACTTCGAGCGTGTGGGTCAGGCGGGTGCGGTAATGGTCTTCTTCCGGGTCAATAAAGACCTGCGTTTTATGCTTCAACCGCCGAAATGCTTTAGAATGCAGAATTCGGTCTCGGTCCCGCTGAAACTCGGTGCGGACCGGATCAAGCGTCTCGGCCTTTGCCCGTCCGCGCGTTTTCGCCGATGGCACGGCATACGGCGACAGCGTTTGCGCTTCGAGCGCTTCCTGGTATTCGCGGAACTGGGTCGGAAGGAGCGCGGACGTGTCCATGCATCTATTGTACCCTATCTCGTTTCGGGTACAATAAGCGTATGAGCATTACACTTGACGCGCCGCTGTCATTGGCGACGCCGGCGGAGATTGATGACCCGACCAATGCCGCGATTTTAGCGGTCTCCGAAGACACTATTCAGGGCTTCACCGCCGATCCATTCGGCGAAATCAGCCAAAAGTCCGGCGTTCCCGTCCCCGTGGTCATCGAGCGCATTCAAGCCATGCTGAAATCCGGCACGATCCGGCGCGTCCGGCAGACGCTCATGGCAACAAACCTCGCGCAAGGCTCGCTAGTCGCCTGGCAGGTTCCAGCGGACAAGCTCGACTCTGCCTTTTCCTACCTCTTCGACCGCGACCCGTTCTCCGGCCATGTTGTCATCCGCTCCGCTGACGCTGCCACCCCCGGCTCCCAGTACAAGTTATGGACCACGCTGAAAGTCCCGCAGGGCTACTCGCTCGTCAAGCACGCCGACTTTCTAGCACAAACGATTGGCGCAGACCACTACCGCCTGATGCCCGCGAAGCGCCTGTTCGCCCTCGGCGTCGGCCATATCCGCCGCAAAGGCATCCCCATCGGCAGCCTCGCCCCGGTTCCCGCCGAGGTTCTGGACACCAACATCGTCAGCCTGAGCGATTTGGACTGGCAGGTCCTGACCGCCCTCAAGCGCGAATTCGAACCCGACGAGCTGACGCGCGACCTATGGGATGCCCGTGCCGCCGAAGCAGGCGTTGACCTTCAGATGTTCCTCACCGTCGCCCAATCGCTCCACGACCGGGGCGTCATCGGCCGCTTTTCGACCTTTCTGGAACACGTCAAGCCAAGCGCCGGCGACCAGCGCGTCACCCGCTACAACGCCCTCTTTCACTGGGCTGTCCCGGAAGGCCGCGAAATTGAGGCCGGCCGCGAAGTAGGCCGGTTCCACATTATGACCCATGCCTACTGGCGCGAAGGCGGCCCGGAGTTCAAGAGCGTCAACATCATGGGCGTCGCCCACGGCCTCGACAAATCGGTCCTCTTGGCCCACAAAGCTGCGATGGACGCGCATTTAGAAGCTCTCGGCATCCCGGTCTCCTATACCAACGTCTTTTGGGGTGGCCGCAGCGAGATCAAGCCGTCGGAGATCGCCCCCGACGCCTACCGCACCTTCTGCCGCGAAAACGGCATTGACCCGGAAACGATGCGCTAAATTACCTCGGCACTTGCAGGCTCGTTGCCATTAATTGTCCCGACAGCTTTTTCAAGCTCATGTACGAATGCTTCTGAACTTGGATTGAAAGCATATAACTGCATGAGCTTTTTGTGTTTTGCATACTCGGCGGAAATGTTGTCGTAGTATCGAGGATTTTTGTTCTCAGGGTCAATGGAAAACGGTTTCTTCGTTTTGAGGCCCTGGTTTAACGTGTTGAGGCAGTTGACAGTCTTGCTTTTCCTGTTGTCGGTGAAGAAGAGCGGCAGCAGCCAGCACTCAATAGATTGAACTGAGATAGCAAATACGACACGGGACGAGTAGTTACCGTAAAACTCTTGACCGATGCGCTCTATCAGTCGTGTTTTGACACGCTCGATCATGTCCTCAGCCGAAAGTTCGCTTCCGTCTTCATCACGGTCGCTGACGCCATAGTAAGAAGCCACATCTGTATCGATCTGCACAATGACATAGTCGTTGAACTGGAAGGCACCGCGAAACTCCTCACTGGAACAGTATTCCAAAACTTTGTGCCAGTTGCCGGGAGTGACGGCGTGGTTCCTGTCGGTTTCATCTCGGAGCGGTTGTAAAGGATTGATGTCTATGTTTGGGTCATCGAAGAAGCCAAACAAAATGTTTTCGATGACAATCTGATCAGTAAGACCCTCTGTAACCAGGGCGAAGCTAGGCATTAGAAGTTCCCCGGCAAGCCGCCTAAATATCCCCGCAAAAAAGCTTCCGAGAGACGAACCGGCTTTTGATCAGGAAGCACTGCTTGTTTTGTGATGCGTTTCACTTTCGTATGCCCTAGCTTGTTGCGAGACACGACGAACAAGCGCTGCTCATCATCATTGAGGTCAAGTCCATCTAAAATAGCTGGGTTGTGGGTCGTGACAATCGCTTGCTTATCGTGCGTCTTCGCCAAATCTACCAACTCTCTTATTAATTGGCTGCACAGCTTCGGATTCAGCGAAGCATCAATGTTGTCAATGGCGAAAAACGACGGCGTTTCCTTGCTGATAAACAGCGTGAAATAAAACAGCAGAAATAGGAACCCTTCATTCGCGCTTTTCTGGGTGAAATAAGGTAAACCGTCGTCTAAGTACCTGTCCTTGATGCTGAGGATGCGTTGGCCGGTTGCATGGACATTTATCACCTCAAAATTATCGAACCAGTTAAGCAACGTCATTCGCTTTTTGATCTCATCCAACCGCTCTTTGTTTTCAGGAAAAGAAAGCACAGTCATTAGCTTAAACAACCCCTCTCCTTTTATCCCAAGCGGCTGAATTTGTCCTTCGGTCTCAAATGTTCTGAGCGAGGTGATTTCAGGAGAGTAGATTAAAAAGCTATCCAACTTCAATGACTGAATTTGCTCTTTGTAGAGCGGCAGCAATTCATTCCAGGTTACTTTTGTTTCATCGGGGAAAGATTGCAAGTATTTTAATGTCTTACCAACAGAGCCTATGAACTTAGGGGCTACGTCACGCCAAACAGAGTACGGTGAATTGTCCTCGTTCTGTAAGACGCAGCGAAAACTTATTGCATTTTCAGCAGTGTCATCAGCATCCAACTGTTGATGCTGACTGTCTGTAACTGAAACAGCAATATCTTCTTTGGCGTGCTTTGCTTCAAACGCAGAACGCATAAAGTGGGGATTATCTGGGACGCGGATACCGCGCGAGGCCAGGAACTCGTGGTCAAGTTTGTTGCTTGCGGCGGCAGAACACAAGGCAATGGCTTCCAAGATGTTGCTCTTGCCACTGCCGTTTGCGCCAATCAATACTGTCAATCTTCCTAAGTTCATCTCAATATCTTGGATTGACTTAAAGTTTTTAATTGAGAGTTGGCTAATCATATCAAACGCCTTCTTGAAAAAACGGTACTTCTAAGTTATACCTCATTGTCCGAAGTTAATCCGGCACGTTCTTCTTCAGCTCTTCCAGCCAGACGGTGGCCTCGGAGTCGGAGGGCGCTCGCCAGTCGCCGCGGGGGGAGAGGGAGCCGCCGGAGCCGACTTTGGGGCCGTTGGGCATGGCGGAGCGCTTGAACTGGCTGGTCCCGAAGAAGCGGTACAGGAACAAGCTGAGCCATTTTTTGATGGTCGGCAGATCGTACTCGTTCTTTTTGTCGTTCGGGAATGGGTCGGGCCAGGTTTGCAAAGTTTTGTCGCCCCAGGCTTGGGAAGCGAGATACGCCACTTTGGACGGGCGGAAGCCGTAGCGGGTGATGTAGTAAAGATGAAAATCTTGCAGCTCATACGGGCCGATCTTGTCCTGGGTGCTTTGGAACGGTGAATGGTCGTCGTCTCCCTCCGAGTGCGGGACAAGTTCGGGCGAGATTTCGGTGTCTACGATGGCCTGCACGATCGCGGAGGTCAGCGGGTCGAACTGCTCGGTAGCGATAATCCAGCGCAGGAGGTACTGGATGAGCGTCTTAGGAACGGAAGCGTTGACGTTGTAATGCGACATCTGGTCGCCGACCCCGTAAGTCGCCCACCCCAGCGCCATTTCGCTCAGGTCTCCGGTGCCGAGAACTAAGCCGTTGTTGAAGTTTGCCAGACGGAACAAGTGCGACGTGCGCTCACCGGCTTGAACGTTTTCAAACGTAATGTCGTAGACCGGCTCGCCGTCAATGAACGGATGGCCGATGTCCGACAGCATCCTCAGGCACGACGGCTTGATGTTGATCTCGCGGGACGTGATGCCGAGGGCTTCCATGAGGCCCAGGGCGTTCGTGCGCGTGCCGCTGCTCGTCGCGAAGCCCGGCATGGTGTAGCCGAGGATGTTTTTCCGGGGCAGGCCGAGCCGGTCCATCGTCCGGGCGGCGACAATTAAGGCATGGGTGGAGTCGAGGCCGCCGGAAACGCCGATGACGACGTTTTTGATGCCGGTGCTGGTGAGCCGCTTCATCAGCCCATGCACCTGGATATTGTATGCCTCGTAGCACCGCTCGTCGCGCTGTACGGGGTCGCTGGGAACGTAAGGGAAGCGTTCAAGGGGACGGAGAAGCTTCCCCGCCCCAATCCTGGGGAGCCGGACGGGAAAAGATACGCCAGCGCTGTCTGATTCCGTATTGCTCCCCAGAATTGGGGCCTTCCAGGTAGCCAGTGCTGCGGGGGGGTTAATCTCCGGCACTTCAAATTCAAACTCGACCCGGCGCATAGACCGGACGCGGTCTCTGTGATCGCCGATGGAGTCATGGAACGACGACAAGCGCATTCGGTCTTGGGCCAGACGCTCTAGATCCAAGTCCGCGGCGATGATCTGCTCTTCTGCCGCAAACCGCTCGGCTTCCGCCAGCTTTTCATTGTTCTCGTAAATTAGCGCATGGCCGTCCCAAGCCAAGTCCGTCGTAGACTCGCCCGGACCGGCGGCGGAATAGAGGTACGCGGCGACGCAGCGGCCCGACTGGGCGGCGCAGAGCTGACGCCGGTACTCGGCTTTTCCGATGGTGATGTTGGACGCGGACAGATTGGCAAGCACTGTCGCGCCAGCGAGTGCGCCAAAGGTGGACGGCGGGATCGGGGTCCATACATCTTCGCAGATTTCGGTGTGCAGGACAAAGTTCGGCAGGTTGGACGCCGCGTAGACAAGATCACTGCCGAAGGGAACGATCTGTCCGAAGAGCGGCACTTCGCGGCGGATGGCATCGCGCCCCGACGTAAACTGCCGCTTCTCGTAGAACTCCCGGTAGTTCGGTAAATACGATTTCGGTGTCAGCCCCAGCACCCGCCCCTGGTACACGACGACGGCGCAATTGAAGAGCTGACCGTCGAACCGCAGGGGCGCACCTACTAAAAGCAGCGGGGTCAATGTGCGGCTGGCCTCGACGACTTGCTTCAGCGCATCTAAAGAAGCTTCTAGCAGCGCGTCCTGGTGGAACAAATCCTCGTTGGAATAGGCCGAGAGTCCTAGTTCCGGGAACAGCGCGACGGCCGCGCCCATCTTGGAAGCCTGCTCCGCAAGACCAAGCGTCTGCTGGGCGTTGTAAGCGGGGTCGGCGACGCGCAGAAACGGGACACAAACGCAGGCCCTTACAAAGCCGTGGGTGTAGGGGGAGTAAAACGCATCGAGAGCCTGGTTATCCATACCCTGATTATCGCCGATGGGCGTAGGGAAGTCAAGAGTTTTGTTCCAGGTGCTTCTTCCGCCTTTCTGCAAAATGGTAGAGCAGCATGAATACCATTGGGCTGCCGCACCCCAGCGCAAGACCCTCCTGAACCGGAGGCATTCCAAAACGACGGTGATATTCCATTGCACGGGGCGCGATCTCAAGTCCGATGACCTGGAAGACAACCATGAAGAACAGCGCGAGCAGAATTGTGTAAGTTCCCTTAGATTTTAGCCGCCACAAGACCGCGAGGGTGAACAGACAAAACGGCACAAAGACGGCAACCGCGATTGCTAAATCCAGAAAGAAACGAGCCATGACTGCCTCCTCTATTCACTCCCAAATGCCGCGCCGACAATCGCTTGCGCTTCTTCCTGAATGCGCTTGAGGTGCGCGGCGTCCACGAAGCTTTCGGCGTAGATTTTGTAGACCGGCTCGGTTCCCGACGGGCGGGCGGCGAACCAGCCGTTTTTGGTGGTGACTTTCAGACCGCCGATGGGGGCATTGTTGCCGGGGGCGCGGGTCAGGCGGGCAGTGATCGGATCACCCGCAAGCTCAGTGGCCGAGACCTGTTCGGGCGACAGGTTGGACAGAAGCTTTTGCTGTGCGGACGTCGCAGGGGCGTCCATCCGCTCGTACAGCGGGCTGCCGAACTTGGCTTCCAGTTCTTGGTAATGCTGGCCGGGGTCGCGGTCCGTCTTGGCCGTGATTTCCGCCGCCAGCAGGTTCAGCAGCAGGCCGTCTTTGTCGGTGGTCCAGACCGTGCCGTCTTGGCGCAGGAACGACGCCCCCGCGCTCTCCTCGCCGCCGAAGCCGTAGGTGCCTGAGAGAAGGCCGTCCACGAACCACTTGAAGCCGACCGGGACTTCCGACAGGGTGCGGCCAAGCGAGGCCGCGACGCGGTCAATCATGGCGCTGGAGACCAGCGTCTTGCCGACGGCGGCATTTGGACCCCAGCCGGGCCGGTTTTGGAAGAGATAATTAATGGCGACGGCCAGATAATGGTTCGGGTTCAGGAGGCCGGCGCTTGGCGTGACGATGCCGTGCCGGTCGGCGTCCGGGTCGTTGCCAAACGCGATATCGTACTTGTCCTTGAGGCCGATCAAGGACGCCATGGCGGACGGCGAAGAGCAGTCCATGCGGATTTTGCCGTCTTTGTCCACCGTCATAAAGCCGAACGTCGGGTCCACATAGTTGTTGACGACGTCAATGTTCAGGCGGTAAGTCTCGGCAATCGGCTCCCAGTAGGCCAGCGACGCGCCGCCCATCGGGTCTGCGCCGATCTTCAGCCCAGCCCTTTTGATTGCCTCCATGTCTATGATCGTGCCGAGCGCGGCGACATACGGCCTCACAAAGTCGTATGGTTGCGTGGTGCCGGCTTGGAGCGCTTGTTCATAGGAGACGCGCTTAACTTCTTCCAAACCATCTTTGAGAAGTGCATTCGCGCGGTCCTGAATGCGCTTGGTCAGGCCCGTGTCGGCAGGCCCGCCGCTCGGCGGGTTGTACTTGAAGCCGCCGTCAGACGGCGGGTTGTGCGACGGCGTAATGACCACGCCATCGGCCAAATCTGCCGTGCGGCTCTGGTTGTGCGTTAAAATTGCAAACGACACTGCCGGAGTCGGCGTGTACCCGCCGCCGGATTGATGACGGACTTCTACGCCATTGGCCGCGAAGACTTCCAGCGCGGTTCGGTGGGCCGGCTCGGACAAGGCGTGCGTATCCATGCCCAGAAACAGCGGGCCGTGAGTACCTTCCGCAAAACGTACTTCGCAGATGGCCTGGCAGATCGCTAGCACATGCGCCTCATTGAACGTGTTTTTCAGCGAGGAGCCGCGATGGCCGGACGTGCCGAACGAAACGTTTTGGGCGGGATCGTCCGGGTTTGGCGTTTGGGTATAGTACGCCGCGATCAGCGCCGGGATGTTCACAAGTATCTCACACGGGGCCGGTTTCCCGGCAAGGTCGGACTGGGCCATAGACGTTATCCTTCGGGTGCGGTGTCGCTGTCCCAATTCGCCATCACTTCTTCCAATTCCTGTGTGTTATCTCCTGTCGCGAGGATTATGCAGCATTAAGGGCCGGCAGGACGATCCAAAACGCGGCCAATCAGAGTTAGATCAAGCGCGGTCCTTCATTCTTGACGCCGAATTGACTCTTTTTCACATTCGGGTTGACGTTTCGCCGAATTTGTGTTATTCTATGCAGAAGAAGCCGCTGATGATGATGTCAGCTTGCTTCGTCCTCGCTGCCGAGCTTCCCTGTCCTCAATGCTGAGACACAACGCTGTTATTTGCGCTCTACTCTCATTCTAAAGGGGATCCTATGTCAGTCCAAACTACTCCCTCTCGTGGCACCACCGGCGAGCTGAAGCCCACGCTCGGCCTGGCGGGCATTACCATCAACGCTATGGCACTCATCGCGCCCGGCGCGTTTCTGTGGACTACCTTCCAGTCGCAGAGCGCCTACGGCGCAACCAGCATGTGGGCGTCGGTCGCCGTCGCGACCATTGTCGCGCTGTTGACCGCGTCCTGCTACGCCACACTTTCCAAGCAGTACCCCCAGGGCGGCGCAGGCTCGTCCTACTTTTATGCCGAAGCGGCCTTCTTGGAGAAAGAGTCGCATTCGCACTTCAAGCTGGCCCGGATTGCAAAGCTGATCATCGGCTGCGCGGCGCACCTCTATTACTGGGTCTACCCCGGCGTCATGGTGGCGTTTATGGGGACTATTCTCACGTTCATCATTCAACTCTTCAACCCGGCGTTCGGTGATGCTTCCCATCTTTGGGAGCCGGTCGCGCTGTGCGTCGTGTTTGCGGCCATCACCGGGGCGATTGCGTACCGGGGCGTGTCCGGCTCGACGATGGCGAACGTGGTCATCAATGCGATCCAGATTCTGGCCCTGCTGACGTTCACTATTCTCGCCATTGTTTATCGTTCGGGGCATCCTGAAGTGTCTTATATTCACACAAGCGGCCTGAGCGTCATCAGCCCGCATGGCCTGAGCCAGCTCATTTTCCAGTCCACCATTGCTATTCTGCTGGTGGTCGGCTTTGAGTCGGCGACGGCGCTTGCCGCCGAAGCCAAGAACCCGCAGAAGGACATTCCGCGCGGCGTCCTGCTGTCCTTGATCATTCAGGCCGTGGTCTTTTACTCCTTCGAGTACTTCGGCGCGAATTACTTTATCGGTCAGAACTACGCCGGCATTGTGGACAAAGCAGGCCAGAACTTCTCGATGATTGACCCGAAAATCACGGCCATGACCGATCCGTCTATTGTCAGCCAGACGGCGTATGCCGGTGGCTCGATTGTGCGCGGCTTCGATGCGGCGGCGGCGTCCTCCGCACCGATCGGCGACTTTTCCAAGATCATCGGCGACTCGCTGCTGCACGGGCACGGCCTCCAGTTTGAGATCGTCATGGCAGCCACGGTTGTACTGGCCCTGGTCGGAACCGCGCTTTCGTGCCTCTCTACCGGCGTCCGCGTCTCGTATGCCATGGGCAAAGACGACGAGCTGCCTGGCCCATTCGGGTCGCTCCACGGCAAGTTCAACACGCCGCACAACGCGATTATTATGCTGACCGCGATCTCGGCGGTGATCGGCGGCTACGGAGTGTTGAACTCGGATAACCTGCTGAAAGTGGCGATCATCTCAAACTTAGGGACCTTCCTGCTGTACGGCATGACGTGTCTCGCAACTTATATTGCGTTCTCGCATGTCAAGGGCGCGGAAGTGTTTACAACCAAGCTCATTCCGCTGCTCGGCATCTTCCTGAACTTCGGACTGATGGTCGGCGACATCTACTTTGCGTTCTTCGCGGTCTCGGCCACTGCCGCCTCCAAATACGACGCCAAAGTCGCGCTGATCTTCTCGGCCTCGTTCATGGTGCTGTCGTTTGTTTATCTTGCGGTCCGAAGCGCAATGAACAAGCAGCCGATGCTCCTGCCGAGTGACCATAAAGAGATGTTGGTTGAAACGCTGTCGTCGCGCTAGATGCATTCCGCATTCGGGCCGGGAACGGGGAGGCGCCCCGTTCCCGGCCTTTTTCTTATGCCCTCCCAAACTTTTGACCATGATTGAGCATGCCGGCCTGAGCGAACAAGGACATGTCCGGTTCCGCAACGAGGACTTTATCGCGCACCAGTTCCCGGACGAGACACCGGCAGCCCGAAGCAAGGGCTTCTTGTGCGTGGTCGCCGACGGGGTCGGCGGCAGCGGGGCCGGGGATGTGGCGAGCCGGGAAGCTGCCCAAGCGCTGGTTCAGGCCTATTACACTGGGTCCAAGCGGCCCGAACGCGCCCTGCGGGACGCAATCGGCCGGGCCAATCTGCATGTGTACGACTTAGGGCTGAAAGCCGGGTCGTTCCGCATGGAAACAACCGTCGCCGCTGTGGCCGTAGCTGGGGACAAAGCATATCTGGCCCATGTCGGTGACAGCCGGATTTACCGACTTCGGGCGTCCGGCCAGATTGAGCCGATGACTCGTGACCATTCGGAAGTGGCTGAACTCGTGCGGATGCAGATATTGACACCTGAAAACGCCCGCCATCACCCGCGCCGCCACATTATCACCCGGAGCGTCGGCAATCAGCCGATTGTGCAGTCGTCGCTGCGGATTGAGCCGCTGGAAGCCGGCGACACGTTTGTCCTCTGCACTGACGGCCTTTGGGAGCCGCTGGAAGACGGGGAGATCTCCGGCATTGCCGCCGCCCACCCCCCCGCCGAAGCCTGTCACAAACTGGTCGCCCTGGCGCTGGAGCGCCAAAGCACCGACAATCTTTCGGTACAGATCGTGCGGGTTCACGAAACCAGCAAGGAAAACGGCCCACTGACGCCGAATAATGCTTGGTACCAGCGTTTTTTTGGCGCGAAGAGGAGTGACAAATAACTTGCCGATGCAGCTAGAAGAAGGTCAGCAGATCGGGCGCTACGGCGTCATCCGCCCACTCGGACACGGCGGCATGAGCAATGTTTATTTGGCACGGGACGCCGCCGAAGACCGAGAAGTGGTCCTGAAGTTTCCGCACGAGGAGATCATGGGCGACGTGGCGACCCACGAGCGGTTTTCGCGGGAAGTCAAGATCGGACATCTCCTCACCCACCCCAATATCCAGCAGTTGTATGAGCTTGCCACGGTCAACCACTCCGAGTTTCTTGTTTTAGAATATATCCCCGGTCAGACCCTGCGCGATTTCCTACGCGAACATGGTCCACTCGGCGTTGCCGAAGCCGTCGCGCTGGGTCTTCAACTTGCCCGTGCCCTCGCGTATGCCCATGAGCATGAAGTGGCGCACCGGGATTTGAAGCCGGAGAACGTGATCGTGACCGAGGACGGCACAGCAAAAGTCATGGACTTCGGCATTGCGTCCATGAAGGGTGCTCGCCGGGTCACCTGGGGTCCCCTATCGTCTCAAGTGGGAACGCCGGACTACATGGCTCCGGAGCAGATTCAAGGCGGGCGGGGGGACAGCCGGACCGACATTTATGCTCTCGGCCTCATTTTGTACGAGATGATCGCCGGACGCCTGCCCTATGACGGCGACAATGCCCTCGCCGTGATGAATCAGCACGTCACCGCCAAAGCCCCCCCGCTGCATTTCTACCGCCCCGATGTGCCGCCGCCGCTGGAAGAAATCGTCATGAAGGCGATCCGCCGCGCCCCCACCGACCGCTGGCCGACGATGGAGGCGCTGATTGCCGTTCTCGAAAACTGGGACGCGGTGGATGTTACCGCCCTGCGCTTGGAGCGCGAGCAGGAGCGCGGCGACAACCCGAACGCGGGAAAGCTCGCCGGCAAGCTCTCTTTGCCCGCGTCTAAGTCCAACCTTCTTGTGCTGGCAGTTCTCGTCCTGCTGCTGGTCGTCATCGTGCTGTGCGTCAGCTTGTTCGGCCGGCATTAAGCCACCCGCCACAGCGAGATCACCAGGCCGCCCACAACAATGAAAGCCCCGCCGACCAAAATAGGCAGCGTCGGCTTCTGCCCGAACGCGGCCCACGAGATCGCCTGGGCGACAACGAAAAAGAAGACCACATAGATCCCCAGCAGCTTGCCGAAGTCCCAGCGCGGGGCGTTGACCGCGTAGCCGTAGGCAAACAGCACGACGGCACCTGCGGTAAACAGAGCGATCCTGCGCCCTGCCGACCCGGCTTCCAGCCCCGTTCGGACCAGCGCATCCCCGCCAGCTTCCAGAACCGCCGCGAGAAACAAAACTACTAAAGCGAGACCCTGACTCATGCCGCCTTCTCCTCTTGTTATCCGCCCAATGGCAGCCGCTGATGCGCCAGCCGCCGCACGTCTCAGCGCCCAGCTTGGCTACCCGATTTTGCCGAATATTCTCACGGAGCGGCTGACGTTTATCTTTCAGGAACCCACGCACGGCTGCTTCGTCGCCGAAGCCGAGAGCTAGGTCGCTGGCTGGGTCCACGTCTTCGGCGTCTGGATGCTGGCCTCCCCTCAGTTCTTTGCTGAGATCGGCGGCCTTGTCGTAGACACACAAGCCCGGCGGCAGGGCATTGGGCGAGCGCTGATGGCACAAGCCGAAGTCTGGGCCAAAGAACATGGCTTTGCCGAGGTGCGCCTGCGCTCCGGCCTGCACCGCGCAGACGCACACGAATTTTATCAAAGCGTCGGCTATGAGCTTGCCAAAACCAGCCACATGTTTCGCAAGAGCTTTTAGGATTGGCAGCCTTCAAGGTGACGATAAGCCGCAAGACGTGTTTCCAGGCTGCCGCAATGGACTTCCAGCCTGTGACCATCCGGGTCGGCGAAATACAAAGACATGCCTTCGCCTGCGCCTCTTGATCGGCCCGGCAGGAGCGGGACACTGAGACGCTGCAAGCGCTGCTCCATTTCCGCGATGTCCGCCTCGTCTACCGCAAACGCGATGTGCGTGTATGATTGCCGATCCTGACGCGCAATGTCCGTCTGCACATTGAGCGCCAGCCACAGACCGGCGAGGTCAAAGTACGCCGTCCGCGCATCTTGGAACACCAGCTCGGCTTCAAAGACTTGCTGATAAAATTTAATGGACTCTGCCAGATCCGACACCGAAAACGTGACATGGCTGATGCCTTTAATCATGTTCCAGTTCTACCCGGTCATTCCAAGCGGCCCGTGCGATGCGGGCGATGACGGCTTCCTGTACGCCCATGCTGGCCCGCGTGTCCGAGACGAACACGACGATGGCCAAATGCCTCCCGTCCGGCAGCGTGATGAGGCCGGCATCGTTTGTCGCCCGCGTCAGGCCGTCCACGGCCCCGGAAGACCCCGTTTTGTGCGCAACCACGGTGCCTGCGGGCAAAAGCCCTTTGATCTGGTGCGGGCCGGTCTGACAGCGGGTCATGCTATCGAGCAGCAGACGGCGGCTTTGCGGGGTCAGCCCACGGCCCCGTTGAAGGGCGCAAAGGAGGGTCAGCATAGCAGTCGGCGTTGCCCAGTTTCGGTACTGCTGCACTTGCTCGTTCTCGGCCATTGTCGCCTCGGAAGTCGCGACCACGATGTTCCGAAGTCCCAGCCCACGCAGGTAGGTCGTAACCTGCTGCGGCCCCCCGGCCAGAGTCAAGAGACTGTCGCTGGCGGTGTTGTCACTGACGGTGGTCATCTCGTCCAGCAGCCGGGACACCAGCAGGATCACGCCGTTCGGGTATTGGTCCCGGAGCGGACTGTAATTGGGAGGAAGAGGAAGCGCGGCTTTCGTGATATGTACCTGCTGGTCAAGCCTCACTTTTCCCAGATCCACTTGATGCAGGACAGCCATGCCGATTGCGATCTTGTAGACGCTCTGCATTGGGAAACGCTGCTCCCCGTTCAGGGCAAGAATTTTGCCGCCTTCGACGATTACCACGGCGGCTCCGACTGGCCCATGTGTCGCCGCCGCGATCTGCGTCATCTGTGCTTGCAGGCTGGGTTGTGCCTGCGCCGGTGCAATCCAGCGGAACAGTGCAAGAAAGCCGAACAGCCCACAGCAAATCGTGCGATAGTCTTTGATAATGTTGCTCCTTCGTGCTATAATTTCGCCCTAAAAGGGAGGAGACAGAACTTTATGCGTATCTACATGGTCCCGCACGACCCACACTGGCGGCAGGAGTTTGAGAACGAGGCAAACCGAATTACGGACGCACTTGGCTCCAGTGTCGTCGTGACCGTGCATCACATCGGCAGCACGGCGATCCCAAACATCTACGCGAAGCCTGTGATTGATATGCTGCTTGTGGTTCACGACCACGCGGCTTTGGACGCCAAGCAAGCCGCGATGGAAGCGCTCGGCTACGAAGCATTCGGCGAGTTCGGCATCCCCACCCGCCGCTACTTCCGCCGGGACAACGCGCTCGGGGACCGAACCCATCAAGTCCATGCGTTTGAGGACGGCTCACCACAGATTGCCCGGCACCTGGCTTTCCGCGACTACATGATCGCTCACCCCGAAGCCGCCCAAGTCTACAGTGACTTGAAGCGCAAACTTGCCGCACAGCACCCCAGCGACATGGAAGCCTACATGGACGGCAAAGATGCGTTCATTCAGGAGATAGACCGCCGGGCCGCGTCTCAGCTTCCCGTGTGAGCCATTCGTCGCGCAGCAGAGCGTAGAGATATTCGTCCTGCCACTTGCCTCGGAGCAGGCGGCTTTGCCGGAAGTGTCCCTCGCGCCGCATTCCGAGGCGTTCCATCAGCCGCCACGACGCCGTATTGCGGGCGTCGCACCCGGATGTCAGCCGGTGCAGATGCCGCTCCTGAAAAGTATAACGGACCAGAACTTCAGCCGCTTCGGTGGCATATCCTTGACCGTGATAATCCGGGTGCAGCATCCAGCCGACGTTGCCTTCGCTTTTCGGCTCTTTTTCCACAAACACGCCGACTTCGCCGATGACTTTACGGTCGCCGGGATGAAACACCGCAAACGCCAGCCAGCCCGCGCCGGCCCAGGCTTCCGGGTCTGCCTGCCGGGCCAGAAACTGCGTCGCCTGTTCCTCAGTCTTCGGCTCCATCGCCTCAAACTTTTGCATATCTGGATGGGTTTGATACGCCAGCAGGTCCGGCAAATCCGTTTCCGAGAAATGCCGGATAATGAGTCTTCCAGTATGAACAGGTTCCAATTTCTTTTCTTTCGTCCGGTTGTCAATCAAGAAGACAGCCTAGGGGATGGCTGCCGGCCGGCAGTTTCTCGCCCCCATTTCCGGGCTTGCGTCGCATTCTTTCACGCGTTCTTTCAGGCGCAAATGCTGGCAAAAAGCGAACACTCTTCTGCTTTGCGGCAGCAGCAGGTCAAGCCTGCTTCCAGAACGGCTTTTTGCTGCTGCGCCTGTGCAATCAAGATTTTTACTTCGGCCAGTTTGCGCCGTGCAAGTTGTTGCAGGCGTTCTGAATATGGCATCTCCATTTCCGCACTGTTCAGGAGAGTTTTTATCTCCCTGATCGTAAAGCCTGCTTTCTGAGCGGCTTGAACAGCCGCAACCTGTCTCAGAATTCCGACATCGTACCGGCGCTGGCCGCTGACGCGGTTCGGAGCCGGCAGAAGGCCCACACTCTCATAGTAGCGCAAGGCAGAAGTACGCACTCCGACCCTGGCGGCGACTTCGCCGATGGTCATTGTTTCGGACATCTTGAGCATTTTTCGTATTTCCTTGACTTCAAGCGCACTTGAAGCATTATATTTCTTTTTATCAGCATCAATTCCTATGGTGCTGCTTTAAAGGGAAAAGAACTGTGCAGAAAAAACTGCTTCCATTCGCCGCGCTTTTGCTTCTGACAGCCGACGGGTTTTGCCACCACAACCCTGTTCAGGCACAAAACCGAAGAAGCTTAATTTACCACAGCCGGAAGATGACAGGAGGAGAAATGAAAACGATACCCTTAGCCTGCAATTTAGCCGCCATGACCCCAGAGCAGAGACAGCGTTACGGGGAAATAAAAAACCGCCTTCGATCAGCGGCCCAAGAAGTGAAGGAACTGCCGAATGGATACGCCTTCCGCTACGTGCCTGACCCGGCGCTGTTGATGACGGCGGCGGAGTTCACGACTTTAGAGAGCCGCTGCTGTCCGTTTTTCAGTTTCGTCTTAGAAATTCATTCCGGGGGCGGCCCGCTATGGCTCCGCATTACCGGCCCAAAAGCAGCAAAGCCCTTCATCAAGGAGGCGCTGGCTTGCTGACACCGCTTTTTAGCCGCACCATTTTGTTTGGCCTTACCACATTTCTCCTGTTCGCCGCCCGTCAATATCCGTGAGGCCATATTCGTAGACTAAGTCTTGCAGCTTGAGCAGTGTTCCCGTCTTCTGGAGGACATCGGGGTCCGACGCCAGGGCGACCACGGCGCGGCCGATGAGGCGCGGCGTATGGCACTCCGCGACCGCCGGGTCCTGCTTCACGGCGGCTTGCAATGCTTCTTCCGTCATAATCTGGAAGCAGCGGAAGAATGCTCCTGGAAGAAGGGACATGATCGCGACGCCGCTGGGGCGAAGCTCATCCGCGACACTGAGCGCGACTCGGTTAATCAGGGCCTTCTCCATGGCATAGAACGTGTCCCACTCCTGGTCGCTGATACTGATAATCAGCCCATGTCCGGCTTCGGCCATTCTGCGGGCGGCGAAGTAAGTGGCGATGATATGAGAGTGACCCCCTTGTACGATCTGCTGAAGACCGATCTCCAGACTGCTCTGTAGGAAGGAGGTTTCAACACCGCCCCCGCCGGAAACGTTGTTGACTAAAAGATCAATTCTGCTCTGCTCCTGAAGGACGCGGTCAAAGAGCGCCTCGACTTCGCCGGGGACTGTATGATCGACCTGCACCCAGATTCCTTTGCCGCCGGAAGCGTCAACCATCTCGGCGGTTTCTTCAACAGTTTCTGGTTGATTGAGCGGGGAGGGATTACCGCGAGTGCTACGTCCCGTGCAGTAGACGGTTGCCCCAGCCATACCAAGCTCAATCGCAATACCGCGCCCCGCATTCCGAGTCGCTCCGGTGACGACCGCAACTTTCCCGGCGAATTGTTTTTGCTCAATGCTCACTTGTCTTCTCCTCGTCAACAGATAATGCTTGGTCCCTTCTGCATTATAAGCCAACAGCGTGTCAGCAAGGCAAGGAAGCGGTTTTTATTATATGGGTAGTTTTCGTGAATTCTCATGTCGTGAGAATTTCCGCGCCGTCAGCATGTTTTGGGTACTCGTTTAACGCTTCTTCGTCTTGGTGGTCTGCCCATATACGCACCATTCGCGCACTGGGCAGCGGGAGCAAAGAGGAACCGTCGGCAGGCAGAGGGTGCGGCCATGCTGCAAGAACAGGCGGTTGCTTCCGGCCCACAAGTCCTGTGGCATGATTTTCTCTAGTGCCTTTTCAGTTTGGTCAGGCGTCTTGGTCGTCACCCACCCTAGCCGGTTGGATATTCGATGGCAGTGCGTGTCCACGCAAATCGCGGCTTTGTTGAAGGCATAGATCAGAACGCAGTTGGCGGTCTTGCGCCCTACCCCCGGCAGGCTGAGAAGTGCGTTGAGGTCATCGGGGACGAGGCCGCCGTAGCGCTCCACCAGAATCGCCGCGAGGGCAATTAAGCGCGGGGCTTTTTCTTCGCGGTACTCGCTGCCGTCAAGCAGCGCGTAGAGAGTGGGTTCTTCGGCGTTGGCCAGCGCGGCGGCATGGGAATAGCAGGCAAAAACGCGAGCGGATACGGCCGCCGTCTGCTCTTCGCGGGTGCGCTGGGAAATGATGGTGGCGACCAGCACTTGGTACGGGTCACCCAGCTCCACTGCCCCGCGTCCGTGATAAGTCGCCGCCAGCGTGTCCATGACGGCACGGATAGCATCCATCAGCGGATATGCTCTCGGATGTAGGCCAGCAGATCAGAAATAGCGACGCGCTCCTGCTGCATGGTGTCCCGGTGGCGAACCGTGACTGTGTCTATTAACTCGGTTCCGCCGTCGCGGGACTGGCCGAGCGTGTCGTAATCTACGGTGATACACAGCGGGGTGCCGGCTTCGTCCTGGCGGCGGTACAGCTTGCCGATCCCGGCGGTGTCGTCGTAGACGGAGCGGATGTCGCCTGACGACTGGATCATCTTTTTGATTTCACGGCTTTTGGCAACAATTTCGGGCTTGTTCTTCGCCAATGGCAGCACGGCGACTTTAATTGGGGCCAGCGCGGGCGGCAGGCGCAGGACGACCCGGACTTCGCCGTTTTTCAGCATTTCTTCGTCGTAGGCCTCGCACAAGGCGGCGAGAACGCCGCGGTCCACACCCGCCGCCGGCTCAACCACAAACGGAACGACGTGGCGGTTGTTCGGCTGGTCGAAGTAGGTCAGCTTTTCCGTGGAATGTTCATTCTTCATCGCTTTTTCCGCCGTGTTGGCAGACAGACCCAGCGAGTCCTGCTCTTTGGAATGGGAGCCTAAATCCCAGTCCGTGCGGTTTGCGATGCCTTCCAGCTCATCAAAGCCCAGCGTCGGGTACTTGTACAGGATGTCCACCGTGCGCTTGGAGTAATGCGCCAACTTGGTATGCTCCAATAATCGCAAGTTCTCGCGCTTGAGGCCTACTTTCTCCACCCACCAGTTCAGATGATCCTGTATCCACGCTTCATGGGCGGCCTCGTCCTCGCCGGGCAGGACAAAGTATTCAATCTCCATCTGCTCCAGCTCGCGCACCCGAAAGACAAAGTTCCGAGGCGTGATTTCGTTCCGAAACGATTTTCCCTGCTGGGCGATCCCAAAAGGCAGCTTGCGGTTGGTGGAGGTCAGCACGTTCTTGAAGTTGACGAACATGCCCTGGGCGGTCTCAGGCCGCAGGTAGGCGAACGACTCAGAGTCGGCGACCGGCCCCACCTGCGTCTTGAACATCAAGTTAAAGGCCCGCGGCTCGGTCCAGTCTCCCGGCTTGCCGTCTTCGGGGTCAACCACTTTAGCGGCTTTGAGCGCCGCCTCCGCCCGCACAGGTTCATCCAGCAGCGCCAGTGCCAGCGCTTCGTAATCATCCGCGCCTTCCACGACAGCGAACGCCTCTGCCAGCTCCTGCCGCACTTCCGGCGTCTGATCCCGCAGTAAGTGATCAAACCGGTAACGCTTTTTGGTCGTCCGGTTGTCAATCAGCGGGTCTGCGAAGCCTTTTTCATGCCCGGAGTAGCGCAGCACAAATCTATTGGTCAACAGTGCCGTTTCAATGCCTTCCATGTCGTCGCGCTCGTAGACATTGTGCTTCCACCAGAGCCGCTTCAAGTTGTTCTTGAGTTCCACGCCCAGCGGGCCGTAGTCGAACACCCCTTGCAGCCCCCCGTAAATCTCGGAAGAGGGGAAAATAAAGCCGCGCCGCTTGCACAGCGACACGATCTTGTCCAAATTCTCTGCGGCCATAAGTTACTTTTTCGTCCTTTAAACGTCTATGTTCGTGAATACGGCTGCTCAGTCACAAGCTCAGGCACCGTCGAAAAATGCTTGACATTAAACGTGCAGAGCGTCGCGCTCTGTCCAATCGCGGTCGCAGCAATAAGGAAGTCCACAAGGCCCAAGCTATGGCTGAGTTTATAATCACGCAAATGCTCTAAGCCCCGCTGACAGTCTGCCTCAGACGGCCAAACGATTGGCAAGCCAAACAAGAACTTCTGCAAGCGCAGTAGTTCTCTTTTATCCCAGCAACCTGCGACAAGCTCCATTGCAACGAAGCCAGGGATGCTCGGTCGTTCCATGAGACTCGTGTACCACTCCACTGCAGGAGCAATGCCGCGCCGAATATCAACGAGAACATCCGTGTCCAAAAGGCGCATTAGTCGTGACTCCGTGTTTCCGCCTGCTGCCGAAGCGCACGGGCATACTCTACACTGTCACCAATGTCTTCTCTGTCAGCCCAATCACCAATGAGGCCATTCGCCTTCCAGTAGGCCACGACATCGGCTCCTGTTTTAAGTTCAGGCATGGATGGAGCCTCCGGCAAGTTGTGCTCTATTAGAGACAGTGCGTAATCTTCCACAGGCTGTTCTCGTCTTGCCGCTTCCTCTTCCAGCCGCGTTTCCATCTCTATTGGTACGTTGAGTATAATTGTCATAGCTTTAGTCCTTTTCAGGAAACGGGTAGCGCGGACGTTCAAGCCCGTCTCGCACGATGTTGTGCAGCATCCTGAACCAGTTTGTAACTGTCTTGCTGTCTACCGTTTCGTTCCTGAGTTGGTTGGCATGGAGCATTGGGTCCAACTCAACGTTCAAATTAAACAGCGCGTTGGTTTGAACTGGACATTTCTGATACTGCGCCTTTGCTTCTTCCTCTGTCATAAAGCTACTCCCATTCAATCGTGGCGGGCGGTTTGCTGGTGATGTCCAGGACGACGCGGTTGACGCCGGGGACTTCGTTGACGATGCGGCTGGAGATGCGGTCCAGGACTTCATACGGCAGACGCGCCCAGTCGGCGGTCATGGCGTCTTCGCTGGTCACGGCGCGGATGACGATAGGGTACGCATAGGTGCGCTGGTCGCCCATGACGCCGACGCTTTTGGTCGGGACAAGCACGGCGAAGGACTGCCAGACTTTGCGGTACAGGCCGGCGCGTTTGATCTCGTCAATAATGATCCAGTCGGCGGAGCGCAGCAGGTCCAGGCGGTCTTTGGTGACTTCGCCGGTGATGCGAATGGCAAGGCCGGGGCCGGGGAACGGCTGACGCCAGACCATGTCAGTCGGCAGGCCCAGCTCTTCGGCGACGGCCCGGACTTCGTCTTTGAAGAGGAACCGCAATGGCTCCACTAACTTAAAGTTCATGTCTTCCGGCAGACCAACGTTGTGATGAGTCTTGATTTTGGCCGCTTTGCCGGTTCCCGATTCGATCACGTCCGGGTAGAGCGTTCCCTGCGCCAAGAATGCCGCGTCGGTGAGCTTATTGGCTTCCTCTTCAAAGACGCGCACGAACTCCTCACCGATAATCAGCCGCTTGCGCTCCGGGTCGGTGACGCCTGCTAGTCGGGACAAAAATCGCTCTTCGGCATTGACCGTGATCAGATTGATGTTAAACGCAGCGGCAAACTTGCGCTGCACGTCCTCGGCTTCCCCTTTTCGCAGCAGGCCGTGGTTGACGAAAATGCAGACTAATTGATCGCCGACGGCTTTATGCACTAAGGCAGCGACAGTGCAGCTATCGATGCCGCCGGACAGGCCACAGACGACCTGGCTTGTGCCAACCTGCTCGCGGATGAGCGCGGTCTGCTGCTCAACGAAGCTGCCCATCTCCCACAGCCCGCGGGTACCGCAGACTTTTTCAACAAAGCCCCGAATAACTTCCGTGCCCCACGGCGTATGCACGACTTCCGGGTGGAACTGAACGGCATAAAAGCGCCGCTCGGCATCAAACATCGCCGCGACCGGGCAGCTTTCGGTGGAGGCTGCGACCGTGAAGCCGGGCGGGGGCGCTTCCACGGTGTCCCCGTGGCTCATCCAGCAGACCAGAGTCGGGTTCAAGCCTTCAAACAGCACGGTCGGGTCCGCGACGTCAAGCTGGGTCTTGCCGAACTCTTTCATCGTCGCCGCCGACACTTTGCCGCCAAGATCGTGCGCCATCGCCTGCATTCCGTAGCAGATGCCGAGAATGGGCAGGCCGAGCTCGTAGACAGCCTTGTCTATTTGCGGCGCTCCGTCGTCATAGACCGACGACGGCCCGCCGGACAGGATCAGCCCCACGGGATTGCGCTCTTTAATCTTTTCTAAAGGCGTGTCGTAAGGCAAAATCTCGCAATAGACATGGCACTCCCGGATGCGCCGGGCAATAAGCTGAGTATACTGCGCCCCGAAGTCCAGCACGACCACAAGCTCCGGCGGCGTCATCCCGTCCCCGCTGACCGAAGCTCCCCTCGGCCCATAAGTCGTCAAAATCGGCTGATCCTGATGCTGCGGCGTCAAAGACATACGACACCCCATGTTCCGAGTGCCGAAAAGCAGTTCGTTTTCGCAAATTTATGTTGTATTTTTTTCATAAGTGTATGCTGGTTTGAAGCATCTGATCTGGTCAAATTTGTTGTGATTGCAACCAGGGGGCGGATTGCGAGCTGTCCAAAACCCTGTCAATATAGCTGTGCAATTTCGATAAGGCTTTTTCGCGTAGCTCCGAAACTTTGTCGTTAGTCTGTTGAGCATCAAACGTCGCCGGAACATTCGATCCACCTTCACACTTCAAGAGGTACGAGGCGGTATAGCCATTTAACTCCGGCCGGAGGCGTATCTCTCGGTAATCCAAGCTGCCATCAGGATGCTTTTGCGTCACTTCATTCTCTGAGATGACAATAGCTACTTCGCGGTATGTTTCTGTATATGGCATTTCTAGAAGTTCCTTATCAGAAAGATGAACTGGGAAATTGTACTTGACCCGTCCGGCATCACTGTCGGTGAGAGAACGGCACAGACATTCGGCATCATCTGCGTCCGCTGCCGGTTCATGCTAAAGCTCATACTCCGGCGCGGTCGGCAGGAACAAAACAGTCAAATGCTCTTCATCTTCCAATTCACCCTCGGCATCGGCAAGGGCTTCGTAATACTCGTACTGGCGAGGCGGCTCAAATGAGGGGCGCACGGGTACTTACCACCAGTCCTGCTCATAGCGCACACCCTGCGCTAACGCTTCCAGCGTCGCACCACCGGGGTGCTTGTCTTTCAAATAGCGGCCAGCAATTTCAACGATCTCTTTGTCGCTCATCTGCCAAGCCTCCACAAAACGCTAAACGCTCTGCGTGGTCTGAAGCGGCTTTTCTTCCGCTTCGGCTGCGCGGCGTTTTGACGGCAGAGTTACGATCTCATGCCCGCTTTCCTGTTCCTGCCGCTTGATGTCTTGATAGATTGCTTCCAGGTCAAAGTTGAACTTCGCGGCATACGCTTCACGCCCACGGCGGATTTCGTCAACAATCGGATCAGTCCACATTTTCTTCCTCCATCAGTTCTTCGGGAGTGCAAATGATTGGCGGCTCGAAGCCGCCTTGTCGGCAGGGAGCTTCAATGCGAGGGCGCATCACGGCGTTTGCGATATGCTTGCTGTTCCATGTCAGCAGATAATCTACCGAGTTGACTGCGGCGATTGCTAGGTGCAGCGCATCTACTTCCGACTTTTTCGGCAGCGGCCCGTTTTTGGTGAGCATTTGTGCGAGCGCCAGCGCTTCCGGCGTGGCCGGCAGAATTGGGATGTCTTGCACCAACGCAAGCCGCTTCGCGGCAACTTCCTGGTTCCCGGAACCTGCCTCTTGCAGCACGAACTGCGAGATAAAGAGATCGAACTTTGATCGCTGATCTTCCCACCAGTCTGAAGTGATCTGCTGATGGGCGGCCGTCACGATGTCCCGGCTGGGCCGGGAAGTCAAATAGCCGATGACGCTGGTTTCCAGGTAAACGCTTGGCTTCATAGCTTGTTATCGGCCCTGGCCGACGCCCTGGGTGCGCTGCTGGGATTTGCCTTCGGTCAAGATCTGAGGTGCGACAACCATTTCGGCCTGCTGCATTTCGGCCAGCGTGCGGGCGCCGCAGGTTGCCATAGACAGTCTAAGCGCTCCCACTAAGTTCATCGTGCCGTCGTCTTTGTGGGCAGGGCCAAGTAAAATCTCCCTAAGCGTTCCCATGATGTTGACCCGGATGCGGGTGCCGCGCGGCAGGTCGGCGTTCGACATCGCCATGCCCCACGAGTAGCCGGGGGCAGGGGCTTCGGACGACGCGGCAATACTTGATCCGAGCATGACGGCGTCGGCCCCGGACGCGATGGCTTTGGCGAGGTCGCCGCCGGTTTTAATGCCGCCGTCGGCCAATATTGGGACGTACTTGCCGGTGCGCTGCATGAATGCCTCGCGGGCGGCGGCGCAGTCGGCGACGGCAGTAACTTGGGGAACACCGACGCCCAGCACCGAGCGCGTCGTGCAGATCGCGCCGGGGCCGACTCCGATGAGAAGGGCGGACGCGCCCGCTTCCATCAGCTCAGTCGCCGCTCCGAACGAGACGCAGTTGCCGACCATAACGGGGACCGGCGAGTCGCGGCAGAACTTCGCGAGGTCTACCGTTTCGGCATGGGTTGAGTAGTGCCGGGCGGTCGCCACTTGAGACGCGACGACGAATAAATCTGCGCCCGCTTCCACGGCAGCAGCGGCGATGCGCGGGGCGGTCGGCGGGATAGCGGCAATCGCGGCAAAGCCCCCGGCGTCTTTGATCTCGCGGATGCGCTTTGCGATGAGATCGTCCCGGACCGGGGCCGTGTATAGCTTCTGCATCTTTTCGATGATGTGATCGGCAGGGGTTTCGGCGATCTCCTGCAAAATGCTTTCAGCGTCGTCATAGCGGGTCTGCAACCCTTCGCCGTTTAAGACGGCGAAGCCGCCGAGACGGGTCATCTCGGCGGCCATTTGAGGGTTTACGGCGGCGTCCATCGCCGACGCGACAATTGGAATGGCGAACTTGTGGCGGTCTAAAGTCCAGGACGTGTCCACGTCGCGCGGGTCTACCGATAAGGCCGACGGGACCAATGACACTTCATCGAAGCCGTAGACGCGACGCGCCTTTTTGTTTCCCCCCAGCGTGATTGTTTGTTCCAATTCTCTGTCCTCTTAAAATGCCCCATCTTAAACTTTTCCGTTTAGTATACCCGACGCGGGGCGCAGAGTGTCAACACCGGGTATACTAGGGCGGATTAGAAACGAGAGTAGGCATGACAGAGATGAAACAAGTCGTGATCGTCGGCGCAGGCATCGGCGGCATGGCAACGGCGATGCGCCTGCAAGCGACGGGCCGCTTTCAGGTGACGATATTAGAGAAGAACGCAACGGTCGGCGGGCGAGCCAATATCCGCGAAGTGGCAGGGTTTCGGTTTGACACCGGCCCATCTCTCCTGCTGATGACCGATGTGTACCAAGAGCTGTTCGCGGCCTGCGGCGAGGAGTTCTCCGACTGGGTAAAGCTTATCAAAATGGAGCCGAACTATGAAGTTCATTTCGGCGACGGCTCCTCGATGCGGATGTCAAGCGATTTAACCACGATGATCGCCGAGATGGAGCGGATCGAGCCGGGGGTCACCCCCGGCTATTACCGATTTTTAGAAGACGCCGGCAAGAAATATCGAATCGGGCGCAAGCAGTTCGTGGAAAAGAACTTCCCGAAAGCCACCGACTTCTTCACGGCGTCCAACTTGAAGCTGCTGGGCCAATTAAATGCCCTGGATAAGCTTTACACGCACGTTTCGCAGTTTTTTAAGGACGACCGTCTGCGCCAGGCGTTTTCCATGCAGTCTATGTACCTCGGCATCTCGCCGTTTGAGGCCCCGGCGGTCTACACGCTGCTGCCGTATACGGAGCTTGCCGAAGACGGCCTGTATTACCCTGAAGGCGGTATATACGCGCTGCCGAAAGCAATGGCAGCAGTCGCGGAGAAGCTCGGCGTTGTGATTAAGACCAATCAGAACGTCACGCAGATCCTGGTGAAAGACGGCAAGGCACGGGGCGTTTGCGTCGGCGACGAGTTGCTGACGGCGGACTTGGTCATCTCAAATGCCGATCTGCCATATACTTATACCGATCTGCTGGCCGAGCGGCCGGCAAAGTTTGCCGAAGAAAGCTGGAAAAAGCAGCCGTTCACCTCGTCGGCCTTCATGCTGTATCTCGGCACGGACACAGTTTATCCTCAATTACACCATCACAACTTCTTTTTGTCATCGGACTACAAGCGCAACTTTGAAGAAATCTTCGACGCCAAAGTGCCGCCGCGCGACCCCTCCTTTTATGTAAACGCGCCGGGCCGGACTGACCCGACCGTCGCGCCGCCCGGCGGCGACAATTTGTTCGTTCTCGTTCCTATCCCTCACCTCACGGACCAAAACCAGTGGGATGACGCCCAAGTCGAGAAGTTCAAGCGGAAAGTTTACGATAAGCTGGAAGCGCGTGGCCTGACTGATCTCCGAAAACATATTGTCGTCGAAGAAGTCGTGACGCCGCACGAATGGCGGGACCAGTACAATTTGAAGTACGGGGCGGCGTTCGGCCTGTCCCATGGCATTTTGCAGGTCGGCTACTTCCGGCCTTCCAACAAGTCCGCCGATGTGGACGGGCTGTATTTTGTCGGAGCCAGCACGGTTCCCGGCACCGGCGTTCCGCTGGTGTGCCTCGGCGCAAAGCTCGTCACCGAGCGTATTTTGGCGGATGCCGCGTGTTGATGAGCAGAGCGCCGGGGTTGTGGAAAACCCCGGCAAAATCCTGTCCTTCGGACACAGACTTCGTCTGGACTTAATCTTCGTGCGAAGCACGCTTCTTTGCCGGGGTTTTCCACAACCCCGGCACGTCTACGAGCCGGCACATTAGAAAGGCCGCTTATGGCCCTCTCGCTTTTGCAGAATAAGTTACAATCTCGGCGGCAGAAGGGCGTGGAGCCGAACCTCGACGCGGCGTATGCAGCATCTAAAGCGCTGAACGCGCACCATGGCAAGACTTATTACTTTTCCACGTTGTTTTTTCCGCCCGAAGTGCGCCGCTCGGTCCACGCCCTGTACGGCTTCGTGCGCTACCCCGACGAGATCGTGGACAACCCTGCGCCGGGAACCGATCCTGCCGCGCTTTTGTCCGAATACCGGCAGGCGACTGTAGACGCAATGCGAACGGGCGGCTCCGAGCTGCCTGTTCTGCACGCTTTCGCCGACATGGCTCGGCGTCACGCCCTGCCCCAAGATTACCCGCTGGCGTTCCTGGACGCGATGGCGATGGACCTCACGCGGACGCGCTACGAAACGTTTGAAGACCTCAAGACCTACACTTACGGCAGTGCGTCGGTGGTCGGCCTGATGATGTGCCACGTCGTCGGCATTTCCGACCCGTGCGCCCTCGCCCCCGCGCATGATTTAGGACTTGCCATGCAGCTCACGAACTTCTGGCGCGACATCGGCGAGGACTGGAACACGCGCGGGCGTATTTACCTGCCCTTAGAAGACATGGAGCGGTTCGGCTACACCGAGTCTATGCTGTCTCAGGGGGTCGTCAATGACCAATTTCTAGAACTCATGCGCTTTGAGATCGCCCGCGCCCGCGACTTTTACGCCGCGTCTGATTTGGGCATCCCATACATCACACCGTCGTGCCAGCTCCCCGTCAAGCTCGCCCGCGTCCTTTATTCGCGTATCTTAGACAAAATCGAGGCGAACGGCTACGATGTGTTCACCCGCCGCGCCCGGACATCGGGCTTGGAGAAAGCGGCGGAATTCGTGCGATTGAGTTTGCAGAAGCCCCCCCGCCCCAATTCTGGGGAGCCGGACTAGGAGCGGGGGGTTCTGTCCCTAACCTTTCCCAGCCTCAACTGCCATAATCAGGGTATGTTTGACACTCCATTTCTGTACGCTTCGCTGCTGTGGGGGACCATTGGCGGTGGGTGCATTGTGTACGGCAAGAAGCAGGGCGCGGCCCTGCCGCTGATCGCCGGGTTTGCCCTGCTGGCCGCCTCGTTCATTCCCTCAGTTTGGCTGATGTCCGTGTTAAGCGTCCTGCTTCTTGCGGGCATGGTCTGGGGTCTGCGCCAGGGCTATTGATCGGCTTTGGCAACACGCTCTAATTCTGAGGGGTTCAAGAGCGACACGGTGCGGCCTTGCAGACAGATCAAGTCTGCTTCTTTGAGTGCCCGCAGGGTGCGAGAGACGACTTCCCTCACCGTACCAAGCTGGCTGCTGATGGCGTCGTTGCTTTCAGTCAGCCGGAACTGTGCCTGACCTTGCGCGGTTTCCAGCAAGTAAGCGGCAAGCCTTGCCCGCACACTGTAAAGGCTTTGGGCCTCGGCGATCTGCACCATCTGCCGCAGTTGTATCCCCAGCGCCAGAAGAGCACGTTCTGCAATTTCCGGGCAGGCGTGCATGACCTCGCGGGACCGATCTCGCGGTACGAACCAAATCTTTGCACCCGCCTGGGCGGCTTCTGCGCTGTAAGGATAATTGCCGCCGTCAAACAGCGGCAGCTCGCCGACGCTTGCGCCTGGCGCTTGTACGCTCAGGGTCAGCTCGCGGCCCCGGCTATCTGTTTTATAGACTTTGACCGCCCCTTCCAGCACGACAAACAAGCCCCGGCACCGGGCAAGCTCGGCAAAAAGCAGCTCGCCTTTTTCCAGTTGCAGCGTCTGTCCGGCTTCCGTAAGCCGCGCAATCGCTTCCTCGCGCACTGTTTTCAGAAACAGCACTTGCCGCAGCGCGAGTTTGGTCTCCATTGATTTCTCCGTGACTAAAGTCATTGCCGGTCTGCTTCCCATTTTGGTATCCTGCGGCTTCTCGCAAATACGAAAGGATACCGAATTATGGCACTTGTGATCACTGAGCCATGCGCCGGCTGCAAAGACCAGTCCTGCATTCCCGTCTGCCCGGTGGACTGCATTCACCCCGGCATCATGGAGCAAAACGGACAGATTTACGACCAGATTTTTATTGACCCAGAGGAGTGCATCTGCTGTAGTCTATGCGAAACAGAATGCCCGGTAGACGCCATTTTTGCCGAGGATGAAGTGCCGGAGCAATGGCAGCTTTTTGTTCAACTGAACGCAGACTTTTACCGGCAGGAGAAAGACAAGCGTTTCCCGAACAAGCGGGCATGACCGCATCCATCATACCCCAACGCCTGGCCCGTGCCGATGCTCTGCTGCAAGCGGGGCTTGACGAAGGGCTGTTCACGCACGCAGTTTATGCGCTGAGACGCGGCGGTGAACCAGCCATGCAGAGGGCGTTCGGGTCGGCGACACTTGCCAGCGTGTTTGATCTGGCGTCGCTGACGAAGCCGGTGGCGACGGCGACTTTGATTATGCAGGGCGTGGAACAAGGACGACTGCATCTGCGGCAATCTGTGGCACGGTTTTTTGAGGAGATTTATGGTCCCCTGCCCCATCTGAGCGGGGTGGAAGTGCGGCACCTGCTGACGCATGCATCGGGACTGCCGCCGATCCCCTGCTGGCCGGCAGAGGGGGCAAAGGCATCACGGCAGGAACTGATTGGGAGCGTTCTAACGACCCCCACGCTGCGGCCGGCAGGTGCCGGCTATACTTACTCCGACACGGGCTATATCCTGCTCGGCGAGATTGCGGCGCAGGTGTTTGGAATGCCGCTGGCCCAGTGCTTTCGCGAGAGTGTGGCCAGGCCGCTGGGACTGATGACGCTGGGTTTTGGTCCCTCGGCAGCGAGCGTCGTTCCGACAGGGCCGGAGGGGACGGGCGTGGTGCATGATCCGCGGGCGCGAGATCTTGGCGGGGTGGCGGGCCACGCCGGACTGTTTGGAACGGCGGCCGATGTGCTGGCGTTTGCCGAGGCGATCCGCACCGGCGGCGGGCCGATCTTGTCGCGGGCCTCTGTCGCCCGGATGAATGCAAGCCAGATTCCGGCAAGCGTTGGGGCGCAGTCGCTGGGCTGGTTCTGCGCCGGGAACGACTACCTGCCATCGGGCGACTTGTTTTCCAACCTGGCGTTTGGGCATTCGGGCTTTACGGGAACCGCACTGCTGATAGACCCGGCTTCCGATGTTTCGTTGGTGCTGCTGACGAACCGCGTCATTAACCAAGCCGAAGACGGCAGCCGGTTTCTGCGAGCGCGGCGCTTGTGGCTGAATTCTGTCGCGGCATCCCTTTCTTAAACCGTGCCGCTTCCCGAAAATTTAATCTTTTCTTAACATTGTCCGCCGCAAAACTAGGTATAGTTCCGAAGACGCTGCACTTCTGGCGTACAGAAGGAGAAACCGATGCCATTCTTTGGACAGGACCCGGTCTTTTACGATCTGCTGGAAGCGCAGGCGGAAGCCGCGCACAAAACGGCACAGGCATTCCACGCGCTGTCTCAAGACTTCGGCCAGGCGCAGCAAATCGCCGAAACGGTGAAACGTCTGGAAAATGACGCCGATAATCTGACGCATGAGCTGGTGAACAAGGCCGACGCCAAGTTCATCACGCCGCTGGACAAAGGCGATATGCATGGACTGTCGCAGGCACTGGACAACATCACCGATACGCTGGAGTCGGCAGTCGCACGGATTTGGCTGTACCAGATCACAACGCTCCGGCCTGACCTGCCGGCGATGACCGAGCGGCTGGTTGCCATCACGCAGGCAACGCGCGAGGGGGTCAATTTCCTGCGGCACATGAAGGACCATGAAGCACTTTCGCCGATCTTGGTCCGCATTCACGGGCTGGAAAACGAGAACGACCAGTTGTACCGTCATGCACTGGGAGCGCTGCTGAATGAGCCGAACTCAGACCCCATTCTGGTTATTAAGTGGAAAGAGATTTACGACCGCGTTGAGATCGTCGCTGACGAATGCGAGCGGGTTGCGGACATTCTGGAAAGCCTGGTGGTGAAGTATGCATGACATCCCCATTTTACTCATTGTCATTGTGGCGTTCGGCCTGCTGTTTGACTTCACGAACGGCTTCCACGATACGGCCAACGCTGTGGCAACCGTGATCTCTACCCGCGTCCTGCCGCCGACTTTTGCGATTGTGATGTGCGCGATCCTCAACTTCGCCGGGGCGTTCGCGTCGCAGAACGTCGCCCAAACAATCGCCAAAGGGCTGATTGACGCTCATGCCGCGACGCAGGAAGTCATTCTGGCGGCCATTATCGGCGCGATTGCGTGGAATGTCCTGACCTGGTATTTCGGCATTCCAAGCTCCTCGTCTCATGCCCTGATCGGCGGCCTGGTCGGAGCGACCCTAGTGTTTGCCGGGACCCATGCCGTGATCTGGAAAGGCGTCCTCAGCAAAGTGATCGTGCCGATGGTGATCTCTCCGGTGATCGGTGCGGCGATCGCGTTTGCGATCATGATGCTGCTGTTCGGCCTGTTCGCCAACACGCGGCCTGCCAAAGTTAATGGCCTTTTTTCCTGGCTTCAGCGCATTTCCGCCGCCGCCGTGGCGTTTAACCACGGGCAGAATGACGCCCAGAAAACGATGGGCGTGATCACGCTGGCCCTGGTGGCGTTCCACTTCCTGCCGGGCGGCAAGCATGTCCGCATTCCGGTCTGGGTCATCGTTTCCTGCGCGACGGCGATGGGTCTCGGTACGCTGTCCGGCGGCTGGCGGATCATTAAGACGCTCGGCACAAAAATTATTGACTTGCAGCCGATCAACGGATTTGCGGCGGAAACGTCGGCGAGCATTGTGCTGGCAACGGCCTCCGCGTTTGGGATGCCAGTCTCAACAACGCACATTGTCTGTGGCAGCGTATTTGGGGTTGGGATTGCGAAGCGGCTGAATGAAGTCCGCTGGCCGGTGGCCCAGCAGATGGTGACGGCGTGGGTCTTGACCCTGCCCGGTGCGGCGCTGGTCGCGGGCCTGAGCTACTTCGTAATCAGCTTCGGCGGGCATCCGGCGGCTGTGGCGATGCGCTAGGCGCTCATTGGGAACTAGAGCGTCTTTCCGTCTCTGTCAAATAAGTTTCCAGTTCCGCCGCACGGTGCGCCGCCGTATGAGACGCCAGCACCTGCGCTCGTGCCAAAGCCGCCAGGGAGTTCCGCGCCGTGTCCGGCATTCCCTGCAAAATCGCCAGCGTGTCTTCGGACGACCGCGCGACCGAGATTTCTGTCCCAATCTTGAAAAACGTGTCCAGGCCTTCCCAGTAGTCGCTGAGAATGGGAACGCCGCAGGCAGCGGCCTCAAACAAGCGGACACTCGGTGCGTAGCCCATCTGCACCATATCGGCGCGGGTGATGTTCAGCGTGAATTTTTGGGAATTGTACCAGGCGCGGTGCTTTTCCGGCGGCAGATGCTGGGTGCGGGCGACATTCTGCGGCCAGACAATGGTGTTGGGGTACTGCGGCCCGGCGACGGTAAACCGGCCTTCGGGCCAGCGCCGGGCGGGTTCCAGCAAAAGCGTGTCGAGCGGCGGCTGCCGGTCGGCGCTGTAGGTTCCCATATAGCCGAGGTCGTATTCTTTCGGCACGTCTTCGGGATAATACAAATCGGGATCTACCGAGCAGTACAGCGGGCGGGCGCACGGCGAGCCGTACTGCTGCTCCAAGCGTGTTAAAGTCGGCCCTCCGGCAAATGACAGATACAAGTCATAGTGCGGGATCAGCTCGGATGCAAGATACTGGCAGTCGCCTCGTTCCAATGCCGTCAGCGTGACCGGCGTGTCAATATCATAAAACGCCCGCAGGCCGCGGGCCGTTTCCTGCACCCAGCACCCAACTGCGATCCCATCGGGGACATACGAGCCGACAATCACCGCGTCGGCGTCTTGGACTTCGCCCGTGAACCGGGTTTGCAGCGCGGCGAGGCTTTCATACACAACTGTTCGGCCCCAGGGCGGATGGGGCAAATCGCGGTTATCGGCGTACCAGGGCAAGTCGCGCTCCAGAAACAAAATGTCATGGCCCCGCGCCGTCAGTTCCCGCACCAGGCCGCGGAACGTCGTCGCATGACCATTGCCCCACGACGACGTGAGCGATAAGCCCAAGATGACAATCTTCATCCCTTACGCCCTTCCAGCACAGTTTCTAATTGCGCGACGCGGTGCGCGTAGGTATGTTCGGCTAAAACGCGCGAAAGCGCGGCCTGCCCGATCTCGCGGGCCTGCGAACTAGATACCTCGCGGACAAAACGTGCCACATCATCCCCATCGTCTGCAACTAGAATCTCTCGGCCCGGCGCGAAGAATTGGTCAATGCCTTCCCAGGCATCGGTAATCAAACACGCCCTGGCCCCGGCGGCCTCAAAGACGCGCGTGGCAGGCGAAAATCCGTAACGGGCCATGGAGTCCCGGCTGACATTCAGCACCATGCGCGGCGTGGAATTGAACGCATTGTGGTCCTGCGTGTAGACATGGCCTGCATAAGCGACATTCGGCGGCAGGACTTTGTCCCCCCACCCGCTGCCGCCAAGCAGAAACTGCGCGTCCGGCACGAGCGCCGCCGCCCGCAGAAAGAACTCCTCGACCCGCGCTTCCCGGTCCGGCAGGCGGTTGCCGAGAAAGCCGAGCGCCCCGGCAAAGCGCGGGTCCGGCGGCGCGGGAAAGTGCGTGTGCGGGTCGAGCGCGTTGTAGATGGGAACGCAGTCGGTCGCGCCGAGCGCCCGGTAAGCGTCCCGGACAGGCTCGCCGCCGCCGTAAGTCAGCACCAGATCATAGCGCGGAATCAGGGCATGAAAGGGATCGGCGGGATTGTTCTGAACCCGGTCCAGTGTCGCAGGCGCGTCCACGTCCCAAAAGATCACCCGCGTTCTTTCGCTGCTGAGTTCGGGTACGGCGGCTTCCAGCAGCTCATCAAACACGCCGACGCCGCTGGCTTTGACGACGAGATCGGCACGACGCGCGTCTTCGAGCGCGGCGAAAACTCCGTCCGTGCCGATGCCGGGATACACAACGACTTTGGCCCAGTCAGGGTCTGCCATGTCCCGGTGCTGCTGTCGCTCAAACGCATCCGGCTCGTAAAACGTGACGGCGTGGCCGCGCTCAGCTAGAGCGCGAATAATGCCCCGGTAGTAGGTTGCTGCCCCGTTCCAATAGGCGGAAACGAGGCTTGAGCCGAAGAAAGCAATGTTCATAGGTGTGTGAGAGATCAGCGAGAAGCACAACAGAATTGCCCCCCGCCCAATTCTGGGGAGCCGGATTAAGAAAAGAACAGCGGCAGGAGTCTTCTTCCTCCTACTCCAGCTCCCCAGAATTGGGGCGGGGGGGGAATTCCGGCCGTGCCAGCTCTCCGTAAATCCCCAGCAGCTCATCTACCCGATGGACGCAGGTATGGCGGGCCAAAATGGTCGCAAGGCCGTGCGCCGCGAGGCTTTGCGCGAGGTCGGCATCGGTCATCAGCGCGGCCAGATGCTTCTGCATCTGTAAGCCATTCTCGGCGACTAGGAAGTCTTCACCGGGCGTAAACAATTCTTCGCTGTCGTTCCAGGGCGCGGAAACTAAGGGAATGCCGCAAGCGAGAGCCTCAAAAACGCGGATGGTCGGGATGCCGGGTAGCGCTTCCACATAAGGCCGGCGCGGAACATGGACCGTCGCGTGGTACTGGGCAAACAGCGCGGGCGCGGCGTAGTTCGGCAGCCAGCCGCCGTACTCAATCCCGGCGTCGGCGAGGGCTTTTTTGGCGGCCTCCGCGTAGCGAACACCCTGAACGCGAGCTTTCAGACCCAGCGCTTTGACCGGGCCGAGCAGGAATTCGTGCAGCTCGGCGGTGCGCTCATTGTCGCCCCAATTGCCGACCCACACGAGGTCGCCGGTCTTTTCAATACCTGTTAGGGGGTGAAAGACACGGGTGTCGGCGGCTTCATGCCAGGTCCAAGCCCTCTTCGCCCAGCCTTCGCTGAGATATAAATCGCGGATGACAGCGCCGAACGCGAGAACGCCGTCATAGTGGGTGAGATCATACGCCGCCATGCTGGCCCGGTCAGTGACCGCCCGGTGATGCGTGTCGTGAAACAGCAGCGTGTAGCTTCCATTGGCGGCATGATGCCCGCCAATTTGCTTCACCAAGTGGTGTGCGTTCCACTCGTGAACCAGAACCAAGTCTGCGCCCATCAGCGCCGCATCTAGGTCAAGAGCCTGGGGGTCGTAGAACGTGCTTTGCAGCGCTGGGTATGCCGCGTGGAAGCCTTCCACGGCCGATGGCCCGGCGTCAGCCAGTAGGTTTTGCAGGCTCCAAGAGTTTTCCGGCTCATAGACTTGGACAGCGTGGCCGCGCGAAATCAACTCGGTCAAGACGCCGCGCAGGAAATGGGCGTTGCCGTGGTTCCAGTCCGAGACGAGTGAATGTGTCCAAACGACGACGCGCAAATCAATCTCCCAAAAGTGTTCTGTAAGCTTCTAAATAGCCCCGCGCCATGCGTTCCAATGTGTAAGTTCGGGCGCGGGCCAGCGCACGGGCGGCGAACTCGGAGCGCAGCCCCTCGTTTTCAACCAGTCGCCGGATCGCGGCGACCAGAGCATTGCGGTCATCCGGCGGGACGAACAGCGCGGCGTCGCCCCACACTTCGCGCAGGCTCTCAATATTGCCCAGGACTAACGCGCAGCCCGACAAGCCCGCTTCCAACGCCGACAGGCCGAACGGCTCGTATTTCGCGGGCAGGGCATAAATCGCGGCCCGTGCCATCCAGTCGGCGACTTGGCCGGGCCGCAGGCAGCCCAGGAGCCGCACGCCGTCAAAGCGGCACTCGCCGCCGCTAGGGTGAGCCATATCGCCGGCGACGCAGACGGGCCACGGCAGACGCGGGGCGATCTCAGCCAAGGCGCGGATGTTCTTGGCATCGTCCCACAGCCGCCCGGCGCTGAAGACGAACAGCTCTTTGCCGTCGCCAGGTGTAAACAGGGAGGCGTCGCGGCCATTCGGCACGACGCAAGTATTTTCCAGCGGTCCGTAGTAAGTTCCGAGTGCGGACAGCATGGCCTGGGTCGGCGCAGCCACTACACTCGCGGCTTCCAGGCCACGCGTGACTTCGGCGCGGTACCGGTCCCAATTAGCGGGCGCATTTTGGCCGTGAACCGCCTGCCACCAGGAGAGAACGCAGGAATGGCCGGCAATCAATGTCGGCGACTGCCAGGGCAGATGTCCATGCGCGTAGCCGTTCAAATGCACGATGTCCGGGCGGATTTCGGCTTCCAATGCGAGAAGCCACTCTCCGGCGCGGACGACGGCGTCCCATGGGTCGGGCATCCACTCCAAAGCGTACTCCGATGGGTACAGGGTCAGCGTGGGAACGGACGCGGCTTCGGCGCACTGGCTTGGGTTCGGCAGGCGGCCCATGGTCGCCAGCGAGACGACAACGCCGTGCGGGGCGAGGACGCGGGCAAGGTCCAGGGCATAGGTCCATACCCCGCCGACGGTATCCGCCGTCATCAGCACGCGCTTGATGGTCAAGACAGAGTGACCAAAGCTTTCAGAAAGCCGTCGGGCCGGTCGCGGGTGGCGTTTAGGGCGTCGGCAAGCCGTTCCAGCGGGAACGTGTGCGTGTACAGCGGCGAGGGGTCGAGTTGGCCTTCGGCGACAGCTTCTACGGCCGCTTGGATGCCGCCGGTGTACAGCAGAGGATCGCGCTCGTGGGCGTTGATGACATCCAGGCCGCGCCAGTTCCAAAGCTGCAAGTTGACCGACCGCAGGCCGTCCTGATGGTAGCCGGCAATGACGAGCCGCCCCCGCTCTTTTGTCAGCTCGGCAGACAAGTCTAGAGGCCACTGCTTGCCGACCGCTTCGATCACGACATCGCAGAACGTGCCGCCCGTCAGCGCTTTGACTTGTTCAATGATCTGCCAGTGGTCGTCCATCGGCAGGACATGGGCCGCGCCCATATCTTTGGCAATGGATTGTGCGAATGGGCGGCGGGCCACGGCAATCACAGTCGTCCCCGCATTTGATGCAAGGCGTGTTAGCAGCGCTCCAAGAAACCCAATGCCGACAATCGCGACGGTCTGGCCTGGCTTGATTTCGCTGCGATTGAAAATGTTCATCGCACAGCCGAGCGGCTCGCCGGGCAGAGGCGTGTTTTTGAGCGCGTCCGGCAGCTTGACCACCGCGCTTTGGTCGGCGCTGTCGTATTCGGCGTAAGCATGGCCGGACAAAAACGCGGCGCGGTCTCCCGGCGCAAACCCAGTGACTTCCGCGCCGACAGAGTCAATTCTCCCCCACCCTTCATGGCCCAAAGCGCCCGGTTCCATCGGGTAGGAAAACCATTCGCGGCCTTCCCAGGGCGGCAGGTTGGACGCGCAGACGCCGCAGCCTTCCAGCTTGACGACCACTTCGCTCGGCCCCGGCGTGGGTAGGGGCGCTTGGACGATCTCAATTTGTCCGGGCGCGGCGACAACGGCGGCACGCATCGTCTCGCTCATGCGGCGACCTCTTCCAAAAGACGCTCACTGCGGGATGTACTGCGGTTTTCGCGCAGCCAGCGGCCTAACCGTCCGATCCCAAGCGAGGCGCCCACGGTTGGGGTCCAGCCGGTCGCTTCCCGAAATTTGCGCGTGTCTGAGACGTAGTACCGCTGATCACCGGGCCGCCAGTCCTCAAAGCGAATGTCCGGCGCGTCCCCGCCCATGTCGCGGATCAGCGCCAGCAGGTTCAGCAGGCTGATGGAATTGTCCGCGCCGCCGCCGATGTTGAACGCCTGCCCGGACAAATCGCCTATGCGGTCCTGCGCCAACTGAAGCGCGTTGACTAAATCCTCGGCGTACAAGATGTCGCGAACTTGCATCCCATCGCCGTACAGCGTAATCGGATGCCCCGACTGGGCTTGAATCAGGAAATGCGCGACCCAGCCCTGGTCTTCCGTGCCGAACTGGTGCGGGCCGTAGATGCAGCTCATGCGGAACACGGCAGCAGGAAGATCGTATGTCCGGGCGTAGTCTAAGACATACTGATCTGCCGCACCTTTGGAGCAGCCATAAGGGCTGTGGAAGTCCAAAGCACGGGTCTCGCCGATGCCGTGTGTGCGAACCGCACGGTCTTCCGGCTCGTAGCGGCAATCCCGCACTCGGAGCGCAATGTCTGGCAGGCCGCCGTAGACTTTGTTGGTGGATGTGAACACAAGCGGCGGCGGATCGGCGCAGGCGCGTACTGCTTCCAGCACGTTCAAGGTGCCGCGTGCGTTGACCTCAAAGTCGGCGACTGGGTCTACCAAACTTGTCGTGACGGCAACCTGGGCGGCCAGATGAAACACTTTCGCGGCCCCGCGCACGCTGTCGCGCAGGCGGGACGCATCGCGCACATCGGCGGCTTCGATTTGGACCAAGTCACCGTGCGTCTCTTGCAGCCAGCGGGCGTTCTGCTCTACGCCAGCCCGTACAAAGCTGTCGTAAAGCCGGACGGGAATGCCTTCCGACAAGTAGCGGTGGGCAAGGTTCGTTCCGACAAAACCTGCGCCGCCGGTAATTAAAACGAAGTGTTTCATACGGTCAGCCCTCGCTGGGCAAGCTCTTGACCCGCTTGGGCGACATGGTCATGGGCGACCTGACCTTCCAGCCATTGAGCGATTTCTAGGAGGCCATCTTCCAGCGTGACGCGCGGGGCGTAACCTAACACTTCACGGGCGAGCGAGATGTCGGCGAAGCAGTGGCGGATGTCGCCGGCCCGGTAGCGTCCGGTGATTTCGGGCGCAATCTGCTCGCAGCCGAGCGTCTTTGCCATCCGCTCGGCGATCTCAGCGACGGTGTACGCCTGACCGCTGCCGACGTTGAACACCTGGCCGGCGGCTTCCGGGGTTTCCAGCGCCAGCCGGCAGGCCTGGGCGACGTCCTGCACGGCGACAAAGTCCCGCTGCTGCCGGCCGTCTTCAAAGATCAGCGGCGGGCGGCGGTTGAGGTAACGGGACGCAAAGATGGCGAGAACGCCCGTGTAGGGGTTAGACAGCGCCTGACAGGTTCCGAAGACATTGAAAAAGCGCAGGGCGACGGTCGGAATATGGTAAGCCCGTCCGATCATCAAACACAGCCGCTCCTGGTCGTATTTGGACAGCGCGTAGACCGACGACAGCGACGGCGTTTTAGTTTCCGGCGTTGCCAGCGGCGTGAGTTCTGCGTCGTCCGCCCCAGTCAGCTCCCAGTGCCCCGCTTGAAGCTGGGCCAGCGGCCTTTCCGTCCCCGGCACGACCGATCCGTCCGGTGCCTGGTACAGACCTTCGCCATAGACGCTCATGCTGGACGCGACAATTAAACGCTCCACAGGCCGCTCAATTAAGGCTTCTAAAAGCGTTGCCGTACCGAGGTTGTTGACTTCAGTGTAGCGGCGGATCTCGTACATGCTTTGGCCGACCCCGACGGTTGCCGCGAAATGGTACACGGCGTCAATGCCCGCCAGGGCTTTTGTGACCGCTTCGGGGCTGCGGACATCGCCGACCACCAGCTCCGCGTCTTGTTCCAGGTAGGCAGGGCGCTTCGGGTTATCTCCATGCACCTGGGGCGAAAGATTGTCGAGGACGCGCACCCGGTACCCTCGCGAAAGAAGCTCCCGCGCAAGATGCGAGCCGATGAACCCGGCGCCGCCAGTGATGAGAACGTGTTTTGCCATGCCGCTGCTTTCCTAAAACCTGGTACTATTACTTGGAGACAAGTGTACCCGATAAAATCAGCATCTTCTACCCGTCAGCGGCTTCTTCCTCATCAATTTAGTGTTTTACCAAAAAATCTTCACCCAAAGAAGCGAACACAAGAAGAAGGGCGAACACGAGGTTCGCCCCTACGCTTCCTCCGGCTCAGGCCGTCACGCCAGCGCATCCGCCCTCAGCATCATTTCTTCCGCCGTTTGGGCCGCTTCCGCCGTGACAGTCATTTTACCCTTGTCCGCCGCCTGAGCATTGGCGCGGGACTCTGCGGCGCGGCTTTCCATTTCTTCCACGGTAGCCGTATGGAGCCGGGCCGCGCCTTCGGTTTCAATCGTTTTAACCCGCGTGCCGTTCTGGACGGCATCGTCGAGACGCTTGGCCGCATTCTTGATTTCACCGGCGTACTGCGGCAGCCACTGGGCCTGCGCGACCAGCATCTCGTCAGTCATCTGCCAGACTTCTTCGGGGGTGCCGACCGCGCCGACCAGCGGGTCGTGCAGCATGGCTTGTTTCAGCAGCAGCACGTCGCCCTTCACAGCGGCTTCCATGCCCATCTGCTGAACACGGACGCTGGCGGAGCAGGTCGCGGCGCACGCCATCGGCAGATCGCCGACCACGGGCATGTTGATGCCGGTTTTATCCACATAACCAGGGATCTCAATAATGCAGCCGTCGGGCAGGTTGGTGATGTGGCCCTGGTTGACGACATTGAAATGGCCGCGGTAGATCCGGCCCGTTTGGAGGCTTTCAATGATGTACGAGCCGTGTTCTTCCGAGCGGGCGTCCGGCGTGAAGCGCGGCGGCTCTTGAGCCATCCAGTTCGGAAAGTCTTTCTCGAACCAGTTGCGCCCTTCCGTGCAGACCCGCAGGTAGCCGCCGGTTTCGCCGTTGATCCACGAGGCGAAGTCAATCCAGTCCGGGATGTCCCCGACTCTCTTGCGGTACCAGGGCAGATATTCCGACAAATGGCCGTTGCTTTCCGTGCTGTAGTAGCCGAAGCGCTTCAGCACGTCCAGCCGGACTTTCTCGCCTTGTTGAAATGTCTCTACCGCAGACATCATCTCGTACAGCTTCGGGATCAAATCCATACCGCGCCATTCAGCCTTGATCAGCCAGGTCTGGTGATTGATCCCGGCGAAGACAGCGTCCACGTCTTTTCGGGCGACTTTTTCGTCCTCCCCCAGCAGACCTTCGGCTTTCGCCCACTGCTCGACGGCGCGGGAAACCTGCCAGTGGGCACCCTGAACCCCGTGGCAGAGGCCGATGGTTTTGACCCCGCCGTACTGGTTGCAGGCCCAGGTGTTCATCGCCATCGGGTTGGAGTAGTTCAGCAGCAGAGCGCCGGGCTTGGCGACTTCGCGGATGTCCTTGCAGAAATCAAGTATGGCAGGGATCGTCCGCTGGGCGTACATCAGGCCGCCCGCGCAGAGGGTATCGCCGACGCACTGGTCCACACCGTATTTGAGCGGGATGTCAATATCGGTTTGGAACGCTTCCAGCCCGCCCTGGCGGATCATGCACAAAACATAATCCGCGCCGGCCAGCGCTTCCCGCCGGTCAAGCGTCGCGCTGACTGTCGCGGGCAGGGCGTTTGCTTCAATGTCCCGGCGGCAAAGCTGGGTGACCATGTCCATGTTATGTTCCGAAATGTCATGGAACGCGAACTGCGTGTCTCCAAGCTCCGGCACGGACAAAATATCGCGGAGCAGTCCGCGCGTAAAGCCGACGGAGCCAGCCCCGATCATTGCAATTTTCAGCGGCATTTTCTTGTTCCTTTGTGCGTATTGTGTGCAGCCGTCTATTGAAGAGCAAGCCGCGTGTGTTGCGCCATTATATCACAACGAAGAAAATCAAGGAAGCGCAAGCGCGTTAAAGCTGGATCTCGTGGGCGTCTGCGCCCCGGCCGAAGGGATCAGCCGCCGCGGGAACAGCGGCAGAAACGTCAAAAAGAGCCGTTTGAGCCGCGTCCGCTTCTTTGATCGCGTCTTCCGCTTTCCTGCCGGGCTGGCCGCTTGCAGCCTGCTCAAGCGCGGCTTTGCGCTCGTCGGAGAAGCGGTCGTAGGTATCAACGGCAAAGCGCAGACGTGGGTTTTTTGAGAGCAGAACACGGTGGCGGTGGACAAAGCGCCAATACAAACCGTCCCAAACTTCGGCCCAGGGTTCTTTGGGATAGTGCGACATCTTCCGCAGGTAGCTGCTGCCGCAAAAGTAGGGCTTGGTCGTGATGCTGCCGCCGTGGGCGTACTGGCTCATCGCATAAACATTCGGCACCATGACCCAGTCGTAAGCGTCAATAAAAAGGGCCATGAACCAGTCGTGAACCGCATCCGGCTTGGTTTCCTTCAAGAGCAGAAAGCAGCCCAGCACCATCAAGCGCTCAATATGGTGGGTGTATGCCTGGGCCAGAACCCGGCGAATGGCCGCGTCTACCGGACGTATCCCCGTGGAGGCGACCCAAAATCCCGGCGGCAGAATGCTCGTGTGCTGAAGCGCGTTCGAGGCCCGCATTTCCGGGCCGAACCAGACATAGGACGCCCGAATAAACTCGCGCCAGCCGATTACCTGCCGGACAAAGCCTTCCACCGAGTTCAGCGGCACGCCGCTGTGCCGAGCGGCCTCCAGCGCCCGCGTGAGGACAAAGGCCGGGTCAAGCAGTCCGCAGTTCATCGCGGCGCTCAGGCGGCTATGGTACAGCGTTGTCAGATTTTCTTCCAGCGCGTCTTCATAGTCGCCGAACAGGTCAAAGCGGTTTGCGAGAAAGCAGTCCAGCGCATACTCGGCCTGTTCCGGTGTGACCGGATGATTGAAGCCTGCCGATTGGCCGGGACTGCGGCTAAATCTCAGCGCCGCTTGTTCTAAAAGCGCAGTCTCGTGAGCGTCGTAAGCCAGCGCTTCTTTTTCCGGCGGCGCGGCATTTTTCGGCAGACGTTTGCGGTTTTCCGTATCAAAGCTCCATGTCCCGCCCGCCGGCTTGCCCTGCGACGTCATTAAGACGTTCAACCGGCGGCGCTGCCAGGCGTAAAAATCCGCCATCCGCACCGCGCCGGGGTGCGTTTTGCGGTACTCGGACAGCGCAGCGCGGTCGGTGAGAAAGCTGGGGCTATCTTCGATCACAAGCGGCATTTCAAGCGTCTCCGCCAAACTTCGGACTTCCTGTTCCAAGCGGTCATCTACAAGGTCGTAACAAAGAAGCGTCTCGCCGGGGCGGCACAAAGGCCGCAGTGCGTCCGCCCAAGCATCACGCGTCCGGCAGTCTTCGGGCGAGATCAGCGACGCAGGGTGTCCGGCCTGGGCCAGGCGCTCGGCAAACAAGCGCATCGAGACCGCGTGCAGCATGAGCTTCTGGATATGATAGTTATGCGCCGAGAAAAACAGGGGATGCTCGACCAAAACAACTTCTTCGCCGTAGTTATGGAGCGCAGCCGAGAAAAGCTGGTTCGGGAAGATCAACCGAAGAGGCATGGCGGAAAGTCATTCTAATTGGTGATTTGTGCCTAAGTGTTTATTTTTGCGAGATCAGCGTGTACAGGCCGGCTTTTTCGGGCGCAGCGGGATCGTATAATACAGTGACGGGCTGGCCGACATGGAAATTGCGCCACTGGTCGGCGCTGACTTGTTCTTCGCGGCCTGCGTCGGGGCTACCGGGGTAGCCGTAACGCAGAAAGTAGCGCACCATGTCCTCAGACTCCGACCGCGTATGCGTGATCGTGCCGATGACCGCCGTTCCCCAGCGCAGCAGATGAAGGCGGCTGCCAGTCCAGTGCAGCAGGCGGCGCAGCAGCAGCAGGCTGACGGCCAGAACGAGGCCGCCGGCCAAAAACAAGGTCCAGATGCGGGAACCGGGGCTTGGTCCCCACGGCTGGCACAGTACGGCATTCCCGCAAACCGCAAAGCGCAGCGGAAACGGCTCGCCAAGATGAAAAATCGGAACAGTCGGCGCGGGCCGGTTTTCCGCGCTCAGCGCGGCGGGCGGCTCCGCCAGCACAATCCAGCCGGATTCGGACAACCGGCCTTGCGGGCCGGGCACGACAGCCAAGTAGCGGATTGCGGTCTGCCGGGGCGTCTGCCCTTTCGCGGAAGGCGACTCGGTCCGTATCTCAACGATTTGGCCGCTGAGGGGATGACCCGAGGCGGCAAGCCAGGACAGCTTGACCCCTTCCCAAAGCGCCCGTGCGCTGCCGACGGCAAACACGCCGAGCAAAAGCCCAGCAACCACTAAAAGCAGCCGCGCCCGCAGCGGCAGGTGCTGGCGGCGCGGCACCGACCCGGCAAGCTCCGGCTCCAGAGCGTGTTCAATGACAGCTTCCATGAAAATTGAGTGTCTCCATTTGTTCTAAAAAGGTCAGTGTATCCGGTACGACAACGGCGCCAGCGGCGAGAAGCTGAGACCAGAGCTTTTCTGCACGGCCGCCGGTGAAGTCCCGCGCCGCGAACGGGCCGCCGCCATGAAGGCAGAACACAGGTTTTCCGGCCCGGCGCAGCGACAAGGCCGCTTCCAAATTGGCTTGGTTGGCAGGACCGAACGGTATGGCTGTCAAGACCACGACCGCAGCGTCTGCGGCGGCATGCGCGGCCTGTTCCAGCGCCGCGTAGGACAGCAGGGAAAACGGCGGCTCCGGCGTGAACGGGACCGCGAACAACCGGGCGACTTCGGCATCGGGATCGCCCGCATGGAGCGCCCCCACAGTCACGTCGCAGCCGCGCTCGTGCAGGGCTGACAGGAGGCCGGCTCCGGTTCCACCGCCGCAGATGACATGGATCGCAGGCCGCCCGGCGCTGTGCGGCAGGACCGGCGGCTCCGGCAGGGGCGCTTCTGGCAGAGGCAGGACCAGCGGACGGCCTGTAAGCGGGTGCGGGCGGACCCAGACCCGTGCGCCGTAAACTTCGGCGATATTTTCCGCCGTCAGCACATCGGCGGGTGTTCCCGATGCGGCGATCACGCCGTGCGTCAGCAGTACTAGATGATCGCAGTAGGACGCCGCGAGATTGACATCGTGCAGCACCGCCAGCACAGCCAAGCCTCCCTCGTGCGCCAAACGGCGAGCCAGCGCCAGTGTTTGTGATTGATGGCGCAGGTCCAGATTAGCCGTCGGCTCGTCCAGCAGCAGCACTTGGGGCTGCTGGGCCAAAGCGCGGGCCAGCAGCACACGCTGCCGCTCGCCGCCGGAGAGAGTCGTGACAGCCCGCTCGGCCAGGTCTTCAATTCCAGCGGCCTTCAGCGCATCCCCGACAATTTCTTCATCGGCGGGTCCTTCCGACGCGAAGGGGCGCGGCGGCAGGTGCGGGGCACGGCCCATGCGGACCACGTCGCGCACCGAAAAATCAAGCGCAACCGACGTATCCTGCGGCACTACGGCAATGGCCTGCGCCGACTGCCGCGCCGAACGTGCCGCGTACAAGTCCCCACCGTCCAAAAGCACCGCGCCGCCGGACGGTTTCAGCGCCCGCGAGAGCGCCCGAACCAGCGTAGACTTGCCGGAGCCGTTCGGGCCGATCACCCCGACGAAGAGGCCGGGAGTCAGCCCCAGCGACAAAGCAGCCAGCGCCGGCGGCGTACCCGCGGCGTACTGCACATGGACCTTTTCGGCATGAAGACGCGGCGGCGGCAAAAGTCTATCGGCCATTGGCTTATTGTAGCAGAAAAATTCCCGTAAAAATGCAGGAGGATTCTCCGCGGTCGGCGTCGAACCTTTTGCCAAGCCTCATCGTTGAGCTTTCACCAAAGCCAAGCCGCACGAGACCAAGCACTGCATGACCACGACAGCCGACCAGTATTTCAGTGGGACGCCAGAAGACGACCCACGTGAGGCAATCAGTCGCTCCCCTGAGCCGCTTTCCGTCGGGTCTCTGGCCGATGATCTCGCCTCCTATATCAACCGCCTGACCCGAACCCGGCTGCTGACCGCGACGGAGGAAAAGTCGCTGTCCCGCCGGGCGCGATATGGGGATGGGCCGGCGAAAGAGCGGCTGATCGAGGCGAATATGCGCCTGGTCGTTTCCATTGCCAAAAACTATCTTGCCAGCGGCATTCCCTTAGAAGATTTAATTCAGGAAGGCGCGATCGGCCTGATGACCGCGACCGAGCGATTTGACCCGCGCATGGGCTACCGGTTCAGCACCTACGCGACCCAGTGGATTCGGCAGAGTATCGGACGGGCGATTGACAACAAAGCCAAATCCATCCGCCTGCCCGCGCACATCTCCGAGTCGCTTCGCAAAATAGACAAGTCCAAAGCCGAACTCCAGCGCCTGCTGGGCCATGAGCCGACGACGGAAGAAATTGCCGAACACACCGGCTTGTCGCTCAAAAAAATGAACAGCCTGCTCCAGACGACGCAGGAGCCGGTGTCTTTGGATATGACGGTCGGCGACGACGACAGTACGTCTCTCGGCAGCCTCGTTTTGGACCGCAATTCTCCAAATCCGCAGGATGAGCTGATCGCGCAGGAAATGCGCGGCGAGATCGAGGCCATCTTGAACACTTTGGACGAGCGTGAAAAGATCATCATGCGGAAGCGTTTCGGCTTTGATGAGGACGACAAATCTGTCTTGCAGCAGATCGGCGACGAGCTGCATATTTCACGCGAGCGTGTCCGTCAAATCGAATCCCAAGCCCTGCGGAAGCTGCGCTCGGCGGCCCGCAAAAAACGCCTGCGCGACTATTTGCAGTCCTAAAAATACACCGTTACAAAAAGCGCCCCGCCAACAGTGTTGGCGGGGCGCTTATTTTCTTCAACCTAAAGGTCTTTGTCGTCCTTCGAGTCGTCTAAATCATCGGGCAGATCGAGATCGGCATCTTCGTCCAAATCTTCAATCTCCACTGCTTCCAAATCGGGATCGGCGCTCATCGGCATGATTGTCGCGGCAGGCGGCTCATAACGGGCCAGGCGCGAGGGCCGCTTTGGGCAGTTCGTACACGTAAATTTGACTTTTGCGCCGCGCAGCCACGACGGCACTCCCTTGAAAACGGCTCCGCAGTCACTACAGCGTATTGCTTCCGTTGGCATTCTTTCGTTTCACCTCGCTCTTTACAGCACTGACACTTTAACACACATTCCCGGCTAATCGTTCTTTTCGGCGGACACAGGAACATCCTGACCGCTCGGCTTGCCGGTACCGTTGGACGAAATCGTCCCAGGCCGGGCCGCCGGACGGACCGTAGCCTTGCTGCCAATCTTGTGATCGGCGGGCTTTTCCTCGGCGACGGGCGTTAAAACGCCATTCAGAACCATCAGGACGCCGATTGCCAAGTAGCACCAGGCTTCTTTGCCCGTCACCGGCTGGCCAGGGTCATAGACAAAGCGCGGCCCCAAGATCAGCCCGACAATCCCCAGCACAATCAAAATCGCGCCGATCACGGTAAACGTGCTCAGCCAGCGAGACCTCAGCATTTGTTCGTTCCTTGTTCCCCGTCATTTTGATGACGCGTTTCGTAATTATACACTATTTTGCGTCGTCTTCGGTTCAGCTTACCGTCGTCCAGACCGCAAAAGTTCCGTCCGGCAGGCGCACCAGTGCCGCCCCTTCATCCGTTAGTCCCGCAAGCGCGGCCACAACTTCTCCTTGACGCACAGCCGCGCCGGCGGCAATCCAATTCCGGCAACGTTCCAAAACTCCTGCGAAGCCTTCCCGCCGCCAGCGTTCCTCATTCAGCGACAGTGCTTCACTCACGGCTTCAACAACGCTTTCGATTGACCGTTCTCGCTCAGATGCCAGCCTCAGAGAAGTTGGCGGGTAGGCAAAAAGGTCATCGCCGGGAAATTCTTGCTGATTGACGTTGATGCCGATGCCGAGAATAGCAACTCCGGCAGCGACTTCAACCAAAATGCCACCGCACTTCTTGCCATCAATTAGGACATCGTTCGGCCACTTAATTTGGGGCGATACGCCCAGCATCGCTATGCCCTCGGCGACGGCAAGGGCCGTCAAGAGGCCAAGCTGCGCGGGGTCGGCGTCCGGCGGCAGGCGATAAACGAACGACATCAACGCGCTTTGGCCTGCTTCAGCCTGCCACTGATGCCCTCGCTGTCCTCGCCCGCGCGTCTGGAAATCCGCCGTCACCAGCGCCCCCGACGGAGCCGGGTCTCGGGCATCCAATGCCCACTCCCGCGCAATGTCGTTTGTGGACGCGCACTCTGCCAGATGCCGATGCAGCCTGCCGAACCCAATCATTCGGTGAAATCCAGCGAAATGTCCAGTGACGGCGCGGAGTGAGTCAAAGCCCCAATACTGAGAATATCCACGCCGGTCGCCGCAACTTCCGCGATCCGTGCCTCGGTAAGATTGCCCGATGCTTCCGAGATCGCCCGCCTGCCGATGATCTCCACAGCCCGGCGCATGGTGTCCGTGTCCATGTTGTCCAGCAGAATAATATCGGCCCCGGCGGACAGCGCTTCTTCGACCATCGCTAGCGACGCCGCTTCAACCTCAATCTTCATCGTATGCGGGATGTGCGCCTTCGCCGCCGCAACGGCGTTCCCAATGCCGCCCGCGGCCTTGATATGGTTGTCTTTGATCAGCACAGCGTCGTACAGCCCCAGCCGGTGATTGAACCCGCCGCCCGCCCGGACCGCGTATTTTTCCAAAGCCCGCAGCCCCGGCGTTGTCTTCCGCGTGTCCACGATCCGCGCGTGCGTTCCCGCCGTCAGCGCCGCGTAACGGGCCGTAATCGTCGCGATCCCCGATAGCCGCTGCATGAAGTTCAGCGCGACCCGCTCCGCCGTCAGCAGGGCGCGGGCATCGCCGGTGACCACCGCCAGCGGCGTCCGCCCCGCCCCGACTGTCGCGCCGTCTTCTACTCGGGCTTCCCAGCGGGCGTTCGGGTCGAGCAGCTTGAATGCCAGTTCCCCAATCGCCAGCCCTGCGATGACCCCCGCCTGCTTCGCCAGCACCGTTGCTGTCGCCGTCCTTCCGGCGGGAACACAAAGCATCGTCGTGATGTCCCCCGGCCCGATGTCTTCCAAAAGCGCGTCCCGCACCAGCGGCTCATATTGTATTTGTGAAATGTCCATGCTTTTACTCAAACTCGTTGGTCAATCGTAATGCCGCGATGGTTTGATCAAGTCCCTGCCGTGCCAGGGTGCTTCAGAACTCTTCAGCCGACAGTGCGGGTCGAATCAAGCGCTGATGCTGCTTTTTCAGCGCAGCGATGACTTGTGCCGGATGTTCTTCCAGCAGTCGCCGAATGAAAATGTCGGGATGGCAGGTTTTGATGCCGTATTCGCCGATAACAGAATCAGGAAAGTCTTTGACATTGAAAGTGATGATCAGCCCTGCCCGGCAGCGGATCGCCGCTGCTAAGACATGCCGGTCGTCAGGATCAGGCAAAACCAGGGTCTGGATTAAGCTGCTATATCCCGTCACAAGAGTGTCGGGGACAGCACGGTTCATCACACCGCGCGTCCGGGCAAGCTGCTCCGGCGTGATGTCCGGACGAGCTTGGAGCAGGTTCTTGGTCCACTCGTCATGGATGGCTTCGGTCCAATGTGCCTGAAACAAGCGAGTTACCGCCAGGGACATCAAAGTATCGCGCAGCGGCGCAGGATACAGAACACAGGCATCATACACACCAGACAGCTTGTTCAAGAGCGTCAGTAACCCATCTTGAGTTCCTGCGCCTGCGCTTGCAGCTCGGCAAGAGCCGCGTAGGACTCGGCGTCCTGACGCTCTTGGTAGGCCGTTAAGTCCCGCAGGCGGATACGCTTATGCGTTCCAACAAAGTAGAACGGCAGCTTGCCCTCGTCCAGCAGCCGGGAAAGATAGGGGCGCGATACGTTAAGAAAACTTGCGGCGCGGCTGGTTGTCAGCCCTGTTTCAACCGGCACAACAGACAAAGAATGCCCGGCGGCGATCTCGGTCAATATCCGTGAAAGAAGCTGCTGGGCGACATGGGGAAGTTGTTCGGGGTCGAGATGCCCTTCGGACAACGCCGAAGCTGCCCGTCGTGCCTGCTCCCGGTCCTGCGGGGTCGGCTCACTCGTTTCTTTTAGTGCTGGCATAACGGCGTTATTTTACCCGATAAATGTAAACCCTGTCTCTGTAGAATGTTCATAGATAGCCGTTAGACCACTTTTCGCAGCAATTCAACGTGCAGCAGGATGACCTAAGCGTACAAGGGATACAAGCGGCGATCGCGGAACTGCCGGAGGGCGAGATGGAAAGCCTTATTGGGTGAATTAACAAGTACCAGGAGTCAGTTTGGAACCGAGCGGGTGAGCGGAGCGCAGGAAAACTCCCACTTCTTAACGAATAGAACCCGATGAAAATCAAACCCTTGCCCCATTCCCGGCCTGCCTTCGCGCTCACAGCGGCGCTTTTCTTCGGGGGGACGCTCGCACCGGGCGCGGTCAGCCCGGCGTCGGCACAGGCTGCTCCCCTGGCCCCTTTGCCGTCCGATGCGCCGTATGCGCCGGAGATCAATGCATTCGGGGCGGCGGACCAAAAGCAGATGCCGGCGGCAGGGGCGGTCCTGTTTATCGGCAGCTCTTCCATCCGGTTCTGGACAACTCTCGCGCAGGATTTTCCTGAGATTCCCGTCATCAACCGGGGCTTTGGCGGATCGCTGATTCAGGACAGCACGCGCTATGCGCGCCGCATCGCCATCCCGTACAAGGCCAAAATAATTGTTTTGTGTGCGGGAACCAACGATCTGGCTTACGGCGGCAAAAACCCGCAGCAGGTGCTGGGCGAGTTTCAGGACTTTGTGCGGACCATTCACATGGCCCTGCCGGACACGCGCATTGTGTACCTGGCGATCAATCCGACGGTGGCCCGGTGGAAACAGGAGCCGAACAATCTGGAAACGAACTATCTCATTGAGAAGTTTGTCGTAGAGACCAATTCCCCGGCGGAGAAGCTAAGTTTTATTGACCCGCACATGCAGCTTTTGACCGCCGATGACCAGCCGCAGCCCCGCCTTTTGCGTTCCGACGGGCTGCACTTCAACGCCGACGGCTACAAAGTGTGGACAGCCCTCGTGAAGCCGCGTGTGTTAGCCCTGGCCGCGCTGGACGGTGTCCGGCGGCTGGATACGCCAAAGCCATTGTTTTAGGCGAAGTGTCTTTCAAGATACGACAACTTGGTGGCCGGAGGCGGAGTTCGGGAAGCGCAGCAGGAGAGTGCGCGTGTCGGCGTCCCATGCCTGGGCACTCGGCGGAAGCGGCTGATCATCCACGGCGACGAAGGACGGCGCGGAATCAAGGCGCAGACGGACAGCGGCTTCCGTGTTGTCCGGCGCGGCGGCATGAAACTGGAAGCTGCCGTCAGGAAAGGTCTGCGCCCCGCGTATTTTGCAGGCGGCGGCAAGTATGACCGGATTCTGGCCGGGAACACGGTCTAAATCCAGCAGGAGAGTCCGGCAGCCGAGTGTCAGGACCACGGATGTCAACAGAGGCAGACCGGCATCAAAAAGGTCTATAAAGCGGCCAGTGAGTGTGTGCGGCGGATCGGCAAGCGACTCGTCAAGACCGGCGGCGACTAAATACGGGCCGCGGCGCAGGGACAGAAAGTTGGTTTCTTCGTAAGCAATGCCTGCCGACCGGCAGGCGGTCTGGACCAGGCGGCGGACATGGGCGGCTCCCTCCGGCCGGTAGGTAAGAGCGGCCGGGCTGGCCGTGTCATAAACGAGCGTGCCTTGTCCGACGGCGTGCGTTCCGGCGGGCGTGTCCGCGCTCAACCCCAAGTGGTCAAAGAAGGCGGCGCAGGGGGTTGGATAGGAGTTCGGGGCCGTGTTCCACCAGGCGCGAACCTGATTGAAGGGGTCTTTGTCATCGCCGATGAACACTAAAACGCCGCCGTTTTTGACCCAATCCGCAAGGGCAATGCTGTCCTCGGCGGAGGCAGGCTTCATGCCCTCATAGGTCATCAGCAGGATTTTGTACGGGACCAGTGCACCGGGCAGCGGCGCGTTCTCCATTTGGACCGGCTCCACCGGCAGGCCGTGCTTCAGGAGCGGCATCGCCAGGCCGTAGAACGAGCCTAAATTGGGGTCGGAAGGCGACGGCCCGCCGCGCTGGAACATCAGGGTGTCGGCGACAAGGACGCCGACCCCCTGTGTTCCGCAGATCCACTCGGTTTCCGGTTGATTCATGTCATTTAGGACATTGATGACCGTCATCAGCTCGGTGCCGTAGGCTTTCGGCAGCGGCTCTTTTTCCACGGGCTTGCCCGGTGTCCGCTCGGCCCGGTCAAGCGCCGGATAGGTGCCACAAAAGATGCGCTCCGGCCAGGGCATGACCTCAAAGCGCCACACCTGCGGCCACAGTAGCGACGCAGTCAGCGTGCTTTCCCAGTTGAACCGATAATTGCGCCAGGAGTAGTCGGGATTATCTTCAATGGGATCGTTCAGGAACCAGACAGTTTTGCCGCTGGCCCGGACGACATTCATCATCGCGCCGTATTCCAGAAACGCCGTCTCAAAGGTCCGCTCTTTTTTCCGGCCTTCATAAACGTTCGGCTCGCGGGCGGTCCCGGTCCAGACCTGGGCGATGAAACCGTCTGCCCCCACTTCAAGCAGGCTCGATTCCGGGCTGACAATCCCCCAGTGGGCGTAATTGATCAAGCTGTGGGTCGGGACATAGCACTTGGCATCCGTACCATGTTCTTGGTTGTAGGCTTTGACAAAGTCAAACACCTGGGTCAGCGCCCGCTTGTACAGGTAATATTTGAGCTGCGATGCCCGGTACTGAGCGTCCGGCGACGTGTCCGGCGGGGTCCAGTCTTCGTTGTAATAGGCTTTCCATTCGCGCCGGAACCCCTGGCTCCAGCCGGCCCGCACCCAGAACTCCGGCTCTTCCAGATGGATACCTTCGGCTCCGGCATCGAGCGCCCGCTTGATCCCTTGCGCCAGAAACTTGCCGAAGCTTTCGCTAGGCGACATATAATACACATCGCCGCCATGCGAGATTTTGCGGCCGCTGCGCTCCGTCTGCGCCTCGTCTTCATGATTGACACCGTCGAAGCGGCCATACAGGAAGTCCTGATATTCTCCCCATGAAACGCCGGTCATCACATGAACTCGGTACCCCTGCGCCTTCCAGCCCGCGATGCGCTCCGCAAGTGTCGGGTCAATCCCGTAGCACATCGCTACATCGGAGCCGAGCTGAAGCTCCGGCACCCAAGCGGCGCTTGTCTGGAAGGAGGTGCGCTCCTGTGACTGATTGGGGTCTGCAAATATATTCGCCTCGTTGAGAGAGTGATTTTCCGGCATAGTGTCTTGTTCCTTCGAGCGCTTCCTATAAAACAGCGATTTCTTAAATAGCAATTTCTTCAACAGCAGCAGTCTTCGCGCCAATGTTACCTGGAGAGGACTTCTCGTAAAACTCGTCAGTGCTCCGGCGCATCGCGGAGGCGGCTGACATGGACCAGGCAGCCGACCAGGAGGGCAATGCCGAAAATGCTGATGAAGATGCCGATGGAGCCGTAGATAAACGGCATTCCCTTTTCACCGGTCAGCGAAGATTCCGCGCCGACGAGAAGCAGCTTACGGACAATGGAAAGGATCGCGACCACCAGAAACGCCCGCACGATAGCCCGGCTGCTGCGGTCGTGCAGGAAGATCAGGGTCGTATGCAGGACTTCCAGCAGAATGACAGCGAACAGGATGTTGCTGAGGAACTCGACGCTGCTGGCAATGAACAGGTCGGCGGGGTGGCTTTCGCTGGAAGTCGCCGCCGGTTCCGGACGCATCGCATCGGCCAAAAGCGCCAGATGGGGCGCATAAGACAGGCAGGCATAGATCAGCACGACAACCGTGATTAGGATGAGCAGCACGGCCACGGCGACATGGGCCAGGTCTCCCAGCAGATTGAGCCAGCGGAGGGTGCCGGTCGGGATGCTGCCGGCTTCCGCCGGCGCGGGCGGCTCGACCGACGCCGGCTCTTGGTCATTTTCCATTCTCGGTATTGTCTTCTAAGTGTCGCGCTCTAAGTGTCGCGCTCAACGATGTAATGCGCGAGGGCGCGGAGGGGGTCGGCGGACGGACCGAACGCGCTTAATGCGGCCAGGGCGGTGTTGCAGGCGCGGCGGGCGAGGGCGCGGGAAGCCGAGATGCCGAGAATTTTAGGGTAGGTGGCCTTGTCTTGCTTGAGGTCGCTACCCAGCGGCTTGCCGAGCTTTTCAGCGTCGCCTTCGAGGTCTAAGATATCGTCGGTGATCTGGAATGCCAGCCCCGTCTGGGCACCGTAGATATGCAGCGCCCGCTCCTGTGCGGGGGTCGCGCCGCAAAGACGCGCCCCCGAAAGCAGGGATGCGAGAAGCAGAGCGCCGGTTTTGCGGGCATGGATAGAGGCGACGGCGGCTTCGTCGAGATCGCTCAACCCTTCGCTTTCAATATCGGAGACCTGGCCGCCGACCATGCCGCGCGTTCCCGACGCGCGAGCGACCATTTGGACGGCGTCTAAAACGCGGTCAGGGGAGACATGAACTCGACATTCGGCGATCAAATCAAAGGCCAGGGCAAGAAGGGCGTCGCCCGCTAAAATTGCCATCGCTTCGCCGTAGACGACATGAGAAGTCGGGCTGCCGCGCCGCAGATCGTCGTCGTCAATCGCCGGGAGATCGTCATGGATCAGCGAGAACGTGTGAATGCATTCGACGGCGCAGGCCAGCGGCGTCACCCATTCCAAAGCGCCGCCGACAGCTTCCGCCCCGGCGAAAACAAGAATGGGCCGGAGACGCTTGCCGCCGCAAAAGAGCGAGTAGCGCATGGCATCATGCAGGCGCGGCGGCAGGGCATCCGCTTCCGGCAGATAGGCATCCAGCGCCCGGTCACTCAGGGCGCGGCGCTCGGACAAATAAGCGTCAAGGTCAAATGTCATGCGTCAGTTTAGCGTTTTCTACTGCGGCTTGTGCGGCTCTCAAAGTGTTTTGCAGCAGCATGGCAATGGTCATCGGCCCGACGCCGCCGGGAACGGGCGTGATCGCTGAGGCGACTTCCAAAACGCTGTCATAATCCACATCGCCGACATCGTGGTTTTTGCCGGGAACCCGGTTGTAGCCCGCATCTAAGACGACTGCTCCGGGCTTCACCATGCCCTGAGTGATCATCTCGGCACGGCCGGCGCAGGCGCAGAGAATGTCCGCCTGACGGGTAATCTCCGCGAGATTCGGCGTGCGCGAATGGCAGACCGTCACAGTCGCGTTCTCCTGCAAGAGCAGCAGTGCCAGCGGCTTGCCCAAGATCACGCTGCGGCCTACGACGACCGCGTGCTTTCCGGCAATCGGCAGATTGTAACGCTTCATCAGCTCAATCATGCCCGCGGGGGTACACGACTGAAACGCGGGCAGGCCCGCCACAAGCCGCCCCAGCGAGATCGGGGCGATGCCGTCCACATCTTTCGCCGGGTGCATGAGAGACAGCACGGCGGGTTCGTCAATATGCTTTGGGAGCGGGTGCTGGACCAGAATGCCGTGGACTAACGGGTCGGCGTTAATCATCACCAAACACTCGGCCACTTCCGCTTCCGTGGCGTCTGTACCGAACGGGTAAGTACGGGAGCCGATGCCCGCCCGGGCGCAGGCCCGCTCCTTCATGGCGACATACGTTTGGGATGCCGGGTCATCGCCCGCCAAAATGGCCGCGAGTACCGGGACAACGCCCGTTTCCGCTGTCAGTTTCTTTGCGCCCGCCGCGACTTCCGCGCGAATGATTTTCGCCGTCGCGGTGCCGTCTAAAATAAGTGGTATGGTCATAGCGGTATTGAATGTGAGCGCGGTTAAGTTACCAGTGCATTTCTGAATGGAGGTAAGCGGTCAGTTCGGCGGCGATTTGCTGATGCTGGGCAATGTCAGGATGACCGCCGCAGCCGCTGTTCCAGCTCCGGGAAAAGAAGAACGTGGAGACGTTTTGGTCGCCCGATTGATGCATCTTGCCGACGATCTGGGTCAGATTCTCTTTCAAGTAAGCAGTTAATTTGGCGTCTGCCATCGGGCTTGTCAGGCAAATAATTTTTGCCTTTGGATAGGCCGCGCGAATCTGATGAATGAAGTTCAGATAGCTGGTCTGAAACGCCGTGGGGTCCTGCTCGCCGTCGTTCTGGCCGAGGCAGACCGTCACCGCGTCGGGCTGGTAGCGGCGGAAGTCCCAGGCTTCCGCGCCGCTGTTCAGGTTGGTTTTCCCAAACACGTCCGGCATGGTGAATTTCATATCGCAGCAGCTATGCATCAGGCCGATGCCGGAAACGGAGGTTTGATGCCACTGGGCGTTCAGCGCACGCGCCGTGACAGGTCCGTAGCTTAGATAGGCATTGTGCTGGTTGTACCATTGACCTGTGCCGCAGGGAATAGAAAGGTCACTGCTGGCCCCGCAGGTGATGGAGTCGCCGATGAATTCCAGTTTGTGCTGCGGCAGAGAAGATGGTGCAAGGCTGGCGCAGCGGAACCCGACAAACTCCAGATAGCCGATTCCTGCTTCCGTGTCTTTGCAGACCGTGATCGTATGGACGCCATTGGGAAGCGCCGCCGCGGCAGGAATTGTGTTGGTCGGGCCGGTAGTCTGAACCCGGAACGGCTTTTGATTGTCCACGGCGATTTCCACGAAGTTGTGCGATTTCCCGTAGAGAACTTCGTCGTTCAAAACAACGTCGCAGCGTGTTCCCCGAAACTTGGCCTGAATGTAGGTGCCCGGCGACCAGAAGCGGGGCAGCTTGGGGTTGGTAAAGTCCACCCGCCCGACATAATGAATGTTTTTATTGTCGGCTTGGATCAAAGGCAGCGTATTCATGCTGAGTGCGCCTTTGGCATAGTGTACCGAGACCAAAGAAACGGGCAGCAGGGCGGCCAAGCATAGCCCCAGAAATGCAAAGCGGTTCATAGATTTTTCCAAGGTGGTAGGGCGATCAGGACTGAACAGCAAGCGGCCCGAACGCCGGCACGGATGCGCCGCTGGTATCGGTGATGTTGCAGTAAGGATACAGGCCGTAGCCGTACCAGAGGTGCAAACCCAAGAGCGACGGATCTTCGTTGAGCTTTAAGACAGCATCGCTGCCGTCCAGCACGATCTTGTAGATCAGCGGGACTTCGCTGCCGCCCGCGTCGCGCAGGCTGAAGCCCGCCGGACGGCCCGCTGCCGTAAGCGCTCCCTGAACGCTATCGAAGCTCACGCGGATTTGGTGCAGGGCGTCGTCGTGAGAGATAGACGTGAGTGTGGGCGCGGGCGTGCCGAGGGCGACGGCGGCGAGGCGGCGGCCCAGCATTTTGAGGCCCGGCGTGTCAATATGAATGCCGTCGTCGAGGCCGCAGTCCACCGCCGAGACCATCCCGACATTTGGCAAAGAGTCAGCGAGCCTGCGCTGGGACTCGCGGACAGCGCTCCATGCGGCGATGAAGCCGAGGTCGGCAGGGGTGACGAAGCCGCCGAGCTGAACAAAATAAAACGGCAGGTCGGGCTGCCCAAAGTCTTCGCGGAACGACTGGATCAGCTCGGTCATCCGGGCTTCATAGAGCGGGGCGTCGGCAGGGTTCGCGTCGGACTCGCCCTGGTACCACAGAATGCCCGCGACTTTGCCGCCATTGGCCTGGACCCGCGCGAGGGTCGCGCCGTACAGCGACCCGCCGCCCATACTTTTGCGCGATGGCTCCCACTGCTGCATGGAAGTTCCGCCGTGGGCCGAGGGGATCAGGCCGATGGGAACGCCGGTCTTGTCCGCCAGCGTCTTGGCGAAAGTCAGCCCCAAACCTGCCCCCTTCGTGCGCGTGCTGTCGCGCGGCGCAGGCGTCTCCGGCATCGGCAGGCCCCAGATCGCGTGGTGGATGGGACGCGGCGATTCGCCGAGCCAGTGCAACGGCTCTTCGGCGGCGGCCCATTGTTCACGGGACCCGAACGAGTGGACAAGAGGGTGCGGGGTCTCAACATCTATTAAATCCCCCACCCCCTCCATGTTGCTTTGCCCGGCCAGCACCCATAAATCGCCGACAAAGACGTTCGCCGCCCCGCCGATCTCATACGGCCCGCCGGTTGCCAGTTCAAGGGTTTCGCCGCTGTCCAGAGAAACGCGGGCGAGGCCGTCGGGATCGCGCTGAAGCACTTGAAAGTCAGAAATCGTCATAGGGTGTCCTTTGGGGCGTCACTGGGAAAGTTCAGGTGCATCCGGCTGGCGGTCGGCGCGGTCTGCCCCTTGTACTTGGAGCCGAGATCGGGATGGCCGCAAGGCCGGTCGGCGGGCGTACTCATGGCAAAGAACGAGATTTGCCCGACTTTCATGCCGGGATAGAGCTTGATCGGCAGGTTCGCGACATTGGAAAGCTCCGATGCAGTGTCATAAGCCACTGCTACCAGCCTTCGTCCGTTCTGTATAGGTCTTGCATTTGAGGTACATTTCTTCGCAATCACTCACATATTCATCCGAGAGGCCCCATCGTGTCCAACTTTTTCCCAAATGCTGACCTTTGCTTTCAATAATATGAATGGGCTTTGTTCGGTGCCGTAGTGGATTTGATTGCAATTCGAGAAAATCTAAAACTAAGAGTGCTTGTGGCCTTTTCACGCGCAGGTATGGGAGCAGACGATGAAGTATCGGCGCGATGGAGTGTCCAACGAGATCCACAACATAGATTTGGCGGTGATTGTGCTTGATGGGCGCTCCACCATAACGTGGGCTGACCGAGCCGTAAGTCCGGCAAAACAGTTCCAGTGCTTCAAGGTTTGCCATTTGGATGGAGAGTCTGGCTTTGTATGTTGTCGCAGTCATCTTGTTTGCGAGCGTAGGCCGCCGAATGCTGATGCCGATATATCCCTCGCCATCAACAATTCCAGCGAGATAAGCATGAATTGTTTCATCCACCTGTGCTAATTCATCCACGATCGTTGTGTGCGAAGTTTTCATAGATTTTGCTCTCGGTGGGATCGGTTTGCCCTTTGTACTTGGAATGCAGATCGGGATGTCCATAAGGCCTGTCAGCGGGGCTGCTCAACAGCTCGAACGAAAGCTGACCGATTTTCATGTCTGGATAAAGCTTGATCGGCAAATTGGCGACGTTAGAAAGTTCCAGTGTGATGCGGCCCGTCCAACCTGGATCAATGTACCCAGCGGTCGCATGAACAATTAAGCCCAGTCTGCCAAGTGAACTTTTTCCTTCGACGCGAGCGACTAGTGCGCCGTTTAGGGTGACAATCTCTTGGGTGCTTGCCAGCGCAAACTGGCCTGGATGCAACATAAAAAAATCTTTTGCAACAATAAGCTGCGTTAGCCCTTCCTGCTTTTCGCGAGGATCAATGCAGGCGTAACGGTAGTTGTCGAACACGCGGAAGCCGGCGCCGAGATGGATGTCGAGGGATGCCGGCTGAATGTCGGCGTCCTGGCAAGGCGGGTCAATCGTGAGACGACCATCAGCAAGCGCATTTCGGATGTCGTGGTCAGAGAGAATCATTTAGAAGTATTCACCTTCGCTTTATTCGGGATCGGGATACCCCAACGCGACAATGTTAAGGCCGCCGTCCATACGGAACAGGTCGGCAGGATGCGTGTAATGATACGAGCCGCTTTGTGCTTGCACCACTGGGACGGCAGCGCCGTTGAGATGCACCCATTTTGCGCTGCCTCCGCCCCGGAAGAAGACCGGTAGGGAAGGCGGCGAGACGATGACAAAGGTACGGATTGTATCGGGATGGCTGATTTCACCCTCCATCGGCACGGGGGTATTATATTCCGTGCCGTAGTCCTCACGCGATCGGACTGTGACCCAGCCGCGCGGCGTGTGCATCCGCATTGCTGATCCAGGATCGCTATCAAGGGTCACGGTCACATGAGGGTGCCTGCCACCGACGTAAGCAATGAACGGCGGCTTCTTTTGCTTGTAGACAGGATGCTGCCGATACACTTGTTGCGTCAGTGCAGGATGAGCGATGATCACGTTATTCTCCTTCGTGCGTCAAGCTCTTTTTGTACCATTGATAGCGTGGGCCGGACATCTTTTCTTCGGCCACGAACCCCGCAGCGGCGGCGCAGGCGGCGCAAGCATCGTTGTCGCGGCTGACGCGGAGCCAGACTTCCGGATACGGGCGGGCTTCGGCAATAAACGCGCAGACACGCTCCAGCATGGCCCGGCCAACGCCGGCCGAGCGCAGATCAGGAGCGACTAAGAGGTGCTGGATTTCTACATCCTGCTCCACGACGTCTTCCACGATCTCGGCATACGCTGCCAAATCGCCGCCCCGGCGCAGGGTCAGGGCGTAGTCGCATTCGTAGGTCCACGCCGCGACATCGTCGGCGGTCAGCGGAAAGGAATCTTCCGTGCCGGTTAAAAAGCGAACGTCTTCGGGGGTCGCCGCCCAGGCCGCGACGGTTTCCGATTCGGGCAGCGCCAGCGGCCGCAGTTCAAATCGCACGCGCGTCTCCTTCGTCGCTTTCGGCCGCGGTCTCGCCTCGCTCGTCTCCACGCGGCTGACGGGCGAGCGCTCCGAGGACGCCGTTGACAAAGCGGCCCGACTCGGCGGTGCTGTACTTTTTCGCCAGCTCTACGGCTTCGTTGACGACGGCAGCAACCGGAGCATCGGGCCGGTACAGCAGCTCGTAGGCGGCCAGCCTTAAGATATTGCGGTCCACGACGGCCTGCCGGTCGGAGTTCCAGTCGGGGGTCAAGGCCGCGATGCGCGGGTCGATGTCCGTCAAATGGTTCAGCGTTTCGCGCACCAAGATATCGGCGTAGTCACGGTTTGCCCCTTCCAGCGGCGACTGGGCCAGGGCCGCTTCGACCACTTCGTCCACCGGCTGCCGGCCGAGGTCAAGCTGAAACAGCATCCGCAGGGCCAGCTCGCGGGCTTCCCGGCGGGTGGAGCGCGGGTCGCCGTGCGAGCCGGGTCCGCCGTGCGGATGAGAATGGTTCGGAGGTGTCATGGTAAGCGTATTGTACCCGCTCGCCGCCGTTTTGCCTGCCGGTGCGGTTTGGAGAATCGAGCGGGGACACGCCCGCGCCGCCACCGCATCGGCGGCGGGTCCCGCTTGTTCAGGAGAAGCAGCGCCGTCGCCGCCATTGCCAAAAACAGGCACAGGGCAGCATAATCGTCCCACGGGTGGACCGAGTCAGGCGCAAAGTGTGCCTGCTGGTAGAGAGTGATTTTCGTGTAATACACAAAGCCGACGATGCTCAAAGCCAAAATGAGACTTAGCCCAACAGGGACGACGAGGCGCGGCAGGGAGACAGTGCGCGGCGGCTTGCGGCGGGCTTTGGGCATGAGGACGTTAGGGAGACTCACGGCGAGAAGTTGGCGGCATGGTTTGAATGAGCGCCCGCAAAACCGCATTGACTGAGGCTTCCGTTGTAAATACCGCTGCGACATCGTCATCCAAGTGGATCGTCTGCGAAGCATTGTCCCGCTGAACAAAACGGTTCGGCTGGGCCTTGCTGTAATCAAAGCGATATTCGGGCAGCATCTCCTCCGAGAGCGTATCCGAGTCGGTGATCTTCAACATGCGACATTATAGCCGAAAAAGGCAGTTTATGATTCCAGTGCCGCGCCCTCTGGGTCTGCCAGTGCAGAAGCGGTACTTCGTAGCGTCTTCGCTGTGTACCCGTGCCGTTGATAGCATGGTTCTTCGGCGCATGGCTGCAATCGCACCCGGCATTAAAATGCCGGGCTACTGTGGAGTGAAAGTCGAAGCGACTAAATGCTGTCGGCGTTCCGCTCAGTCTTAAACTCACTCTTCACCTTCCCGTTTCGGGAGGGTCGCCGCTTGCGGCAGGGTGGGTTCTGATAGTTTGGCTGCATACTGCGCCAGCACTTCAACAACTTCGGCTTGGGAAAAAGACGCATGGCTGAATGCCAGATACAAACCTTCCAGGCGCAGGCCGGAGTGTGTATTTTCGATACCTGCCTTTTCGTCTGCCACAAGCGAACGCCCAAGCTTTGCTTCAGCGGCTATGATGACATCTGTTTGATAAGCCTGAATATACTGACGTATTCTGTCGTCCACTAATTGCCCCTACTCCGTCACATGAGTCGCTAAAAACTTGGTGTTGAGGTCGCCTTTGCGGAAGGCGGCATTCGCGAGTATCTTCTTGTGATATTCCAAATCGGTCTTGACGCCGCCGATCTCCACTTCATCTAAGGCCCGCTGCATCCGGTTGATAGCGGCGTCGCGGGTGTCGTCCCAGACGATGAGCTTGGCGATCATCGAATCGTAATACGGCGGGACTTCGTAGCCGGCGAAGACGTGGGTGTCAATGCGGACGCCGAGGCCGCCGGGGAGGCGCAGGCTGGTGATCTTGCCCGCCGACGGCGCGAAGTCGCGGGCGGGGTCGCGGGCGGTGAGGCGCACTTCAATCGCGTGGCCGTTCCAGTGGATGTCGCTCTGGGAAAACGGCAGCGTTTCGCCTGCCGCGATTTTGATCTGCCATTTGACCAAATCCAGACCCGTGACCATCTCTGTAATGGGATGCTCAATCTGAAGGCGCGTGTTCATCTCCATAAAGTAGAACTCGCCGCCCGGCGCGGCGATGAACTCGACGGTGCCGGCATTGGTATAATCGGCGGCTTTTGCGGCCTGGACGGCGGCGTCGCAGATGCGTTTGCGAACGTTTGGGTCAAGATTGGGGGCGGGGGCTTCCTCGACCATCTTTTGGTAGCGCTGGGTTTGCAGCGAGCAGTCGCGCTCACCGAGATGGAGAACGTTTCCGTGTTCGTCGGCGAGTATCTGCACTTCAATGTGCCGGAAATGCTCAATGAACTTTTCAATGTAGACGTCGGCATTCCCGAAGGACGACTCGGCTTCGACTTGGGCGGTTTTGAGGATCTTCGAAAACTCTTCTTCGTTCTGCACCACCCGGATGCCGCGCCCGCCGCCGCCGCCTGCGGCTTTGATCATGACGGGAAAACCAATTTGGGAAGCGACTTTGGCGGCTTCGAGCGGGTCACGCAGGGCGGTATTCGTGCCAGGGACAATGGGAACACCCGATTTTTCCATGGTGGCACGGGCTTCTATTTTGTCGCCCATCAGCTCAATGGACTTCACCGGCGGGCCAATATATTTGAGGCCGATGGCATTGCACATCTCGGCAAATGACGCGACTTCCGCGAGAAAGCCGATGCCGGGATGGACGGCGTCGCAGCCGGTGATGACGGCGGCGCTGAGGATATTCGGGGCGTTGAGGTAGGAGCCTTTGCGCTCCGGCGGCCCGATGCAGACAGCTTCGTCGGCCAGGCGGACATGAAGCGAGTCGGCGTCGGCCTGAGAATAGACGGCGACAGTTGCGATTTTCAGCTCACGGGCGGCGCGGATGACGCGGACGGCAATGTCGCCGCGGTTGGCAATAAGGATTTTTTTGAACATAATGGCGATACAGAATAAAACGAGATACAGAATAAAACGAGTAGTTAAAAAATACTCGCTAGGAGAAGCACCCTTCGGGTGTCAGACATCGTCCGACCGTCCGCAGGACGCCGCTCCTGGCGAGTAGTTTTTAACTACTCGTAGGAGTTACTCGCTGAAACAGCGGCTACTCACCGCCGCCGTCGGCGGGAACGCTGCTGCCTGCGCCGGGCGGGAGGTGGATGCCGCCGGGACCGGTCGCGGGCGCAGCCTGCGGACTGGAAGCGCCGGGCTGAGACTGCGGAGCGGACTGCTGCCAGTACGGGCCGGGCGCGTTCGCGGCAGGTGCAGACGCAGCGCCGCCCACCACGACCGGCTGGGCGTTCGGCGCGGCTTCCCCATGGCCGATGTCGGTCACAGCGCCGGTGGAAGCATCAAGCTGGAACTGGCAGCCCTGCGCCTTCACAATGTCATCGGTCGCGCCGTATTTTTTCAGCGGTTCAAAGCTTTGCGGATTGCGGTCGTTGTGGTCGCTCTTGTACATCATAACGGCTTGGTTGATCTGCGACTGGTAGACACTGCACACGGAGCCGTAGGCTTTCTGCTCGGCGGCGGGGGCACCGTTGTGCGATCCGGCCTGCGGCTTCAGGATCTTGGCGTAGTACCACGCCGATAAAATCGCGATGACGGCCAGCGAGACGAGGACACCGACAAGGGACCATTGTCCGCGCTGATACTTTTGGGGGTGCTGAATGTTCTGCATAGGTAAGCCTCAACTGGGTGAGAAAGCGGCCAAACGAAACAGTGTCTGGCCGTATTCAACCGGTGCGCCGTCTTCGATAAGAATGTCCGTGATGCGTCCGGCGGACTCAGCACGGACATCGTTCATCAGTTTCATGGACTCGATGCAGCCGACGATCTGACCGGGCTTGATCTCGGCCCCGAACGGCAGGGGCGGCTCGGCATGGTAGAAGACGCCGACCATCGGTGCCCAAAGCCGGATCGGCTCCGGCGCGGTTTCCACGTCCAGCGCTCCGGTATCTTCGGGGGGCGCGGCGGCGTGCATCGCCGCTGCCGGGGCAGGAACAACGCTCCCCAGCGGCTTCACGACATGCACCCGGCTGTTTTCAGTTTCCACGGTAATCTCGGACACCGGGAATTCGCCCAGCAGCCCAACAAGTTTCTCGGCCAGTTCTAAGTTCATATCAAGCAGGCTCTTCGTCCTCTTTGTACCGTAAGCTCTCAATGTAAGCGGCACGTTTTGCGGAACGTTGCTTCATTTCTTCAATCTTCTGTATCCAGAGGTTTGACCATCGGTAAAGCCGAATTGACGACAACAGGAGAAACACGGCAAAAGCGATGTCAAGCCAGAAAAGGACCGGCGGTAGATTATGACGCTCCATGCAGGCAGGGTAAACCAGAAGCGGCGCGAGCAACCAAATATAGAGGCACATCACAGTTGTTTTACGCTTCAGCGTTGGCTGATTCGCGCTTACCGCAACGAAAAGCAGCAAGCTGGGGCCTATAAACAAATTGGTTACACTGAAATAGTTCATTCCTGCGGCATTTCGCCATGGAGATAAAGACAAGGGAGTTCGCTCCCTCGGCTTTATCTTCTCCTAAATCTTCAGCGTGAAGCAGACGTATTCAACGAGCTTCAGGGCCTGGGACAGCAGGACGACGGCGAAGACGAACACCATCACCCAGGCGAAGATGGCGTAGGAGTCGCCGTGAAGCAGCGCAATCCCCGTGCCGGTCCCGTTAAACGAGAAGCGCATGGCGGCGGTGTCCATCATTTTGAGGAACGCGCCGACCCAGCCCTGCATGGTCGGGAAGTTGAGAACCAGAAGTACAGGTATGGCAATCAGCGTCACGGCGGTCAAAGCTTTGTGCTTTTGACGCTGATGCTCGTTGTAGATGGTGCAGTTGCGGCAGCGGTCGCGCTTCATCGCGGGAGTAAGGACTTTCCGCGCCCCGGTTCCCATTGTCAGCGCTTGATTGGCGCGGCTCATCTGGTCCTTCCAGTCGGGGGCGATCATGGCTTGAAGGACAATGCGCTCCTCACACATACAGCCTTCTTTGCGCTGCCAGCACGGACCTTTTTTCTCAATGAAGACGGGGCACTTCTGGCGGATGCCGTCCTTGCAGAACGGGCCTTCCCAGCAGCGGCCTAAAAAGACCTGGCGCTGGGCGCTGGCCTTCTGCTTCGGAACACCGTGGCCGTACTTGGCATTCGCCCGCTGGATAGCGGCGATGTCGGCGGCGGACGCCAGGCGGCGGTAGATGTCTACAACCGTCCAGAGAACGCCGGGAACGCCGAACATCCAGGCCAGGGAGCCGAAGTCGGTCAAAACAAGCTGGGACGCATTGCTGGCCGTGTGATGGGAATAACCGTAGACCTGCTCAGTCAGAAACGACGTGCCGGCGGCAAAAAACGCCGCCCCCCCGAGGAGCCAGTAGCCGACCCCTTCCGCACGGGCGCAGGAGATCAACAAAGAAACAATCAGCAAAAAGCTCGCCGCGTCCAAAATCTGGAACACCAGAGCAATGTTCGCAAGCTGAAGGGCTTTCTGCGCGTGGGGCATATGCCCCACGACTTCATGCGACCAAGCCCCGCTGAGAAGGCCCCACAGCAGGTACAGCAGCATCAGAGCCGCGACAATCGCCGCGCCGCCCAGCACCTTGACGGCAATCTCGTCCAGCTTGGCGACGCCAGTTCCGCGCCCACCTTTAGGCCGCTTGGCGCGGGGTGCCCGCGGCAGCGGCGCTTCGGTCAGATCAACTCGTTCAGCCATAAATCACATTTCCTAAAGCGGAACTACTTGACCCGCTCTAAATACTGATCGCTGCGGGTGTCAATTTTGATCTTGTCGCCGACTTTCACAAAGAACGGCACGCTGACCACCGCGCCGGTCTCGACCGTCGCGGGCTTGCCGCCGCCGGAGGCCGTGTCGCCTTTTTCGCTGCCGGCGGTCTCGGTCACGACCAGCTCGACAAAGGAAGGGACTTCAATACCGATAATCGCGTCTTTGTGATTGAGAACTTGCAGCTCCATGTTCTCTTTCAGATACTTGACGGTGTCACCGATCTGATCTTTCGAGACGGAAATCTGCTCGAACGTTTCCGGGTCCATCACAAAGTAGTCCGCCCCATCATTATACAGGTACTGCATAGTCTTGCGTTCCAGGAACGCCTGTTCCATGCGCTCGCCGCCGCGCCAAGTTTTTTCGATGGTGCGCCCGTTCTTGATGTTCTTCAGGGTCGAACGAACAAACGCTCCGCCCTTGCCGGGTTTGACATGCTGAAAGTCGGTAATCGTGTAAATGTCATTATCCATGATGATGGAAATGCCGTTGCGGAAATCACTGGTGTCCATAGCCGAACCTAACGCTCCTCAAAAAATCACTCAGGCATATTGCCTTTGGCCGGTTTATTATAGCACATTGCTGGGTAATCCGGCAAATCACGGCAAACTCTGTGTGCTGAACTTGACAAAAATCCAGTGCGCCGAGGGAGCGGCGCCGCCGAAATAAAACACGAGCGCCCCATCCTGCCCGGTCCGGTCGGCATGAGAACTGCCGGGCGGCTCCCCGGCGTTCAGGTGAATGTCGTGCAGGCCCGTTCCTTCGGAATAGGTCGTGCCGTAAGCGGCCATCCGCGTACACGTTTCCGCGTAGTGCGTCACCAATGTCTGCAAGTCGCCCAGACGGACCGGCGCAAAATCGGCGTCTTTAAGGCCAAGCGCCGCGTAGCTCAGCGCCGGCTCCGTCCACCCCGCCGCCGGCAGCGTCTTCCCCGTCAAATCTTCCGGCCAATCGGTGAACGAGACATCGGTCTGGTCGGTGGAATGGATGTTGAACGCGCACTCGTACAAGCCCTCGAACGGACCATCGGGGACACGCACCCAAAGATAGACATGGTTGTCATCGGGCCGGGTGTTGCCTTCGGGAACAAGTGTCGCATGGTCAAATGTTCCGACAAGCTCGCCGAACTTGGTCGGCGGCAGTGCGCCGGACACGCGGCGCGTGAACAGGAATGTTGGGGTCATCAGTGGCTCCTTTGACTTCTTGTAATTATCGCTGCGTAAGTGCTAGGCGGCACAGATCGTAAGCGGACTGCAATGCTGCCACGGGATCGCCTTTGGGCGCGAACTCATGCCCAACGAACCCACTGTAACCGGTGGCGGCGATGGCCTGAAACACTGGCGGATAATTGATCTCCTGCGCCCTGTCCAAATCGCGGCGTCCCGGATTGCCGGCTGTATGGTAGTGGCCGATCTCGCCGTGATTTTGTTCTATCGTGCGGATGAGATCACCTTCCATGATCTGCATATGGTAAATATCGTATAGCAGCTTGACGCGCGGCGAGCCGATCCGGCGGCAGACTTCCGCGCCCCAGGCGGTCCGGTCGCACTGATACCCTACATGGTCGCGCTTGGAGTTCAGCAGCTCCAGCAGCAGGGTGACGCCGGCTTGTTCGGCGGCAGCCGCCGCTTTTGACAGCCCCAGCGCCGTGTTTTCCAGCCCCGCTTCGTCCGAGAGACCTTCGCGGCGGTTGCCGCTGAACACGATTAAGTTTAAGATGCCATACTTTTGGGCCAGCGCCAAGCGCTCGTGCATTTGCGCTTCCAGGGCGGAATGCAATGCAGGATCGTTCCAGCCCAGGGAGATGTCCGGCTGGCCGTTATGGGTCACGATCTCCAATCCTAAATCCTGCGCCTGTCCGAACAGTGTTTCACTGATCAGCTCCACTCCTTCGTAGCCGATAGTCTTTGCCTGCTGAAGCAGATCCCCATCGGAAACACCATGCCCGGCAAAGATCCATCCGCAGTATGATTGACGCAGCAGCATAGCAATTTCCTCTCCTGATTGGTACGGCGCGGGCCTCCCGAAATCCTGCACAGGATTTTGCAGGCCGATGGCGAATATACCCCCAGCAACGCGGTCGTGGAGGAGAATGGGAGATGAACTGCTTTCAGTGCAAGGCCGCGAACCCCGACGGCAAAAAGTTCTGCGGCGAGTGCGGCGGAGCGCTGAAAGCAACAGAAGCAGCCGCAGTCCCCGGCGGCGACGGCGAACTCTACTGCGCTAAACACACCAAAGCCGTGACGCGCCTGCGCTGCGGGCGGTGCGAAGCGCCGATCTGCCCGAAATGCACGGTCTATACGCCGGCGGGAACACGCTGCCGCCCGTGTTCCAAGAATAAAATTGCCCTGCGGCCCGCCGGTGTCCTGCACAGCGCGGCATCGCTGGCCGCGAATGCCGCGCCGGGGATCGGCCGCCGGGTCTGGTACTTGGCGCTGTGGTAGTTGATTTTGTCATTTCTGCGCGGCCCGTTTGAGTAACCGCCGGAACGAGGACAGCCGCCGGGGTTGTAGAAAACCTCGGCAAAGAAGCGTGCTTCGCACGGAGAACATACCGTCTAAAGGAAATTTTCCTGCTGGGGTTTTCCATTAAATCAGTAGGAAGGCCCGGCATTGCCCGGAGAACACTTTTATGAAACTCCAGCCTCCGCCGCTGAAGGCGGTGACGATTGACGACAACTTCTGGTCGGAACGCAGGCGCGTCAACCGGGAAGCGACCCTGCCCGCCGAGTACAAGCAGTGCGAGCAGACCGGGCGGATCGAAGCGCTCAAGCTGGCACCGATGCCGGAGCAGCATTATTTTTGGGATTCCGATATTGCCAAGTGGCTCGAAGCAGCGGCGTACAGCCTGGAAACCCATCCCGACCCCCAAGTAGAAAAACTGGTGGATCAAACGATTGACCTGCTGGCCGCCGCACAGCAGCCTGACGGTTACTTGAACACCTACTTCACGGCGATTGCGCCGGAGCAGCGGTGGGTCAACTTGCGTGACTACCATGAGCTGTACTGCGCGGGGCATCTGATTGAAGCAGGGGTCGCCTATTATGCCGCGACGGGAAAAACAACGCTTTTAGATGTTGTCCGTCGCTACGCTGACTACATCGGCACCGTTTTTGGTACGGAATCCGGACAAAAGCGCGGTTACTGCGGCCACGAAGAAATCGAGCTGGCGCTGGTAAAGCTGGCGGACGCGACCGGCGAGGCGAAATACCGAGACTTGGCACGATATTTCGTGGACGAGCGTGGACGGCAGCCGCATTACTTCGACGAGGAAGCGCGGGCGCGGGGCGAGGAGCCGGCAAACTTCTACTTCAAGTCCTATGAGTATAACCAGGCGCATGAGCCTGTGCGTGAGCAGACACGCGTCACCGGCCATGCCGTGCGCGGGATGTACCTCTACACGGCGATGGCGGACCTTGCCGCGACGGAAAGCGACGGGACGCTGAAGCAGGCCCTCGAAAAGATTTGGGACCATGTCACCTCGGCGCAGATGTATGTCACCGGCGGGATCGGCGGCTTTGCGTCCAATGAAGGCTACGGCGCAGATTATGATCTCCCCAACTTGACGGCTTACGCCGAGACCTGCGCCGCGATCGGATTGGTTTTCTGGGCGTCACGCATGGTCAATCTGGAGTGCGACAGCCGGTACGCCGACGTGATGGAGCAGGCGCTGTATAATGGAGTTCTCAGCGGCGTTTCGCTGGACGGCACCCGCTTCTTTTACGAGAACCCACTGGCAAGCACGGGAGCGCACCACCGGCAGGACTGGTTCGGCTGCGCCTGCTGCCCGCCGAACATTGCTCGGCTTTTGGCGTCACTGGGGGCGTATGTGTACGGCCAAAGCGAAACGGATCTCGCCGTGCATCTCTATGTTCAGGGAACGGCGGCTCTGGCGGTCGCCGGGCAGACCGTGACGGTGACGCAGACAACCGCGTATCCCTGGGAAGGGCGTGTTTCGCTGGAAGTGACCCCCGAACAGCCGGCCTCGTTTCGGCTGCGTCTGCGGCTTCCGGCATGGTGCGAAGCGCCGACTGCTTCCCTGAACGGTGAGGCGGTGACGCTGCTTGTCGAGCGCGGTTATGCCGTGATTGAGCGGGAATGGCAGCCCGGCGACACGATCGTTTTGGACCTGCCGATGTCCACCCAGCGCGTTTACGCCGATCCGCGCGTTGGGGTCAATCGGGGCCGGGTGGCTCTGCGGCGCGGCCCGATTGTTTATTGTCTGGAAGCCGCCGACAACGGTTCGGATTTGGACAGCCTGACTTTGCCGCGTGAGGCTGAGCTGACGGCGGAGTTTGCGCCGGACCTGCTGGGCGGCGTTGTCGTCCTGCGCGGCACCGCGCGGCGGCTGTCGTCAGAGACCGGAAGCGGACTGTACCGCACTGTGCCGCCGCCGACCGAGCCGGCGGCGGTCACGGCGATCCCCTACTGCGCCTGGGACAACCGAGCGCCCGGCGCAATGCAGGTTTGGATACGAGAATAGGAGAGATTTATGTATAAAGCACTCAGCCCCGGCGCGATCGGGGTTTCGGCGGGGAACTTGGACGCGCGGATTAAGGCAGCACAGACCGGCGGGTTCGGCGGCGTGGAAATTGACCCATCGGAGATCGCGGGCCTCGTCGAGACGGAGGGGCGCAGCGCCGTGGTGGATAAGTTTGCCGCAGCCAGCATCATGCCGGCCGCCTTCGGGCTGCCGGTGGAATGGCGCGGTGGGGAAGACGCCTGGCGAGCCAGTTTGAACGACCTGCCGCGCCTCGCCGAAGCGGCGGCGGCCATCGGCGTGACCCGGACAATGACCTGGATCATGCCGTGCTCCAACGAGCGGCAGTTTGACGAGAACAAAGACTTTCATGTCGCGCGGTTTACCCCCATCGCGAAGATACTGTCTGACCACGGCCTGTCACTGGGCCTGGAGTTCATCGGACCGAAGACGCTGCGGGACACGCAGAAGTTTCTGTTTATTCACACGATGGAGGGGATGCTGGAAATGGGCCGGGAGATCGGCCCGAACGTCGGCCTGCTTTTGGACTGCTGGCACTGGTACACGTCCCACGGCACCGTAGAGCAGCTTCGGGCGCTGACGCCCGCCGAAGTCGTGGTGGTTCATGTCAACGATGGTCCCGTCGGGGTCCCCGTGGATGAGCAGTTGGATGGGGTGCGGGATTTGCCCGGCGCGACGGGAGTGATTGACATTGCAGGCTTTCTGCAAAGCCTCGCCGCTATCGGCTGCGATGCTCCAGTGATCCCGGAGCCGTTCGTGGATTTAAGTGGGCTGCCGTCGGACGCCGCGCGTTTGGAGCGCGTCGGCGCGGCAATGGACGACATCTGGCGCAAGGCAGGGTTGAGCTAACAGAGGCCCGGTCAGAGACTGTCTGTTTGCAAGTTTCGCCTGCATTGGGTACAATAGTCGGCGTGAGAGACATTCCCCAGCCCAGCTTGACCCTTGTGACCGGACGTGCGCTGTACCGGCCCCGTGCGGGCGAAAAAGCCGATCCGCTTTCTCTGGTGGAAGCCGCCGTCGCCGGCGGCGTCAACATCGTGCAGCTCCGGGTCCGTAATTCCAGCGCCGACGACCTCGGCCTGTACGCCGTCGCCTTGCGCCTGCGCGAGATGACCGCCGGGCAGGCCAGGTTTGTGGTTACCGGCGACTTGGAGCTGGCCGAAAAGTGCGGCGCGGACGGCGTGCTGCTGACTGAGCGCTCGTACAAGCCTTCTGCCGCCCGCGACTTTTTGCGTCCTTCCGGGGAAGCTATTGTCGGCTCGTTCATCCGTACTGTCACCGGCGCGGCGGCGGCGGAGCGCGGCGGCGCGGATTATGTCCAGGTCGGCCCAGCGTTTGACGCCGCCGCTCCCGGCGAGGGTTTGGCGCTTTTGCGAAAAGTCAAAGACGCCGTGCAGATTCCCGTGGTTGCGTTTGGAGGCATCCAAACCCCCGCCGATGTCGCGGACTGCCTCCGCGCCGGAGCCGACGGCGTCGCCGTCACCGATGCCGTGACCCAAGCTCCCGATCCCCAGGCCGCCGCCGCCGAGCTGCGTGCCGCCATTGAAGCCGCCTGGCGTGCGCTGCACGGGGCTTAATTTTCCACATTAGTAGTGCAGCTTAGACAGCTTGACAAAACCACCTATCTTAGGCATAATTACGGAGAGCTATTCTCCGTAGAGAATTGTTCTATTTAACCTATGGAAACACAGATTGACGCGCGGGTGGAAGACTTGCGCTTGAAATTACATAACAGCGGGCATCGGATCACGCCGCAGCGGCTTTGTATTCTGCGGGCGCTGCTTGAGTCCAATACGCATCCGAGCGCGGAAGAGATTTTCGCGCAGGTGCGGCTGGTCTCGCCGACGACATCGCTCGCGACGGTTTATAAAACTTTAGACACGCTGCGGGACATGGGCGAAGTGCTGGAAATCCAGCCGGGGGATGGGCGGCAGCATTATGACGGCGTCCGGCCTACGTTCCACCCCCATGTCATCTGCATCCGCTGCGGCGCAATCCAAGATGTGGAAATTGAAGGGCTGTCAGGACTGCCGGGGCGGGCGCAGGCGGCATCGGGCTATGAAATCCACGCCCCGCGCGTTGAGTTTTACGGCCTTTGCCCAATCTGCTTGGCACAAGAAAAAAGAAGCGAGATGGAAAGAAGTAAAGCATGAGTGTGACCGAACAAGCGCCGCAAGCAGGCAATGCGCGGCTGATCAAAGCGATTGAAAGCAACTGGCAGGAAGAGACAGAGGGCGCGGCGACCTACCGGACGCTGGCCGGGCGGGAGACCGATCCGCGCCGCCGGCAGATTTTAGAAGGGCTGGCGCACGCCGAGGAACACCATGCCGAGATGTGGGCGCGGCGGCTGGCGGAGCTTGGCGCACCGGCCCCGGCCTATATCGGCTCGCCCACAGGAGTAGCGGACACGCTGGTCAACAAGATCGGTGGCTCCGACGCAACTTTGCGACGTGTTGAAATGGATGAGCGCAAGCATGTCGCTTTGTATGGACGGCAGTTAAAAGAGCTGGGCGATGCGGCGAGCGTAGAGATCTTGAACCGAGTCATGGCGGACGAGAAAGCGCACTCAAAAGCCCTGAAGGCCATGCTGGCCCCATCGCCGTCGGCGGACCTGCCCATCGGACGGATGTTCTCCCGGCCCGTCAACCCACAGCAGGCATTGGATGATCTGCGGGCGAGAAAAGGGCATCGGTCGCCGGCGTCGTGGATTGGGGACGCGATTTATGGGGTCAACGACGGCCTCGGCGCGATCTTCGGGATTGTATCGGGCGTGTCCGGCGCGACCGCCGGCAATCAGCATTATGTGCTGCTGTCGGGCCTTGCCGGCATGATCGCGTCCGCGCTGTCTATGGGTTCCGGCGCATATCTGGCGGCAAAAAGCGAGCGCGAGATCTACGACGCCGAGCTGCACCGAAAGCGGGCGGAGCTGGAAGACAACCCTGAAGAGGGCAAAGAGGAAATGGCGCTGGTGCTGGAAGTCAAGGGCCTGCCGCACGAGGACGCCGTCCGGGCCGCCGAGCATCTGGCGCGTGACCCGGAGCAGTTTCTCAAGACCCTGGCCGCCGAGCAGCTCAATTTAAGCGAAGATGCGCTCTCAAACCCGCTGGTCTCGGCAGCGTCGGGCTTCGTATCCACGGCGGTCGGCGCGTTCATTCCGATTATCCCGTTCTTTTTCCTGCACGGTCCTGCCGCGATCATCGCCGCCGCCGTGATTTCTTTGATCGCGCATTTCGCGGTCGGCGCGGCGAAAACGATGATCACAGTGCGCTCGTGGTGGAGCAGCGGCTTGGAAATGACTCTGGTCGGCGCGGTGGAAGGCATTGTGACCTACTTTATTGGGAAGGCTATTGGCGGCTTGGGAGCGTAGCTGGCGATCCGAGGTGTCCACAGCGCGGTGGCCTTTTGACTGAAGAAAGCAGGTCATCATGCGTCATCAGGCACAAGTGTTAGGAGCGGCTGCCGCCGTTTTTGGGTGCATCGGCTTTTTGATGCTGACCGGTCTGCGGCATTCGCCGCCACGGCCGTCCCCCAAAATGGCCGCTGCCGGGCCGCCCGGCGGGCCGCTTTCGGGAGTCGTGGTCGTGCTGGACCCCGGACATGGCGGGGCCGATCCCGGCACAACCGCCGGGCCGCTGTCCGAAGCCGCGCTGTCTTACCGCACGGCAGCGGAGCTGGCGGCAAGCCTCAAAGCGCAGGGCGCCCGGATTATCTTCACCGTGCGCTCGCGCTGCCTGAACCCGGCGCTTGCCCGGTCCGAGCCGCCGCTGGAGCGGCCCACCGATGCCGTCATGGAGGCCACCGGAAAGCCTCTCGGCCTGCGGCATTCGCCGCGCCCGCTCTGGCAGCGAGCGCAGACCGCACGCGCGATCTGGGCAAAGCAGTGTGTGGACCCGCACGCAGCCCACGATGTCTTCTTTTTGTCTCTCCACTTTGACCAGTTCCACACAGATACGGTGCAGGGCGGTGTGGTCTGCGTAGATCGCCGCTGCCATCCTATCCCGCTTTTTGCCAGGGCGCTGGCAAATCAGATGTCTCAGGACAACCTCTGCCGCAGCACGGAAGATTTTCACGGCATCCGGGGTTTGGCAGGCCGCGAGCTGGGCGTTCTCGACCCCAAATATAACCCAGTGCCGGAAAAAGCGCTCCTAGAGATCGCCACACTTTCTAATCCCGAGAATGCGATTGAAGCAGAAGACCTCATCTGGCGCGGCGAGCTGGTCCGGCGCGTTACCCTCGCGATCACGCAGGTGCATCAGCAGTGACGCCGGCTGTTCCGATAGCCTACTCTTCTCCGCTTTCTTCAATGTACACGCGCTTCTGGGCTTCTTCAAATGTCGTGATGCCCTGCATGACTTTCGCCGCCGCATCCTGGCGCATGGTCTGCATCCCGCGCACCATCGCGGCCTGGCGGATTTTATGGGACGGCACACGCTCCAGTGTCATGGCCCGAATGCCGTCATCCATCACCATCAGTTCTTGAACACTGGCGCGGCCTTTGTACCCCACCCCGCTGCAAAAGTCGCAGCCCGCGCCGGTCACGAACTTGGCTCGGTGGAACTCCGGGGAGTCGGGGTCAACGCCGAAGGCCGATAATTCCACCTCGGCGGGCGGCGTGGGACGAGCGCACTGCGGGCAGACTTTGCGGACGAGCCGCTGTGCGAGAATGCCGACCACCGAGGACGCCACTAGAAACGGGTCCATGCCCATGTTCAAAAGCCGCGTGATCGCCCCGGCGGCATCGTTGCAGTGCAGCGTTGAAAAGACCAAGTGGCCGGTCAAGGCGGCCCGGAACGCGATCTCGGCGGTCTCTTGATCGCGGATTTCGCCGACATAGATGATATCCGGGTCCTGGCGCAGTATAGCCCGAAGCTGACGGGCGAACGTCAGACCCGCTTTTTCGTTGACGTTGGACTGCCGGATGCCGTCTAGCTCATACTCAATCGGGTCTTCAACCGTGATGATGTTGACATCCGGCGTGTGGATCTCGTGAATGGCGCTGTAGAGGGTCGTCGTTTTGCCTGATCCCGTCGGCCCGGTTGCCAGAAAGATGCCGTGCGGCTTGCGGATCAGCCCATTCAAAGCTTTCAGATTGCGCTCGGAGAAGCCGAGCTGGGACAACTGCGGCCGGACGCCCGATTTATCCAAAATTCGCAGGACAAGGGACTCGCCGTACTGGGTAGGCAGCGACGAGACGCGCATATCCACCGAGCGGCCCTCGACAGTAACCGAAATGCGGCCGTCCTGCGGCAGACGCCGCTCGGCGATGTTCATTTCCGCCATGATTTTCAGGCGCGACGAACACGCAGGCTGAAATTCGCGGCGAATGGAATCCACTGAACGCAGCGTGCCGTCCTGCCGGAACCGTACTTCCAGCGAGTTGCGGCGCGGTTCTAAATGAATGTCGCTCGCACCCGCAAGAATAGCGTCGGTTAAAATTTTGTTGATGAACTGGATGACGGCCGGCTGGTCCACCCCGGCGACGTCCAGCGCGTCCGGCTGGGCGCCTGCCGCCGGAGCAGGCGCAGCGGAGGCCGGCGACAGGGTGCCTGAAAACACGTCCGAGGCCCGCTTGTCGTCCGCGCGGGCGGGCAGTGCCGGGGTTTTCGCAGCCGGGGTCAGCGGCGCGGGAACGGCGGTGCGCGGGGCCGCTTCTGCGGCCGGTTTCGGCTCGGCGGCTTCCGGCGCCGGGCCGTACCAGTGGGTAATCGCGGCCAGCAGAGACGCTTCCGTCGCAATCGCCGGAGCAATCCGCATCCGGTGGGCAGTCGCGATCTTGTGGGCGGCTTCCATCACCCGCGCGTTCCACGCGGCAACGATGATTTTCAGGGTCCCATCGGGCGTCTTGCCGATAGGCAGCAAAGCATACTTGTGGGCCAGCGCCGCCGGCACGAGCGCGAGTATTTCTTTGTCCACGGCGACATCTTCCATCGCCACATACGCCGCGTCCACTTGCTGCGCCCGCGCCCGTGTCACATCTTCGGTTCCGACCAGCCCGAGTTCGACCAGCACTTCGCCGAGGGGCTTGCCGGTCTGTTTTTGGAACGTCAGCGCGAGTGTAAGCTGCTGTTCTTTCAGCAGACCCTGCTCCACTAAGAGATGCCCCAATTCTTTTCGTTTCGTGCCGCCGCCCGCCGGGAGAACCACCGTCATAATCTGTCTTGCTCCTGGAAAATGCACACATTCTATTTTGATGCTGTTACTTTTATCGGCAGTCGGCAAGGGTTTGGTTAGGCCGCTGCGTGGCGCAAGCGCAAAAAGTCCCGGCGGTTCTGGTCCTGTTTCTCTTAACACAAACTTAATCAAAACTTAACCTTCCCTTAACACAAACGCCGCGCAGCATCGGTTATACTCTTTCTGAAATCCTCCCTTCCTACTGAAATCCTCCCTTCCTAGAGATGACTCAGAAGCCAGGCGCGGATTATCCCGCCCAATCAGGTGCTTTCATGCCCTATTCCAGTGCCGATGAGCGCAACAATTTTGTGGATTTGGTCGCCCAGACCGTCATTGACAAAATGGAAGAGCGCTCCCGCCTGCACGAGCTGGCCGATCTGGTCGTCGCCCGCGTTCTCGCGCTTCAGCAGGAGCAAAGCGACGCGCAGGCTGAAAAAGACGCCCACACCCATTCTCTACCAACCCATTCTCCGCAGGCTTCATCCCCTGCCCGCTTGAACGGAACCGAGGAACCCCATGCCGCACTCATCCGCTGACAACCCGACCTCCGACACGCCGACTACCGGGCTCATCCCCGCCGAAACCGCCGCGCCTGTCTCCGACACCCCGAAATGGGACAAAGTGGAGCAGGAGCGCCTCACCCGCCGGGCTGCCCTCCGCAAGATGGGCTACACCTCCGGCATTGCCCTCTTCTCCATGTTCGCCGTTGACGATTTGGCCCGCATGGCGATCAAGAAGATGGAGCAGCACAAAGAAACCCGGCAGATTGCCGAGACCGTCGCAAAAGAGTTTAAGAACTCCGGGATTGCGTTTGCAAACTCCACATCGAACTATACTCCTACTTGCTGCACTAGCAACCTTGACTGCTCGTGTTGTGGCGGGACGGCTGCAACATGCGACTGTTGCAGCGGATCATCCGATCCGACAGGATGTTGCAAAAAAGCCTACGGAGGACTGAATGGTAACTTAGCCTCCTGTCAGCAGTGTTGCGACCAGTCTTGGCCTAGCTAACCAATGGTGCTAGTTTTACAAGCTGAACTGTGCTAGCGAGAGCGGCAC
>CAXUNT010000004.1:0-47986 GCA_964252595.1 uncultured Armatimonadales bacterium
ATCTTGTCGAAGGGCTGGTGCAGGGTCGTCAGCAGGCTGGGGCGGGGCGAATGCTGCTCCAGATCATCGAAGCCGACGACGCTGATGTCTCCGGGGACCCGGATGCCGCGCTTTTCGCACTCGGTAATGAAGCGGTAGGCGAGCGGGTCGTTCATGGCGATAACGGCGGTGGGCGGGTCAGGCAGCCCGAAGAAGTGGTCGCAGGCAGGCGCGACACGGGCGGTGTCCGCATGAGAAACAACGAAAATCAGGTCCGGGTCGGCCGGCGTTCCGGCGAGGGCCAGGGCGCCCGTGTAAGCGTCCCGGCGCTGCCAAACCGCTGTGGACTGTTCATCCGTCGTCAGATGCGCGACGCGGCGGTGTCCCAGATCATGCAGGTAGTCCAGCGCGGCTTCCATCCCAGCCTGGTTGTCGCCGCCGACAAAGTCGCAGGCGAGTTCCGGCGGGAAGCGGTCCACAAAGACCACAGGGGTGCCGCCGGCTTCCAGCGCCCGCAGCGCCGGCACGGTCTCAGGGCCGCCGAGGTGCCACAAGACCGCTCCGGCGAGGCGCTCCCGCACGACCGACGCCAGCGCTTCGTGTTCCAGGCGGGTCTCGCGAGCGTCCGCGCCGCCATGCGTATCCCAGACTTGCAGGCGCAGAGGCGCTTCCGCCGAGCGCAGGGCGGCGTTGATGCCGTGCAGGATCGCGAGTGACGCCGGGTACTGGGGGTGCTGGGGCAGAATAGCGACAATCGAGCGCAGGCCGGTGTGTTCGGGCGGGGCAGGCCGCCGGGCGCCGACTTGCCCGGTCGCCTGCGGGCTGCGTCCGGCAGGGGCTAGGGGAACCGGGCCGCCGCGCACCCAGGGGCGGCGTCCGGGCTCGCGGACAATGAGGCCGACATCGGCGAGCTGACGAAGGGCGCGTCGGACAGCGGAGCGGTCCAGCCGGAACTCATCGGCCAGGGCGCGTTCGGCGGGCAGCCAAGCGCCGGGGGCGTAAACGCCGCCGGCGATGCGCTCTTGAAGAATGAAAAAAAGCTGCGGCTGTTCGCCCGGCGCTTCAGCGGCCGGCGCGGCCGGTGGATGAGAAAACATAGTATTCACTGAGCAGGAAGCCCCCCCGCCCCAATAAAACCTTAATTCTAGGGAGCTATACAGAAAGACCAAGAGCAACCACCCAAGCAGGAACTTCCTTTTCCGCTCCCCAAAATTGGGAGCGGGGGGGCTTTTCCTAAACTTGGGCCAAGGCGGCTTTCTGCGCAACCAAAGTCAACCAAAGCTGAACGCAGTATAACACAGTCCGGCTTTGGTGTCAATCCCAACACCGGGCTAAGATGGAGATGATACGGCAAATTCTCGTGCAAACTACCTGTCTCCGCATTATTGCCGGTCTTTTCCGGGCGAAAAGAAATTTGGTTGGACGTATTGACAGCAGGGTGAAACAGTGTTATACTTGGTTGTCTTTGGTTGAAGCGGCTCGGCTGCCGCAACGCCGTCCCGCACGAATCTTGGCCTCAACTTTAACTATCTAGGCCATCATAAGAGGAGAAATTATGTCCACCGTTGAACCGAAGCCGCAACAGCGAGGCTTCACGCTCATTGAGCTGCTCGTCGTTATAGCAATCATTGCGATCCTCGCCGCCATTTTGTTTCCCGTCTTCCAGAAGGTTCGCGAAAATGCCCGCCGTACAAGCTGTGTTTCCAACGAAAAGCAGCTCGGCTTGGCGTTCACCCAGTATCTTCAAGACAGCGACGAGCGGTACCAACCTATCGCTATCAACATCAATGGCAAGTACATTTCCAATTGGGGACAGGAAATCTATTCTTACGTCAAGTCTACCGGTGTTTATGCCTGCCCAGACAACGTCGAAGCCAGCACTTTCAGATCCGACGGCAACGGCTACAACCTCGGCGGCGGCAGAACCGGTACTCCTGCGACTGGTTTTCCCTATCTTCCAGTCTCTTATGCAATCAACTATGACATCGAGCAGTCTTACGATGAAAACTCGAAGTTGCCTAATGGTGGTGGAAACGGCATTCCAATCCTGTCAGGAAGCGTGGATGCACCGTCAAACAAAATTCTCTTGACGGAAACCATTGACGAATATGGCATGGGGTACTGGGACTGGAACGACTTCGGGAACGGCCCAGGCACTTACCGTGGCTTCCCCGTACACTCCGGCCGGTGGAACTGCCTGTTTATTGATGGCCATGTGAAGGCGCTCTTGCCGACGCAAACCGGTACGCCGATCAACATGTGGGGCAGTTTCACAGATAACAGAGCCGCCACGGATGGACCTAACTGCGTCGGCAGCGATGGCGGCCCGAACACTTTGATGAACATCAACTGTGATGTTATGGCAAAGGTGCAGCAAAATGCACTGGCGCATTTGCAGAGTGTTTATAACCAATAATCGGCGTCCCTGTCAGAGGCCGTCCGGGAAGTTCTGGCTTTTACAAGCCGGAGCTTCCCAAATATCTCCCTAAATTATTCTGAAAGAGGCATTTTATGAAGACCCCTCAACGGCGCGGCTTTACGCTCATTGAGCTGCTCGTCGTCATCGCCATTATTGCGATTCTCGCCGCCATCTTGTTCCCTGTTTTTCAGAAAGTGCGTGAGAACGCCCGCAAAACCGCCTGCTTATCTAACGAAAAGCAGCTCGGAACTGCTTTGATCCAGTACAGCCAAGACTATGATGAGCTTCTTTGCTCCTCTTGGGGCGGCAACGGCGGCTACCAGGCGTCTGACTCCAGGCCCGGCAGCATCAAGTACAAGTGGATGGATATGATTTATCCCTTTGTCAAAAGCGTAGACGTTTTCCACTGCCCGGATGACAGCGGCGGTCTCGTCGCCGAAAACGACGGCACGGATACCGGCACCAACACCGGCAAATATGTTCCCTATCAGATGCTTGGAACGAATGGATATGCAACGCCGAGCCAGCGTTACTACGGCAGCTATGCGATGAATGCTTACAATTATGGCAGTGGCAGCTACCCCGACATTGGCCCCGGCAACAACTTCCAGGGCCGGGCTTCTGGATATCCGCTATCCACGCTGCTTTCTCCGGCGAATACAATTTGGGTGACCGAAGGCGCTGGCAGTTTTCAAGTAGACTGTGATGGACCTGTTCTTGGCGCAACGAAGGCCGGCAGCTACCCAGCGATTGGCTGCGCGTCAAATGGATCAACGGTTGATGGTTTTACGCTGAACGACTTCAATCCGGTCGTGTTCCGGCATGGTGGCCCAGACCTGACGAATGTGATGTACTGCGACGGCCATGTCAAAGCGCAGCGAATCGGCGACCTGATGCAAACCTCCATCAGCCCGAAGGACCAAAAGCCGTACTTCTATCACTTCACGATGCGCGGCTTCTAATTCGTGATTTCCGCTTCCGTGAAATGTACGCTCCGGCTCCGCAGGGGGCCGGAGCTTTTTGTTTGCTTTCTGCCGCTGAAGGCAGGGCACGCGATTTCGCCTGACACACAGGGCGTTATTTGGAAAGGATGCACTTGAAACTCCGTTTATTGAACCGATTGAAGGCCGCGCCGAAGAAACCCATTCTGGCCTGCACGGCAGCTCTGTTTGTGATAGGCGCTGCCGTCCAGGCCGCGCCGCCGTTCCGCCCGCCGTCGGTGCCGCTGGTGGCAAGCGATCCGTACCTGTCGGTCTGGTCCCCGGCGGACCACTTGAACGACACGGGAACGCAGCACTGGACGCATCATCCGGCGTCGCTGGTGTCGCTGATTCGCATCGACGGCAAAGCGTACCGACTGATGGGCTATGACCCGACCGACGTGCCGGCGTTCCCGCAGACAAGTCTCAAAGTGACGGCGACGCGCTCGGTCTACCAGTTCGAGGACTCGGCGGTCCATGTCACGCTGTCGTTTATGACGCCGAGCCTGCCGCATGATTTGAATGTCCTGGCCCGGCCCGTAACATACCTGACGTGGAGCGTCAAATCGGTGGACGGCAGGCCCCACCAAGTGTCTTTGTATGACAGCACATCTTCCGAGCTGGCCGTCAACACGCCTGATCAGGCCGTCACCTGGCAGCGCGAAGCGATGGGGCCGCTGACGGCGCTGCGGGTCGGCACCCAGGCTCAGACCCTGCTGCGTCCGGCCGGCGACGACGCCCGGATTGACTGGGGCTATGCGTACACGGTCGCGCCGGCCGGCCAGGCAAAAGGGGCCATCGGGGCCGACGCCGCCCTGCTGGCGTCTTATGTGAAGAATGGGACACTGCCGGCGAGCGACGACACGCGCAAGCCGCGTGCCGTGTCCGATGCCATGCCCGTGCTGGCGTTCACCTTCAACCTCGGCGCGGTCGGCCCTGCGCCGGTGTCACGCCACTTGATGATCGGCTACGATGAGATTTACAACATCAAGCTGGCGGGGCAGAAGCTGCGCCCGTACTGGCGGCGCAGCGGCACGACGCCAGAAGCCATGTTCCAGACCGCTGAGAAAGACTATCCGAGTCTTGAGACGCGCTGCACCGCGTTTGATGCCACGCTGACCGCGGACGCCACTAAAGCCGGCGGCGCACGGTACGCGCAGATGCTCGCGCTGGCGTACCGGGAATGTCTGGCGGGCAACGGCCTGTCGGTGGATGCCCACGGCCAGCCGCTGCTGTTCACGAAGGAAAACACGTCCAACGGCGACATCGCCACGGTGGACGTGATCTTCCCGCAGGACCCGATGCTGATCCTGCTGTCCCCGACCCTCGCCAAAGCGTCCATCGCGCCGGTGCTGGCCTATGCGGCGTCGCCCATGTGGAAATACCCGAACTCGCCGCATGACCTCGGCACTTACCCAGTCGCGTCGGCGTCCGGCGACCCCGGCGAAGCGATGGTGGTGGAGGAAAGCGGCAACATGCTGATCCTCTGCGACGCCATTTCGCAGGAAGACGGCTCGGCCAAGTTCGCCGGGGCGTACTGGCCGATCCTGACCCAGTGGGCGAGCTTCCTGGCCCAGTACGGGCTTGATCCCGGCGATCAGCTCTGCACCGACGACTTCATGGGACACTTGGCCCACAACGCGAATTTATCCCTCAAGGCGATAGTCGCGCTCGGCGCGTATGCCGACATGTGCCGGATGCGCGGCGACACGGCAGGCTACGCGAAGTATTCGGCGCTGGCAAAGGAAGACGCCAATCACTGGATGTCTGTCGCCAACACGAACGGCAGCGGGAAGCCGTCCCTGCTGGCGTTTGACAAGCCGAATACTTGGAGCCAGAAGTACAATTTGGTGTGGGACCAGATTTTAGGCTTGAACCTCTTCCCGACTTCGGTGCGCGAGAATGAAGTCGCCTACTACAAGACCGTGATGCAGCCTTACGGCGTCCCGCTGGACAGCCGGACGCACCAGACGAAAGCTGACTGGTCTGTCTGGAGCGCGACGCTGGCGACGAAGCCCGCCGATTTCCAGGCGATTGTCTCGCCGATCTACGATTACTTGAACCAGACGACCGTCCGTGACCCCCTGGCCGACGGGTACACCACCGACGATCTTCATTCCAACTTCTTCCATGCCCGCCCAGTCGTCGGCGGACTGTTCATCAAGATGCTGGACAACCGCGCCGTCTGGAACAAGTGGTCGCACGGCGATAAAGTCATCGCGGCGGACTGGGCGCCCCTGCCGGCTGCGCCGAAAGCGACGTACCTGCTGGCGACCGCGCAGAAGTCGCCGGTCTCCTGGCGCTATGTCACCGCTGCAAGCAAGCCTGCCGCCGACTGGGCGAAGCCCGGCTTCGACGACAGCGCGTGGAAAACAGGGAATGCGCCGTTTGCGAACAATCCGCCCGGCGGCATCCCGACCAGGACCCACTGGACCGATTCCGACATCTGGATTCGGCATACCGTGACGCTGCCTGCCGGGGACTACAAAAATCTGGCGTTTATGGTCTACCATGACGAAGACGTCGAGATTTATGTCAACGGCGTCTTAGCGGCGTCCGATGGCGGCTACAACAGCGCTTACGACGCCCTGGAAGTCACTCCGGCAGCGGCGGCTCTCTTACAGCCGGGCGCGACTGTGACGATTGCCGCGCATGTCCACCAGACAACCGGCGGCCAGGGAATTGACCTCGGCCTGGCGTCCCTGGATACGCCTCTGAAAAACAGACCCCCCCGCCTCCATTTCCGGCGGCGGGGGCTTCTGTTTCGCAGGGGAGCCGCGCAGGAGAATACACCGCACGCGCAGAAACAAAGCGGCATGATAGACTTCACAATACGCTTTGCTCGGAGATCCGTTTTTTCTGCCCTGGCGGCTCTGGCTTTGGCCGGGCCAATGGCCTCGGCGCAGACGATCACGCTGGACGGCGCTGCTGTCGGAAGGCCGTTTGAGGGGCTGGGGGCGGTCAGCGGCGGCGGGAACACGAGCCGGCTGCTGCCGGATTACCCGGACGCGCAGCGCAAACAAATCCTGGATTACATGTTCAAGCCGAACTTTGCGGCGTCGCTGAGCGAGCTGAAGGTGGAAGTCGGCGGGGATGTCAACTCCACCGAAGGCTCGGAGCCGAGCTTCAAGCACACCCGGACCGATGAAAACTACCATCGGGGCTTTGAGTGGTGGCTGATGGAGCAGGCGAAGGCCCGAAACCCACAGGTCTCGCTGGACTGCCTGGCCTGGGGAGCGCCAGGCTGGGTCGGCAGCAGCCCCTCAGCCGCCAACGGCAACTTCTGGTCCCCGGATATGTGGGACTATTACATCAAGTTTATCCAGGGAGCCAAGCGCTATCATGGGCTGGACATCGTGAGCGTCGGCGGCAAAAATGAGCGGGGCTATGATAAGAACTGGTACATCGGGTTCCGCAAAGCGCTGGATGCCAACGGCCTGGCCCATGTCAAGCTGGTCGGCTCCGATGATTGGGGGCCGTACTGGATCAAAATCGTCAATGAGTCGCTGGCGGATCCGGCGCTGGGTCAAGCCCTGAATGTCTACGCAGGTCATCTGACCTGGTCGGAGAACCCGCCGGTTCCCTCGGATGCTGTTCTGAAGACGGGAAAGCCGGTCTGGGACACGGAGCTGCACGATTACCGTCCGGGGTTTGATGCGGAAATCTCGCTGATCGAAGCGTTCAACCTGAACTATATCCGTGACAAAATCACGAAGGACATGGTCTGGAACCTGCTTTGGGCTTACTATCCGGTTTCGTCGTACCCGGATGTCGGCATGATCCGGGCCACCAGCCCGTGGAGCGGTCATTATGAGGTCCTGCCGGTCTTGTGGGGATACGCTCATGTGAACCAGTTTGTGAGGCCCGGCTGGCGGTTCTTGGAGAACGGCGGCAACGGCTTTCTGCCGGGCTGCGGCAATTACACCTGCTTGAAGTCGCCGGCCGGCGGGGACTACAGCCTGCTCTTGCAGACAAAAGGCGCGGCTGCCGCGCAAACCGTGCGGTTCCAGACGGCACATGGACTGTCTCCGAAAGCTCTGCATGTCTGGGAAAGCACGGCCCAAAACCAGTTTGTGCCGGTGCGCGTCGTCGTTCCGAAAGGCGGCGCGTTCACCCTGACCCTCGCTCCGAACTGCGTGTATTCGGTCACGACCACGACCGGCCAGCGCAAAGGCGTCTGCCCGGCGCCGCCGGCGGATGCCGATCTAAAGCTCCCGTATGCCGATGATTACCAGAATTATGCCGTCGGCACGCAGGCCCGCTATCATTACGATTATGAAGGCGCGTTCGAGATCGCGCCGAAGACCGTCGGCGACGGGAACTGTCTGCGCCAGGCGGCCACCCGCTCTTCCAGCGGCTGGGGCGGCGCTTTTCTGCCGCTGACTTTTTTAGGTTCCAGTAGCTGGAAAGACTACACGCTCAACGCCGACGTTTACATTGAAGGTGCGGGGGCCGTTTCTCTGCACGGGCGAATCAACGCCATTCCCGGCGACAACAGTGAGGACCCGCCCGGCTACACCCTGCGGGTCCAGGACACCGGCGCGTGGGAGCTGAAGCGCTTCAAGACGGTTCTTGCCACGGGAACCACTTCGTTCTCCGCCAACCACTGGCACACGCTCGCGCTGAGCTTCCACGGGTCCACCATCACGGGGTCTGCCGACGGCAAGCCGCTGTGCAGCGCTGTGGACACTGCCTACACCGCCGGTCTGGTCGGCCTGGGCAGCGGGTGGAACTTCGCCCAGTACAGCAATCTCCAAATCGTTCCAAATGCTCAGTGAACAGAATTTGCCTGATGCCGCTGAACTTTCCCGGTGAACTTTCCCGGTGCCGCAGGTGTTCAATGAAGGCTCTCGTGGTAGAATAAGCCATGACAGCAACCGCACAGGCGCGGTCACTTTTGAGGCGGCAGAGGGAAAGCAGGGACGATTGGCGATAGACACCGGAGTCGGCGCACGGCGCGAAGAAGATTGGGACCGCTCAGAAACGGGGCAGGACGGCGAGATCGGCTCACTGCCGATGCTGCCGGAAGTCGAGAAAGAAACCCAAAAAGAAACCAAATATGGGCTGCACCGGGCGGTCTGGACCCTGGCGTGGCCGTCGGTCCTGACCATGCTGCTTCAGACATTCAACTCGTTTTTGGATCGGTTTTTTGTCGGGCATTTAGGATCGGACGCGCTGGCGGCGGTCGGGGTCGGCGGGCAGTTTATGTTCCTGCTGTTCTCCGTCGGCATGTCGGTCGGTGTCGGCACCTCTGCGCTTGTGTCCCGCTTCACCGGCGCGAAAGAGACTGACCAGGCCAAAGCCGCCGCGAACCAGTCGTTGTGGCTGGCGCTGATTGCCGCCGTCATCTCGGTTGCCGTGGTCTGGCCTTTGCGCCATGAGGTCGTCGGCTGGATGGGAGTGAATGCCCATGCTGCCGGGTTATGCGTCCGCTACCTGAGTTTAACCCTGCTCGGCGTCCCGGCGCTATTCGCCATGCTGATTCTCAGCAGCGTGTTCCGTGGCCTTGGTGACACAAGGACGCCGCTTTTGGTGATGATCGGCGTCAACATTATTCACCTCGGCGGCGATTACCTGCTGATCTTCGGCCATTTCGGGTTCCCAAAGATGGGCCTGATCGGCGGTGCGACCGCGCTGATCACGTCGCAGGTTGTCGGCGCGGCGCTGTATTTTGTCTTCTTGCAGCGGTCGGCGTTGCGCGGGTTTGCCGCCCGGATGAAGACGCTCGATTTGGACTGGGCCAAGCGCATTCTGGTCATCGCGATCCCGGCGGCAGGGCAGAACCTGTCGCGCGTGCTGTCCATGATGGTTTTCACGGGCGTTTTGGCCCGCTCCCCGCAGGCGACAGAGGCTGTGGCTGCGCTGACCATTGGGCTGACTTCTGAGTCTATCGCGTTCATGCCCGGTTTCGCGTTCTCGATGGCGGCGGGAACCTTGACAGGACAAAACTTAGGCGCTGGAAATCCGCGCCGCGCCGAGAAAGCCGCCTGGAGCGCATTGCAGCAGGGCCTCGCGATCATGATCGTCATGGGCGGCGTCTTTTTTGTCCTGGCCCGCCCCTTCGCGCACATCTTCACCCATGACCCGCACGTCGTTCCCTTGACCGTGGCTTACCTGCGTATTGCCGCGCTGTCCGAGCCGTTTCTCGCGCTCGGCATGATCTTGACGGGGGCATTGAACGGAGCAGGGGACACGAAAGCGCCGGCATGGGCCGGGGTCGCGACCATGTGGGGCGTTCGCCTGCCCCTGGCCTGGCTGCTGATTTACGGCCTCCATTTCGGCGCAACCGGCGCGTGGTGGGCCATGACGGTCTCGACGGCGTTGAACGGTCTCGTCGCCCTGGCGCTCTTCAAGCGCGGAACCTGGAAGCAGTCGGTGGTGTGAACCCACCCCGCCTCGTCCCTCGGCGACCCTCCCGAAGCGGGAAGGTCAAGAGCAAGATTCAGAGGCCGTAACAAGCAGAAGTCTTAAACTCTGTCCGAAACCTCTTCACCTTCCCGCTTCGGGAGGGTCGCCGAGGGACGAGGCGGGGTGGGTTGCCACTGCCGCCGCAATCCTCGCCTGCGTTTCGGCGACATCTTCCCAGCCTAAGATCTCGACTTCGTGCTGTTCTAAGACTTGGTAGATCTCAAAAAAGTGCTGGATTTCGAGCAGCGTGTGTTCCGACAAATCGTTGAGCGAATGGATGGCATCAAAGCGCGGGTCGGCGACCGCGACCGATAAAATCTTGTGATCCTCGCCCCGGTGATCGTTCATCAGCAGCGCGCCGACGGGGCGGGCGACGACGAGGCAGCCGCAGAAAGTCGGGTTGGATGACATGACCAGCACGCTGAGGGGCCGCTGCCGGCCTCCGCCTTTCGTGCCGCAGACCCAGCCGTAATCGCAGGGGTAATGCAGAGGCGAAAAGAGCGTGTGGTCGTAGCGGAAGATGTTGCCCGCCGGGCTGTACTTGTACTTGTTGGACGATCCTTTCGGCACTTCCACAATCGTGTTCACTTCGCGCGGCGCTCCCGCCCCCGCCGGAATGTTTTCATGCTGCATACCTCCATTATAACACGTTCGTTCAGAACTTTTTCATTCAGAACTTTTTCACGTTATTTGGGTAGGACTCGCAATAAGCCTCTGAACCCCCGCGGCTTGTCCGCACCGGGAACAATTCACCAGGGCAGCCAGTCAATAGAAACAATATAAGAAAACACTGAAGATTGGCGAGGAACAGAAAATGACAGCAAAGAAGATCGCTGTGAAGAACAAAATTTTCCAAAATATAACTTTCGGCCTAACAGCTCTGGCTGGGCTATCGCTGGCCGCCGGAACGGCTCTGGCCGACGATCCGACCACGATGGCCCCGCCGATTGACGGGGTCAGCGCCCCGCTGGGTGCCGGCAATGCCGGGATCAACGCCAGCGCGGATTCGGTCTTCAACTGGCAGGAAATCCCGGCCAGCCAGCAGGTGCCGCTGACCCGCGCGACGTTTGACCAGGGCGGCTACCAGTTGTATGACACGGTCGGCGAAACTATCGTCGTGCCGTTCACCAACCAGAACTTGTATGTGATGAAGTTTGCCGAGTCGCGGACCGGCCATCTGTACTTTGAGAACGAAGGCGGCTATCCGGTGCTGTATGTACCGAAAGGCGGCTACTTGGAAAACGCCACGGTCGCCGGTGCCCGCTGGTTTCCGCTGGGAGAGAACTTTCATCCGGCTGAGCCGGTCTTTTTGGGGATCGCGCCGAGCTACACGGAGTTTGTGAACCTCGGCTGGTACCCGGACACATGCTTTTACGGCGGCTATTACGGTCACACGTCGTTTATTTCCGGTGGCCTGTTCCTGCCGACAATCGGGCTGTTCTTCTCAATCGGCGGGCATCCCTATTACGGCTGGAACTCCTATCATGATTACTACCGAGATCACCCCGGCTTCTCCCATGTCGGGTATTACAACCGCGATTTCTACCACTTTGCCGGGAACCACTACCGCGAGTTCGCTCCAGACCGGCATTTCGGGGGCGATGGCGGCGGCTTTAATCATGGCGGCTATAATCGCGGCGAAGGTGGCGACTACCACAACTTCGGCGACAGATCGCACACCTACGTTGCCCACAACGGCTTTGGCGGGCAAAGCGGCTTTGGCGGCGTTCGCACGTTCCGAGGCGCCGGCAGCTACGGGCAGGGTAGTCACAACTACTCTGTGACCCATAACAGCTACACGGTGAACAACTACGGTGGCGGACATCCCTTCGGCAGCCAGAATGACAGCGGCCAAAGCGGCCGCGCATTCCGGGGCGCTTCAAACTACGGCGGCGGCCAGTCTTACAGCGGCGGGCGTTCCTACAGCGGGAATGCCGGCGGACGCTCCGGCGGTTACAGCGGCCACAGTTTCGGCGGCGGTCAAAGCTTCGGCGGCGGGCATCAGGACCATGCGGTCCCGAACTCCGGCGGCGGACACACTTTCGGCGGCGGGCGGGGTGGTGATGGCGGCGGTCGCCGCTAATTTGCCAATTCATCTGCGAATGTAAAAGAGCGCCCGATATTGAAGCTGTTCAATATCGGGCGCTCTTTTTGCCGCTCACACGGCTCTTCTCCGGTCCCCCAGTATTGGGGCGGAGGGGGTTTCTTGACACAAACACCTCCCAAATCAGGTATAATAATACGCTTTTTGAGAGGAAATCCGTGCAGGATTGAACGCGGGATGGGAGCTGTCTGGAGGCCGCATGAACGAAAATGAAGACGCAGCAAACGTGAACGAAGAAGTTCAAAATGAGATGGTTCCGGCGGAACCCGTACAGGAGATTGCCGTCGGTGTCGCCCGCATTGATGCGGCTCCGACGCTGGCGGAGAAAAGCCGCCTGCTCTGGGAAATGGCTCCTGATGTCCGGCACCAGACGCTGGGGGCGCTGCCCGCCCCGGTCGTCGCCGCGCTGATTGAAGGCGATCCGGAGCGGAACACGGCGCTGATTGCGAACCTGCCTGCCGCGAAGTACCGGCAGGTGATCAATCTCGGCACACCGGTGCAGGGAAGGGTCTGGCTGGAGCGGGCGGTCGGCTCGGGAACGCTGGCCGGGTCCATTCTGCCGTCACTGATGACCGGCAGCGACCTGGCCGACATGCTGGTCACCGACCCTGGCGTCCGCCGCGCCCTGCCGCGCCTCCTCAATTTCGAGCGGGCCGAGCGGTGGCGTCAGTTGTTGACGACAAACGAGTGGCACAAGAACATTGACGAGCTTCTCATGGCGGACACTGACGAGTTATTAAAGCGCGTGTCCATTCGCAATGAGTCTGTTAAGGCCGTCTTGCAGTCGCTCTTGGACTATGTCCCCGAACTTTATCTGGAAGTCGTCAACCTGGCCCGTGACCGGGCGGCGCGGATGGACGAGCATGAAGGGGAGCTGGAAGACATCACGACGATGCCGTTCGGCCTGCCCGAATTGCTGAACCCAGCGATTGCCGCCGGTGCGGGATCGCGCGATGCCGAAGCGCCCGTCTCGCCGCTGGCGGATCTGATCCCCGAAGGCGGCGATCCGGTGTTTGCACTGGCGACAGCGGGCCTCAGCGCGGCCCGAAAAGCCGTGCTGGAAGACCAGCTTAAGACGCTGCTGCGGGACGAGATTGTCGCGACGGCGTCCTTTGCCGCCGCCGACATGCAGCGGGCGGCAGGCCGGGTCTTGTTTTACCTGCGGGCAGGATTAGAGTCGTTCGGCCCGACCCTGGGCGATGCGACCCAAGCTTTGGAAACCAAGCAGTTGAACGAAATCAGTGCCATCGGCACGCGCTTGGCCGAAAGCTACCGCCAGAAAGCTCTCAGCTTCGCGGGCTTGCGGGACTGGCTGGACGCGAAGCAAAAGTCCTTCTTAGACGCCATGCGGCTGCCGGAAGCGGGCGTGGACCCGGAAACCCGCGAGCCGGTGCTGTACCTGGCCGCGCGTCCCAAGCAGGACCGGGCCGAGTGGACGCCGACGCCGCTGCCCGAAGTCCAAACGCGCCTCGCCGACATTGGCGCGTGGGGGCCGCTGGCTCGCGCGGCGTTCGGCACGGTCGAGCGGATGCACCTCATTTATGGCACGAACCGCACCCGCACCTGGGATGAAGCCGTCCGCCGGACGGTTCTCGCCCTCGTTCTGTACCGCCGCTGGGAACCGGAGCTGATCCGCCCCACGGAGGACTACGCCGCCTTCCGCCGCCAGTACGGCACCGGCAAAAAGAACGGCCTGGACGAAGCCCGCCAGATTGTCCTGGACGCGCTCGACGCCACGCCAAACGCCGCCTGGAAGCCCAGCGACGCCAAAACCCGCGCCCGCGATCTGCTGCTCCGCGCCGTCGGCGAGATCGAAACGATGCCCCTTCCGGGCCAGGAAGCGCCCCGGCGAAGCACAAGAGGAAGGGAATAGAACGCAAAGGGTCAGAGAATGAAGCATTACATTATCTTCTTTCGTACAAATGCTCACTGTGCGGTATTTACGGTGTGCGCTCCTTCTTTGGCGGAAGCAATGGCGACCTACTCTGTCAAGTACAGGGGGGCGGAACGCCTAGAAGACGGTTCCCTAAAGACGGGTGATGGCTACGGGGGACAGATTATCTATTCCCATCCTTTGGAGTGCTTCGAGTCTGAGGAAAAAGCAGACGGCTGGAATGGTAATACGACGGAGATAAGAGAACTGCTCGAGGCGGATTTGAACAAGCCCTTCGCAGAACCCTTTTGGAGTGCTGACCCCGATTGGGCTTCGACTTCCACTTTGGATTGCGGAGAAAAAGTCTACACTCCCACCGCCTCGCGCGGCGGCTTCTCTGTTTTGACCCGGTAGCGGGGGGCGACGGGGAGGTGGTGGCGGTTGTTTTTGATCCATTCGTAGGCGCGGCGGCCAAGCTGGGGGACGCCGGGGACGTAGAGCACGGGGGCGAAAAGAACGGTGGCGGGGAGCTGCCAGGCGACTTGGCGGAAGGCGTCGAAGCCGGCGAATTGTCTGCCGTCGGAGCGGACAGCGTAGGCAGCTTGTTCGGCGTCGGCGAAAGACACGCCCGTCGCAGCAAGGGCTTCGGGGTTGTGGGAGTCCACGAACGTAATCTGCCGGAACACGTCGAAGAAGCGGACGACGAGCAGGGACGATTTGCAGAAGTCGCACTCGCCGTCGTAGACTAAGCGCAGCGGGGTCAGGCCGAGAGGGCGCTTGGCCCAGTTTAGGAAATTGCGGATGTCGGCGGCATTCAGGAAGATAATGTACGACGTGATCATCAGCGCGGAAAACAGCGGGATGTTCATGGCGTACTCGATGCCGAGATGCAGAGCGACGCCGCCTGCCAGCACATACAGGCGCAGGCGCGGCACCCAGACAATCGTGCCGAGGGCCATTTCAATCCCGACCGTTCCCCAGGTCAGGGCGTTGACGATGTAGATGTTGTTCATGCCCCAAATCGGGAACCGCAGTGATTCCGGCAGGTGCATCGGGAAATAAACCGCCGTGCCGTCCTGCCAGGCCGATCCCGTGGCCTTGCTCATGGCCGCGCAGAAGTACAGCACGGTGATCTGGATCTGCATCAGCCGCTGCGCCCAGGCGACGACGGGTGGCGGCGTGTCGTCTTCGCGTCCGTGGAAGATGCGAATGAGCCGGTCTACAGAGCAGGCCGCGCCGCAGGGGCTGAGAATGAGATAAGCGGCCATGACCACCATGACCGTGTCGCCGCTGTGATGGATCGGCGCGGCGCGGGCGTGCAGGGCGGCCACGCCGAGGTAGACCAGCAGGGCGCTGGTCCGGCTCCAAAAGCCGACGGTCAGCGAGACGGCAGCCAGAAGGTACAGAACAAAGAATAGGGTCAGCCAGTGGTCCGCGCCGGGCAGCATCAAGAGGCCGAATTGATGGACGAAAATGCCAAACACGGTGGTTCCGCCGTTGTACGCCGCCGCTTCCGCCGCTGTCAGGACGCCTCGGTTGGAGAACCAGGTGTACCGCTCCGGAAACAGCAGAAAGCCGTACATAAAGGTCCAGAACCCGAACACGATCCGAAACAGTCCTAGCGGGATTGGGGAGATCGGCCGGAAAAAGAAATCGTTCCACTCGTATCGTAATTGCTTCATGGTGTCGTTAGTGTCGTTCGCCAAAATCCGCGGCCGTCAGTGTGATCGTCTCGCCGGGCGCGGTTGTTACGGAAATGACGCGCTCGCGGCAGCGGACAGAGACCGTGCCGGCAAAGCGCGGGGTCAGCGTCGCCGACGTTAAGCCGCCGTCCGCCCAGGCAAGGCTGACGGTGACACCGCCGCGTGCCTGCAAACCTGTCACGGTGCCGTCAGTCCAGGCTGCCGGCAGGGCGGGGAGCAGGCGCATCTCGCTGGCATGGCTTTGGAGCAGCATTTCGGCGACGCCTGCCGTGAAGCCGAAGTTGCCGTCAATCTGAAACGGCGGGTGGGCATCAAACAAGTTCGCGTAGACCCCGCCCCCGCCCAAATAATTCGTGTCGTCTGTGTTCACAAAGGCCAGCGCCTTTTGGATCAGCGCCCATGCCCGGTCGCCATCTTCCAGCCGCGCCCACAAGTTGATCTTCCACGCGAGCGACCAGCCGGTCCCGGCGTCGCCGCGCCCTTCTAAAGACGCACGCGCAGCCTCCCAGAGTTCCGGCGTTTCGCGTGTAATCTGCGCCCCCGGATGCAGGCCGTACAAATGCGAGACGTGCCGGTGGTGCGGCTCCGGGATGCCGTCGTCCCAGTCTTCCAGCCATTCCTGAAGCTTGCCCGACCGACCGATCTGCATCGGCGCAAGGCGGGCGCGGGCCGCCGAAACCGCCGCGGAAAATTCCGCGTCGGTGCCTAAAATCTGGGCGGCTTCAATGACTGCGCCGAACAAATCCCGCAAAATTTGGCTGTCCATCGTCGGCCCAGCGCAGAGATTGGCATCCGGGTGGTGGCTGTTCTCCGGCGAGACCGACGGGCAGGTAACAAGCCAGCCGTGCGCGGGTTCTTCAATCAGCGTGTCCAGAAAGAACTCAGCGGCGCTTTTGAGGATCGGATAATGCCGCGCCAATGCGCCTATGTCCTGCGTAAACAAGTAATGCTCCCAAAGATGGGTGCAGAGCCACGCGCCGCCGGTCATCCACATGCCCCACCAAACGCCGTCCACCGGAGCAGTCCCGCGCCAGGCATCGGTGTTGTGATGGGCCACCCAGCCGTGTGCGCCGTACTGGACTTTTGCGGTGCGCTGCCCCGTCTCGGCAAGCTCGGCCACCATCTGAAACAGCGGCTCGGCGCACTCGGAGAGGCCGCAGGTCTCGGCGGGCCAGTAGTTCATCTCGGTGTTGATGTTGATGGTGTACTTGGACCCCCACGCCGGGTCCAAATGGTCGTTCCACAATCCCTGCAAATTGGCAGGCTGCCCGCCGGGCCGGGAGCTGGAAAGAAGCAGGTAACGCCCGTACTGGAAATGCAGGGCGGCAAGCGCCGGATCAGGGTCATCTTGGAAGGCCCGCAGGCGCACGTCGGTCGGCTCCGTCGCCAGCGGCGATGCGCCGAGGTTCAGCGTCACGCGCCCGAACAGCTTCTGATAGTCGGCGACATGGGCCGCGTGAAGCTCGGCATAAGATTTCTGCGCGGCGGCTTCCAGATACTCCGCCGCGAGGGTGTCCGGGTCCCCGCTCGTGTCGGCATAGTTCCTGTACGAAGTCGCCAGCGACACGATCATGGTAACCGCGTCGGCTCCAGTGACTGTCACTTGCCCGTCTGCCGCCCGCACTGTGCTGCTGCCGTCTGCCAGCAGCCGCGCCCTGCCGCGCCACCGGGTGACGCCGGCGATCCCCTCGGCTCCGCCTGCCGTCCCGCCCACGATGATGCCGTTGCTGTGCGCCGTCGTTTCCGCGCCCGGCGGGCCGTCAAATGCGGCGGTGAAGGCGATCCTGCCGGGCTGGTCGGCGGAAAGCCGCAGCACGAGAACTTGGTCGGGAAAGCTGGCGAAGACTTCGCGGGTGTAAGTCGCGCTGTCCGCTTGATAAGTCACACGCGCAATGGCCGTTTCCAGGTCTAATTCCCGCCGGTAGTCGGTGACGGCTCCGCTGCCCGGAAACGACAAGCGCAAATCGCCGGCAGTCTGGTACGGCATCTGCTTGATGGGCCGTCCCATGAACTTCTCGTTGCACAGCGCCTGCGCTTCCGCCCATTCCCCGGCAAAGACCAGGCGGCGTATCTCAGGCAGGGCGGCGAGAGCGTCGGGATTGTCGTAATCGTGCGGCCCGCCCGCCCAGAGCGTCAGCTCATTCAGCGCGAGGCGTTCCTCGGAAACGCCGCCGAACAGCATCGCCCCAAGCCGCCCGTTGCCGAGCGGCAGAGCATCGGTCCATTTCGCAGCAGGGGTGTCGTACCAGAGGGTGAGCGCGTCGGTACCTTGATGTGCCATGGTATTTTATTCGCGGCGGGGGGCGGGATTTCCTGCTTCAACGGGTACCCGGGCGAGCTGCCGCGGGTAAAAGCCACGGATTGAAATCCGAGGCGTCTTATAATCCGAGGCGTCTTATGCAGTATACTGCTTGTGTGCCGACACGTTTTTCTATCTTACGTCGTTTCGACCCGCGCCGGGCCGGCTTCGCCTGGGCGGTGGTGGGAATCGGCCTTGCGACCGGCGGGTTCTGGGCGCTGCGGCATTTTTTGGACAAAGGGCAGGCGTCGCTGCTGTACCTGCCGGTGGTGATTGCCTGCGCCATCCGGTTCGGCTTTGCGCCGGCGGTCTTCGGGGCCGTGTTAAGCTTTCTCTGCTGGGACTTTTTCTTTCTGCCGCCGTTCGGGAAATTCGCCGTTGACGACCCGCGCGACTGGCTCTCGCTGGGCGTATTTCTGGTCGCCGCCGTGTCTACGGCCCTTTTGGCGGCGAAGGCCCGGACGCAGACTGCTGCCGCCGAGGCGCGGGAATCCGAGATTGCTCTGCTGTTTGAGGCCAGCGAAACCCTGAGCAGGGAAGTGCGGGCGGACCGGCTGCTGGCGGCCTTGTCGGCGCAGATGCGGTCGCTGTGCCGGGCCGAGCGGTGCGTCGTGTTCCGGCGCAGCTTGCAGTCAAACCAACTGCTGCCGGTGCAGACCGCCGACGTTCCCGAAGCGATTCAGCAGATGGCGGCCCATGCCGACCGGCAGGACCAGGCGATTGGATTTGGCGGGTTCGGCGGGCGGCGCTTGTGGGATCAGGCCGTGCGTCAGTCCCAGCGGTCCCCGCTGGCAGAGGCGGCGGACGCAGCGGAGACCCTCGGCGTGTACCTGCCGCTCCATGCCGACGGCGGCCAGGTGGGGGTGCTGTATGTGGGGCCACGCGCGGACCGTCGGCCATTTTCGGCAGCGGAAGAGCGGCTGATCCGAACCCTCGCCAACCATGCCGCCGTGGTCATCGCCCGCGACGACCTCGCCGCGCAGGCCGCGCAGGCGGAAGCCTTGCGGGAGGCCGATCTGCTGAAAGAATCGCTGCTGTCGCTGGTATCCCATGAGCTGCGGACGCCGCTGGCCGCGATCAAAGCATCGGCGACCGGCTTGCTCCAGACGGACGCTGTGTGGGACCCGAAAGCGTCGTGGGAAACGCTCGGCGCGATCAACACCGAAGCTGACCGCCTCAGTGCTCTTGTGACCAATCTGCTGGACTTGTCGCGGCTGGAAGCGGGCGCGTGGCAGCCCCGCAAAGACTGGTGCGACCTTCTGGAAATTGCCGGCACGGCTTTGGACCGCCTGCCGGAGACCGAAGCGGCCCGTGTCCAAGTTTCCGCCGACCCGGCTCTGCCGCTGGTCTTGGCGGACTACACGCAGATCGCGCTGATCGTCATCAATCTTTTGGAAAACGCCGTCAAATATACGCCTCCCGGCACGCCAATCGTGTTGAAGGCCGAGTTTCGGCCGGCCGAAGTCTTGCTGACTATCCGTGACTACGGCTTCGGGCTTCAGCCGGGCGAAGAAGCACGGCTGTTCCAGCGGTTCTACCGGGGGCAAACTCACCAGAACAGCACAATCCACGGCACGGGGCTGGGCCTTGCGCTGTGCCGGGCGATTGCCGAAGCCCACGGCGGGCGGATTTGGGCCGCCAACGCACCCGCAGGTCAGCCGCCGGGGGCAGTGTTCACGCTGACGCTGCCGCGTGTCGCCGGAACCGGAACAGAAGGAGAAAGCGGGCAGGCTGGCGAATAAAGGAGCATGATCAACAAACTCACTTTTGGCATCCTTGCGGCAGCGCTTGGCAGCTTGCAGCCGGTCTTCGCCGCTCCTGCCCCGCCGCCGAGCTTTGTGTCCAAAGTTTCCGTTTCGCCGCCGGCAAAGGCCGGCAAGTCCGCCACGGTTTCCGTCAGCCTGTCCGACAAAAGCAAGCCGGTCGCCGCCGGCAATGTGGACCTGGAAGTTTACAATGCTCAAGGCAAAAAGGTCAGCCAGCAGGTCTGGTCCGGGCAGGCGCTTTCCAGGGCAAAGAGCAGCATTTACCACTGGTCCTGGAAGCCAGCAGCGCCCGGCACTTACACTCTGAAGCTGGGCGTTTTCAGCAGCGGCTGGAAGACGCTCAACTACTGGTCGGACAAAGCCTTGGTGGTCAAAGTCTCGTAGCGGCTCGCGTTTTCCTTGAAGGGACACTGACGTGCAGATCACTCGCATCAAACCCGGCGGCTGGATTATCATTTTGCTGCTGCTGGCGGCTATTATCTACGGCGTTCGCTCCTGCGGCCATTTGCTGGCGAGACGAACGGCGAACTCGGCAGCAGCCGGCGGCAGCAGCATGGCGTCCGGCGGCTCAACGCCGGCGCAGGCCGCCAACGGCGATATTCTCGTGTCCACGACGAAAACCAAGCAGCAGTGGATGCAGGCCGAGATTGAAAAGTTCAACGGGCAATCCCAGGGAGGCAAAGTCTCGCTTCAACTGGCCGAGTCCCGCGATGCCATGCACGGCATCTTGGACGGCAAGATGCAGCCGGTGCTGTGGAGTCCGTCCAGTCCGGTCTGGGTGTACCAGCTTGCTCATGTCTGGCCGGCCGCGCACGGCGGGGCGCAGATCGCCGATGTCAACAGCTCGCAGAGCTACCGCACCCTGTTCAAAAGCCCGCTTGTCTTTGTCACGACCAAAGAAAAAGCGGGGTTCCTGCGGCCCCTGCTGTCCGGCCCAGCCCCCTGGGAAGCTGTCCGGCAGCTCAGCCTGGGGCAGCGCAAAGCGCCCTGGGGCAAGTTCCAATTCGCGTATGCCGACCCGCTGAACGCCAGCTCCGGGCTGCTGACCATGTCTTTGATCGTGACCGAGTATGTGCAGTCCCACAATTCCCCGGACCCCACGACCGCCGCCGCGACGCCGCAGTTCGCGACGTATCTGAGCCAGATCAACCGGGCATTCGTCCGCGACCCGTCCGCCGTCGGCTCCAGCGATCTAGAGAAAGCGTATTCCGCAAACCCAAGCTCGCGCGACTTCATCACCGCCTATGAAAGCGCCGCGCTCGCTGCCGTGGAGCGGAACCCGGACTTGGTCATCATTTACCCGAACCCGACGGCGAATGCCGACCAGACGATCTATGAGCTGTCTGGCTCCTGGGTAACGGACAGCCAGAAAACAACCGCGTCGGCGTTTCTGGACTTTGTTTCCCGGCCGGAAGCGCTGGATGACGGCGTTCAATACTACTTCCGCCCGGCTCAGAACGGCGCCCAAACTTTGTCAAATCGTCTGGACGCGAGCGGCCGCGCCCAGTACAAAGCCAGCTACGCTTCGATTGACCTGCCTCCTTACGATGCCCTGAACGAAGCCGCGTCCCAGTGGCGACTGGAAATGAAGCAGTAAAGGACAAGAGTGTGCAGAACGATGGGGTTGAAGAACGAAGGCGTTCACGCCCTCGTTCTTTCCTCTCTGTTTCCTGTTCCTCATGGTACAATACAGTTGCTATGCCACTTGATCCGATCTGGAAACGCGCGTTAAAAGCCGTTGTTGAAGTGAAAGACCCGCCGAGTCCGCCGCCGCCGGAGCCGATCCCGCAGGCGGCCTACGATGAGTTGGACGGGGCGCTGAAGATACAAGAACGGCGTGAGTCGCGGCGTCAACTCAATCCCAGGCCACTGGCGGAAGCGCTGCCATCCGCCGAGGATCAATCCAGCCCAGTAGACGCCGATGGCCTGGTAGATTTTGACGCACTTTACCGTCAGGCACAGGTGCCGGCAGTGCCATTCACGGCGGAGCAGGCATTAGAAATGCTGCACAACATGCCGAGCGGAGTTTCCGAGATGGTGCGGCAGCAGATCATCAACGCAACGCTGTCCGCATTGGGGAAATCCGTCGGCGGGACGCCGGAAGCGATTGTCGCCGATGCGACCCGCAAGCAGGCCGCGCTGCAATCTTTTCGGCAGAGGCGGGGCGATCAGCTCGCCGATCTTACTTCGGCAGCGCAGGCGCGTGTCAGTGAGCTGCAAAAAGAGATCGCCAAAAGCCAGGCAATGATGGAAGCGGCGAAAACTCAGTACGCGCATTTGTCCGAAAACTGCCAGTCGGAAGAAGCGCGACTGGACACCGTGGTAGACTTTTTCAGCGAGACGCCCGCGCGTTGATTTTTCCAAAGGGAACGGTGCAATGGAACTCGGCGTCATGATCAGCATTTACGAGGAAACCGACATCCCGGCGGCGTTCTGGTACGCGACCGAAGCGGGCTTTCATCGGGGGCAGGTGACGTCGTTTATCCACGGCCTGACGGCCGAGGAAGTGCGGCAAATGGGGGTCGCGGCCCGCGACGCGGGCTTTCAGGTGGACGCCGCCGGCTGCTACATCAACCCGTTGCGGCTGGACGACCCCAGCCTGCACGGCGTCGACGGCCTGGACTGGCGGACGCTGGCCGAGAACATGGGCATGATGGGCGGCTGCCGCCGGATCGTCTCCTGGAGCGGCACTCAGGGCAAAACGCTTTCCGCGCCGAACCTCTTAAACGCGGAAGAAGAAACGTTTAACAGCCTGTATATCGCCCTCAGCGGTCTGCGCGAGCAGGTGCGCGGTTTGCCGGTGCAGATTTTGCTGGAGCCGTTTGTGGCCCATGTGCTGGACCATGCCGCCGCGTGCGTGCGACTCGCGAAGCGGTTTTCCGGCGGCGATGTGCAGGTGGTTTTAGACGCGCCCAATCTGCTGACTGTGCGCGGCTTTATGGCCCAGAAAGCGATGATCCCGGATGTGGTCGCCCGCATGGCCCCCGCTGTTGGTTTAGTGCATCTCAAAGACTTCGGGCTGGACGCCGCTGGGGAGCGCGTTTTTCTGCCGCCGGGCCTGGGCGTGTTAGACTTCGGGATGCAGCTTCGGGCGATCTCCCAGTTTCTGCCGGAAGTCCCGGTCGTGATCGAGAACGTCACGACCATTGACGAGATGCGGGCGGCCCGGACGTTCGTGCAGGGCATTCTCAGCGACATCGGTCTTTAGAGCGAGGTTTTCTGATGCCACCCCAGCAGGCTTCTCCCCAGCAGGCTTCTCCCAACCCGCCTTCCGCCGGCCAAGCGTTGCCGCCCCGGACGCGGCGTAAAAAGCTTCCGAAGCCATTGCCGCCGACCCACTGCTTAAACTGCGGCACACCGGCGACCGGGAAGTTCTGCGCGGAGTGCGGGCAGGAAAACGAAGACCAGACAGTCGCCGTGAAGCTGCTGGCCCGCGATCTTCTGTCCGATGTGGCTTCGTTTGACTCAAAGCTGCTGCGGACACTGGTTCCGCTGGTCGTCCGGCCCGGCTTTTTGACAAACGAGTACAATGCCGGCAAGCGTGTCTGCTACCTGTCCCCCTTCAAGCTGTACCTGACGCTCAGCGTTCTGTTTTTCCTGGTGCTGCCGCTGACGCAGCATGGCTCGCTGGTGAACACAACCACGCTTGATTCCGCCCCGGCTCAGGCCGGAGCCGCGCTTCATTCGGCGCGGCAAACCGCAGCCCAGATCCAGGCCGACAAAGATTACCAGGACGCGCAGGCGGAGCTGAAATCGGCCATTCAGGATGACGCGCCGGGTCTGAAGGTCGCGCCGCCGCACGGTCGGGCAATGCTTTTGGTCGGCCATTCGTCTTATGACCTGACCCATCTGCCGGTGACGGTGGAAGCCTATAATGCCCAGCAGCGAGACCTGCGCCAAGCGCCCGATCCGAAGCTGGTCCAGTACCTCAAGCGTCAGATCATCAAAGTGAAGCAAAGCCCGAAATCCCTGTCGGATGCTCTGCTGGATTACATTCCCAAGATGATGTTTGTCCTGCTGCCGGCGTTCGCGCTTTCGCTGAAGCTGATTTACCTGCGCTCCAAGCGTTTTTACATTGAGCATCTGGTCTTCAGCCTGCATCTCCATGCGTTCTTGTTTTTGCTGCTGACCCTGCTCCTCCTCGTAGACTTCGCCGCGCCTCGCGCCGCCGCTGCCACACCCCTGGCCGTCATAGCCGCCCTGCTGTACCCCTACTTCGCCATGCGCGTCGTTTACAAGCAAAGCTGGGGCAAGACGTTTCTCAAGTACGTTCTTCTGGCATTGAATTATCTGATTCTGGCAGCGTTCATGTTTCTGACCGCACTGGCCGCCGCGTTTTTGTTCATTTGAGACTGTAGATCTCAGAAACTGTGTGAAGACGATCCAGAACTCCCCCGAGACCTCGTTTTTGGGGGCTGAGGGTTAGATCCTGTCTACACAGTCTCTAAAACTACTAACGCAGAAAAGTCAGCAGTAGGGGAATGGTGAATGCGGACAGCACGGTCGCCGCAAAAACAACGCCGACGGCGAAGTCGCCTTCCATCTCGTTTCTGCCGGCCAGCACCGACGCCACCACCGCCGCCGGCATCGCCGCCTGCATGATCGTGTCTGCCCGCACTTCTCCGCCCACCGAAAACGCCCGGCACAGCGCCCAAACGATCACCGGACAGAACACCAGCTTCACTCCGCAGGCCACCGCCAGCGCTTTCGGCTGCCTCAGCGCCGCGCCGGGACGCAGTGCGACGCCCAGCGCGAGCAGCACCAGCGGCGTGGTTCCCTGCCCCAAGTATTCCAAGCACTGCACGACCACCGCGCCGAGCCGGCTGAGAACCGCGGAATGCGCGACCGCCGGTGGGACCGGGACGGAATGCAGGGCGAGGCCGATGACTGCGCCAAGAAAAATGGGCGACCGAAAGAAGCGTCCGAGAGCTTCCCTATGGCCGCCCCCGCTGCCGAGGCGTGCGCCGGCGAAAGCGGCTGTCAGATAAAGCGGCAAGGTCATCGCGAACTGGTCCAGCAGGATCGCGGTTGAGAACTGCTTTGGAAACAATGCCAGCGTCAGCGGGTAGCCGATAAAGCCGGTGTTGCCGAAGACCCCCACCAGAAGGGTCGCGCCGAGAGTTGCGTTGGGCAGCCGCAGGAGCCGCCCCAGTCCGTAGATCAGCACCATCTCGGCGGCTTCCGCAAGAAACAGCGCCAGCACCGGCAGCGCCAGCGCCGGAGACAGCGGCGGGGCGTGGAGAAGGCCGACAATCACCAGCGCCGGCAGGGTGACATTCAGCACCAGCCCGTTGAGCACCGGCACATGGGCGGGCAGCAGCACCCGCAGGCGCTTCAAGCCCGCGCCGAGCAGGATCAGCAGAAACGGCGGCGCAAGAGCAGTGAGAATAGCAGTGTAGAGGAGCAAAATTGGAATAGTGGAAAACTGTCACAGACCCGGCCTTAAAAGGCCAGGCTAAAAAAGTACAAAGCCCCGCTGGGGCTAAGAGCTGGTTTGCAAAGTTAGGGAGCGATCATGCGTCACTTCGTCTGCTGGATCAAAACGATGGAAATGCGGTTCGGTACCTCAGTCTCCGCATTGGGAAAGGCCGCTTCTTGGCGGTTCTCGCGCTGCAAACTGTTCATCACTGCCAGATGCACCGTGTCGGGAACATCCTTCGTGAAAGAATAGGCACGATCCCGCAGATGCTCCAATGCCGCTTGCACTTTAATTTGTGCCGTCCATTCCCACTCTGGCCGATCAACCCGCTCGGCGGAGCAGCCTAATAAAATAGCATACTCTACGACCTCGTGTGTGCTGCGAACCCCATAAGCTGGGAATGCGTATCCTTTTTCGCTTGCCAATTCGCGGTAGCGGGCATTGAGGGAAGGGATTTCGGCTCCAAAGCCTGTGTGCAGCAAAATGAGTGTGCCCGCAGGCTCCAGGACCCGCAGCATCTCGCGCACGGCTCCCCGCCAATCGGAAATAAAATAAAACAGATGTACGGCTACGCATAGGTTGAACGACATTGAGCGCAACGGCAGGCGGACGGCATCCGCCCGCAGGCAGTAAAGCCTATCGCCCGCTTCAAGCGCCCGCCGTTGAGCGGCGCAGGCGCGGAGCATTGCCTCGGAAATGTCAAGCCCAGCCACCTGGTAGCCGAGTTCCACCAACGGCAACGCGATCCGGCCCGTGCCGACGCCAGGCTCTAGGACTGACGGATACCGAGACGGCGGGAAGCGCTCCGCCAGCCAGTCCATCGCTTGTCCAAAGCAAACTGGGTTAAAGGTGCGCGTCCGATCATAGTGCGTAGTCAGTCCGTCAAAGGATAAAGAAGTCACTTTGAATCGTCTTTCTCACCTTTGCTCTGCGCTGGTGTCTTATTCCCGCGGCCGGGCAACAAAGCCGGTTTTGACCCCGCGCTCAAAGCCTGCGTTTTCATAAAACCGCAGCGTCGTCTCGTCTTTGCTTCCGGTCAGCAGCATGACTTTGTAACAGCCGTGTTCCCAGGCGATCTCCAAAGCGTGTTTCAGCACGGCGGTTCCGAGGCCGCGCTTCCGGTAGTCGGGATGAGTCACCACGTTCTCAACCAATCCATAGGGCCGCCCGCCGCGCGTGAGGTTCGGCACCACGACCAGCGTGCAGGTCGAAGCTAAAGAGCCGTCCCAGTACGCCCCCAGAACGTGCTGGTTTGGGTCCTGACGGAGCTTTTTCCAGAGCGGCAGGGCTTCAGCGAGCGGTAGCCTCTCGTCTTTCGGATGCAAATAGGCGTAGAGGCCCAGCAGCGCAGACAATTCATCCCCAGCGATCTCGTGAATGATGACAGGCATCGGTACAACCTCATCCGGGCCAATCAATGACCGGGCCATGCAAACGCCGGGCAACAAATTACCCGTCTAGAAGACTCCGCCAACCGTCCAAGAGACGGGAAAGCCGGCAGCATTGCTATCCATTTCATCCCCTGGACGATTAGCCGAAGGCTTCCTAGACGGGTAATTTGTTGCCCGGTTTGCATGGCCCTTCCACACCGTTTCTCTTCCGCTCGAAACTCACGCCAGCATTTCGGCGGCGACTTCGACTTCTTCGTCAGGGGTGAAGTGCTGGCTGCCGTGGGCTTGGGGGCTGGGTTCAGGCTTGGCCTCCATTTTGCGGGTGAGGGCGGCGGCGATGAGGCCGGCAAACAACGGATGGGCGTGGTTGGGGCGGGACTTGAACTCCGGGTGGAACTGGGTGGCGAGGAAGTACGGGTGGGCGCTTTGGGGCAGCTCGATGATCTCCACCAAGCGGTAGTCGGGCGAAACGCCGCTGAAGGCCATGCCGGCGGCGGCCATCTGCTCGCGGTACTCGTTGTTGACTTCGTAGCGGTGCCGGTGGCGTTCGGAGATGGTGCCGGCGCCGTAAAGCCGCGCGGCCAGGGAGTCCGGGGTCAAGCGGCAGGGGTACGCACCGAGGCGCATGGACGCGCCTTTGTCGACCACATGCTTCTGCTCCGGCAAAATATGGACGACCGGGTGGGGCGTCTCGGCGTTCACTTCTTCGGTATTGGCCCCGTCCAGCCCGCAGGCGTGGCGGGCAAACTCGATCACGGCCATCTGCAACCCGTAGCAGATGCCGAGGAACGGCAGGCCGGTCTCGCGGGCGTGCTTGATCGCGGCGATCTTGCCTTCGACCCCACGCCCGCCGAAGCCGGGAGCGACCACCAGGGCATCGGTGGACGCGAAGCGCTCGGCCATGTTCAGGCCCGGCTCTTCCAGATCGTCGCTTTCGATCCACTCGATGTTGACGCGGGCGTCGCTTGCAATGCCGCCGTGCTTCAGCGCCTCGGCGATGGAAATATAAGCGTCGCCGTTCTGTGTATACTTGCCGACCACAGCGACGTTGACTTCGTGACGCGGCTGTTTGACTCGTCGTACTAAATCGTGCCATTCGGCCATGTTCGCGGGACCGTCGTGGAGGCCAAGACGCTTGACGACGAGATCGGCTAGGCCCTCTTGTTCAAAAACCATCGGGATCTCGTAGATAGTTTCGGAGTCTTTAGCTTCGATCACGGCGTCTTTGTCTACGTCGCAGAAGAGGCTGATCTTTTCTTTCATGTCGTCGTCGATGTCGAGCTTTGTGCGGCAGATCAAAATATCTGGCTGGATACCGATCTCACGCAGCTTGATGACCGAGTGCTGAGTCGGCTTGGTCTTGACCTCGCCCCACGGCCCGACATAGGGAATCAGCGTCACATGGACATACAGCACGTTCTCATGGCCGATATCTTTGCGTAATTGACGAATGGCTTCCAGGAAAGGCAGCCCTTCAATGTCCCCAACCGTGCCGCCGATTTCGGCAATTACGACATCGGCTTCCGACTTCCGGGCCAGCCCGATCACCCGCTCTTTGATCTCGTTGGTAATGTGGGGGATCATCTGGACGGTTCCGCCGAGATAGTCCCCGCGCCGCTCTTTGGCAATCACGGTCGAATACACGCCGCCGGTGGTGACGGTCGAGTCGCGGGTCAAATTGATGTCCACAAAGCGCTCGTAGTGGCCCAAATCCAGGTCGGTTTCCGCGCCGTCGTCGGTCACAAACACTTCGCCGTGCTGGTAGGGGTTCATGGTGCCGGCATCCACATTGATGTAGGGGTCCAGTTTGGTCATGGTGACGGCAAACCCGCGGTTCCGCAAGAGTCGGCCGAGGCTTGCGGTCGTGATGCCTTTGCCGATGGACGACACGACGCCGCCGGTGACGAAAATATACTTGGTAGACATGAAGCTCCTGACAGACTGCTGAGCGAAAGATGGCTGAAATTTTGGGGCGCGGGGGATGCAGCGCAGGCGTTTATCTCCCACGCGCCCGGCTATTATGGCATATTGCGGGGGGATTTGGCAAGAAGCCCCCGCGCCAATTCTGGGGAAGCCTCCCCGCGCCAATTCTGGGGAGCCGGAAGGAGAAAAGAGCAGAACATAGGCAGAGTTAGGGCGAACACAAGGTTTGCCCCTGCCGGGTCCATTCAGAGGGCGTAGTGCGCGAACCTTGTGTTCGCCCTGCCTCTCCCCGTGTTCGCCCTCGCTGCTTCTTTTTCTTCCGGCTTCCCCAGAATTGAGGCATGGGGGCTTGACTATGTTATCAAAACGTGTTATTATAGAAAAATCACGACTTGATAAGCTGTGATAACTCGAAAGGAAGGTCTACTATGTGGCAAAGATTTACGGAACGCGCTCGCAAAATGGTTTTTTATGCTCAGGAAGAAGCTGGAAAATGGGGCGCGAACGTAGTTGGTCCCGAATTTCTACTGCTGGGGCTGGTTTGTGAGGATGACAGCCTTGCCGCGCGTCTTCTGATCCGGCTTGACGTGTCGCTGGACTCTGCGCGGAAGGAAGTCCGAGCGCGTCTTCAGCCGGGCGAGGGAGGGGCGCTCAAAGATAATTTACAGCTTACCCCTGCTGCTAAAAAGGTGATAGACTTCGCTTATGAGGAAGCAAACCAGCTTAACGACAACTACATTGGGACGGAGCACCTGCTGCTGGGACTGCTGCATCCAGAGGCAGGTGTCGCAGCGAAAGTGCTGAGGGAACTCGGCGTCACCCATGAAGGGATATGCGAGCGGCTGGAAGAAATCAAGAGCGAGTCCAAACTGCTGTCTGAGAACCCGGCAGATGAGCTTCTGACGCTGGACGAGGCGGTGAAGTTTTTAGGCACCAGCAAGCCGACGCTGTACCGGCTGCTGGGGCAGGACGAGATCAAGGGTCTCAAAGTTGGGCGGCAGTGGCGCTTTCGAAAAACGGATTTGATCGCTTACATGGAGCGCGGATCTGCCCCCGCGCCGCCCGCCGCGACGAATGCCACCCCCGCCGTGCCGCGCGAAGACATCGAAAAAGTGCTGGCGTTCCTAGAAAATGAGCTGACCCATTCAGACTGGGACATCAACGACGACGAAACGATGCTGACCAGCCTGACGGCGCGGCTGATTTTGGCGGACGCCATCCGAACAGGGGTCAGCAATCTGCATTTCGAGCCGGAACAAGACGCTTTGCGCGTCCGCAGCCGTATCAACGGGGCGCTTCAAGAGAAGACTTTGCCGCGCAGCCTCGGCGGTCCCTGGGTGGCCGAGTATAAGACGATGGCCGGGCTGAATGCTGGCGAGACGCAGCTTCCCCAAGAAGGACAAACGGTTGTCCAACAGGAAGGAAAAGACTACGGTGTCCGTGTCTCCACTCTGCCGACGGTCAGCGGCGAGGCGGTGACGCTGCATATCTCGGACGGCAGCGCGGCGCGGCTGGGCCTCGGTGATTTGGGACTAACGCCGGAAGACCTTCAAACGATTTACGGCCTCATTCAGCAGTCCAAAGGGATCGTGCTGGCGACCGGCCCGGCAGGGTCTGGGCGGACGACGCTGCTTTACGCCCTGTTATCTGAGGTCGCCGGAGCGGACAAAAAGACGCTGACGATTGAAGACCCCTTGGCGTCCCCGCTGCCGTATGTGACGCAAATGCAGGCCAACCCGAGCGCGGGGCTGACAATCGCCGCTGCCCTGCGGGCGTTCGGACGGCAGGATGCCGACATCGTTCTGGCGGCGTCGCTCGGCGATTTAGAAACAGTGCAGCTTGCGATGGAAGCATCGCTTTCCGGTCAGCTCGTGCTGGCCGCGCAGGAAGCGGACGACACGGTTTCGGCCCTCTCGGCCCTGCTAGAGCTTGGCGCAAAGCCGCCGCTCCTGGCGGCGACGGTCACGGGTATTATCGCCGTGCGCCGTGCCCGCAAAGTCTGCGCGGCCTGCAAGCAGCCGGTGGACGTGTCCGCATTGCCTGCCTTGAAGGCGCTGATTTCCGAGGCTGCCGAAGGCGGCTGGCAGACTCCCGCTGGAACAGTCTTTTTTCAAGCCGTCGGCTGCGAGCAGTGCCGGGGCCGGGGTTACACCGGCGAGACGGGGCTGTACGAAGTGCTGACCATGACCGAGCCGCTGGCCGACGCGGTGCTGCGCCGTGCGTCCGCCGAAGAGCTGACGGTGATTGCTGCCGCTGCCGGACTAAAAACGCTGCTGGCGGACGGGGTGCGAAAAGCCGCCGCTGGGTGGACCACCCTGGAGGAAGTGCTGCGCGTCACGTCCTGACCTGCATAATGAAAAAGCCGTGAAAATCATGCAGGAATTTTCCGGCAGAGCGTCGAAAATAACTGGAGAACTCTTGGGGGGATTACGCGCATGGCATCCTACGATGCAAAAATCAGCGGCTACACGGTCACAATCAACTACCAGCAGGGCGGGACAAACCAGATCGGCGTTAAAAAGCCCGCAAAAGTCAAAGCCTGGGCTATCTGCCCGGTCTCGGAGAAGCGCATCGAATTCGCCAATAACTCAATGGGCGAATCCACGCGCATGGTCGAAAAACTCGTCGCCGAGTGCATCCAGACCGCGCTTGAAGCCAAAGAAGCCGAAGCCGCCGTTCCTGCCGGCGGCAAATAACGCTATTATTCCCACACCCGGACAGCAGGTTTTCTGCCGTCCGGGTTTTTTGTGTGGAATGGCTATGGCCCGCCGCCGGTTGAGTTGATGATCTGGCCTGTCACCCACTGGGCGTCGTCGGTCGCCAGCCAGCCGATCAGCCGGGCGGCATCTTCAGGACGGCCCCAGCGTCCCATTGGCTCCCGTGCAATAACGGCTCGGCGCAGCTCTTCATCCGCATACCCGGTGTCGGTCGCGCCAGGGTTGATCGTGTTGACCGTGATCCCGCGCGGCGCGAGGTGAGCGGCGAGGCTTGCGGTGAGCTGGTGCAGCGCTCCCTTCGAGGCGACATAAGCTAACTCTCCCGGCATCGGGTGCAGGTGCTGGCCGGAAGTCATCAATACTACTCGCCCGCCGGCGCGTCCGTCATGCTGGGCGGCAAAGGCTTGGGTCAGCAGCAGGCTCCCGCGCACATTGACTTGCAAATGAGCATCAATCTGCGCGGCGGAAAGTTCTTCCAAAGTCCCCAGCGCCGAGTATGCATGGTTTGCGACCAGAATATCCACATGGCCGAGTGCCTGCACCGCCGCCGCCATGACGCTACGGGGCGCGTCGGGATCGGCGAAGTCCGCTTCCCCATGCTCGACTTTTCCTCCAAATGCCCGCAGATCGGCCAGAAGCGGTGCCAGGCCGTCGCTGTCCGCGCCCCAGGGCTGGCCGGCATCAAACGGGGTAAACGAATGGACAAACAGATCGGCTCCCAGCGCCGCCAGGCGGGACGCGGTCGCAAAGCCGATCCCCCGGCGGCGGCTGACGCCGGTAACGACGGCAGCGCGTCCCTGCAACTCCGGCTGGCTGGTTCCCATAAAGCTATTTTTCTTTCTGCCGCTCTGCCCTGTTGAGGCCGTAGCGAACAGCGGGATAAGCTGTGGTCAGATTGGTGTTCGCGTCGGTGAACTCGTAGACACGGTCGGCTTCAAAGCGCAGGCCGGCTTTCTGCATGACACGGATTGAAGCGCCGTTTGCCGCAAGCGCCGTGGCAGTGATGCGTTCTGCGCCGAGGTCGTCACCGCGCTGAACCAGCTCCCGCGCCATTTCCGAAGCGTAGCCGCGTCCCCAGGCAGAGCGCCGCAGGCGATAGCCAAGCTCCGCTTCCGCCAATGTTCCGGCGGGCGTGTTCCGAGGCGGGCGAAAATGGAACCAGCCAAGAAAACGGTCGGTGGCCGTTTCTTCGGCAATCCAGTAGCCGCGGGCATCGTACTCTTCATAATAACGCAGCCAGCGGGGCAGAATGGTCTCCCGGTATGTTTCCTGCAAGCCGCACCCGCCAAGATCGGTGTAGCGGATCACTTCGGGATCGCTGTCCATCGCAAAAACGAGGGGGGCATCTTCAAGTGTGATGCGGCGCAGGCGCAGGCGCTCTGTGGTGAGGAATACTTTCATTGGCAGCTCTCGTTTGGGAATGAAACGGCGTTGGTATAACCTCAGCATGGAAAATACACGTCGCGAGTTCTTGAAAACGGGTGCGGCTCTCGCGGGAGCGGCCGGGCTTGCCGCCGCTGCGCCGGCCTTCGCCCAGGGAAATACAGCGCAGGCCGACAAGCCGGTGGATGTGGCCGCTTCGCAGCCCGTGCCGCCCGGCGCCCTGCCGACCCCGCCGTCCACGCGCCGGGGGGACATGCCCTACCGTCAGCTTGGGTCTACCGGCGAAGAAGTGTCTTTGGTCGGCATGGGCGGCTTTCACATCGGCAAGCCGGACACCGACGCCGAGGGCATTAAACTGATTCACACCGGCATTGACCGGGGCATCAACTTCATGGACAATTCCTGGGACTACAACAACGGCAACTCGGAAGTCCGCATGGGTAAGGCTCTGGCGCAGGGCGGCTACCGCAAAAAAGTCTTTTTGATGACCAAGGTTGACGGCCGCAATCGGTCGTCGTTCGACAGCCAGCTCAATCAGTCGCTCACACGCCTCCAGACCGACCATGTGGATTTGATCCAGTTCCACGAAATTTTACGCATGGAAGACCCCGATCGCATCTTCGCCAAAGACGGTGCATTGGAAGCCGCGATTGCCGCGCGTCAGGCCGGCAAAGTACGCTTTATCGGCTTTACGGGTCACAAAGACCCGCTGGTGCATCGCCGGATGCTGGAAATCGCTGACGATCACGGGTTCAAGTTTGACACCGTGCAGATGCCGATCAATGTCATGGACGCCCATTTTCGCTCATTTACGCAGACCGTCGTGCCGCTGCTGGCGGAGCGAAAAATCGGCATCCTCGGCATGAAGACGTTCGGCGACCATTTTATTTTGGACCATGTGCTGGCAAACAACATCGCCACCCCGGTTGAGATGCTGCACTACTCCATGACCATGCCGGTTTCAGTCGTCATCACGGGCATTGACCGGATGGAGATCTTGGAGCAGGCCCTGACGGCTGCCCGGACGTTCCAGCCCCTGTCCCAAACCCAGATTTCGGCACTGCTGTCCCGAACGCAGGTCGCGGCGGCGAACGGGTCTACCGAGCTGTTCAAGACCACGCCGCACTTCGACAGCACGGCCCAGCACCCCGAATGGCTGGGGTAAGTTAAAGAACCTCACCCCGGAACTCAGTTCCAATACGGAGTAATCCGCTTGCGGATACCCTCTCCTTTCTCAAGGAGAAGGTGGGCGCTTGTGACCGGGTGGGGTTCCCCTCATTTCAACCTAATCTAATTCGCGCAGGTCGCCGATAATTCGGTCAGGACGCCATGCGGGCGGCGCGGACTGCGCTTTGTCCGAGGATGTGACGCCGGTGAGGACCAATACCGTTGCAGCTCCGGCGCTTTTGCCGACGGCGATGTCTGTGTCCAAACGGTCGCCGACCATGACGCTGTCGGCTGCCGTGGCTTTGGCGACGCTCAAAATCGCTTCGTAGCCGTGTATTTCCGGCTTGCCGATGTTGACCGGCTCCCGGCCTGCTGCTGTCGCCAGCGCGGCGACCAGCGAGCCGCCGCCGGGGACTTCGCCGGTTTCCATCGGAAAGGTCGAGTCCCGATTGGTGGCGATAAACTGGGCGTGGCCGCGCGTGATGGCGGCATGGCCGAAGCGCAGCTTGTCGTAAGTGAACTGCCGGTCAATGCCGACGACGACATAATCAATGTCGTGGAAGTCTACGCTGTCCGGCTGGGTGACGGCGGTCATGCCGGCCTCGGTCAGTTCCGCCGCAAGGCCCGGCTCGCCGATGACGAACACGGAACGACCGGCGGCCCCGCGCTGTTTTAAGTACAGGGCGGTGGCATAGGCCGAGGTGAAAATAGACGCTTCCGGGATGTCCAAGCCGTTGACATCCGCCAGCTTTTGACGGTAATCAGCGCGGGTCTTGCCGGAATTATTGGTCAGGAAATAGACCTGCTTGCCGGCGTGTTGCAGCCGCCGGACCGCGTCGGCAGCGTAGGGGATCGCGGTATCGCCGAGGTACAAAACGCCGTCGAGGTCAAAGACATAGACGGCGCGGTCAGGGACAAGAAGATTCACGCGGCAGTGTAGCACATCGCCCGGCGGGTTGTCAAACCAAGAGCCGCTCAAACGTGATTTGGCTTCCAAACGGTTAGGGCCGGGAACAGCCGGGTATGAAAAAGCGTAACAGTTTTAGAATAAAGATTTTCTGCGGAAACAAATGTGCGCCCAATGGCGTCACATTAAGACAACAGAAGTAAGACAACAGAAGTAAGACAACAGAAGTAAGACAACAGAAGTAAGACAACAGCAAGAAAAATCAAAATAGCTTCTGGGTGCATTTATGGCTTCGGCCTGCGCTCAGCGAGATAAAGAAGGCTGACCAGTGAATATCAACGATTTGAAACTCGATGAAATCGAGACACCGACAGAAATAGACCCCGCCGGGCGCGTGTTCGCGCTTCAGCATTTGGACTCCGGTGAGTTCATCTGCCTGCTGCAAGAAGGCACCGATTACCTCGCGTGCTTCTCCGACGGCGACAGCGCCCTAGAGTTCCGGGCGTTGCTCGGCCTCCAGGAGCATGTGGACCTCGCCGCGACGACGCTGGACCGCAGCCCGTTTTCCCATTTCTGGCTGGACGGTGAGAGCATTACCCTCCCGAAAGAGTCCGAAGTCGCCAATTAAGCCATATTCAGGCAAATGCTGAAAACAAAAGCCGCCCACTCCTAAATTGGGAGCGGGCGGCTTTTTTGTGCTTTCTACTATATATTCCTGTATATATTCCTGTTTTAGCTCGTGATAAAGGCAAAATCGGTCAAGCCATCGGCACGCCGCATGTGCTACGATAACAACGTGAACAATGACATGGCTGATGAAAAACAGCAAGCCTACCTCAAGCGAAAGGAGGAACTGCTCCGGCTGTTGGAGGCGCATTTGCTGGCGGAACAGCCTTCCTCGCTCGCCGAGCAAGCCTGTCTGAGCCGTTACTACTTCCACCGTCAATTTCAGCGTGTGATGGAGGAAGCGCCGGGGGAGATGGAGCGGCGTCTGCGTCTGGAGCGAGCGGCCTCTGAACTGCGAGCGACCTCTCAGGAAGTCACTGAGATTGCTTGGGAGGCAGGATATGAGAGTTTGGAAGGATTTTCGCGTGCCTTCCGCCGCGCGTATGGTGTACCGCCGAGCCGCTACCGAAAACTGTCTACGGCCTCAGAGACTCTTCCCAGCCACAACTACGTTCACTACAATGCCAAGACCCGAAGTCTTTGGGTCATCTCGCGACAAGGAGAAGCGAACATGGACTTAACGGACCGGCTGATTGAAAATGACTACTTTGCCAAAAAAGGTTTCCTAGAATCCGCCGGCGCTCTTTCTGACGTGCAGCTCGACGCGCCGCTCGTTTTTCGGCACAATTTGATCCCATTTGCTGAACCCGAACGGACTCTGCGCGAGGCTCTCAGTCGCATGACAGGTGACGGTTGGGCGGTCGGCATGATGGAGGCCGCCGGCTGGCCTTCCGCAGATCCAAGCTACCGGCAGAGCGCCAATCATACCATTTCTGAAATGCTTTTCCGACTGGACGGCTTTTACCAGGATTATTCCGGGTTTGTTCACCAAGTCAAAGCGGAAAACCTTTGGGAGATGAAGTGGCTGGATAGTGACTGTGAGCCGGCGGAAACATTTACCTACGGCACGACAATCGAGGCGACACTGACTTGGGGGATTGCCCAGCGAATGGTTGTCCAGCGACTCTTGGAACAGCTCGGTCTGCCCTGGCGGCCCTAATCCCGTGGACACCCAAAGGGTCCAAAGCCGCCAACTAGGCAACACAAAAACTAGGCAACACAAACACCAAGCCGCCCGCTTCTTGGTAAGAAGCGGGCGGCATTTTTGTGTGGGAACCCAGTACGGCCACTAACCCGTCACTGGAGGTGCCGGGCTGCTGTTGAGTACCGGACTACTGCCCTGCGATCTTCTGTAACGCTGACAGGAACGCTTCTTCCATCAGCAAAACAGTCTCATATTGCGCTGTTTCGTCATACGCCGCTCCGAGGGCTTCTTTAGTCTCGGCGTCCAGCGCTGCTTCCCGAATAAACGCTTTCCCGACCACCGCCTGCATCCGCTCGCCGTCGTGGTAGAAGTATTCTTGCAGCAGCGGCAAAACCCGGTGATACCAGGCGAAATGCAGGTCGTCCTCCGTTTTCACGTTCATCAAATAGCTATGCCCGATCCGGTGGTCCGGGTCCAGCAGGGCGGCCACCCGCTGATTCAAGCGTGTCAGCAGCGCTTGCAGATTGACGCCCGCGACATCAAGCGGCAGAAGCGACGGGTCCGGCGGCATCTCGACAAACGTGAACCGCCGCCGCAGGGCTAAGTCCAGCAGGGCAATGGAGCGGTCCGCCGTGTTCATCGTGCCGAGAATGGTCAGGTTCTTCGGGACGCCGAACTTCTCCCCCGAATACGGCAGCGTTGCCTGTGTCTCGTTTGCCTCCCCAAGCCGCTTGTCGTCCTCAATCAGCGTAATCAGCTCTCCCAGCACCTTCGCGATGTTCGCCCGGTTGATCTCGTCAATCACCAGCAGATAATTTTCCGAGGGGTTCGCCTGCGCTGCCCGGCAGATACGCTTAAACACCCCGTCCTGAACGTCATAAGCCACCTGCCCGTGGTCGGCAATCACCGGCTTGATGCCCTCGATAAACTCCTCATAAGCAAACGACTGATGAAACGTCACCATCTCTGCTTTATTTGTATCTGTGAACGCCTTCGCAAACTGCGTCACCAGCCATGTCTTCCCTGTCCCCGGCGGCCCATACAGCAGAATGTTCCGCGTCCGCTCCGCCATTTTGAGCAAAGGCTTAACGGCTTCGGGAACAGGATTGACAGGCGGTACTAGTGTAGCAGCAACATCCTCTGTCAGCTTATGAAGCGCGTCGCGCAGAGCAGCATCTTCTTGATATTGCGCCAGGTAAGCAGCACGGATGTCGTTCCAACGGGCAGGGTATATCCATTGCAATGTGAGCGGTATCTGTCCGAAATATGCGCGTGACAGCGTCACTGGCTGTACAATGCGCCAATCCACAAGTCGCGCGTTCGGATAATCCGCATTGGTGCTTGGGTTGTGCGGAGAATGAGGGGGCAAATAATCGCTGGTGACAACGCCGATGCCGATTACTTGCCTGTTCCCTTTGTTCGCGACTATGATGTCTCCAATCTTTATGTCATGGGCGAACCGCCATAGGATTGTCGTTGAGGCTTTCTTGTGATTAAACTCAGTGTTCGCAAGAGCGAGAGCCTCTTTGTTTGGATAACCCCGTATATCTCCAACTTTGGGCCACCCGATCAGGATGCAGCCTTGCTCACGGCATTGATCCCACAAGAAACCATTTTCGCCAGGGGCGATCTTCCAAAAGTTTGGAGTGTCGCTCAGAATTACAGTATCTTCGTATTCTTCGTCCTCTTGAATAGAACTTGGGGATTTTTCCAGTTCAAGCGCAAGAGCTTCAGCGATCATTACTGTGCGCCGCGTCATCTTGTGCCAAACCGCTTCGCCTGTAGCCTCACGGATCATCGCAATGCCAGGGTACGACAACGAACCGTATTTTGCTTCCAATCGAGGATCGGGACGGGAATCAAAACCGACAATCCGTGCAGGACGCATGAACTCGCCGATGCTGACCATGCAGGGAATGCCGTTACCTCGCACTATGCCAATATCCGTTTTCATTGCATCGGCAAGGACAGGCGTGACCGTGCGTAGGCTTGGGTCTTTTAGGCACTCCGTTTCCAGCACATCTGACGCCGGCAACGCTTCACGTCGAGCAGTATAGATATTTGCGGCATCAACAGCAGAAGCATAAGTCGGCTCCGGTAAATCCGTTTCCAAGTATTCGCGCAAGTATTGCAGAACGCCCGGAGAGTGTGCGCCTTCAATTTTTGCTCCCATTTGTCCGTAACGAGTTCCCGCAAAAACAATCAGTGCTTTGGTCGGCGTGACCATCTGCGGTAAAACTTCGTTTGACTGCGAATACGGAATATAGACAATACGTGAGCCTGGCAACCGCTTGAATGTGCCATCCCACTGTACTTTGTCTTTCAGCCTCGCCAACAACTCCGGCGAAAGCGTGTCCTCCATAAAAGAGACAAAGAAGTCTGTAGAGCGTACCCAACAGGCATAAAAGCCGCTGACATTGAGCGCGACCGCATACGGATAAAGCGTCACGCCCCATTTTGATTCGCCTTGCTCATGCGCTGTTAGAATGGCTTGTGCGAAAAATGAAAGCACCTCTAAGCGCACTTCCTCGTCCGGTAGCAGTTTTTCTAAAATGCGCCGGGCGACCTGTCCGCTGCTGCGGTCAAAACCGCTTGGCGTTGGTTCTTCCACTTGTTCCACAAATTCATCTTCGCTAAGTAGTTCTTCTGGCTCGGTCATGGTGATACTGACTCCTTAAACAAGGTTCTAAACCCATCAATCAACTGCTTCACGCCGTCCAGGTGGCCTAGCTCGACGCGCAGGTCTACCGTGGCGGCTTCGACGGTGCCGCCGCCTTCTAGGTCAAAGCGGAGGCGGAGGGGGGTGGTCATGCCGGCGGTTTGGGGGTAGAGGAGCAGGACGCGGGGGCAGGCGTAGCGGCGGGCGTAGGCGTGCATCTGGTACAGGTCGGCGGGGGTGATACCGGCGACCCGGCTTTCGGCAGGAAACAGGGACTTGTATTTGGTGTCCAGGAGCAGCGGGAACGTGCCGTCGTCCGCACGGACGGCAAGGTCGGGTTCTAGGCGGAAGACAGGCTTGCCGCCGTGCGTGGCGAGGTGCTTGGCGATCCCGTGCGACTGGGGCAGCAGGGTACAGTCAGCGTAGGCAGGAGGCAGAATGGAAGCGCGGTGGCGGCGCAGGAAGGCGAAAATGAACGACTCAAAAAGGCGGTTCATGTCAAAAACGAAGGCGAAGGTTTCCTGGTCGCCGCCGGACAACTGAAGCGAGCCGCCGTCTAAAAAGAGGCGGGCCAATGTCAGGAGAGGAGCATATTCGGGATGCAGGCGGGTCAGGAGACCCGGCGCGGCGTCGGCAGCGGTGACGGTAGGCAGCAGCGTGACGGCGTCCATCTCGGAGCGCAGAGAGGCCAAGAGGCGGCGGTTTTCGGGGTCATGGGTGAGGCTCCAAAGCCGCTCAACGACAAAGCGTAGGACACGGTTTAGCGGGTTGTCGGGCGTGAACTCGTCGTAAGTGATGGCGAACTGATGGCGCTGTTCGGGCCGACGCATCTGGGCTGCCAGCCGCCATTTGCCGCGCAGGAACGGAGAAGCGTCGTCCTCGCAGGAAATGTAGCCCCGGATAATGTTCGTGCGCCAGGCATCGGAAAGATGGGAAGCGAACAAGCGGGTCAAAATCTCGAACCAGTCGGCACTCCGACGCAGCAGCGGAGCGAGGGCATGTTCGCGCACGGGAACATCGGCGGCGACTGCCAGCAGGTGCAGCAGATTCCGGGTCGCTTCTGAGGCTGCGTTCTCGTGGTGCTTGTAGATTTTCGGCAGGACTTGAATGGTATCCTGACCTAAGCGAACGACGCCGACAAACTGCGTCGCCTGCACTGCCGGGCCGTCTTTATCCCAAACTGTCCGCAGAATGTCGTTGCCTCGCGCATGGTTTAACCTTGCCAGCGCTGCCAGACGACGCGGGGTCCAATCGAACGGTGCGGTCTGGTGTTCAAAGAGCGTGAGCATAAAGAAGATACTCTGAGCCAGGGCGTGAAAGCGGAAACGCAAAAGAACCCGGCACTTTCAGTGCCGGGTTCTCATCCGTGTCGATTCCCTAGAAATGCAGGCCCGCTGACAAGACGAAGCCGTCGGCACGCTGGACGGCCTGATATTTGGCGCTGACCGTGATCAGCCCGCCGGGCAGGGCGTAGCCCAGCTCCCCGTAGCCGCCGACCTTGGAGGTCGTGCCGAGCCGGTCAAAGCCCGTGTTGCGGCGCTGGTTGAGGAAATAATAGCCGACGCCTGCGCCGGCGTACACCCCGCCGCCGACTCCGACTTGCAGCCCGGCGGTCACAGGAACAATGGTGGAATGGCTGCCGGATTTGGAGCCGGTCTCAACGCCGACGCCGAGGACGACCCGCAGCGGGGTTGGGTTCGGGATCGGCAGGCCGTAATGGAATTCCACGTCAAGCTGGGTGTTGCCGCCAGCGGATTTGGCCGCGCCGCTCGACGGAATAAAAACGCCGGCGGTGACGGCGTTCGGGCTGCCGAGAAGCGGCAGGGCCGGACCAGGAGCGGCCTGGGCGGCGGCGGGAAAACTGATTGCAGCAAGCGCCGTGAGGGCGAAGAAAGTATTTTTCAAGGGTCGTTCTCCTAGAGTGTCAATTAAAGCTGAACGAGGCGGGCGGTTTCCATGCCGTCAATCTGGCGGATGCCGTCCAAAAGCGTGTCGGAGGTCGGCGTATCGAGTTTCAGCACCATGACAGCCCGGCGGCCTTCACTTTCACGCCCGACATGCATTCCCGCGATGTTGATGGAATTGTCGCCGAGCAGGGTGCCGACTTTCCCGATGACGCCGGGTCGGTCGGTGTGCTGGGTGACGAGCATCGGGCCGGACGGGCGCACATCCACCCGGTAGCCGTCAATGGTTAATATCCGCAGGTCTTTCCCCAGAACGACGCCGCTGATTTCGCGCTCTGTGCTGCCCCCGCGCTTCTTCACCGTCAGCACGGCTCCCGTGCTTTCGCCCGACGCCGGGGTCCGGCTTTCGGTAATCTTGATGCCGCGCCCGGCGGCGATGGCCGGGGCATTGACATAGTTGACGCTTTCGGCAACGACTGGCTCCAGCAGGCCCTTCAGCACCGCGCGGGTGAGATGCACCGTCGGCAAACTCTCGAAGTCACCGGCGTAGACGACTTCCACTTCGCTGATGGGGCTGGACGTGAGCTGGGCATGAAGGCTGCCGATCTTCTCGGCCAGCGTCAAATACGGCTGCAAACGAACCAGCATGTCGGCGGACACGGACGGCATATTGACCGCCGCGCGGGCAGGTTTCCCAGCCAAGACTTCTACGATCTGCTCGGCGATATCTATCGCGACATTGACCTGCGCTTCTTCGGTGCTTGCGCCGAGATGCGGGGTCGTGATGATGTTCGGGATATTCAAGAGGGGATTGTTGGCAGGCGCCGGCTCAGTCGTGTAGACATCCACCGCCGCGCCGCCGATTTTGCCTGCTTTTGCTGCTTCAGCGAGGGCTGCTTCGTCAATGATGCCGCCGCGGGCGCAGTTGATCAGCCGCACGGTCGGCTTCATCAGCGCCAGCTTTTCGGCGTTGATCATGCCGGTCGTTTCTTTGGTCTTCGGCGTGTGCACCGAGATATAGTCCGACTCTTTGTAGAGCGTGTCCAAGTCTACCAGCTTGATGCCAAGCGCGTCGGCCTGTTCGGGCTTGAGGTAAGGATCAAAGCCGAGAACGCTCATGCCGAATGCCTGCATCCGGCTGACCACCTCGCGCCCGATCTTGCCGAGGCCAATCACGCCCAGGGTCTTGCCGTAGACTTCCGACCCCATGTAGATCTTGCGGTCCCAGCGTCCCGCCCGCATCGCGCCATCGGCCTGCGGGATATTGCGGGCCAGCGCCAGCAGCATCGCCACGGTCAGCTCGGCGGCGGCCAGCGTGTTGCCCTCGGGGCTGTTGACCACCAGAATGCCCCGATTGGTCGCTGCTTCCACGTCGATATTATCCACGCCAACCCCGGCCCGTCCGATAATTTTCAGCTTTGCGGCCTTCGCAATGATGTCGCCGGTGACTTTCGTTTCCGACCGCACCGCCAGCGCATCATAGTCGCCGATGATCGCCGCCAGCTCCTCTGAGGGCAGTCCGGTCTTCACGTCCACGTCAGCAACTTGCTTCAAGATTGCAATGCCTTCCGGCGCAATCGGGTCCGAGACCAATACTTTCGGCATATACTAAACTCCCTTGTTTAACTTCGTATCCTATTTAGGTTCTTCGTCCCCTTGACGAGTCTGAGCAGTCGGCATCGCATCTGATTGACCTATTACAGTAGGGGGAGGAGGCCAAGTATTGTCTTCTGGCAAAGCTTCCATTCCTACTATGGAGACTTGATTTTTGTCCAGCCGAGACCAAAGAATCACAACGCCCACGATGCCGACAACGAGACCAATAAATAACCCCAGTGTACCGTACATAATCATCATCATGCCGTCCGCAACACCTGCTGCACCAGCATCACCCTCAGTTCCACGCGCGGGCAGCCACACTCCAAGACCACAGCCGAAGACGGCGCAAATGAGAATGATGGATGAGCTGATGGCAACTTTCGGCCATGTTGGCATAGAGAGTATCCTGAACCCAGCACTGGAAGTGCCGGTCTCTGCTATCCTTTGCGCTGGGCGAAATCCTTCAGCAGATCGGCGAGGGCTTGGACGCCTTTTTCGGGGAACGCATTGTAGATGGAGGCGCGGAAGCCGCCGACGCTGCGGTGGCCTTTGAGGCCGTCCATGTCGGCTTTTTTGGCTTCGGCCAGCAATTCCGGTTCTAATGCCTCATCGCGCAGACGCCAGGTGACGTTCATCAGCGACCGGTCGCCTTTGTTGGTGACGGTCGGCTGATAGAAGGGCGTGAGTTCGTTCAGCGTGTCGTACAGCACGGCGGCTTTGCGCTTGTTGCGGGCTTCAATGGCGGAAAGGCCGCCCTCGGCTTCGATCCACTTCAGGACCAGGCCGACGACATAGATGGCGAAGGTCGGGGGCGTGTTATACAGCGAGCGGTTCTCTAAAAATGTGCTGTAGGAATAGATCTTAGGGATGTCCGTATTTGCTGTTTTGAGGAAAGACTTCTTGGCGACCGCCAGCACAACCCCAGCCGGACCGACATTTTTTTGAGCACCGCCGTACAGCAACGAGAACTGGGAATAATCACGCTGCAAAGCGAGGAAGTCCGACGACGTATCGGCAACCAGCGGGGTATCGCCGGTATCGGGCAGATCAGCGTATTCCGTGCCTTCAATCGTGTTGTTGGTCGTGATATGGACGTAGCGAGCGTCGGGAGTGCGCGTAAAGCTTTTCGGGATTTCCGAATACTTCTCGCCTTTAGAAGTCGCCGCCTCGCGAGCGTCGCCGTAGAACTTGGCTTCACTAAGCGCTTTCGCGCCCCAGTCGCCGCTGACGATATAATCGGCGGTCAGTCCAGGCTTCAGGAAGTTCTGGGCCACCATCGCGAACTGCTGGCTCGCGCCGCCCTGCATGAACAGCGTCGCATAGTCTTCGGGGTTCAGGCCCAGAATACGCAAAAGCCGCGCTTCGGCGTCGGCATGGATCGCTTCGTAGTCTTTGCCCCGGTGGCTGACTTCTAAGATGGACATCCCGGAGCCGTTGATCTCGCGGACGCCCGACGCGGCTTCTTCTAAAACCGACTCCGGCAGGATGGCCGGCCCGGCGCTGAAATTGTAAATACGACGATTGCTCATGGATGATGTTCTCGGTTTCCTCGTTGAAAGTAGGGTGAGTGTACCCGGCAAAGAGGGAGGAGGTCAAGAAAGAACCCCTATGTAGGGGCGAACCTTGTGTTCGCCCATTTTTGCCGTGCAGATACACTGCGGACGGGCGAACACGGACAGGGACGGGCGAACACAAGGTTCGCCCCTACAAAATCGTCGCGACAGAATTGCGCGAGATCGGGTCAAGCGCTTCCGTGTCCGTGATCTCAAAGCGGTTGCCGTCTACGTCCAGCAGCAGCAGATGGGTCGGCGACAGCCAGATCGCGTTTTCTTGAAGGTTCTGGGTCACAAAGTCCCGGTCGCCCCGGTCAGTCTGGACGCTCCAATAGGTCGCCCCGAACTCCTGCTTGGCGTGGGTGATCGCCCGGACGGCGGCGGTCAGGTAGCGGCGGCGCAGCTCTTCCGTCGCGGCGGCAAGCGATTCCGGAGGCAGGACGGCGGGGTCCGGCAGGGTAACAATGGCATTGCCTTTGCCGTCCAAAAGCGCGAGATACTGGCCGGGCCGGGACAGCGGCGCGGCCCACGCGGGCTTGACCGTGTGGTAGGAGCGGTCGCCGTCAATCGTCAGCCGCAGCCGGTCTTTGGGCTGATAAAATAAGCGCAATGTTGTTGGTTCGGGTACTGGTAAATCAGGCATGATAGTGTCTCCTCAGGCTCCCCCATTGTTTGGGGCTGGGGGGAGGCTTTATCGTCTTCGCTGTCCCTGACGCGGCCCATAGGCTTTTTGAAAGCGTTTGATGAACTCTTCGCTGGCGCGGGCGTGGTCTACCATCGGCTTTGGATAGGCTGACGTGTCCAGCTCAGGGATCCAGCGGCGGCAGTAAGTTAAGTTTGGGTCGTAGCGGCGCTGCTGGGCGACGGGGTTGAAGACACGGAAATTGCCGTTTGGGTCGGGCGCGGTTCCGGCGACCCACTGCCAGCCGCCGTAATTGGAAGCCCAGTCGCCGTCTACCAGCTCCTGCATATAATACTCGGCCCCGATGCGCCAGTCAATGAGCAGATCTTTGCATAGAAACGACGCTGCGATTTGGCGCGTCCGGTTGTGCATCCAGCCGATGGACAGCATCTGGCGAATGCCGGCGTCTACATACGGGTAGCCCGTCGTGCCGGTTTTCCAGCGGGCCAGAGACTCGTCGTTGTGGTCAAAACGCATGGCCGCCAGCGCTGGCTGGATGGCTTTTTGGAGCATGGTCGGGTGGTGCCACAAAAGCGTGTTGAAGAAGTCCCGCCAGGCCAGCTCGTCCTGCCACTTGATCGCCCCGCGCCCGCCCAAAGTGTCCGCTTCGCGCCAGCAGTCCCGCACCGACAGCGTGCCGTACTTCAGGTGCACGGACAGGGCCGACGTGCTTTGGTCGTCGCCGGTGTTGTCCCGGTTGTCGGCGTACTCGCGCAGCTTTGCCTGGGCAAACTGGCGCAGGCTAGCTTGCGCCGCCGCTTCGCTTGCCTGGAAAATGGTCTGGGTCAGGTGCAGCCCGAACTCCTCCAAAGTCGGCAGGGGCGCAGACAGCGGCTGGGTGCCGATTTTGAGCTTCGGCAAAAGCGGCGCGATATTCAGGCGCGGGCCGACCCGGACGCGGGTCTCCCAAACCCGCTTAAACGGCGTGAACGTCTTGAACGGCTCGCCGTCGCGCGGGTCCACGATGTTCTGCGGAGGCGCAAGAAGCGCATCATCATAACTAATGACATCCACGCCTGCCGCATCCAGCATTGCCGTCACGTTCGTATCCCGCTCCGTGCTGTACGGCGTGTAATCGCGGTTAAAGTAGAGTGCCGTCGCCCCGGTCTCTGCCGCCAGAATTCGCAGCTCCCGGTCCGGCGACGACCCGTAGCGCAAAATCAGCCGCCCGTCATGCTTCTCCAGTTCTGCGTTTAGCGACTGAAGCGCCCCAAGCAAAAATGCCGTCCGGGCCGCGCCGATGTCGCGCGATTTCAGAATGGCGTCATCTAAAACAAACACACCGATCACTTTTTCATTCTCGCGCAGGGCGTGGTGAAGCGCCGTGTTGTCCGTTACCCGCAAATCCCGCCGAAACCACATCAAAGCCGTTTTCATAATCTGTCGATTCTAAGTTAAGGGCGCTGCTTGCCGCGCCCCTACAAGTTCAACCACTTCGTGACCGTTGGCGGCTGGTATGCCTGCATTTGCGCCAGTACGCTGCGCGGGTCGCTGCCGGACAGCACCATCGCCCGGTGTTCCGGGCGCACAAAGCCAGACGCCGCCGCGTGGTCGAAAAACAGCAAGAGTGGGTCGTAGAAGCCCGCCACATTCAGCAGGCCGCAAGGCTTTCCGTGAAGCCCAAGCTGCCCCCACGTCACCACTTCGCAGAACTCTTCCCATGTCCCGAAGCCGCCGGGCAGTGCGAGGAACCCGTCAGACAGCTCCGCCATTTTTGCTTTGCGCTCGTGCATGGAGGAAACAACAATCAGCTCCGTTAAGTTCGTGTGCGCGATCTCTTTGTCGGCCAGCGCCTGCGGGATGACCCCAATGACCGTGCCGCCTGCCGTTCGGGCGGCGTCGGCAATGATTCCCATCAGCCCAACCCGACCGCCGCCGTAGACCAGCCGCAAGTCTTGTTCGGCCAGCAGTTGTCCGACTTTCCGCGCCGCGTCGGCATATATTGGGTCCGTGCCAGCGCTCGACCCGCAGTAGACGCAGATGCTTTTCAAATCTTCACCAGTTCGCGAGACTCCTGCGGAGTAACTGCCAGCGCGGCTTCGCGGGCGAGCGGCACGGCGAGCCGCAGAGTTCCCTCTGCCGCAGCGTCCACTTGTTGAGTTTCCAGTGGCTCGCTTGTTTCGGTATCCCAGGCCGTGACCCGGTACTGGCCCGGCTGCATGCCGGAAAGACGGAGCGTAATGTTGCCGGGCGAGCTTTCCGTCTGCCCCGTCCGCGTGTCCCGGAGCAGCCACAGCACCGCCTGGCTTTTGTCGCAGCAGCCGAAGGTTAGGACGCCTTCCGAGCCAGACTGCACTTCCACAGCGGCCTTGCGCGGCGTGAACCCACGCCAGTCAATCTCCCGCACGAACCCCGCCATTCCTGACACGGCTCCCAGCATTCCAGGGGTCAGCAGGTGCGGATGCCGGGCCGGCCAGCGCATTCCGCTTCCCGCCCCGCCGGACGCCAGGTGTGCCCACATCAGATGGCGCTCGTACTCGTCGTCAAAGGGTTCTTCCAGCATCCGCCGGTGGTCATTGAACAGGTGGATCGGGCCATGCTCCGTGTCCAAAAAAGGCCGTCCCGGCGCGGCGGACGCCACGGCATGGTGCACCCAGTGGGCCATCGTCAGCGCGGGCGCGACCGTGTCCTGGGGATAGTCAATCGCTCCCTGGTAGATGTGGGTCGTGGCGAAATCTAGGCTGGGATGGCGCAGGACCAGATCAGCGTACTCGCATGCCGGGTCCGGGCCGAAGACGGACACGGTCTGCGGGCGCGTGAAACCCGACTTTTTCCGCTCCATTTCGCGGACACCTGCCGAGAGCCTTCCGATGACCTCCGACTGGCAGGCGACAGTGCCGCCCCAATGCGGATGGATCTCGTTGAAGAGGTCCCAAGCCGCTAATGTCCCATCGCCACCCCAGCGCTCAATCACGAACTCAAAGCGTCGCAGCGTTGCTTGGATCACATTCTCGCAAGTAAAAAAGTCGGATGGCGCGGCCGCCGGACCGCCGTTTGCGGCATTGTACGGGTGTTTGTGCCAGCGCCTAGCCATCCAAAACGTGTCCCAGGGCGTCAGCAGAATGCGGATGCCGTGCCGGGCACAGAGCGCGATCAGATCGTCCCAAAGCCGGACCAAAATCGGATTGAAGGTGCCGCATGGCTTTTCAAAGTACCAGCCGTCCCGGTGCGCGTATTCCAGCATCAAGCGCAGGACCGTGACGCCCGACTGGGCAAGGCCGGCCATGTACGCTTCCGCGGCGGCAGGATCACGGCGGCGGTACAGGCCGGCGAGACCGGGCCACGAGATGGCGTCGTTCGGCCCAAGAAACAAAAATGGATCACCGTCCGCCGTCTCAAAGTAGCGTCCGCCGGGAGCGACACGGATGGCAGGAAGCGGCGGGCCGGCAGGAAGCGGCGGGCCGGCAGGAAGCGGCGGGCCGGCAGGAAGCGGCGGGCCG
>CAXUNT010000004.1:48086-63374 GCA_964252595.1 uncultured Armatimonadales bacterium
GGCGGCAGGGAGCGAACAGAAGGCATGGCAAGGGGCATCGCACGCGCGTTTCTAAGAACCTACTTCGGGAAGGGACCGCCACAGCAGAAGGCACGCCTGCGAGCGCAGATCTGCCACATCCAAACCTGCCGCCTTCAGCCGGTCAAGCGGCTCGGTGTAATCCCCGCCGTTCAGGTAGGACTGAAAGGCAAGCGTCCAGCCTTCTTCTTCTTCCTGTTCCCAGATCGGGGCGACTTCTTCGGTTTGGCCGTGGGCGACGGCCCAAAGTGTTGGCGACGACCCAAAGCCGAGCGCTTCGGCAAGGAACGTGTGCAGAATCTCGTGGTCCCGCGAGAACGCCGCCGTGTCTGTTCCGTAGCCGTACTGCCGGGCATTGGCGCGATAAGTGTCCGTGTCTTCCGGCGTCGCCGTCACAATGGTGCCGTCGTCGTAAATGGTCTCGGTATAGCCGGGCGAGGCATGAACCAGGCAATGTTTGAACTTCAGAGTGTGTGTCATAGTTTCATTGTAGCATACGGAGGGAAACCCGTGCCAAAAGCGTCGAAGGAGCCTTTCTGCCTTACCAGCCGAACTCTTCTTGATACTGTTCCCAAATCCGCGCTTCATACGCCAGTGCATAGCTTTCGGCATACGGCTCGCCCCGCGCGGCTCGGACTCTGGATTTCGTCGTCATCCGGTCATGGTGATGCCCCATCTCATGCAGCAGGATATGCAGAAGCTGATACGCACGCGCCTGGTCTTCGGTAAACTCGCACATGACGCCGTTTTCAATCTTGTGGCTGCGGACACCGAGCCGGTCAAAGATGGCTTGGTGGTCCTCATAATGGCCGACGGCGTAATCTACCCACAAATCCGCCTCCCACGCGCAGATGCCGACGACGCCCGGCGTGTGCCAGCCGTCCGTCGTGTATTCCCCCGGAGCCAGCACTATCGCGCGAAGGCCGCGCGACAGCTCGGCCCAGTCCGGCAGCAGCCGAATGAACTTTTCCACATCGCGCTGCATCAAAACATGCCGGTAGCCTTGTCCGGGCCGCTGCCGGTCAATGACCAGCGACGACGGGGCGGTCGTATAGTAGTTCGCCGTCCATTCCGGGTTGTTCTTTTTCTGCACCCGCCCGCCGGAGACGCCCGGCGCGGACTTACGGTTGATTTGCTGTCTCATGGTAATGCTCGGTTCCGGTAAGGACGCGCCGGAAGGGAGTGCGCGTGGGAATAAATTCCTACGCTATGGGGCGAAGCGCCAAGTAACCGCCTTCGCGGGTACAAGATGCCGACATAATCCGCTCCTTGTCCGCGAAGGCGGACATTAGGCGTCTGCGCCCCATAGCGTAGGAATTTATTCCCACGCGCCTTTTTCCTCTACGACTTCTTCCCCCGCTCCATACTGTCCTTCTGCGCCAGCGCTTCCAGCACCCACCGCGCCCGCCGCCGGACATCAAAATCGCCCTCATCCACTCGCCGCGCCAACTGCTCCCGCAATTCGGGGTTGTCCACTTTGCAAGCCAACTGCTTGTAAGCGCGGAACTCTCTGCCGTTGCGCCGGTCAACCATGTTCAGCACAACAGACACTAAACGAGTAGCGAACCCAGAGGGTAATGGCAGGCGATTGAGTGCAGGAACGATGTCTTCTTTGGCGTAGCCGGAACCATGAAACCAGGGATCGGCTTCCAAGAAGGTAATGGCTTGTTCCATATGCGACTGGTCGCCGCCTTTCAGCAGTTCCATGTCCCGCCAGAAGTCCCAATCATAACGGGAAACTTCAGCCGGAATAACTGTGCGCGAAAAATGCTGGGCAAACAGCGTGACGCCCTCTTTGTAGAGAGCATATTTTTCGCTCACTGCTGTCTGCCATGCCTGCCAGTTTTGGGGAGAGGCAAACCTTGCCGGGCGCACAGCGGCAACGGCTGCATAGGCCACCGACAGCCGCCGATTGAAAGCGGTAACCTCTTCTTTTGTCCGTTCCGGCGGTCTCTGAAAGAGGACAGGCCCTCGGTGCGGTGCCGTATGTGTCGGTTTGACCACTTTTGCAGCAGGCACTTTGCGTCTTTGCGATTTCATAGCTACTCACGCAGCACTTTGTTGTAGACGACGACGCTGGGTTCGGGGATGAAGCCGAACTTGGTGTTGATGGCAAGCATGGGTGCGTTGTCGGCATGATTTTCGGTGGTCATCACTTGGATGCCGGCAGCGCGGGCGCGTTCATAGGCGCGGACTTTCAGGGCGGTGGCGACGCCGTGGCCCCGGTGGGCTTTTAAGACGCCGGTGAGCCACTGCATGCCGACATCGGGGAACTCCAGTTTTGGGACAACGTGGCACTTGCCGATCCACTCGCCGCCCTTCTCGGCGATGACTTGCAGCTCCGGACGCCATTCCGGGCGCTCGATCACCGACTTTACGAAGTCTTCAAACGGCTCCATTTCAAATGGCTGGGTATCCCGGCGCGGGATGTCGTAGATGAGCGCTTTATCCAGCTCATACAAGCGCCGCCGGTTGTCTTCGGTGTCTTCTACGCTGTCATAGGGGAACAGGCGGGCGCCGTAGACCGCCGCCTGACTGAGCGACCCTAAAAACGGCGACTCGTCCCACTTGGTCAAATCCAGATACGACGGCGTTTCGCGCTCCTGTTCAGTAAAGCCGCGCTTGGTGAGAAATGCGATGCCCGGCTCGTCCGGCGTTCGCTCGTGGAAGCCCGTCAGGAGGCGTTTAGCCCCGCGCTCCTCAGCAAACGCCGCCGCGCGGTCATACAGCGCCGTGCCGATGCCTTGCCGGCGATGTTCGTGGGCGACGAAGATGCCGAAGTCGCAGACATCTTCCATCTTCCAGGTGGCCGTGTTCAGGTCGGTGGCGTCGAGAAACCCGATCACTTGATTGGTTTCCGTGTCTACAGCGCACAGGCGCAGGTCTATGAGTTCGGGTTTACGGAGAGTATCGCGCCGTTTCCACGCCGCCGCGCTCCCCTGCCTGTGCCGGGGCATATCCCGGTTGCGTATCTCCACAATGGCTTTCCGGTCACTCTCTTCAAACGGGCGAAATTGTGTCGTCATGGTCTGCGCGTCTCCTAGAATCTTAAAGGTCCTTGCTGTAGCTGACGGCGGGGGCGTCGGGAACAAAGCCGAGCTTCTTGTTAATCGCCCGCATCGGCGCGTTGTCTTCGTGATTTTCGGTCAAGATCAGCGGGCAGCCCCGCGCGATAGCGGCGTCCAGAGCGCGGAGCTTCAGCGCGTAGGCGATGCCGAGACCCCGGTATTCGCGCCGAACGCCGGTGAGGAACGTCCAGCCGATGTTTGTGTGTTCCTGAAACCCAAGCTGGCTGATGCCGATCCAGTCTCCTGCCTCGTTTGCCGCGAGAAGCAGCGCATTGCTGTCGTGTTCGGGCCGGTCAAAGCGCTTGACCCATTCTTCAAATGGCGGCGGCTCCCCATGCGTGTCATTCGTCGGCACATCCCGGTCCAGCGTCTCATCCAGCCCATACAGCTTGCGCTGGTTTTCGTCCGTATCGCCCGCTTCGGCATAGGAAAAGAACGAAATGCCGTCCGGCGCAGGCGAAAGAAACTTAGCCGGGTCAAACGCCGTCAAATCCAGCATCACGGGAACAATGCGGTCCACTTCCGTGAACCCGCGCTGCGTTAGAAACGGCACCAGCGGGTCGTCGGGTGCGTAAAGCGTGAGATAGGTCGTCAGGCGCTTGGCTTCGCGCGAGCGGGCAAACTCGGCGGCTTTGCCGTAAAGCGCTTCCGCCAGCGCCTCGCTCCAGCGTTCTGAGGTGATCCATAAGTCAAAGCCGCAGACACCGGGCTTGCGCCGGGGCGTGGTGCTGCGATCCACCACGCTGAGGTAGGCAGTCGCAGGCTCGCCGACGCAGAGCCGCAGACTGACTTGTTCCGCCGCTCGCCGGGCATCGTCCCGTTCCCATTCGGCAACAGCGCTTTGGTGATGCGCCGGGCGCTCCTTGTTGCGGCCTGCAACGATGGCTGCCCGGTCTTCGTCGCGGAACGGGCGGATGTCAAAGTGAGTCATGGTCTACTCCTCCCTCAGCGGCCGGTACAAAGTGGCCGCAACACTCAGCACGAGCTGCGGCGCGAATGTGATCAAGATCGTCCAAAATGGGCCGAGCTTTTGGAGCAGGACGCCGGTGACGGCCAGGCCCAGCGGGCCGCTGCCGAACGCGATCAGCCGAAACACGCTGTTGACCCGGCCCTGCAAATGGTCAGGAATTCGCTTCAAACGATAAGCGTACTGCGTCGTCAAGTAGATCGGGACGACCACAAAGCTGAGGGCATTGACGATGCCGAGCGCAATCAAGCTGGGCGCGAATGCATACAGCAGCCAGGTCAATGCCCAAATCCAAGCTGCACCGATCATCAGCGGCCCGAACCGAATGCGCTTTTGCAGTGTCACGGTAAGAAGCGACCCCGCAATGCCGCCCGCCCCGCCGGTTCCTGTCAGAATGCCGATGGTCAGCGGCGTCGCCCCCAGATGCTGGGCCAGCACAATCAAGATCAAGGCCCAGCCGGCGCAGCAGCACATCAGAACGCCGGTCAAAACAGCCAAAAACCGAATGACCTCATGGGCATACAGCCAGCGCAGCCCTTCCAAAATCTCCCGCCCCAGATGCGGCGCAGGCCCATCGGGGCGCGGTGCCGGGCGCACGTCCGAGCGCAGCAGCAGCAGAGCCGCGACCGACAGCGCATACGTGACGGCGTTGGTCAAAAACGGCACGCCCCGACCGAGTCCGTACAGCAGGCCGCCCAGTGACGGTCCAAGAAGTCCTGAAATCCCGTACACCGACTCGTTCTGCGCGACCGCCGCCCCAAGCTGCTCTTTGGAAACAACGCGCACCAGGCAGTTCGACTCGGCTTGATTAAAGAACACAAAGAGCGTGCCTTCAATGACGGTCACGACACAAAGCTGAACCAAACTCAGATGCCCCAGCGCCAGCGCAATCGGAACCGACGCCAGCGCCAGCGCCCGGCCCGTGTCGCAGACAAGCATCACCCGGCGCGGGTCCCAGCGGTCCACCAATGCCCCGGCGGGCAGGCAAAGCAGCAGGTACGGTAGCCCCCGCAGGGCCGCCAGGCCGCCGGCTTTGGCGGGGGAATGGGTCAGCGCGAGGATCAGCAGCGGCAGGGCCAGCCCCGACACCTGGCTGCCGATGGACGAAGCCACCTGGCCTGACCACAGCCGCAGGTAGTCCGCATTGCGCCAGAGTGACGCCGGTTTATCCGCCGGCAGCGGCGTGACGACCTGCGCTTCTTGTGTTTGTTTTAGTTTTTCTTCGACAAGAGACATAAAATTGTCCGCTCCGTTGCGGAACCCACCTCCTTGCTCCGTAACAAGTTACTTCGCAGGGGTCCTCCCCAAAGGGGAGGACTAGGAGACAGAGAAAGCAGACAGACCCTTTGCTTTGCCTTTAACTCTTCGTCCTCCCCTTTGGGGAGGACCCCTGCGAAGTAACTTGTTACGGAGCAAGGAGGTGGGTTACACTGCACCTAATATCTGCGTGACTTGGCTTTGGGTCTCGACCAGCTTGAAGAAGTCGCCTTTCTTTTCCATCAGCTCGGCGTGGGTTCCCATCTCGGAGATCTTGCCGCCGTCTAAAACAATCAAGCGGTCGGCGTTGCGGAGCGTGGACAGACGGTGAGCAATGGCAAATGTCGTCCGGCCTTTGATGAGGCGTCCGATGGCTTCTTGGATCTGCTTTTCGGTCTCGACATCTACGGCGGAGGTCGCCTCGTCCAAGATCAAGATGCGCGGGTCGTGCAGGATGGCGCGGGCGATGGACACGCGCTGCCGCTCGCCGCCGGACAGCTTTGCGCCCCGCTCGCCGACCATCGTGTCGTAGCCGTCGGGCTTGGCGAGAATGAACGAGTGGGCGTTCGCGGCTTTCGCGGCTTCCATGATCTCTTCAAAGCTTGCGCTCGGCTTGCCGTAGGCGATGTTCTCGGACACGGTGCCGTTGAACAGAAACGGCTCTTGAAGCACGATCCCGATCTGGCGGCGCATGTCCTGCAAGCTCATCTGCGTGTAGTCAATGCCGTCAATCTTCAGCGTTCCGGCGTCGGGTTCGTAAAAACGACAAAGCAGGTTGATCGTCGTGGACTTGCCTGCGCCGCTTTTGCCGACCAGCCCAATCATCTCGCCGGGCTTGGCCGTGAAAGTCAAACCCTTGATGACCGGGTTGGACTTGTCGTAGCCGAAGCGGACATTTTCAAATGCCACTTCACCTTCAATCGCATGGTGCGGGATGTCGGCCAGTGCGTAGTTTTCCTGCTCGGTGTCCATGACTTCAAAGATGCGCTCCGCGCCGGCCATCGCCCGCGAGAACCAGTTGTTGACCTGAGCGAACCAGGCCAGCGGGCCGTAAATCTGGGCGATCAGCGCCGTGAACAGCCAGAAATTGCCCAAATTCATCTGGCCCTTGTAGACCATCCAGCCGCCGACAGTCCAGTTGATCAGCATTCCCATGCCGACAAACAGGGACATGACCCCGAAAATGGTGTTCCAGCGCGTATCGCCGGCAATCCCGGCGTCCCGCAGCTCGGCATTGCGGACCGTGAATTTGGCGTTTTCATAATCTTCCTGGGCAAAGGCTTTGACGACGCGAATGCCCGTGAGCGACTCGTTCAGGTGAATGTGAAACCTGGCCCATTTCTGGCCGACCCGCGTGAAAAGCTGGGCGACCGACTTCCAAAAGATGCCGCCGATGGCGACGACGATGGGGATGGGCGCAAGAATGCACAAGGTCAGCTTCCAGTTGACCGTGATCAAAAATCCGGCAATTGTTAGGAGCAGCAGGCCGTTGATTAAGAAGTAGGGGACGCCTTCGGTCAGAAAGCCCCAGACCCGGTCCGTGTCCTGCGTCACCCGGCTTGTGATCGCGCCGACTTGCTTTTTGTCAAAGTAGTTGAGCTGCAAGAACTCAATGGAGCGGTAGAGCTGGGCGCGGAGGTCTGCGGCAATGCTGCCGCCGAGAAACGCGACAATGCGGCCATTGAAAATCTGCACCCCAGCCCCGAACACTAAAAGCGCCAGCCACGCGCCCATCAGCGGCAGCAAAAGCTCCGGGTGCGCGTGATGACCCGGCGGCGGAGCCAAAACCCGGTTGATGAGGTTGCGCTGGATCAGCGACGGCGCGATGCTCAGGCCGGTGGTCAGCAGCGACAAGGCAGCAAGCAGGGCGGCTTGCTTCTTGTACGGCGTCAAAAACTGACCGATCCGCCACATGGTCTTGGTCCGGTTGACACACGCCGGGCAGATGCCGTCTTTTTCGGGCAGAATGCGGTGGCACTTGGGGCAGTGCGTCCGCTCCGCCTTCAGGTTGATCGAGAACGACTCGCTTTTGGCAAGCTGCTCAATGCCCCGCGCGGCCTCGCTGAACCGGGCGGCGACGGTCTGGGAGTACGAGACCACCGGCAGAATATCGCCGTTTTTGGCCGTGATTTCCAGCCGCCCGCCGCCGACCAGCGGCTCGTTGCGGGCGGTCTGGATGTCGGCGACCGGCATCTGGAACGCCAGAGCGCCGCCTGCTTCGAAGACCTGGACATGTTCGCGGGTGACGACTAAATCCCGGCTGCCGAAGCCGCCGTCCGGCCCGATGTCGGCGGTCAGCCGGATGAGTGCGTCGGCATCAGGTTGTTCGTGAGGCGCAGAGTGCCGTGTTTCAAGTGTCGCCATGTGTTCTCCAGAGACAAATTAAAAAGGCTTCGGGCTATCTAACGCAGTGTCCATAAGGAAATTGCGCGGGAAGCTCGAAGCCTGTGTGAAAGAAATGCGGTTCTAATTGTTCTTAGAAGCGGCGCTTCCTCCCCAGAGGCTGCGGGCCATGCGGAGCGGCAGTCAGCGTGACGACGGCAATGCGTCGAGACGCACCATCGGCATTGACTACGTGAGCTGTGTATGCGATTGCAAAAAGCATTTTCATCTGCTGACTCCCCTTCCGTTAAACTCGGTCTTGTAACTCGGTCTTGTAAATTGTTTGGGCCGCTTGGGCGGCAACGGCAAGAGTATAGCCGCTGATTTGAGGATTGTCAACCCCATACGCGGTTATTTGGAAAAGTGAGGAGAAAAGTTTAAGTAAGTTCGCTGCTGATCACCCTTAAAATTGTCATCAAGTGAGAACTTCCGCAATCTGTACTGGCTCTGCTTCGGTGTTAGAATTGAAACCTGTTTATTGCAGGTACTCTCAGAGTTGATCAAACAGCAGGGGGAGGATAAAACGATGGGTGACACAGTGCGAGAGGCTGATGCTTACCTTCAGGTGCTGGACCTGGGGTACTTTGAGGTAAAAGAGGCGTTTATCGGGCTGGCGGACGAGCACGTTTGGGAGCGGCCTGCGGCGGGACTTCTTTCCGTGGGAGAACTGGCCGGTCACATTGCTTATTGGGAAGCGGTCAGACTGGCGGGGGAGGGCGGAGAGCCGCTGTTCGGTCTGACACAGCCGGATCTCGCAAAGTGCCGCGTGACCAGCCTGCTGATTGACCATCGGTTCCAGTATTATCCGGCGTCGGTGAGTACTCCACCCTCGGAGCAGCACCTCGCGATGACGGCGGAGCAGGTGTGCCGCGAGCTGGTGTGGGTGCATGAAGAGGCGACAGCGTATTTCAAGGCTCGTAATCCCGATCTGGCGAGCTGCCCGTCTGGCTGGCCGTCCGGTTCCAGTTATGGCGAGCTTCTGCGGTATCTGACATTCCACGTCGCTTACCACACAGGACAAATCTATTCGGCACGGCATCTTCTCGGCGAAAAGACGCCGGATAACTGAATCCTGCTTCCCCAATATCAGGTGCAGTTACTCCAAGCCAGGGAGACTCTGCTCCGCCAGCAGATCTTGTAAATCCAAGCGGCGGGTGAACATCGCCAGGGAGCCGTCGGGGTTGACCGGCCACTCCTCGCGCGGGCGGTCCCAGTACAATTCCACCCCGTTGTCGTCCGGGTCGCGCAGGTACAGCGCCTCGCTGACCCCGTGGTCGCTCGCGCCGTCCAGCGCAATCCCGGCGGCCAGTAGACGTCGCAGCGCGTCCGCTAAAGCCGCGCGAGTGGGGTAGACAATCGCCAGGTGAAACAAACCGGTGGAACCGGGCGGCGGGGGCGAGCCGCCGAGGCTTTCCCAGGTATTCAAGGCAAGGTGGTGATGGTAGCCGCCCGCCGACAAAAACGCCGCGCTGCTGCCGATTTGGAGTGTGATATCAAAGCCCAGAACGCCGTGATAAAAAGCCAGCGAGCGTTCCAGATCGGCGACTTTCAGATGGATATGGCCGATGCGCACATCGGGATCAATCGCCACGGGCTTTTCTTCCGACATCGGTTAGGCTCCATAGATCGGACTGGGAATAATCTCCATCGTGCCGCCTTCATTGGCAAGAAACTCCTGCGCCTGAAAAAAGCGGTCTTCGGGGGCGCCGCGCTCGTCACCGGGGTCCCATTCGCCTTCCAGATACTCGAACGCCGCGTTCATCGCGCCCGCTTCGGTGGCATACGCGGCGGCGGTCACGCTGCCTTCGTGCGAGATGACCAGAAGGAAAACCATGCCGTCGTCCGCGCTTTTCGGGCTAGGACTGGTGCCGAACCCGGAAAATTCCGCTTGTGTGCTTGAATCTGCCATGAGGGGACTGTACTCCATGCGAAAGAAACCGGCATTCCCAATGCCGGTGCAGCTTTCACCAAAATATTGGCACATGCTTTTGGAAGCTCTTACCGTGAGAGGCCGTAATAGTAGCCGTAACGGCGCATGAGTAATTGTTGGTGCGAGATAACGGGACCAAAAACTTGAGTCGAACAGACTGAACACTGTCGCGGGGAAGTCCCTGTGATTCCAGTCTCTCCCAAAATCTTGTCTGCAAACTCTGTAATGCTAATTCCAGCGGCTTGCGTCTGGGCAACACAGGGGGATATGGCTGGGCATCCAAAAGCTCAACTTCGGCGGCATCTACAAGAGCAAATCGGCAGGCTTCCTCCAGATGAGGATGCAAGTAGCTGAGACCGCTTTGAGCGTGATGGGCAATATTATAGGCAACACCTTGAAGCTCCCGCAGTTTAGCCATCTGTGTATGTCGGTGACTTTATTGGTCTTCCGCCTCGCCGTCTTCCTCATCATCCAGGTCTTCGTCGTCTTCGTCCGCGCCCCGGTAGGCGGCGTAAAAGAGTGGCTGGCCGTCGAGCCAGTCGGTGAGCCACTGGGTCAGCGACGGCGACTCGGTCCAGCAGGCGACTTTGGCGGTGTCTGCTCGGTCAAAATGCAGCGCGGCGGGGACACGCGCGGGGACATCGGCTTTCGGCATATTCGGGTCCATGCGAATGATCCGGGCATCGGGGCTGACGACATCCAAAGCTGACTGAATGCCGCTGCCCCAGTCGCACAGGGGGAACAGGCGGCCCGGCAGAAGCGCGGACGGCGGCGAAAGCAGCCCATGATCGCCTGGCCCGAAGCTGGGGCCGATCTCAATGTAGAATCGCCGGAGCAGCGGCGGCAAACGCAGCTTCAGCCGCGCTTCAGCGGCGTCGAGCTGGGCGGATGTCAGGGTAAGCCGAGGCGTCTTTTCCGCGCGGGCGCGTTCCTGCAAGCGAGCAAATAGGTCTTCTGAAGTTTCTTCGGTCATAAATCTTTGCGGTTAATCAGTGTGATGGACGGTCCCGTGGTGCCTTGCAGCGGGGCGACCGTGTACGGCGGGATGGGCTGGCCAGGCGGCGGAATAATGCGCGAGTGCTCGATCAGCTCCACTTTCACCGGCGGGTTGTTCGGGTCGGGGTTGTTGACGCGGGCGGCGTAACGGGCCAGCGACGGCCACAGCTCATGGTTGCTGCCGTGCGTGACCACTTCGGTCATCTTGCGCCAGCGCTCTTCCTCGTACTTTTTGGCATAGTTTAGATGCACCATGCGCGGGAACTCCCACGATTTGACTTGGCCGTTCGCATAGGTGATCTTAGCTTCCAGAAACACGTCCATGTGGTCCGGGTTCGGCGAGAACATGCTCCAGCTTTGGGCGAACGCCGTCATCACCATGTAGGGCCGAACCGTACCGACACAGGCCTGGACTATCGCACTTTGGCCGGGCACCAGCCAGATAAACAGCGCGAACAGATGCCAGGCGATAAACAAGTTGACGGCCCGCCGCAGCCACCAGCGCTTTTCCAGCCGGTTGACCCGTCGCTGCTTCACCCGCCGCCGCTCTTCTTCGGTGCGCCCCGGCAGCGCCGGGGCTTGAGTTGTGGGGACTTCGGAGGCGATCATGGTTTTATTGTATCACGAAACGCAAAAAACAAGAAGACTCTGCATATACTTTTAATTACAAAGTACTTTATGGTATAGTAGGTGTCAGGAGATTCTATGACACACACAACACGGTTGGGACTTTGGCTGCTGCCGGCGGCGCTTTTGATCGGACTTTTTGGAGACGCTTTGCTGCGGGCGACGCCCTGGGGATTGAACGTCCTGCTCTGGGTGGGGCTGCTGCTGGGCCTGCTGTACGGACTGGCGCGGCATCTTAACCACTCACTGCTCGGCGAGGGGAAGTGGCTGGCGGTTCCGGCGCTGATCTTTGCGGCAGGCTTTGCCTGGCGAGACTCGTCCACGCTGCGGGCGCTCGACTTTTGCGGCCTGCTGTGCTGCTTGGGGGTAGGGGCGGCGCGGACTCAGGCCGGGCAAATCCGCTTGTCGGGCTTATGGGAGTACTTGGCTGAAATCATGCAAAGCGTGTTCGGGTCAATCTTCGGCGTCTTTCCGCTGCTCCGGCGAGACATCGGCTGGGATACGGTGCCGCGCAGCGGCTGGCTGCCGCGAGTTTTGGCAGCCGGGCGCGGCCTGCTTTTAGTTTTGCCGCTCTTGCTGCTCTTTGGCGCTCTGTTGTCCGCCGCCGATGCCGTGTATCAAAAGCTGGTGGCCGAAGTGTTCCGATTTGATCCCGGCGTGCTGCTGAACCACTTTTTTCTGATCTTCGGGCTGGCGTGCCTTGCGGCGGGCTTCGGACGGCGGCTGATGCTGGCACCGTTTGCGCCCGCTGGCCCGGAGCGGCTTTCCCGGCTGCCGACCCTGGGCGCGGTTGAGACGGGCATGATGCTGGGCCTGCTCAATCTGCTGTTCCTGAGCTTTGTCTTAGTCCAAATTCGCTACTTCTTCGGCGGCGCGGCGACTGTGGCGGCGACGGCGGGGCTGACTTACACGCAGTATGCCCGCTCCGGCTTTTTCGAGCTGGTCTGGGTGGCGGCCTTGGTCCTGCCGCTGCTGCTCAGTCTGCACAAGCTGCAAGACCTGCACAATCCCCGCGCAATGCGTCTGTTTTCGGCGCAGGCGGCGGTGCAGGTCGCACTGCTGTTTGTGATACTCGCGTCGGCGATGCTGCGAATGAAGCTGTACCAGGACACCTGCGGCCTGACTGAGCTGCGGCTGTACACGATGGCGTTTATGGGCTGGCTGGCCGTGGTCTTCGCCTGGTTCGTTCTCACGGTCCTGCGCGGGAAGCGTGAGCATTTCGCGTTCGGCGCGGCGGCGGCGGCCTTTGTGCTGATTGCCGGCCTGCATATTGCAAACCCCGACGCCCGGATTGTCTCCGCGAACGCCGCCCGCGCCGTGCAGACGCACCAGTTTGACGCCGAATACGCCGCGTCTCTGAGCGCCGACGCCGTTCCTGCCCTGGTCGCCGCCCTGCCGTCGCTGCCGCCGGACGTGCAGGCGGATGTTGCGGCCCGCCTGTGGTCGCTGTGGTCCCAAAACGCCGACGACTGGCGCTCCTGGAACTGGGGCCGCTTCTCGGCGTCCCGTGCGGTACGATCAGGGTGGGTGAGTCATCAATGAGTAAAGGCTCCAAACGCATTCGCGTTTAGAGACTTTATCATCCTTCGTTATCCTGCACTTCCTAACTTCTCGGCCAGCATCTTCCGTGTTGCTACGATGTCTGGCCGCGAAGCCGCCTCCGGGTGCAGCGACAGGTACTTGTTGAGGTAATGACGATCATCAGTCCAGTCCTGTAATCGGGAGTAAGATGCGGCAAGAAAAAAGTAGCTTTCTGTTTGGCGCGGGTCAAGAGCAATCGCTTTTTTGTACTCCGCAATCATTGTCTCGATCTCAGGCCGGGTTAATGGACCGGAACCAAAATAAGCATTGGCGAGCAAAAAGTGGTACGCCCCGACATTTGGGGCAAGCGCCACCGCTTTCTTGAACTCTGCCTGCATTTGCGGTACTTTACCCATGCCCATAACGAAGTACTGAAGATATGTACCATATGCAAGATGTGCATTCACGGAACGCGGCATCTTCTTCACAGCATCTTGAGTATCCCGAACGGCTTCCTCAAACCAGCTTTGCAGTTGTTTAGCAACAAGAGGGGATACAGACTCAGACAAGCCAGCCTCCTGTGACTGCCAATACGCTTGGGCAAAGCTGCACTCGCGCACGGGGTCTTTTGGTTTTCCTTGCAGATAGTCGTGAGCCGCTATAGCTAAACGCCACAGGCTTTTGTCGAGAGCCGCTTGATAACACGCAGCGTTGAACTGGAAGTTGTTCTCGCCGTACTGTTGCACCGCCTGCCTTGCGGCTTTGTCGCTGTCAATGTGATAGCCGGGAACAGCATTTACTCTGCTCAGCGCTGAAAGTAGCAACGTCAAGATCGCTGCTGCTAAAAAAGAGGTTGTACGCATTGTTTTGGTTCTTCCAGTCCAACCTGTCATTTAGTTGTAGCCTGGCGGATTCCAGCCAGGGAGAGGAACAAAAGGAGTCACGTTCGTGGGCTGGTACGGCTGATAATAGGAATAGTCAGTAGTGACAATATCATCTTTGTACCAAATGCCGGTTTGCGTGTAGCCGTGAACGCCGTAGATGTCAAGATGCCCTTTGGAACGGTTGACACTTAGACGCCAGATCGCCCAGGTTTGCTGACTTTGACCAACTGCGGGCGTCGGATTGATGTTTTCGCCAAAGCTAGTAGACTTAGACCAGTCAAAGCCTCCCCCAAACTGTAAGCTGACATCACCTTTAGCAATGCCAAGACCACCATCAACATGCCCACCCTTAGTTATGGTGCCGGTGAATGGAATAGCGCCATTGGAGCCTTGTGGTCCAATTAGAGGTGGGACAACTTTTCCATTTTGATCTGTCGCCAACTGCCACGGATATGTTGGAGGCGGTGTCGGAAAACTGGCCGCATCTGGGTCAGAACCCATGACTTTCTGTGGATAACCCGTATCCAGAGGCCAAGCTGCCGGTTCATACTGATGATGGAAGTGCATATAGTAATTAGCGGTTGCTTTGGCATTACCCGGACCGCCATCGTACATGCTGAGGAAGACATGATCTGTGTTGCCGACAAAGGCCCCATAGAGGTAAGAATCAACGAAAGATTGAACCGGAGAGTAGTTGCCACTGTTCGACGAGGCGGATATTGAGCCATACCAATGGTAAGTCGTGCCGGTCGCGGCCCAACCGCCTGCAACATTGGCAACATAGGTATAGGAGCCGCTTCCAGGTGACGCCAGAGTATCCCCGCGTAATGTCCCATCCGGTTGACGTACATTAACGGTGACAGGTCCCATCAAAGCCGGATCACGATATTGCGAACCGCCGTTGATGTTTGTGTCAACTGTAGGACAGCCAATTAGGATTTCCCGTGTGTCTTGTTGAGCGGTGTAATTGCACTGTGTTCCCGGTATTGCTGTATTTCCAGCACTGGGAACAGCAGGCAATGTGGCTGTCACCGTGCAGGAGGGGAGTGTCGCCACAGTCTGGCCGGGAGAGATTTCAAAGTGAACAAGATGGTAACCATTGCTGTTCGCGCCAACATTGCCGGGGTATGTCGGAGAATCTCCCAATCCGTCGTCAGCAGAACCTGTTGACCCAGGCAAGCCGCCGGTCCAGTCCGAGGCAACGGCTGTTTCCAGAACATCCAGCGTGGGGGGCGGCTGGGAAGTGTCGCCTGGATAAGAAGGTGTCCAAGTGAAGCTCGCGGTGACAGATAAAGTCGTGGTTCCTACATTGTTGCAGTTTATACCAATCTGATTGCCGTTGATGATGAGGTTCGGATGAGCGCCGTTCTGGTTCCAGGGCCAAGGCTGAGTCACTACGCTTTTGACAAAGGTGTAGTTGCCGACGGCGTTGTAGCCGGTCGCATTGGCAGGGTAGAGGGGCATAGACGAACTGCCGGAAAACGAAACGACCCAGCTTCCCGCGCGAGACGGCACGGGGGAAAGAAGTAGGGTCAAGAGGCACATCATGCCTAGTGGCTTAACTAAGGAGCGGGAAGCGACAAGAGCGGGAAGCGACAAGAGCGGGAAGCGACAAGAGCGGGAAGCGACAAGAGCGGG
>CAXUNT010000004.1:63474-73935 GCA_964252595.1 uncultured Armatimonadales bacterium
AACATCGGCGTGTCTCCTTATGCTGCTGACATTGGGCGCGTTAAGAACAGTATAAGGCACAACAAATGAATTGTCAAGGAGTTTGCAGAAATGATTTCACGCCGATTTTGGAATACGCTGCTATGGTGGATTCTGTATGCTGCTGCGTTCGGCTATGTGGAGGCGCTGGTGGTCGTGTATATCCGGCGGCTCGGCGGGATGCCGCCGGGACTGGATTATCCCCATATCTGGGCGCAGCGGGGGCTGGCGTGGAGCGGGGCGAATATCATTGGGGAGATGCGGCGCTTGGGGGTCTACGGGACCGAGTACGGGCGGGAGATCGCGACGCTTTTGCTGCTGCTCGGTCCGGCGATGGCGGCGGGGCGGACAGGCCGCGAGCGCTTGGGGCTGTATTTGTGGACGTTTGCCGTATGGGACGAGACGTTTTACCTATGGCTGAAGCTGTGGACTGGCTTTCCCCAGTCGCTCTTTTCCACCGACATCTACTTCTTGGTTCCCATCGCCTGGTACGGGCCGGTCTGGTTCCCGGTGCTGGTCGTCATGCCCGCGCTGATGCTTGTTTCCCGGCGTCTGCTTCTTTGTCCTTCTTCACCATCATCTTCCGCACCGCTTCCACCGCCGGGGCGAACAGCAGCAGGGCCGCAAGACAGCCGAGCAGATCGGGGATAAGCTGCGGCGGCGAATGCGGACGCAAGACAACTGAGGCTGCGGCCAGACCCAGCGCACCGATCAGCATGATGGCCTGAACAATCGCCGGCTTGTCGTGCGCTTTCCACGCGCCGAACAGCACGACAAACTGCGAAAACAAGCCGATCAGCAGAGGATAACTGCCGATGTGATGTATGGTGCTGGACAAAATAAATACCTAAACAAAATGAATACTTAATTCGTTTGCCGCTCGACTGACAGGGTTTGAATGACCTGCGTGTTTGGGACGACATGGCCGAAATCATCCGACCCGCGCCGCCCGCGCCCGGTCATCACAAGTGACAGCGTGATGGTCCGGGTGCAAATCGCCCGCACAAGCTGCCCCCGGCGGCAGTCAAAGACCCTGTGATCGCTCTCCGCCGTGGTGGTCGTTTGCAGCAGCGTCCCGTCATGGTCCGGCGACGTGCTGTGCGTGACGACCGGCGGCTCCGCCCGGTCTTCGACGACCAGCGTGTCCTTCCTTGTACGCAAATTCAGCGGGATTGAAACCAAGCCCCGCAGCAAGTCCTGTTCCGCCGGGCTGCCGCCAAGCGCCGGGCCCGACACCGACAGCACCCGCCCGGACGCCGATACCGTCACCGTGCGCCCAATTGCCGCCGACGGATGCGCGTCATCCTCAAATCCTGGCTCCGGCCTCAGCGTCACTTGGAGTGTGACTGTCCCGTCCGCTGATACTGCCAGCGCCTTCTCCGTCAGCCGCTCGACAATCGGTGGCTTGTAGTCCACGTCCGAAGTCACCGTTTCCATCGCCGCCTTCGGGTCGTCAAAATACGGGTCCCGCTGGATCAAATACCGCAGCGTCTCACCCTGTGTCCAGTGGTAGCGAAACGCCTGGGCCGGCGGAAGCGGCTTCAGGGAAAGCCCGATCAAAGCGCATGCAGCTAGGGTGCAGATGTTCATACAAAGATTATGGCGACTTTCAGATACGGATTGTCGCATGACGGGGAATAGTAGGCAAACAATTACTTCAGGAAACAGAAAAGGAAACCATCATGGCGCTGGGAATTTTTGACGGACAGACGGATGTGGGGACGGTGCTTCATCCGGGAAGCGCGAGCAAGGGCAGCGGGGACAGCTACACCGTTTCCGGCAGCGGCGAAAATATGTGGCGCACGGAAGATGCGTTTTATTATGTTTGGAAAGAAGTCAGCGGGGACGTTGCCCTCACCGCAAGCCTGTCGTTCCCCCAACTCGGTAAAGACCCGCACCGGAAGGCCTGCCTAGTCATCCGCCAAAGCCTGGACGCCGGGGCAGCTTATGCAGACGCTGTTCTGCACGGGGACGGGCTAACTTCGCTGCAATTCCGGCACTCAGCAGGAGACATCACCCAGGAAGTGCAGGCGAATGTCTCCGCGCCCGCCCGGCTGCGCCTAGAAAAGCGGGGCCGCCACATCCGCCTGTTCTTGGCGATGGGGGACGAGGAGATGCAGTTCTCCGGCGCGGCGACCCGGCTTGAGCTGTCAGAGCCGTTCTTTATCGGTCTAGGAGTTTGTTCGCACGACAAAGATGTTCTGGAAACCGCGGTTTTCTCGGACGTAGTCCTGGACACAGAAGCTGCCGTCCCGGCGGACCTGCCTGTGCTGCACAGCACGCTGGAAACGATGGCGATTGCTTCCACCGACCGCCGTGTCTGCTGCGTGTCGCCTACTCTGTTTGAGGCGCCCAACTGGCTGCCGGACGGCTCGGCGCTGATTGTCAACAGCGGCGGGCGATTGTACCGCGTCCCACCCGGCGGAGGCGCTCTGGAAGAAATCCCGTCGGACTTTGCCGTGCGCTGCAACAACGACCACGGAGTTTCGCCGGACGGCACACAGCTTGTGATCAGCGACCAGTCGGTCGCACCGGGCCAGTCTTTGATCTATACGCTGCCGGTCGCCGGAGGAACGCCGGAGCGCATCACTGCGGCCGGGCCTTCCTACTGGCACGGCTGGTCGCCGGACGGCAGCACGCTGGTCTTCTGCGGGCAGCGCGAAGGCGTATTCGGCATCTTCACGATCCCCGCCGAAGGCGGCGAAGAAGTCCGCCTGACCACAGCGCAGGGACAGGGCGGCGCTCGCGGCTTAGACGACGGACCGGAGTACTCCCCGGACGGCAAATACATCTACTTCAACTCTGACCGCACCGGCCGGATGCAGATCTGGCGCATGCGGGCGGACGGGTCAAATCCAGAGCAGATCACCTCGGATGAATACAACAACTGGTTTCCCCATCCTTCCCCAGACGGTCGGTTCCTGGTCTTTTTGTCCTATGCCGGCGATGTCGCCGGTCACCCCGCAAACCAGGAAGTTACCCTGCGCTTGTTAAGGCTCGGCGAGGACGAAGAAGACACACTGGCTCAGCCTGCCGCAGCCCAGCCTCTGGAAGTGCTGGCACGATTATTCGGCGGCCAGGGAACGATCAACGTCCCCTGCTGGTCCGCCGACAGCCGCCAGATTGCCTTTGTGAGTTACCAGTTCATCTAAAAAGCAAAGAGCGAAAAAAGAAGTAAAAGAAGGCTCCCGCGATGGAAGTTTTCCAATCATGCAGTTTTTACTGGCCCCCGGGCGCAGACTGGATGCGGAACACTAGGCTACTGCCAGGACGCGGTTCTCTCCCGAAGTTCGCATTGCGAATACGTCCGCCGCAATGGACGCGATTTCAGGACGTTCTTGAACTATAATTTTAGAGAAAGATGCTGAGAGACTGTACGAAAAGCAGAAACGGGCGGTTAAAACCGCAGCAACAAAGGCACAAAGCCTGCCTTCGCAGGTTAATATAGATGCGAACTTCTTAGTCCGCGGAGGCGGACTTCGTGCCTTTGTTGCTGCGACTTTAGTTGCCCGACAAACTTTCTGTAAACTTTCTATACAGTCTCAGAGAAAAATGCTGAGAAAGGAACACTGAATGACTTACCGCGTGGCATTGATCGGAGCCGGAACAATGGGCAGTGTCCATGCCGGGCATTGGAAGTCCCTGCCGGGAGCTGAGCTGGTCGGCGTTCTGGACCCGCGTGAAGACGCCGCCCGCGCCGCCGGCCCGGCCTTCACCGACTGGGACACGCTGCTGTCTCAGTCAAAGCCGGATATTGTGGATGTCTGCACCCCGACTCCCTTTCACCGGGACTATGTCGAGCGGGCGGCGGCGGCAGGAAAAGCAATTTTCGTCGAAAAGCCGATGGCGCGAAGCCTTGCGGACTGTGATGCCATGATCGCAGCCGTCGAGAAAGCGGGCGTTCCGGCCATGTCCGGCCATGTCCTGCGCTTTTTCCCTGAATATGCCGCCGCAAAAAAACTGGTGGATGCCGGCGGGGTCGGCAACCCCGCCGCGATACGCACGGCCCGGATGGCGGGCTTCCCTGATCTCGGCCCGCGCCCGAATTGGTACGGCGACCCGGCGCAGAGCGGCGGGCTGGTGCTGGATCTGATCCTGCATGATTTCGACTGGCTGCGCTGGACATTTGGTTCTATCTCTCGCGTTTATGCAAAAGGGCTGTACGGCAGGGCGGAGTTTGTCGGACGCCTCGATTATGCGCTCGTGACGCTGCGGTTTGCCTCCGGTGCGGTGGGTCATGTGACCGGTTCCTGGGCGCATCCCGGCGGCTTCCGCACGACGCTTGAAATCGCGGGCGATGCTGGCCTGATTGAGCATGATTCCGCGCGGAGCGCTCCGCTTGCGGCTTTTCTTCGGACTTCGGGCGGACGCGGGGGCGTTGCCGTCCCGGAAAGCCCAATGGCGCCCTCCGAAGATCCCTACTACTTGGAACTGGCGGCCTTCGTGTCGGCGCTTGAAAACCAGGAGCCGCCGCCGGTGACGTTGCAGGACGCCCGCGAGGCGACCCGGATCGCGCTGGCGGCGCTTGAGTCGATCGAGACTGGAAACGTGGTGCAGCTATGACACTGAAATCTGGGACACTGAAATCTGGGACACTGAAATCTGGGACACTGAAAATCGGTTTCTTCTCGTTTGCTCACATGCACGCGCAGTCTTACGCGCAGGCACTGCGGGACGCTCCCGGCGCGGTTCTGGCCGGCATCGCCGACCCGGAGGCCGAGCGCGGGCAGGCGATGGCGGCGCAGTTTGAGACGACTTATTACGCTTCGGAAGCGGCCCTGCTGGATCAGAACTTAGACGGGGTCATTGTCACAAGCGAGAACGTCCATCACCGGCGACTGGTAGAGCTGGCGGCGGGGGCAGGCGTCAAAGCGGTGCTGTGCGAGAAGCCGCTGGCGACAACGCTGGAAGAGGCACGGGCCATGATTGCGGCCTGCGCGGCGGCCGGAGTCAGTCTTGCCACGGCGTTTCCCTGCCGCTACTCACCCGCGTTTAGACGCCTGCGGCAGCAGGTGCAGGGTGGAACGCTGGGGGAAGTACTGGCGATCCGAGGCACGAACCACGGCCTGATGCCGGGCGGATGGTTTGTTGACACATCGCTGTCGGGCGGCGGGGCGGTCATTGACCACACGGTCCATGTCGCCGACTTGAACCGGCTGCTGCTGGGGCGCGAGGCGGCGGAAGTCTATGCCGAGATCGGCAGCGGCTTCTACCATCAGCCCTGGGATGACACGGGCTTTCTCACCATCGGCTACGAAGGCGGCGTGTTCGCGACACTGGACACGAGCTGGTCGCGCCCAAAGGCCTACCCGGCGTGGGGCGATGTCACCCTGCAAGTCGTCGGAACGGGCGGGGTTCTGGATTTAGATATGTTCGCACAGAACCTCATCCATTACGACGACCGGGGAGGCCATGTTTCGTGGAACCACTGGGGCAGCGGCACAGATGCCGGGCTGATCGCGGACTTCCTGCGCCTCGCGGCAGGAGACGCCGCGCCGGACCTGGCGACAGGCGAGGACGGCCTGCGGGCGCTGGCGGTTGCGCTGGCCGCCTACCGATCGGCGGCGTCTGGAAAGCCGGTGGCCGTTGACAATGGCTGACGAAAAGGTAAACCCGTGCGTCAACACTGCTTCCTGCTCGGTTTACTTCTCAATCGCCTTTGCTAAGGACCTCCGCCAGCCCCTAGCAGAGCTGGCCTCAACACAGTATTGGTTCCCAGGAAGCTCTAATAGTAAGTGCGCTAAAAAGAGCGTTCGTGTCGTGGCGTTCCGATCTTGACCAGCGCCGCCCCGTGGGAGGGGACGACTGTGCGGTAGCTGCCCTGGAAAACGCCGAGGTTTTTCTGGCGCCATAGGTCGCGCACCGGCTGCCGGCCGGTGAGTTTCAGGTCGACAAAATTGACGGCGACCGTTGTTTCCTGGGGGCCGACGTTGAACAGTCCGACGGCCAGCGTGCCGTCTTCCAGCGTTTTAGAATAGACCATTGCGTTGCCGCCGGGATTGTCCGCCGGGACCGCGCCATAGGGCGGAACGGTGAAGGCCGGGCCGGAGACTTTGATCGGCCCTGTGCCCAGGGCGTCCTGATCGACGGCCAGCACTTCGTCGTTGGTCAACAGGCTGAGGGTGAACGAATCGAGTTTTTCCATGTCGCAGCCGATCAGCATGGGGGCCGACAGCAGACTCCACATGCTGATGTGGGTGTACTGCTCGTCGGGCGTCAGGTGGGTGGAGTGCATCGGCTGGGCCAGGCTGACAGTGCCCAGCACGAGCATATCCGGGTCGTTCCAGTGACCGGGACCGGAAAACCGTGCCCAGCGGTCCTGCGAGAAGGCGATTTGGCCCATGCCCTGCTGCCAAGAGGTGCGCGGCCGGCCCCAGGTGTCGGCAATGTCGCCCGTCGTGCGCCACGCATTGGCGAGATGCGTCCAGTCGGCGGCGTGTTCAAATGGCGCGGAGTTGGACAGGCTCAAAGCGATGTCGCGCCCGCTTTGACGCAGCGCTTGGTTCATCTCTGCGGTGCTGCCCACATCGTTGGGGTTCCAGTCGTACTTCAAATAGTCGAAGCCCCACGCCGCCCACTGCTTGGCATCGGCGGCGGCGAAGTGGTTCGGCGCGATCCGGTGCCCCTGATCGCCGGCCAGCGCCCGCGTCCAGGTGCCTTCGGGTGTGTCACTGGAGCCGCCGGGATAGCTGGCGTAGGACGTTACCCAGGGCGTGGAGTAGATGCCGGCCTTCAGCCCCATCGCGTGAAGCTGATCGCACAGCCCTTTCATGTCGGGGAACTTGGCATTGGCTTCCAGGGCATGGCCGGGGCCGGTCCGCTCGCCCTGCCAGGTGTCGTCAATGTTGACATAGCTCCAGCCGTGATTGATCAGCCCCGAAGAGACCAGCACCCGCGCCGAGCGCAGAACTTTGTCTTGGTCCACCGAGCCGGCCCAGGAGTTCCAGCTATTCCAGCCGAGCGGCGGGGTCAGCGCGATCTTCTCCCCGATGACGATTTTCAGCGTCCTGCTGCTATTCCCCAGAGAATTGCGGGCGGAGAGCCGGACGGGATACTCGCCTGCCGCAGCAGTCGTGCCGCTGATGATCCCTGTCTGCGGGTTCAGAACCAGTCCTCGGGGCAGGCCGCGTGCTGCAAATATCATGGGGCGAAGGCCGGTCGCCGGAATGGTGTATAGAAAGGGACTGCCGGGCCGCTGGCCGTAGACATTGGCACCGTTGATGCGCGGCGTCGGCGGCGCGGGCGGCGTCAAAATGCGTGAAGAAAAGTCGGGCGTTTCCGACGCTGCGGGCGCTTGCTGGGCGTATCCCACACTCGACAGCACGTACAGCAGGCCGGCTGTCGCGCTGAAAAATTGGACTGGGTTCATACTTAATACTTCCTACTTAATCGTTCTTATTCTGGCAAAATTTGAATGCCGCTGATCGCCGGCTGGTCGGACGTGCCGGGGGTCAGGGCAATGGTGATGTGACTGCCGGCGTCGGGCAGAATGCCGGTAAAACTTTTGACGACTGCCTTGTCTTTCCCGCCGGCCTCGGCGAAGATATCGTAATTGGTCAGAACGGACGTGCCGTTAATGGCGGCATTAAACCGGCGTGCGCCCGCATGGTCAAACGTCGTTTCGGCGAAGTGGAGCCGCACGGTATAGCGCTGGACGGGCGGCACGACAAGGCTGTAAGTGCTTGCCCCGACGTGCGCCGACTGGTAGACCAGCATCGGGGCGGCGTTGGGTGTCCCGACATCAATGGGGCCAGTCACGATTTGTGTTTTCCCGCGCCGGCTTCCGTAGTCGGCGACGTAGCCGCTGTACGGGGTGGGGCCGAAGGTGAACAACTCGGTCGCCGGTCCGCCGCAGTTGATGTTGATCGCGCCAATGCCCACGGCGCGTGCGAGGCCGGCGGGGACCAAAGCCGCCGTGTTGGCGATGAAGCGAATACGGCGGCGGGGAGTCGGGACCACGTCGGGGCGAACGGTCACATTCCAGCCGTCCACCGCCAGAAGAGGGGTTCCGCCGCCGAGGTCTTCAGCGGCAGCCTCCACCGTCAGCGTTTTCACGCCGCCGGGCAGCAGGGACACATAATTGTCGCTGTAGAAGACCGGCAGCACCCGGCGGCCCGAACGGGCGTGGCGTAATTGCACATGTGCCATGAGGGCGACAGTCGGGGCCGGGTTGCGGAGGGTGACGGTGATTTGACACCGACCGGCCGTGTCATGGCGGACGGCGGAGGCGGTCAGCGCGACCATCGGCAGCGCGTTCAATGCCGTGAAGTCGTCCGGGCGAGCCGGGTCGGCCCGCCAGTAGAAGTTGTCTGAAAGCAGCGTCTTCCGGGCATCGCGCAGCTCAAGCTGGACAAAATGGACCGGGGACAGCCCAGCGGGAAAAGCGACCGCCCCAACATCCGTCGCCGCGCTCGGCCCCGCCGTCACGGTCTCCGTGTGGTCATACTGAAGGCCGCCGCTGAGGCCGTAGACACGGACGCGGGCGGTGACGTTTGTGAGCGGGCGCGGCTGGTTGTTGATGATGCGGACGTGCCAGTCATCCTGGTCAAGCTGGATGTGAACCGGCTCGCAGGCTTTGCGAGTCGCGAACAAAGCGGCGTTCGGCTCCAAATCATAATCGTAGATCTGCCAGACAAAGGACGGCTGCGCGGGGTTGCTCATCCAGGTGATCACGCCGGTGGTCGGCTGGAACAGCTTGGCGAACCGGCCCTCGTACATGGCTCGGTATGCTTCGTAGTTTGCGAGCTGGGCTTTGCGGACAAAGTCCGGCAGGCTCACTTCCTGGCCGTAGCGAGCGCCGAGGGTGACTGGGTAGCGGTCGCCGGCCTGCGCTCCGCGCGTCAGGTCGTGTTCCGCCCAGTCGTCATTGATGCTCCCCCAATCTTTGGCCGGCATCATGGCATGGATCGACTCCAAGGTCGGAATTGATACGGACCCGATCTCGGTTTTAAACGGCGCGTCTACCGTGTCGTATTCGCGGGGCGTGCGCCAGAAGTACGGGCCGCCGGAATGGACTCCGCGCCCGTCGGTGGAGGACGGCTGGTACAGCCGCTGCCGCTCTAGCTCGTTCATCAGCGCCTGGATGCCGGCGTTGATTGCGGGCGGCGGGGTGCCTTCGTTGCGCCCGCACCAGAGGGCAATGCTGGGGTGGCTGCGGTAGCGCAGGATCTTCTCGCGGACGTTGGCGAGGTACAAGGCAGTGTCATTGGGGTTTGGCCCGTCGCTGGGGTTCGGCTGGAAGAATTCATCCCACAGCAGGATGCCATACTTGTCGCACAGGTCATAAAAGTCGTCGCCGGTGCTTTGGCCCACCCAGTTGCGAATGAGAGTATAATTCGCCAGCTTGTGCATCCGAATCTGCGCGTCCAGGCGTTTATAGGTCACCCGCTTCATGGCTTCATCCATGCCCCAGTCGCCGCCCTTCGCAACTACGGGGACGCCGTTGACCGACAGCGTCAGATTATCCGAGCCGGGCACGGCGTAGGTGATCTGCCGGATGCCGAATGTCACGTCTTTCGCGTCTGAGACGTCTTTCGTGCCCGAAACAGCGGTAGTTGAGACAAAGCGAAGGTGCAGCGTGTACAGGTTCTGCGGGCCGTAGCCGTTCGGCCACCAAAGGCGCGGGCGAGTGACGTGCAGAACCGGCGTGGTCTGCGGGGTCAGGACAACGGTCCGGGTCTCCCCGGCGGCCAGCGTCACGGCCTGTGTGAACCGAGTCTGCCCGAACACGCCGATCAGCGTTCCTGTCTGGGTGCGGACCGTGGCATTCCTCAATGTTGCTTGCACCGTGAGGTCGGCGCTGTCGGTGCGGGGCAGGGGCAGGGTGGATGTGACATAAGGGTCGTGCAGGGTGACGGGACCGGACGCCGACAGGGTGACGCCCTGCCAGAGGCCCATGTCCCGGTCGCGGATGCCCGGCATCCAGTCCCAGCCGATCGTGGCCAGAAACGTCGGGCCGTCCTGAGCGGTCTCGCCGCCGTTGCGTCCGGTGCCGGCCGCCTGTGTTTTTTCGTGGGTGAGGCCGGGGTTCGGCTCCGGCAGGATCTGCACCGCCAGGGCGCTGAGAGCGCCGGGCGTGACATAGGGCGTCACATCAAACAATCCCCGCGCAAACGCCCCCTGGATGGTTCCGGCCTCGTGCCCGTTGACCCAGACCGCGGCGGCGTAGTTGATCCCCGCAAAGTTCAGGTGGACGCGCCGCCCGGCATAGGCCGCCGGTACGCGAAATGTCGTGCGATACCAGTAGGCCGTGCGGCACAGGCTGTCGGGGATCTTGTCCGGGCGGTTGTTTTCCCCGTACAGCGGCTCGGGGTAGACGCCGTCGTTGACCAGGCTGGTCAGAACGGTCCCCGGCACGGCCGCTTTGCGCCAGCCGGTGAGCCGGTAACTTTGGCGGGAAAGCGCGTCTCCCGTACCCTGGACTTTGGCCGCGTCTTGAAGCAC
>CAXUNT010000004.1:73945-90683 GCA_964252595.1 uncultured Armatimonadales bacterium
ATTGAGAGTAACGGGCGCGGGCAAGTCACTGCTTGCCGCCCTTGCCGCCGGGCTTGTTCCCAAACAGCCCAGCACACTCAGCAGGGTCCACGCCCCGAACCATCGGCGGCGTTTTGACCCGCTGCATGATTTTAATTGCATTCAATATGCTCCCAACTGTCTTTACGCTCTTATCATATCAGAATTGTGTCGTCTGAAACGTCGGCAGGCAGCCATCGTTTGCGGCGAACATTTCTTCCGTCATCTGCCGGATCTCGGCTAGAGAAAGCACGGCCGAGGTGAGCGGATCGTAGCAGATGGCGTGGAAGATCGCGCGGGCATCGCCCGTCAAGCACCTCGGCGCAGCAGTCCGGGGAAGGTTGTCAATAAGGCCGTGGCTGGGGACGTTGCCGTTGAACTCGAGCAGGTCGTCCGCGCCGATCGGGCCATTCAGAAGCTCACATCATGGTACACTAAACAGACCCGGAAATGCGTCCGGGAAAACGACGACTTCTTCCGGGATCGTAAGGAAAGCGAACACAATGATCTTTCAGGAAGAGATGCGGCGGCGCGGGTTTCTGTTTCTGTCCGGGGAACCGGGCGTCATGCCCGCGCTGCATCGGCACCGGGAGGTTGAGGTCAACTTGGTCGTGAGCGGGGAGTTGGTGTACCTGTTCGGCGGGGCGCGGGTCGTGGTCCCGTCGGGCCAAATCGCGGTCTTCTGGGCCATGATCCCTCACCAGGTCGTGTGGTGCGCGGAAGGCACACGCTGCTACTGTGTCCACCTGCCGCTGGCACGCTTCCTGCAATGGCAGGTTCCTCACAACCTCACAAACCGCCTGCTGCACGGTGAGATGGTCCGCGAGCAGGACGAAGCGCGGGCGGACACTGACCACGCACTTTTCGAGCAGTGGCGTGCGGATCTGGCGGAAGTCTCGCCGGATGTCAACCATGTCGTGCTGCTCGAACTGGAAGCTCGGCTGCGGCGGCTCGCCCGGAGCGCCGCCGTAGACCAGTGCGGCAAAATGGCGGGCGGCGACAGGTCCCTGGACAAACTAGAGCAGATGGCTGTCTTCATCACCGAGCACTACCAGGACCGGATCACGGTGGCAGACATCGCCGCCGCCGCACACTTGCACCCGAAGTATGCGACAGGGCTTTTCCGGGACCAGTGCGGAATGACCCTGCGCGATTATCTGGTTCAGCAGCGGCTCTCGCAGGCGCAGCGATTGCTGGCGACCACAGACCGGAACGTCGTGGACATCGCTTTCGCTTCCGGCTTCGGCTCCGTCAGTCAGTTTTACGACGTCTTCACCCGCGTCTGCGGCCAGTCCCCAAAGGAATTCAGGGTGTCTCAGAGTTAATTGCTTGGAGTTAATTGCTTGGAGTTAATTGCTTGGAGTTAACCGCGCCAGCGAGGTGCGAGATTTCGCCTCGCAAAGTACCGGCATGAGCCGTTTTTGTCCCTCTCAGCTTTGCAAAATCTTCAGACGCCGCCGTGCCTATAGTTTTCTGCCGGTCAAATCGCCCGCTTAAACTTCTCGCAGAAAAAGCCTTTCGGTCTCTATTTCCAAATGAATATCATCTTTCGGTTTCTGATGTTCCTGCGTAGATACACGAATACGCTCTGCCGCCCGCCAGCCAACCTCAGATGATGCCTGCCGCAGCGTATGCAAAATTAATCAAATAAATTTGTCTCTGGCCGAACCCTCTTCTTGTGCTGCTGCGTTTAGGAGTTCATGGCTAACAAAATTATGGGTGGCGAGCGTGGGAAAGACGGCGGGGATGAGAATCTTGCTGCCAGCGGGGGACCGGAAAGTCTTCTTCATTTCCGATCCGTTCGTGATGGTCAATGTCTGCCGCACTTTCACCGGTCACGAGCCCGAGCCGTCGATCCACACATCGGTCCGAACACTGATCCCTGGACTGCTCATGCTCTTACTCTAGAGGCCCCGCCCCAGGATGCTCGCCCCCTCAACGTGCCGGGGCGGAGCCTGCTGGACCTGAAGATTTCTCTGGCTGCGCGGATGCTGGATGACTGCGATCTTTGCCCTCATCATTGTCATGTTAATCGCACCCAGGGCAAGACAGGCTTTTGCGGCGTCGCGGACCGAACCGCTGTTCACTGGGAAGGCATTCTGCATGGCGAGGAGATCGAACTCATGGCCTCGCATGAAGTCTTCCTCTCCGGCTGCACAATGCGCTGCGCCTTTTGCTATTCCCATGAGCATATCGTCCGCCCGATGTCCGGCCTGCCCATGGCCCCCCGCGCCCTGGCTGGCTGCGCGGACCAGCGCCGCGCCGAGGGATCAGCTAACCTGAACCTGGTCGGCGGCGAGCCGACAGTCCATATTCCGAACCTCCTGCGGATGCTGCGCGAGATCGCAGCGCCGCTGCCGGTCGTTTGGAACTCGAACATGTACGCGACGCCCCAAGCGATGGCTCTCCTGGACGGCGTCGTTGATCTGTTCTTGGGAGACATCCACTTCGGCAGCGACGAATGCGCCCGGCGGCTCGGACTGATCCCCGACTACCTTCCTTCAGTTAAGGCCGCTTTCCTCACGGCCGCGTCTTCGGGGGCCGACGTGATTATCCGTCACCTGGTCATGCCAGGCCATCTCGATTGCTGCGCTCGTCCGGCGATGGAATGGGCGGCGCAGGCATTGCCGGAAACGCCGTTTCACCTGATGTTCCAGTATGTGCCGGACTTCCGGGCCGCACATGATCCCGTGCTGGGGCGGTTCCTCTCGCTGGGGGAAATTCAGCGGGCAAAAGCGATGGCGCAGGAAATCGGCGTAACTCTTTATCAGGAGCAGGCACAAGATCAGGTAGACAGCAGGAAGCACTTGAGCATGCCTATATCCAGCCCTGGGCAGGCCGTGGACATTATCATTCAGGGCGACGGGCGCGTGAGCTTTGCCCGCCTGCTGCCCGAGCTGCTGCCGGTTGCGGCGGCTCTGGATTCCAATGACCGGCGCGTGCAGAGCCGTCAAAGCCGCTGAGGCAGAGAGGTTTGAGAGAGTGAGGAAAAGCAGTATGGCAAGTCGCTCGGTACAGGAACTCGAAGTGCTTCTGCGGGCACGCTATCCCGTCATTTATGTGGTGACCTGGGAAGAAGGGCGCGTCGAGGAGGCGCTGGCGCAGATTGCCCAGCGCCGCGAAAAGAAGCTCTACCTGTGGTCCGTCTCGCGCGGCCTTCAGCAGTGGGGCACGCCAGTAGAGAGTAAAAAGCGCGTGGATGAGCGCACGACAGACCCGCAGGTCGCTCTGGACCACGTCTTGGACAGCATGGAGAATGCAGTTTATGTCTTCCGAGACCTCCACGCCTTTTTTAATGCCCCTGGCGTCGCCCGCCGCATCCGCGAGCTATCCGCGTACCTCAAGAACAGCTATAAAACGCTGGTCATCATTGGCCCGACCCTGTGCCTGCCGATGGAGCTTCAGAAGGATGTCACCGTTGTCGAGTTTGACCTCCCCGACCGTGACGACCTGGGGGCGCTGCTGGATCGGACGCTGACGGAGGTGAACGAGAGCACCGGCCGTAGTCTGGGCGTCTCGCCCACCGCCCGCGAGCGCATCCTCGGGGCAGCGTCGGGGCTGACACTGGGCGAAGCGGAGAACGTCTTCGCCAAGACGCTGGTGATCTCTGGGCGCCTGAGCGACGAAGACCTGCCGATCATTCTGTCCGAGAAGGAGCAGATGGTCCGCAAGTCGGGGCTTTTGGAATACTACCATGCCGACACTAGCCTTCAGCAGATCGGCGGCATGGACGTGTTGAAGGACTGGCTCAGCAAGCGCAGCGTGGCCTTCGATGAGGACGCCGCACGCTTCGGCCTGCCTGCGCCCAAAGGAGTTTTGCTGATTGGAATTCAGGGCTGCGGCAAGAGCGCCCTTGCCAAAGCCATCTCCGGGTACTGGGGTCTTCCCCTGCTCCGGCTGGATGTGGGCCGCCTGTTCGGCAGCCTCGTCGGTTCGTCGGAGGAGAACATGCGAAGCGCCATCCGCGTCGCCGAATCGACCGCGCCGTGCGTGCTGTGGATCGACGAGATAGAGAAGTCCATGGCGGGCAGCCAGAGCAGCGGCCAGACGGATGGAGGCACGTCAGCGCGCGTGCTCTCGTCGTTTCTGACCTGGCTTCAGGAGAAAACCGCGCCCGTGTTCGTCGTGGCGACCGCCAACAGTATCGATCAATTGCCGCCCGAGCTGCTGCGCCGGGGCCGGCTTGATGAGACCTTCTTCGTAGACCTGCCGGATGCGCGTGAGCGGCGCGAAATCTTTCACATTCACCTGTCCAAGCGCGGGCGGCAGCCGCCTGACTTTGATACCGTGGCGCTGGCGGAGGCGACTGAGGGATACAGTGGCGCAGAGATCGAGCAGTGCGTGATCGCCGGCTTGTTTGATGCTTATTCGGCGAAGTCGGACCTGACGACCGATATTTTGGCACGCTGCGCGGTGAATATGGTGCCGCTGTCGCGGACGATGAAGGAGCCGATTGACCGCCTGCGGGAGTGGGCGGACGGACGTGCCCGTCGGGCTTCAACCGGTGTTGTGACCACGGTGCGTGCTCTGGTGACAGGAGGCAGGAAACTGGAACTTGAGGATTTTGAGTCAAAAGATCCTAGGGCAAAAGACCGGACGCTGGAAAGGGTGGAGGGCTGAAGCGATGTCTGTAGTTTTTGTGGTGATCCCTGTGGTGGCGGGGAGCTGGCCGATGATCTCGGCGGCGATTGTGGCGGCGGGGGCGGCCATGGGTTATCATGCCGCCAGGCAGGCTGAGGCGAACCTGGCTCAAGAAATTGGCGGCATCGGCGGCATCGCCTCCGCGGGCGTCAGCTTAGTGATGGAGAACAGCCAGGTGGTTTCGGAAACCCTGCTCCGGGGTGAGGCGTTCACGCTGGAGCGCGACGGCTTGACGGCAACTTTCCGCATGGACGGGCGCGGGCAGTGTACGGTCCACGTCGGCGGCGCAGGTAAGTCGGGCCAGGAGCTGGAAGAGGCAGGCCGGGACCTGATGGACCGCGTGCGCCAGCAGTTCGCCTATGCCAAAGTCATGGGCGAGCTGGAAGAGCGGGGCTTCGAGGTCGTCGCGCAGGAAGTGGATGTGGACAACGCCATCCGCGTTCGCGTCCGGCGCTGGAATTAAGCAGCAGAATTAAACAGCAGAATTAAGCAGCAGAATTAAAGAGCTTATGGGACGTTTTTCCAATCTTGACTTTGACCCGGACTCAAAGCGTCGAGAGCTTTCGGAGGCCGCCGATCTGTGGCCGACGCTGGACGAGGCGGGCTGCTTGCGGGCGGGGGACGAGGCATTTGACCAGGGGCTGTACGAGGCTGCCCTGACAGCCTATTCTCGTGCGCTGCGCTTTAACCAGGGACTTCCGGCGGCTTGGCTGGGGCAGGCCCGCTGCCTGCTCTGCCTGGGTGAATACCCCGAGGCCGTCACCTGGAGCATCCGCGCCCTGGAAAAGTTTTCCAACTCGCCCGATCTGCTGGCCGCGCGGGGGCTGGCACTGGTGCTGGGCGGTCAGCCGGTGCGGGGCATGGAGTTTCTTGACGGGGCGGTCGCGATGCGCTCGCCTTCGGCCTGGGTATGGCTTGCACGCGGTGAGGGCCTGCTGGGAGCGCACATCTCAGAAGCGAATGCCCCGCGCTGCTTCCTCAAGGCGGTCGAGCTTGCTCCTCAGGACTGGCGCATGGAGATGCGCGTCGGCATCGCTTGCAACGGCGCCCATCATTACACCGCGGCCCGTGCCCCGCTGCTGTCTGCCCAGCACCGCTTTGAGAAGGACCGTCGTCCGGGATCAGCCGGCTCCGGAGGAAACTGCCTTCTGCTCTATCACTTGGGCGTCGCGCACGAGGGTCTGGGAGAGCTTGCACTGGCCTCCGGCTACTTTGGCCGTGCCTCTGCCGCACGCCGAGATTTTGTCGAAGCCGAACAGGCCCTGAGTCGGGTCCAGGCGACTGGTGTGTTTTCTAAGCTCTGGCGTCAGCTCCGAGCCAAAAAGTAGCACCAGAAAGCAAGAAGTAGCACCAGAAAGGAGGATCGCATGAGCATAAAGACGCTGCTGGCGGACACGGTAAAACGTGGAGCGACAAATCTGTATCTGAGCGCAGGTAATCCACCAGTCTATCGCACCAATGGTACGCTTTACCCGGTAGACGGTGCCCCTGTCCTGGCTCCGCAAGAAGTTGAAATACTTCTGGAGCCGTATCTGACGCCAGAACAGAGACGGGCTGCCTGGGGGAGCGACGGCGTCCGGGGGATCATTATTCGCTGGGAAGGTGCCGTTGTGGAGGGCCAAGCGTTCACTGACAGGGGGCATCTTGCGGCGGCATTTTACCAAGTTATCTGTGGAAACAGGTTATCTGCTCTTAAGTATGTTTGGCAGAGGCAGGAGAAGAAATATGGCACAGCAAGAGGAACTGGAAATTGAGATTGACCCCATCGGACAAGTGCAGGTGCATGTCACGGGGGCCAAAGGCAAACGGTGCCTGGATCATGTGGAAGTCTTCCGAGAGCTGCTTGGTCCGGTCACGGAAGAAACGCTGACCGCGGAGTATTACGAAGCTGAGAGTAGCATTGGACAAGGACACCAAATCCATGGCCACCAGCGCCGGAACTCATAAGGAGTAGCTTGGCATGAAGTGTATCTCGTGCGGCTATTTCAATCTTCCGCAGGCGCTGACCTGCGGGAAATGTGGCATGGACCTGTCGCGCCCTACTCTGCGGGCTGGGGGAAGCCTGGAAGAGAGCCTGTACCCGCCTCGGGCGCGGGACCTAACTGCCTGGGACAAGGTGCAGCGCCGCACTCCGATTTTACCGCGCGTCAGGCTGCCGTCGGTGCCAGCCCGGAACCCGCTGCCGGCGATGGGGATGTCCCTGCGCCCCTGGCTGGTGATGACGGCGGCCCTGCTGCCGGGCGCAGGACACTTCATCTTGGGAGACACGCAGCGCGGCGTGCGGCTGCTTGCTTGGTTCTTCGCCGTGCTGAGTCTGTCTCTTCTGCTGATCCACTCTTGGGTCTCGGACTGCTTGCTTTGGGCGACGCTCGGCCTTTCGCTTTATTCCGTATGGGAAGTCGCCAGCCGGGCATTCCCGCCAGCCGGCGCTAACCCCGAAGCAGGCTACTACCGCACACTGCGCCTCGGCTTTCTGAGTCTTGGGACGGTTGCAAGCACGCTTGCGAGTTTCTACTGGCTCGCCGGACAACGGTATCCGGTGTATCACCTCGCCACCGATGCAAGCGCACCGGGCATCCGGGCGGGGGATGATGTTATTGAACAGCGCCTGCTTCAGCCTGCGCTTCAGCATGGGGATATTGTCCTGGCACGGCCAGCCGACTACCCGATTATCGAGCGGATCCTGGGCCTGCCGGGAGACCGGGTGGATTACGCGGGCGGGGTGCTGTGGGTGAATGGCGTGCAGGCTGGGCCGGAGCGTCTGCCTCTCAGCGGCGCAGCCCGGCAAGCGGCAGGTACGTTCAATACCATCGTGCCTCCCGGCCAGGTCTGCCTCTGGCAAGTTCCGGCAGGCTACTATCCCGAGGCTGGCGAAGGGGGAGGCCCCGCGCCGTCCGCCGCCTTCGTCACTTTTCCCGCCCGCGACATTGAAGGGCGTGTGCTTGGCGTCCTGGAGCCGCCCGCGCACCGCTGCTGGTTCCAGCGTTTTCCGCCGCAGTGAAGCCCAGCAAGGAATTTTATCAAGAAGCCTATTAAGAAAGAAGAAAAAGCCGAGATGACCACAGAACTGACCTTTCATCGGGACGGGCGGATGCGTGGACTGGAACTTCAGAAGGAGACGGAAGGTCTAGGGCAAACGGCTCAGTGCGCCCCGATGACACCAATCCTGCGGCGGGCCATTGAGCGGCACGCCTCGGACATCCACTTGGTCGCCGGACTGCCGCCGATGCTGCGGGTCGACGGCGAACTGATCGCAGGGGAGGGCACCCCACTCGGGCGCGAGGACGCCCGCTCCCTGGTGTATTCTCTGCTTACGGAAGGACAGATTGAGGAGTTTGAGAAGGAATGGCAGCTTTGCGTTTCCTTGTTCCTGCCGGACATCGGTCACTTCCGGGTGACGGTCTACTACCACATGAGCAATGTGGAGGCTTCCATCCGCGTCTGTCCCCTGAGTCTGCGCTCGCCCAAGGAACTCGGCCTGCCCGAGATCGTCGGCAAGCTGATCGAGAGGCGCAGTGGTCTGATTCTCATCACCGGCCCGACCGGCAGCGGCAAGACAACGACATTTAACTGTCTCCTTGACATGATCAACCGGCAGCGCCGCTGCAAGATCATCACTGTCGAGGACCCCGTGGAGTACGTCCATGAGAACCGCCTGAGCCTGATCGTCCAGCAGCAGGTCCACTCGGACACGCGCTCCTTCAGCCAGGCCCTGGTTCATATCCTGCGCCAGGACCCGGACGTGATCGGTGTCGGGGAAATGCGGGACTTGGAGACCATCTCGACCGCCCTGACCGCTGCGGAGACCGGGCACCTGGTGATCGCAACTTTGCACACGCCGGATGCGGCCCAGACGGTAGACCGGATTGTGGATGCTTTCCCCGGCGACCAGCAGCAGCAGGTGCTGACGCAGCTAGCGTCATGCCTGCAAGCGATTGTCGCTCAGCAGCTCCTGCCGCGTGTGGACTGTGAGGGCCGCAAACTGGCGACGGAGGTTTTAGTTGGCACGCAGGCCGTCCGCAACCAGATTCGGGAGCGCAAGTCCAACCTGCTGCGGAGCACGATACAGACGAGCCGTGCGGACGGCATGCAGATCATGGACAAATCGCTGCTTGACTTGTACCAGCAGGGCGTCATCACCTACGAGACGGCGGTGGCGCATGCTCATTCGCCGGACTACATCAAGGAAGCTGCCGGAACGGACGCGAAGCGCGGAACAGCACGCATCTAACTCTCCGATGTTTCAACCGGCGTCCTGTCAAGCTTTATGGAGACGTAAGGTTCATGCAGAGATGAAGTCATGGCCTCGTGGCTCAACAGCTTTCGGCGGCTGAAGATACGTTACGAACAGAAGGCAGCGATGCACCAGGCGCTGCTGAGTTAACCTCCGGCCAACAGGAACTCGGCCTCCTGACTGCCTCGCTCGTTCCTGGCTTGCTCGCTGTCGCGAGGCTATGCAAGACTGGTCTCGCGTTTAACATCAGGGTTCATTCTTCATAGAAGACCCGGGCCGCCGCAAAGTCGCCCTGCTCGGAAGTCAGTCCTCCTAAAGCGAAGAGGTGAGAAGCAATATTTTGCGTGTCTTCTAACTGCCGATAGATGCTCAAACCTTCCTCGTAGTAAGCTCGCGCTGCGGTGAGGTCTCCTTGTTCAAGGGCCGCAGTTCCTAAGCTGCTGAGCAGGGCGGCGAGTTCCTGTGGAGGCGCCCACTGCCGTGCCAGGGGGAGGCATTCCTCGTGATAGGTCCGCGATAGGACGCGGTCTCCCTGCGCTAAAACTGTGGCTGCCAGATTATCCAGCAGACCACCAATGTCCTTGGGTCTCTCTAGTTGCCGCGCGAGGGAGAGGCCTTCCTCGAACAAGGCTCTCGCCCCGGCGTAGTCCCCTTGCTTGAATGCTATTTGCCCTGAAACAAAGAGCGAGGCAAGAAGATCTTCCTTATCACCTAACTGCCGGAAGAGTGCTAAACCCTCCTCCGTATAGATCCGCGCCGCCGCAAGGTCGCCTTGGTCTGACGCCGCAGCCGCGAGGCTAGACGAGACAAGTGCGACATTTTCCTGATCCCCGAGCTGCCGCCGGAGCGCCCGGCATTCCTCGTAAAAGGCCCGCGCCGCTGCGTGATCACTTTGGTGAGAGGCGACACCTCCCAAGATGTTGAGAAGGAGCGCGATGCTTTGCTGGTCCCCCGATTGTCGCACCACGGCGAGACAGTTTTCGTAGAAGGCTCGAGACATCCCAAACTCGCTTTGCTTGGAAGCTAGCTCCCCTAGAGAAAAGAGAGAAGAAGCCACCTCCTGGGTGTCTCCTAACTGCTCGTAGAGCGTCAGGCCCTCCTCGGCATAGAGCCGCGCCGCCGCGTAATCGCCTTGATCTGCGGCCACAATTACCAGGGCGTTCAAGGCAGCCGCCGTGTCTTTTTGACGTCCCAACTGCCGCCGGACCGTGAGGCTCTCTTCGTAGTAGGCACGCGCTGCAGTGATCTCCCCTTGAGAATGGGCATTTCTCCCTAAGTTGGACAGCACGTTTGCAACCCACAGCGTGTTTCCTGCCTCCCGGTAATTGATCACGGACTCCTCGTATAATGCCCGTGCCGCCGGCAGGTCGCCTTCAGCCGAGGCGATGTTGCCCAGATTGCCGAGCATGGTGCCGACCTCGCCTGAGTCTCCAATCTGCCGCCAGAATGTCAAAGCCTCCTCAAACAAAGGCCGCGCTGCTTTCAGATCGCCTTGAGCGTGAGCTGCATTTGCCAGATCGCTGACCACGTTGGCGATTTCCTGTGGGTTCCCAATCTCCCGCAGTATCTTAAGGCTTTCCTCGTGCAAACCCCGCGCCCTTGCATTATCGCCCCGAGTGTAGGCTGTGTTTCCCAGGCTCGTGAGCGATGCCGCGAGACCCTTTCGGTCCCCTAGCTGGTGATAGAACATCATGGCCTGCTCCTGCCATTTCCCCTCCGCTCTGCGGTCACCCTGCGCCCGTGCGAGAAGGGCTGCGCCGTACAGGCCTTTGGCCCGGGCCGGGGTGGCCTGCCAGACCTCCATGGGATCTCGCATCCCGAGGGTTTCCGGGATTGTCCGTGTGAGAGCGCTTTCCAGCCACCGACGCCCCTCCGTCAGGCAGCTCAGCCTGTACCAGAACCGCCACAGCGCCGCCGCAAGGCGCACGCCGTTCTCAAGTCGCGGTCTGTGCTCAAAGACGGAGCCGTCCTGCCCGCTGGCTGCCCACTGCTCTTCCCAGGCAAGGCTAGCCCGCAGGTTGTTATGCTCCGTCTCCAGAACTGGCAGCCATGTCTCTTCTTCCGGTCCATTGAGACTTTCTGCTGCCATCTCCGCCAGTCCCATGAACCAGGAGGCGGCTCGCCCCCCCACAGCTTCCGTCTCTCCACTTTCCGAAAGACGCTCACCTGTGTATTGCCGAACCGGCTCCCGCAGCCAAAAGCGCTCTTGCTCGCCGTCTCTTCCCGCATAATAGACCACCAGTGCTTTGTCAACTAGCCCCATCAGCAGGTCCAAGACTTCCTGATCCGACATTGCCCGATTTATTCCGTCGCCGTCCACACAAATGCCCGCCGCCGCCGACAAAATCCACCCACCTGCGAACACCGACAGGCGGTTCAGAAAGGTCTGTTCACTGTTCGTCAGCAGCCCATAAGTCCAGTCAAGCGTCGTCCCTACTATCTGCTGCGGCGCAAGTGGCGGAACCGGGCTGGGAAGCGCACTTGAAGTCGCAGGCCGTACCCGGCCCGTAAGCAGCGCCAGGGTCCGTTCCGCTAATGTTTGCGGCGTGCTTTGTGGTGGCGGCACGTTCTGCGGCGGTGCAGGAGCGTTTGCCCCCCCCGCCGCGAGGCTGAACCGCTGGTCAAGCTGCGTGCTGATCTCTTGAGCGCTCAGGGTTTGCATCCGCGCCGCCGCCAGTTCCAGCGCCAGCGGGATGCCGTCCAAGCGCAGGCAGAGCTGCGCCACCGCAGGCGTATTGGCACCGGTCAAGGCAAACGACGGCTGGGCTGCCTGCGCCCGCTCGGTGAATAGCCGCACAGCCTCGGAGTGCGGCAGAGGCGGAACACGGAATATTTGCTCGTCTTCGACGTTCAGCGGTTCACGGGAAGTGGCGACAATGTGAACATTCGGGCAGTGGCTCAGCAGGTAATCGGCGAGCGAACCACAGGCTTCAGCCAGGTGTTCACAGTGGTCCAGTACCAGAAGCAGATGTTTGGCTTCCAGTTCACTCACAAGGGCGCTCGGCATGGACCAACCCGGCCTCTCATGGACGCCCACCACCCGAGCGACCTCCTCATAGATGAAAGTAGGATCGGAAAGCCCTGCGAGTTCCACCAGCCAAACACCGTCTTCCCAGATGCCATTTTCTTCACTAGCTATCAGGCCGGCGGCGACTTGCAGGGCCAGGCGCGTTTTGCCGCTGCCGCCCGCGCCGACAAGTGTCACAAGCCGGGATGTTGCCAGCAAGTCTCTGACTTCTTCGATTTGCTGTTCTCGTCCGATGAACGAGGTCGTCTGCTGAGGAAGATTGTTTTGGACTGTTCCGACGCCCGTTGATGATTGAAGCATAACGAGTTCCTTAATAAAAATCACTGATAATAAAAATTATTGGCGCAGAAGTGGTGGAAGAAACAGATGGCCGGCGAGAAGGAGAAGTGCGAGAGATTGCAGGTGATTTCGGCAATTATCCCAAGCCTCCTGTATACTCCCTTATCAAGTTTTGTTGGTTTATCTCACTCCTGGCTCGGTTATCACTCCCCGCACTCCAGAGGACCGTCAAACGTACTCAAAAGGACCCTCAAGTTCCTCAACATTCTGCACCCCACTAAAATATCCTTCCAGCACACGGGCAAACACCGAGTTCGGTCCTGCTGCCTGCGCGAACAGTGTCATCGATCTGTAGAATCTGTGGTTATTCGGGGAGATGAGCAGCTCGGACGCAGACTTATCCTCCACTCCGAGAACCACCTCGGCACACTCGTGCAGCCGCTTCCCGAGAACTGGATGCGCCAGGTAGGCTTCTGCTTCTCCCAAACTTCTCAGCGTATATTTCCCGGAAGTCTCGCTATAAACCAGCTCCACGATATGGGGAAAGATGTACCACATCCACTTTATTTGGCAGCGTCCGCTTTTTAGGTCCAGGAGAGCCTGGTCGTAAACCGGTTCCTGAGCACTGAGATACCGTGCTAAATCGAATGGGTCTTTAATTGCAGCAATAATACTTCTACTCATGCTCTTTGTCGCCTCTTGATTTTTGTTTCTTTCGCTTCTATGTTTGTTCCGCTGCTCCGCCGGCTCAAGAGCCTTTCAGCCTCCGGTGCAAGCGCGTCCAAAAGCCCTGCGGCGTCACTGACACACCAAGCGGAACGGCGACGGGCCGGGGCAGCGTCTGGGTATCAAGTGGCAGCGCGGCGGCAGGCAGAGGCAAATCTTTGAACCCCGCCGTAGCGGCCTCAATTTGATCCACCGCTTTCTGGAAGACCGGATTTTGATGACGCCAATTGTTCCTGCGATTGTTCCAGCGTAAGACTGGCAGCGCGGCCCGCAGCGCCGGGTCCGGCTGATGCGCGGCAATGGCTTTCAGCAGTTCCGCCGCGCGGCAGCGCGGCAGCAGATATTCGTCAGACTGAACAACTTTGATCAGCGCAGGGATCGTCAAAGACCGAACTTTCTCGCGGCTCAGTGCCTCCAGGAGCGTGGGGAACGCCGTCGGCCCGATCATCGCCAGCGCTCTGACAGCCTCTTTGGCGTATGCTGCATTGTCCAGCGCTTCGACCAGGGGGTGAACCGCGAGTGGGCCGCCAATGGACCCCAATGCTCTGACCGCACACCCGCAGGTGCGGATGTCGTATCTTTTGTCTTGCAGGACTTCGCTGAGGGCCGGAATCGCATGGGCGTCTCCGATCCTTCCAAGCGCGAAGGCCGCCTCATTGCAGACCCACTGAGTTACCAGAGGAGTACTGCTCCCACTATCATCAGCCATAGACTGGGTCACGGCAGAAGCTTGGTCTTTAAGAGCCGCGATCAGCGCGGGAACGGCCTCCCGGCTTTTCCAGGCTCCCAGCGCTTCCACCGCTTTGATCTGTACCAACGCATTTTTATTTTGGAGAGCGCGGATCAAGGCAGGAACCGCCTGCGGGTCCTTGATCGCCACCAGCGCCTCAATGATGTGGCGTTGGATGAACTCATCGTGGGCCTTGTCGTCCAGAGCTTCGATCAAGGCCGGAACAGCCTGCGGGCTTCGTATTCTTCCGAGAGCGCAGGCGGCGTTGAACTGCACCATCGTATTTTCACTGCCGAGCCTGACAATCAGCGACCTCACCTTTTTGTCGTTCATCTCTCGGTTCCTTCCCTTATCTCAGCCGCACCACCGGCTCTTCCACGCGCAGCGACTCTTTACGCACCAAGTCATCAACCGTCATGCACAGCCAGCGGTCGGCATTCACTGAGAACGTTACCCGCAGGCGCGGAGACGTAGCCTGACCAACAGGGCGCAGCGCAAGCGGAGCGTCGCCCGGATTGAGCTGCGCGAGATCGGGCTCCACAAGATGGGGTTCTCTGGGAGCAGCCTCCGCAATGGCACCTGCGGGACACCAGTAGTGGTTCCCATTGGAGCGCCCCTCCCATGGCACCGGCACCTGGCCCAGCCGCCCTACCTCGTAGATGCCGAAGCGCATCTCCGTCATCCCCGCGAAGTCGGCGTAGTAGCGCACAGCGAAGTTTGGAACCGTCGGATAGCGTGTTCGGCGCGGCACCAGGCGCTCATACTCGACGCGGTGCTCCTGGTCGTTTTGGATCGCCAGCGCATAGTCATGGTAGATGTAGTCATCCAACGGCACCCCGCCCGCGAACCGGGCTGCCCCCAACGCGACGGCTGTGAAAAGCAGCACCGGGTCATGGCGCACCACGGCGTCAGGGAACGCTTCGTCCACCACGGCGGCAACTTCCGGCAGCAGCGTCGATCCGCCTACGAGCAGGACCTGATCCACACGGCCAATTTCTATTCCCTCCGGTGACGCTCCGAGTTCCAATAGCTGCTGCTGGATGTCAGTGAGTGCTGCGCGGAGCTGCTGGTACAGTCCGTGCTTCTCCAGCAGGCGCACTAAATCTTCCCGGCAGACGCTCCGGGTGATCCCGTTCCAGCGAAACTCGGCAGTGCCCTCGCGGCTGACCTGTTCTTTGACCCGCATCGCTTCCCAACGGGCATGGTACTCCCAGTGAGGCAGCTCGGACAAGTCCATCAAGACGTGTTCCAGCAGCCACTGGTCCACGTCGCTTCCCCCAAGCCGAACCATGTGCTTGGCAAGCACCTGGGCGGCTCTGCCTTCTGCAACGTCAGGGCCGAGACGAACGGCGGCCAGATCCAAAGTACCGCCGCCAAAGTCCACCACCAGCAGCGTTTCTTCTCGTGCGATGTTCACCCCATAGCCGAGCGCGGCCGCGACCGGCTCATCGAGGGTGCGGAAGCGGCTCATCTTCAGGCGTCTGGCGATGGCCCCAAGGGCAGCGCGATACGGCTCGTAGTAGCCGACGGGTGTAGGGATCGTGAGGTCGGTGACCCGCAGGCCCTGCCGGCGCACGGCCCGGAGCAGTTCTCGCAGGAACAGGAAAGAGGCTTCCTGCGCTGAGAGTTCTTCCCTCTCTAAGCGAACGACCGGGCGGTACGCCTGTTCCCCCAACAGCGGCTTGAACCCCTGGGCGAAGGTGCAGGCCTGAGCAGCGTAGTTGCCGTAGTTCTGGTTGAGCGCCTGCTGGCCGATTTGCACCTGCCGGACCCACTGGCGGAAGAACAGCCAGGGCCGCACGGTCTCGGCAATGTGGACCGCGGTGGGGATAAGAGGAGACTGATCGAGTGGCTGCTCGCGGGTGAGGCCGGGCAGGTGGAGGACCCGAACGGTTCCTGCCTCCACAAGTGTGATGACCGTGTTGGTGGTGCCGAAGTCCACGGCGAGCTGTCCGGTCATAGCCGACGTTCCTTGCTAATGCTTCTCAAACTTACTAATGCAAACTTGCCAACGCACGGTCGTGCCTCCGATAAGGTTAAATTTCGTGTAGAATTGTGTCACTCGGATCAGGAACCGAAGCCCAAAGTAATCGCGACGAACATAACAAAGCGGCTTCAAAGAATAACAGCGTATTCAATCTACAAAAGTTCCTCAACAGGCGCTGGCCTAGCGAAACGCGCAAAATTTATGTGCTTGCTCTCTTGCGTTGTAAGCATTCCTGCATCGCCTTCAACAACCAAGTCGTAGCAACCCTTCTGCAATTCAATTCCCGCTGCTCACCGCTTTCCATCTCGAGCAGCGCGGAGGATACGGGGATTGCCGCTACGACCCCTCCCCTGCTGCAATGATACTGGTACCGCAGCGCTTACCGATGACCCGCCCCTGCTGCGTCATCAAAGGCCGTAGTTTCTAGAGGTGACTCATCACAGCAGAGCTACGCTGGCTTCGACCAGCACGGAACTAACCGAGACACTTCGGGGCAAAGATGGCCGCGTTCATCGTGGCGGCCTTCTAGTTATCCGCTGCCATTGCTGGTGTGGCGGCTAAGGCGTTTTCTGTAGGGGTGCATCTGGTGCCGCGGACAATCCCGCCGCCTGATCTGATTTCTTCCGTTTCCGGGGACTGGCGGCTTCCGACGCTGCCGAACGTGGCGGCGCTTCTCGGCGCGGGGGCACTGGTGGCAGTACAGATGAGGCACGGCGGGCAGGGTAAGCGCCGCAGTGGTTCATGAAGAGGGTGGGAGCCTGACCGCGACGCACTTGGCTATCACTGTCCTCAAGCCTTCACTTCAGGAAATGAGGTCGGATACTGCACCTGCGGCGCGATATGCTTGCTGGCGTCAGCATCACGGGCAGGTGAGCCGCCTGCGATCTTCGGCTATGACCGGAGCGCCGCTAGCAAGAAGAGTCGCCACCGGAGCGGATGACGAGGTATAGTGGCAGGCATGGAGACCGCCGCGCATCCGATTCTTACCACTGATCGCCTCGTCCTGCGCCCGTACCACGGCAGTGACTTTGACGACGCCCATAGCTAACCAATGGTGCTAGTTTTACAAGCTGAACTGTGCTAGCGAGAGCGGCA
>CAXUNT010000005.1:0-5217 GCA_964252595.1 uncultured Armatimonadales bacterium
TTATGTCTTGGTCTTAGTCCCACGCCTTCCAGGTCTGCCAGTGCAGAAGTGGGGGCTCTCGGCATCTTCGCCCAATAGCCGTGTCCTTCAGGACATGGTTCTTAAAGCCGCGCCAGAACCCGAACAAGGCTGCCGGCGGGCATCGGAACGCGCAGGCGGCCATTTTGGCCCGACACCTGCATTGGGGTGGACAAATGGACAACATTCGGTTGTTCAAACGTGTTATGCGCGTGCATATCTTCTGCGCTGAGTGTCACCACTTCCGCCGCCCCGAAGCGGGCGCCGCTGACTTCCAGATCCAGCTCAACCGGCTCTGTGGGGTGCGAATTGACGGCGGTGACGCACAGCAGGCCATCCTTCACCGACGCGGAGCCTTGCACGGCCTTCAGCACGAACGGCTGATTGTCCAGGTAACAGCGGCGGCAGTGCGCCGCTGACGCCCCGCCGTCACTGATCGTCTCCGCAAAGGACTCTGTTCGGACCGACATGCCGCCTTGATGCGGCTTGTACAGGTCAAAGACATGAAACGTCGGCGTCTTGATACATTTGTCTTCTTCCACCAGCAGCAGGGCTTGCAAAACATTGACAAGCTGGGCGATATTCGCCATAAACACTTTGTCGGCGTGGGTGTGGAAGAGGTCGAGGCTTAACCCCGCAACGCACGCATCCCGGATCGTGTTCTGCTGGTACAGCCCGCCGCCCGGCTTGTCTTTCTCAACCGGATGCCACGTTCCCCATTCGTCATAAATCATCTTGATTTTGCGCTCCGGGTCGAACTCGTCCATGATCGCCCGGTGGCCGGTGATGATGCCTTCAATCGCCGCGCCTTTCGCCAGCAGCTCCAGCCACTGGTCAGCCGTGTATTCGGTCGCCGTGCCGGCCGTTCCGCAATAGTAGTGGCCTGCCAGCTCCTGCACCAAGCCCAGGCGGTCCCGTGACTGCATCTGCTCTAAGAACCCCCGGGTCCAATCCCAGTCATTTCCGTTCGCCCCGCAGGCAACCGCCTGGACCTGGGTTCCGGAATAAGAAAATACCGACGAGCGGTAGCGGGAGAATTCCTCAGCGTAGTGCTGCGGACTCATGTTTCCGCCGCAGCCCCAGTTTTCATTGCCGATGCCCCAGAACTCCACCCCAAACGGGGCATCGGCCCCGTTTGCCCGCCGCTGATTGGCAAGCGCCGAGTGACCGGCAAAGTTGCAGTATTCTATCCACTCGCGCGTTTCCTGCGGCGGGGCGGAGCCGAGGTTCGCGGCAAAATACGGCTCCGCGCCGATTGCCCGGCAGAACGCCATGAATTCATGGGTTCCAAAGTGGTTCGGCTCCTCCGCCATGCCCCAATGGGTATTGACCCGCAGGGGCCGGTCCGCGAGCGGTCCGACCCCATCTTTCCAGTTGTAGGTGTCGGCGAAACAACCGCCCGGCCAGCGCAGAACCGGGACACCAAGCGGTTTCAAAGCGTCCACGACATCTGTGCGGATGCCGCCGACATTGGGAATCGAGCTGTCCGGGCCGACATACACGCCGGGATAAACAAGCTCGCCAAGATGCTCGGCAAAATGGCCGTGCAGGAAGGGGTTAATCGTGCCGAGAGTTTCTTCCGGCAGAATGGTCATGCGCTGCGTTGTCTGCATAAGCGATCCTTTGATGTCTTTTTGCTGATGTCTTTTTGCTATTATAGCAGAAGAACGGTACAGAGTCACTACTTGTAATGTGCTTGCAGCACCTGCATGGACTGAGAAATGGACGGCTCCGCGAGGTCGCAGTTGATGGACACGTTTGGGCAGACGCCGGGTGGCGTGCTGACCGGAAGGCCGGTCGAGTTGTTGGTCGTGCTGGCCATGCCGCCCCACATATTGAACTGCGCCGAAGTGGGGGCATTCGGGTCGCCGATCGTCTGCGTCGGAAGCAGAGCTTTGACATGGCCGTCACAAAACAAAAGGTTCATCCTGCCGGTGTGGCCGGCGAAGATCGCCGGCAGGCCGAATGTCTGCGGGCTGCCGGTGTTGCCGACATACTGGGCTTCAGCGTTATAGTACATCACATCGGGCCACAGGGCGTTTGACTCGCCGAGCAGAATCTTGTTGGACGGCGCATCAATCGCGGCCAAAGTGACGGCGTTATCGCCGGCCCCGGTGGCACCGAAGCCGGTAATCTCGCCGAGGCGGGGGTTCATGCCGTAGGAAACCGTGTACGGGGAGTCGGAGTTGTCGCCGCTGTTAAAGCGGATCGTGTCTTTGTGCGGATTGTCCGGACACTTGAAGACATCCAAGCTTTTCAGGTAGGGCGTGATGTAGTCGAACCAGTAGGACGCATAGGGCTTGCCGGGGTCCTGGCGGCGCAAGGCCGGAAACTTTTCATCGTAATCCTGGACATACTGAAGAAAGCCGAGGCCAAGCTGCTTTTCATTGGAAGCACAGGAGATCTTGCGGGCGCTCTCGCGCACTTTCTGAAAAACGGGGAACAAAATCGCGGCAAGAATTGCGATAATTGCAATCACAACGAGAAGCTCGATCAGCGTGAAGGCGCGAAGACGTTTCATGATGATTTCCTTTTCTGTCGAGGGACAAAAGAGACGCAAATCGTTTTGCGCCGAGAGAACACAGCCCAGCGTTAAACCAAAGCCTGGGGGGAATGAACAGCCGTGGATTGACGCAAAACAATCTCCGTCGCAAGAATTTCAAGCGGGTTTGCTCGTTTCTTGTGGTCAATCTCTTGTTTACGGTCTATCTCTTGTTTGTCGTCAATCAAAGTCAGCAGCATCTCGGCGGCACGCTCACCGATCTGCGTCATCGGCTGGCGCACCGTCGTCAGCGCCGGAACCGACATTGCCGCGCCGGGAATATCGTCAAACCCGGCCACCGAAATCTCTTCCGGCACACGCACGCCCTGCTGCTGAAGCGCCTCAAGCACGGAAAGAGCCAGGGCATCGAGGCAGCAGAACAGCGCTGTCGGACGCTCCTGCGCGGCGAATACCGACGGCAGGATCTCGTCTGGGTCAAGAAACGCCAGCGCCGGGTCATAGCAGCCGGCGGCGAGCATTGCTTCCCGATACCCCTGCTGGCGCTCGGCGGCAAACGGAAAGCCCCATTCCGTCCGGCGATGAACAAACCCAATCCTGCGGTGGCCGAGACCCAGCAGAACGCGGGTCAGCTCGAACGCCGCCCGGACATTATCCACATCAACGCGCGGGATTTCCCCAAAGCTGTCTCCGCCGTTGACCACGACAAACGGCACTTCGCGGCGCTGAAGCTGAGTCACCAGTGAGCAGCCTGCCGGCGGGACCAGCAGCAGGACCCCGTCGCAGCGCCCGTCGCTGAAGTCCGACACATGATCGCTCGCCGTTTCCCAGCTTGGCAGCGTGCAAAGCATCGTGCGCCGGTTCTGCCGTGTGCTGACCGACAGCACGCCGTCCAAGACACCCAGCAAAAATGGATTGGAGTGAGCCGCAATATCGCCGTGCAGGAAGACCAGCCCAATTGTGTCCATCCGCTTTCGCACCAGTCCCCGTGCAACTGCATTGGGCCGATAGTCCAGCGACTGTGCCGCTGAGACGACCCGCGCCCGCGTCTGCGGATGCACAGGCCGACCGCCGTTGCCGAGAACTTGAGAAACGGTAGCGGCAGAAACCCCGCTCGCTTTGGCGATGTCCCGGATGGTCGTCATGGTGAAACTCCGACGCGCAAACCGTTTTGCGCTCTCTATAGTGCAATTCTATCAGAACAACCCACTTGTGTCAAGGCTCCACGAAAAGTTTTTACGCGCTCATCGCACCGGTGCTTCAAGCGGCAGGCGGACTTGGAAGCGGGTGTCGCCCGGCTGCGAAATGACGCTGAGATCGCCGCCGTGGCGGGTGACGACAATGCGGTAAGCGGTGTCCAAACCCAGACCCGTGCCATGCCCGACTTCTTTAGTGGTAAAAAATGGCTCGAAGATACGCGATTGAACGTCGGCAGGAATGCCAGGGCCGTCATCGCCGATTTCTACCAAGACGCTGTCGTTCTCCACTGCCGTGCGAATGAACAAATGGCCTTTGCCGTCTAAAGCGTCCAAAGCATTGTCCATGAGATTGGTCCAGACCTGGTTCAACTCGCTGCCGTAAGCCGTGATGCAGGGCAGATGCGGCGCGTAATCTCGGATCACTTCGACGCCATGCTTCCACTTGAATTGGAGAATAGTCAGCGTCGTTTCGAGGCTGTCTTCCACGCACACTTCCTGCTGCGGAGCCTGATCCATGTACGAATAGGCTTTGATCGCCGTCACCAAGTCGGAGATCCGTTCGGCGCTCTGCTCCACCGTATGCAGCAGCTCGACCGCTTCGAGACTCGATCCTAGCCAGGACAAGCTTTCGGCCAGCGTTTCCGGGTCCGGGACCTGCGCGGCGAGGCTATCCAGTGCGCTTTCGGTGAACCCGGACTCCGCCAGCGGCCCCGCCAGCCCGTAGCCCTCCGGCACGTCCCGTGCGTCCATCCAGTCGGCGAGCGCGTCTTCTCGCTCGCTCAGGGCGAGGCTGTCCAGGCCGGGCGGGGCCGCGCCCCGCTGCAAGCCGAGCAGCAGGTCTTGGTCGGCTTCCGATAGCTGCTTGCCGCCGAGCAGAAACGACGACCGCTGCACGGTTTCTAAAGCCTCGCGCAGACGCGCCGCCGCCCGCCGCACGGCGGCCGCCGGGTTGTTCAGCTCATGCGCCAGCCCCGCCGACAGCTTCCCCAGTGCCGCCATCTTTTCTCGCTGCTGGACTAATGCATCGGCTTCGGGCCGCCGCTGGGCCATCGTCCCGATGATCTTTGTCGCAATCGCCGGGCAGGCCACCATGAGCTTCTGAAAGCCGGCAAGCGTCACCCGCAGTACGGCCAGCCTCCCCACGGCATGGCCCGTGGCAATAGACGACTCGCCGCTGAACAGTGACAGCGCCCCGGAAAACTGGCCCGGCCCATGCTGCACCAGCACGATCTCGCCGCCGCCCGCCCGGCGGCTGACTTTCAGCTCGCCTTCCAGGACAATATAAAAGTCGGTTTCTTGATCTCCCTCGCCGAACAAGACCGCGCCGGGTTCGAGTTCAATCCGGGTGCCGTAAGGGAGAAGACAGCCAATCTCTTCGGCAGAAAGCGTCGGGAAAAGTGGGTTCGGCGTTTCAGTGGGCATGGGTGGAGCCTTTGCGGTGAGTGGCCGGGGTTGTGGAAAACCCCGGCAGCAGAATGTCCTTCGGGCACAGATATAGTC
>CAXUNT010000005.1:5227-12182 GCA_964252595.1 uncultured Armatimonadales bacterium
GGTTTTTGGTGTCCCCCCACAACCGTCGTCGGGGGTTTAACACAACCCCCCCGGCCACTCATCGTACTTTCGCCAGATATTGATGGATGAACATGACCGCGATTGAGCCGCCGCCGACTGCCGACGCGACGCGCTTGACGCTGTCGTGCATCACGTCGCCGGCGACGAAAACGCCGGGAACGCTGGTTTCCAGCAGAAACGGGTCGCGGTCCAGCGGCCAGCCGGCAGGCCGCTTGCCGCCGTCCATCAGTGACGGCCCGGCCAGAATAAAGCCGTTCTTATCGCGTGCCACCACGCCGTCCAGCCAGTCTGTCCGGGGCGACGCGCCGATGAAGATAAACAGCGACCGGGCCGGAACCACTTCGGTTTCGCCGGTGTCCGAATGGACGACTGTGATGCGCTCAAGCTGCGTCTCGCCGTCCACCGCTGTCACCGACGAGTTCAGCCAGACCCGAATGGTCGGCTGAGATTTGATTTCGTCCACCAGATACTGGGACATGCCTTTTTCCAAAGAGTCGCCGCGCACCAGCAGCGTGACGCAGCGGGCATACTTCGCAAAATGCAGCGCGGCCTGCCCCGCTGAATTCGCGCCGCCGATCAGGTACACGTCGTCGTCCTTGCAGGCCAGCGCCTCGGTCATCGCCGCGCCGTAGTAAACGCCCGCACCCGCCAGCTTGTCTTCGCCTGGAATGTTCATCTTGCGCCAGGAAACGCCCGTGGCAATCAGCAGGGCATGGCAGGACACCTCCGAGCCGTCGCCGAGCGTGAGGAGCCTGTATTGATCCTGCGCCCGCAGCTTTGTGACTTCCTGCGACAAAATCTCGACCCCGAAGCGCTGGGCCTGTGCCACCGCCCGCCGAGCCAGGTCCGCGCCGCTGAGGCCGCTGGGGAAGCCGAGATAGTTCTCAATGCGGGACGACGTCCCGGCCTGCCCGCCAGGCGCTTCGCGCTCAATCAGCAGGGTTTTCAGCCCTTCTGATGCCCCGTAGACCGCCGCCGCCAGCCCGGCCGGGCCACCGCCGACAATAATCAGATCGTAAAACGGCTGCTCTGCCGACGTTTTCAGTCCGACTTTTCCTGCCAGCGCCGCCGTGTCCGGGTCTTGAAGTTTCGTGCCGTCCGGGAAGACCACCAGCGGCAGCTTCGGCGCGTCGGAGCTCTCATAAATCCCGCAGGCTTCCGGGCTGTCTTCAATGTCCTGCCACTCGTAGGGGACCTGGTTGCGGGCGAGAAAGTCCTTGACCCGGTGCGAGTCCGACGACCACCGGTTGCCGATGACTTTGATGCCTTCAAACGCCGGCCGGTAGCCCGCTTTCCAGTCTTCCAGCAGATCGGTCAGCACGGGATATAACTGCTCTTCCGGCGGGTCCCAGGGTTTCAAGAGGTAGTAATCGGTCTTGACTGTGTTGATCGCTTTGATCGCCGCTTCCGTGTCGGCATACGCCGTCAGCAGAATGCGCTTGCAGTCCGGGTACAGCTTGATGGCCTGCTCCAAGAAGTCCACGCCGCCCATGCCCGGCATCCGCTGGTCTACCACCAAAAGCGCCACCGGCTCTTCGCGCTCTTGAAGCTGGGTCAAAGCATCTAAAGCCGGCTGCCCGCCGCCTGCGCTGAGAACGCGGTACTCGTGGCCGTACTGACGCCGCAGATCGCTTTTGATCAGCCGCAGCACATCGGCGTCGTCGTCCACCGCAAGTATCACTGGTTTTGCCGCCATCCGTCACCTCTTGTTTCCATTCGGGCGGAACCCTGCCCGCTGCCCACTTGTTTGCTGTGTATGAACACTCAACGCATTCAGCCTGGCCCCGGCCAGGAGTCGGTTTGGGACTATCCCCGCCCGCCGCGTTTGGAAGACACGGACGCGCACATTCAGATCGTTTTCGGCGGCGAAGTGATCGCCGACAGCCGCCGGGCAAAGCGGGTTCTCGAAACCAGCCATCCGCCCGTGTATTACCTGCCGCCGGAAGATGTCCGCCTCGCCCATTTTACCCCAGCCGCAGGCAATTCTTTCTGCGAGTGGAAAGGCATCGCCAGCTACTACACCCTCACGGTCGGGGATAAAATCGCTGCCCAATCCGCCTGGTATTACCCCAATCCAACCCCGACGTTTGCGTCCATTAAAAACTACATTGCCGTCTATCCCAGCCGCATGGGTTCCTGCACGGTGAATGGCGAAGTCGTCACCGCCCAGCCCGGCGACTTCTACGGCGGCTGGATTACTCAGAACATCGTCGGCCCCTTCAAAGGCGACCCCGGCACGATGGGCTGGTAACGTTCTGACACAACCGCAAGCCGAAACGGCTTGAAGCAAGGGAACGTATTTTGGCTGACGGCAGGATTTTGTTTTTGCAGGGGGCGTCCAGCGCCGGGAAAAGCACGCTGGCGGCAGCCCTGCAAGTCTCCCTTGATGAGTGCTGGTGGATACTGGAAGCCGACGACATCACGCGGATGACGCCGACCTCGGAGCGCACCGGCTGGTGGGAGCCAACTGTGGAAGAAAGGCCGCATCCTTCCTGGGGCCCCGTCCTGCGCCTGTCCCGCTGGTTCGCAGGTTACTTCGGCTGCCTGGCGACGATTGCGAAGACCGGCACCAATGTCATTGCCGTCGGTGGCTGGCTGCAAACCTCCCAGCTTGTGCAGCTCGCGCACACATTGGACGGCATTGATGCCCTCTGCGTGGGCGTCTACTGCCCTCTGGAAGAACTGGAACGGCGTGAGGCCGTGCGCGGTGACCGCCCTTCCGGCTACGCCCGATCTCAAGTGGAGATAGTCCACACCCACGCTCCATATGACGCCGAAGTGGACACAGTCATCCAGACCACGGAAGAGGCGATGGGCATCATCCGCGGAGCGTTAGCTTCGCCCCCAGCCCAACCGTTCTTCGCCCGTATCCGGCAGCAGTACGCTCAGGTTTAAGTAGAACGCTATAAATTTTTGCGAGGGGCTGGGTCTGCGGGCGACTGAAGTCGCGGCAGCAAAAGCGCAAAGTCCGCCTGCGCGGGCTCAGACTCAATCTTAACCTGCAAAGGCAGGTTTTGTGAACTTGTTGCCGCGACTTCAGTCGCCCGCAACTACTTCCGAAACGTCATTGAGCCCGCCTTAAGCCGCCGCCTCAATCCGCGTCAAAAACTCGTCCACGACTGCCAGATAACGCTCGGTTTCTTCGGCGTGGGGCATATGCGAGCTTTCCTCAAACAGCACCCACTCCGCGCCAGGGATGCCGCGCTGAACCGTCTCCGCAATCAGCGGCGTCGCTTCATCGTAGCGCCCCGACAGCACCAGCGTCGGGGTCCTGATTTCGCCGAGGCGCGGCGTGATGTCCCAGGGTTTCAGCTTCCCAACCACATGAAACTCGCTCGGCCCGTTCATCGTGTGATACACTTCCGGGTCGGCCTCGATCTGATCGAATGACCGCTTCACATAGTCCGGCAGCGGGCTGACCCGGCAGACATGGCGGCTATAGAACACATTGACTGCATCCACATATTCCGCCGAGTCGGTCGTCCCCGCCGCTTCGTGTTCCAAGAGCGCCGCCTGCACGTCTGCGGACAGCTCGGCCCTCAGCCGATTTGCCTCAGACACCCACTGGGTCATAGACGCCGGGGAGTTCGCGACAATCAGGCTTTTCAAGCCGACCGGCTGGGTCAGCGCATACTCCATGCCGAGCATCCCGCCCCACGACTGCCCCAGAATATGCAGAGTGTCGAGGCCCAGCGCGTCCCGCACCGCGCCGATCTCTTCAAGAAACAGCGAAACCTCCCACAGCGACGGGTCATGCGGATGGTCCGACAAGCCGCACCCAAGCTGGTCATAAAAGATCACCGGCCTGCCTGTCGCCGCCAGCGCTCCAATCGGCTCCAAGTAATCATGCGCTGCCCCCGGCCCGCCGTGCAGCACCAGCACCGGAAACTTCCCCGGATCGGTCCGGTCGCCGACGATCTGATACCAGTCCGTAAACCCCCGAAACGGCAGCCGGCCTTCTTTGACGGGAATGTTCTCTGTAGATGTGGGCATAGGTGAAACTCCTAAGATTCGTTGCAAGCTACCACGGAATAAATTCCGAGGCTGGGAAAACAGTGTCGTGGCGACACAAGAATAGGTCCATCTTGTCTTCCGTCGCTTCGACGGTGGTTTGTCTGAGCCTCGGAACTTATTCCGTGGCGTTCTCGGTATTTCTACTCCGCGTCTGACGCCCTCAGCAGTTTCGGCAAGTCGCCTACCGGTACATGGCCGACGACGCCTTCAATGGTAACGTAGTAGCTCTCGCGGTAGCCTATGGGCGGGGCGGCATCATAAAACAAAATCGCGTCGTCTCTAAGTGTGCTGATTTGTCTGCTGGGAAGTGTTGCGTTAGGCGTGAATGGCGCTTGTGCGGCCGGGTTGAAAGTATTCCAAACTATGTCGCGCTTAGAATAGAGTTTGATTGCATTCAGTACGGCGCTTGAGCTTTGCATTGGTGGTAAAAAGCCGTTGTGATGCTGGGCATCCTGAACTGCGCCCGTTTGCAATACTGCTAACTTCCGGCCTGCGTGGCTTTCGTAAGCATGTGAAAGGTCATAGTCATACTGAAACTCGGTCCGATCGGTGATTGCCATGCTGCACCCGCGGAACGTAATCGTACCAACGACTGTCACGAAGCCGAGCAAAAGCAAGCCGACAAGTGCTGGGACAATTATTTGCCAGTGATGCAGAATTTTGTTCATTTAGCTGCCGCTGTCCCACGGCGCTTGTTAGTTGCACCGTATACGAAGAATGCGGACGAAAGCCATACTGCCTCCTATTGGCTCGAAGACAGCGTAGAGGATTGAGTAGCCGCTGCTGCCGATGCGAAAAGGCATCCGCCGTGTTTGGTATCCTCCTTGAACTTGGTCCGGGAGCAGCGGATAGCGCTTTGGAAGCTGAGACAAAGGTTGGCAAGCCGTCAGAATGCCTTCTTCCAGCGTTCTGCGAACTCAAACCGAACCCCGGCAAGACGCAGGGATTCCGCTTCAAGTTCCGCTTCGGCAGGCTCGCTGAAGCGTATTTCGTAACTGCCGAGCGTGTCGTCTTCAGGTGTCATTCCGCGACAACCATGCCGGTCTCCGACTCAATCAGCCGCGCCGACGGCCATGTGTCCGGCAGGCCGCGTTTAACTCTTTGTTCCGCGAGGTACTGTGCCAACGGCTTCTCGCGACCGGCTTCCGCTGCCGTCATTGCATTGCGAACTGCCGCCGCGATTTCTTCGCCCTCCCGCTTTTGCGCTTCCAGTGAGTCGGCAAGTATTTTGTCCACCAGAGTGTCTAAGTCTTGACCTTCCTGCCGCGCTTTTTCCAGCAGCAGCGCTTCGGTGGACGGCCTTAAAGTGATTGTCCTGGTCGCATCTCCTCGCAGCAGAGTATACCCGCGCTACGCCGTGATGGTCTCCCATTGCCTAGTCTCAGCAGAGTGGGCAATCGTGTCCAAAAGCACGTTGTTCAGGTAGCCGTCGTGGAACGACGGGGAGGGGTTTTCATCTTTGCCGATGGCGGTGAACGCATCGTACAGCAGGTTGGTGAACGTATGCTCGTAGCCGATGTTGTGCGCTGTCGGCCAGTAGTGGCCGGTATAGCGGTCCTGGCCGCCGGTGACGCTGACGGTGCGGAAGCCGTGGGTGCCGGCGTGGGTGTCTTCGGTGTAAATCTCCAGCTCATTGGGGCGCTCGGCGTTGAAGACCGCGCTGCCTTTAGAACCGTTGATCTCGATCCGGTTGTGGTTCTTGCGGCCTAAAGCAAACCGTGTGGCTTCAAACGTGCCGAGGGCGCCGTTCTTGAAGCGGGCCAGCGCCAAAGAAGCGTCGTCTACGGTGACTTGGCCCATCGCGTCCGACGCAACGCCGCCCATGCGGTCATCGGATGCGGCAAGCTCCGGGCGCTCTTTGATGAACGTTTCCAAAATGCCGCTGACTTCGGTGATCTCGCCGACCAAATACCGGGCGGTGTCCAGGCAGTGGGCCAAGAGGTCGCCGTGGGAGCCGGAGCCGGCGGTCTCCTTTCGCAGACGCCAGAGCAGGGGAACGTCCGGGTTGACCAGCCAGTCCTGCAAAAACAAGGCCCGGCAGTGATAGATTTGGCCGAGGACGCCGTCATCAATGAGCTTCTTCGCAAACGACACAGCAGGGTTAGCCCGGTAGTTGAACCAGACCATGTTCTTGACGCCCGCCTGGGTGACGGCGTCCAGCATCTGCTTGGCCTCGGCTGCCGTGTTGCCCAGGGGCTTCTCGCAAAAAACATGCTTGCCGGCCTGCGCGGCGGCGATGGCGATTTCGGCGTGCATGTTCCCCGGTGCGCCGATATCTATGATGTCAATGTCATCGCGAGCGATGAGTGTCCGCCAATCGGTTTCATACCCCTCCCAGCCGAAGGTTTCAACGGCTTTCTTAACCCCCGCCTCGTCCCGTCCGCAGAGCGCTTTCATCACGGGAACGACTTCCAGTTCGGGGAAGAAGCGTCCGACTTGGCGATAGGCATTGGAATGGGCCTTGCCCATGAACTTATAGCCGACCATGCCGACGTTGAGCGTTTTTGCTGCCACGCTGAGTCTCCTTAAAAAGAATAAAGATAAAGAATAAAGATAAAGAATAAAAACAGCCCGCCGAATAGGATTCGGCGGGCTGTCACAACAACATTACTGGCCTAAATAGTTGACCACGGTCGCTGTCTTCCGCAGGTTCTGGACATACGCGGGAATGGCGGCCTCGACCTGCTGGCGGCGGGCGTCTGCGTACAGGCTGGCGTCGGCAGGGGTCGGCGCGGCGCTGGAGCTGTCCATTTTAATCAAGTGGTAGCCGTACTGGGACTTGACCGGCGTCGCGGTCACCTGGCCGGGCTTCAGCGCCAGCGCGGCTTTCAGGAAGCTAGGGTCAAACGGCGTCGAGGCGTCCACAATACCGAGGTCGCCGCCTTTGCCTTTGCCGGACGGGTCCTCGGTGTATTGGTTA
>CAXUNT010000005.1:12216-87621 GCA_964252595.1 uncultured Armatimonadales bacterium
GCGACTTCCGTGAAGCTTTTTCCGGTGTGCAGCGCCGTCTGGGCTTTGGCAATCAAAGCCAGCGCTTCGGCGTCGGTGTGCGGCGCTTTCGCGCCGGGGCCTTGCGGGGTCGTCAGGATCAGCAAATGCCGAATGTGATAACGTACTGTGGTGGAAGGCGGCAGGGTTTTCGCCACCAGCGCTTCCGCTTCCATCTGGGGAATCAGCTGCTGCTTGAACGACGCGATGGTTTCATGGCGCTGGGCCAGCACCGTGTCCAGGCCGCCGGGAACGCCCTGCGCGGCGGCCCGCGCCCGCAGGTCCGCGATCCGGGCATCCACCTCTGCGGGTGTGACAACGATGTTCTGCTTTTGCGCCTGCTGGTTAATCAGCGTAATCAGCACCATTGTCTCAAAGATTTGTGTCCCGTACAGGCTGATGGCCTGGTCAGCGACCTGGGTGCGGGTGATGTTCTGGCCGTTGACGACCGCCGCGACTCCGGGCGGGCCGGGCGTGGTCGGTGTGATGGTCGGCGGAGGAGCGACCGGGGGCGCGGGCGGCATTCCAGGATTTATACCGGGGTTCATCGGCACCGCTTGGGCGAAGACGGCGGGCGCAGCGGCGAGCAGGAACGCGGCCGTTGCGGACCAGCGCAGAGAAAAGCGTGTCAAAATAAAGAAATTCCTTTCGCACCCCTGCCGAACCATCGCCGGCAGGACCGTTTGCATCAAAATGGGTTACTCCTCTATGTTACAACAAAACGCCGCCGCCGTCAAGGGGACAAGGCAAATGCACGAGGAGCGAGGGAGTAAACTCCACTCGCTTCCATCGTTCCTACTCCACGACTAAATCTCCCGAAACCGATTGCAGGCGGATGCTTCCCATGCCGCTGCCGAGTCTTCCGCCCGCATGACGCTCCGCCGTGACCGTGTCGGTGGTCGGCAGCTTCAGGGAGAGTGTCCCATTGGTCGTGTTCAGCTCGACTCGCGCATCGGATTCTGACGGCACGGAGAGATGCAGGTCGCCGCTGACCGTCGTGCCGGAAAACGCGCCGCTGAACGCGCTTGGCAGCGCCCAGCGCGTGTCGCCGCTGACCGTGACCAGCGAGATCGCCTGGCTGTCGGCGTCCTCGGCGCTCACATCGCCGCTGATGGTTTTCACCGTCAGCGTCCCGGAAACCGACCGAAGCTGGGCGTCGCCGCTGACCGTCTCGATGTGGATTTGCTCGGCCTGCGACTCGGTCAGCTCGGCCTGTCCGCTTTGCGTCCGAAGATGCACCCGCTTCGCCGTGCTGCCTGCCACACAGACATCGCCGCTGGCTGACTCAAACAATCCCTGCGATCCGGCGTGAATCGCCCGTGCGTCAATGTCGCCGCTGCGGCTGGTCAGGCTCACTGTCTCGCCGGAGACTTCGGACGCATCAATCGCGGCGCTGCTGGTCTCGACAAAGACGCTGCCCTGCGGCCCGTTCCAGCGGGCGATCTTGACATCGCCCGAATGCGAATGCAGGCGAGTCTCGCCGGGCGCGTCGGTGTTCGGCTCGAACGCCTGAATTTTGCCTGACGTGGAATGCACTGTCAGCGTCCCGGAAGTTCCTGTCGCCGAGACCGCGCCGTAAGTCGTCACTGCTTCCAGCGGCACGGTGCGCGGCACTTTGATCTCGTAATCCACCGTCAGCCGCTCGGAAGCATCGCGCGGCGCGGCGATCCCGATCTTGCACCGGCCATTCTCCGTCTGATGGGTTAAAAAGACCTGCTGCAAAAAAACTCGCGCGTCTGCCTCGGACTCTGCCCACGCGGTCTTAGTGACAGTTGCTTCCGCCGTGCCTGCCGGAATGTCTGCGCCGATCACCGTGATGCTGCCGTAGTGGTTTTCTAAAGCCAGCTTGTCCGCGCCGCTCCAGGCAAGGTTTTCGGTGCTGGTTTGAACCGCTTCCGGCTCGCTTGCGGTGTTTCGGGGGCGGCCGCTCGGCGTTTCGCCGCCGAGATTAAAGTTAAACTCAAACTTCATGGCTTTGCGGCCCTCGCGCCCGGCCCGGCGTGCCTCATGCGACGCCTGCCGGGCGGCGGTTTTGGCGCTCCGCAGGGCATCGTTTTTCAGCGAGTGGAGGCCGCGCATGGCTTCGTCCACGGCTTTGTTGATCTTGCCCATGTCCAAATCGGGCTTCGGCAGGGTGTCAAAAATCTTGCCTGCCAGCGACGACGCATAATCCGTCGTGCGGGAAGCTTGGGCCGCGCCGAGCTTGCCCTGCAGGTCGCCGAGCTTTCCTTGCAGCTCCGCCAGCTTCGCCGACATCGCCGCAATCGCCGCCGGGTCCGGCTCGACCACCGGGGGAACCGGCGGGACAGGCGGCACTGGGGGAACCGGCGGCACCGACGAGGAAGAGGACGGGATATTCTCGCGCACGGCTCGAAGCAGAGAATCGGCCTGCTCGGCGGTGACTTTGCCTTCGCGGAGCATATTCAGAATGAGAACGCTTTCTTCAGACATTTATTACTTCTTTCTTGAAAACTGTGCAGGGTGCCGCCCAACCCCCATTATTGGGGGCTGGGGGCTGCTCAAATCCTCACAGTGCGGCGGCCAGCGCGGCGGCGGTGACGGCGAGCAGGACCAAAGTGCCGCCTTCATAGCAGCGGTCCATTAAAGACTTCTTGCGCGGGCCGAACGCACTGGGGACGGCGGGGGCGGCGGGTAAAGTTTCATCCCATTCCAGCAGCGCCAGATGGCCCTGGGTTTTGACGCTGGGCGCCGTTTCTGCGGACTTGTTGGATTCTGTCGGGCGGAGCGGTGCGCTGATCATGGTGTGTCTCCTCTTTTGCGTCTTGTTACTTTTCATCAGACAAAGTGTGCAGGGCGGTCAGCCCGGCGTCGGCATCCAGTGTGCCGCTTTCAATCGCGGCCAAAATCTCTTTGCGCCGGGCCGCTTTCTGGGCGGCGGACATCGGCGCAGGCGTCGGCGGGGCTGCAGTTTGCGGCTCAGTATACGGGCCGCCGTCAAAGCCGAGCGAAACCAGCAGTGCGTCCAGCCGGGCACGGACGGTGGGATAGGAAATACCGAGCGCGGCTTCCATATCCCGAATGACGCCCCGGCAGCGCAGGAACGTCTCTAAAAAGCGGATCTGTTCGGCGTCTAAATTGCGGTACGGGGCAATCGTGAACTGCCCGTGCATCTGCACGTCGCACTGCATGCAGTGAATACCAGTCACTTCCAGTTCGCCGCTGCAAAGCGGGCATTTATTCGGCATCGGCTGTGTCATTTGTTACCTTCTTTTGTATTATAGGCTCATAAATTAAAAAAGTCAATACTTATATTAAAATAGTTAATTTATTTTACGCCAGCTTCAATTTGACTTGTTTGCCTGCTTCTTGTATACTCTGTCATGGCTGTTTTCCACGTTACGCCGGACGTCATCGTCCAGGCGGACCATTTCGGCACAAAATTCAATGCCGCCCGTTTTGAGGCAGTTCTGTCCCTGCCGGGTAATCCTTTCGGCGTGGAAGTGCGGCAATTCGGCACTGGCGTTGCCATCAAAGTGCGCCATCCCTTGCTGCGCGGCAAGAACCGTGTCTATGGATTTCGCTCCGGCGATCTGGTGATGCTGAAAGAACTGCTTGCATGGTACAAAGCCGATGGGCTGACCTGCACGCTCCATGTGCCGCCGGGGCAGATAAACCGCGATCTGTTTCAAGGGCTGACAGACGCCGGGCTATGGTCGCCGGGAAGCGGGACGGTGCCAGTGGGTGTGCCGGCCAAAGCAGTGCCGGCTTTCTCGCCGGAGATTACGGTGCGCCGATCCGGCCCGGAAGAAAAAGAACGTTATCTTGATCTGCTTCAGCGAGCGTTCGCCGCTTGGCCCGAACAAGAGCCGGACTACCGGGCGTTTCAATGGGCCGAAGACAGCCTGCCGGGCGGCATGCGGTACATTGCTGAGATCGCCGGAGAGCCGGTCGGCATGGCCTCTTTTCCCGTCATAGACGGGACCGGCTATTTCGGAGCCGCCGGAGTCCTGCCGGACTATCGCCGGCGCGGCGTCCAGCTTGCCTTGATTCAGCAGCGCCTGCAAGACGCTGCGGCGCTGGGATGCAGCCTCGTGATTGGCGGCAGCACTCCCGGCACGACTGAGTTTCGCAATTTTGAGCGGGCCGGCCTGCGCCTTCTGCCGACTGGCTCGGTTTGGCGGGGGTAGGGCGTGGACGAAAAGAAGGGCAGGCACGGGCGAAAAGAAGGGCAGGCACGGGGGCCTGCCCCTACGGGTCATGTTGGCGATCCCGTAGGGGCGAACCCCCGTGTTCGCCCTTCTTGTTCCCGTGTTCGCCCTTCTTTCCCCGCTCAACGTGACTCCCGCGTGACTTATCCGCTTAACATCAGTTATAATAGGCTATGCGCTTAACTCCACGCTTTGTCGTTCTTCTTGCCCTCGGCGCACTGCCCCTGCTCCTCGTCGGCTTCGCGCCCTGGATGCTGGCCGTCGTCCTGGCTTACAACGCCGGGCTTGCGGCCTGTACGCTGGCGGATTTTCTCGCCGCGCCGAGGCCCGAAACTGCCTTGACGCTGACCCGCACGGTGGACGAAAAACTGTCTTTAGGGGTAGCAAACCCTGTCACAGTTACGGCGCAGAACAAGTCCCCCCTGGCCCTGCGCCTGCGGGTGCGCGACCTGCCGCCGCCGACATTTGACCTAGACAGCGCCGTTGAGCGGACGCTGATTTTGCCTTCCGACCCGCGCCCCGTTTCCTTCACTTACCAAACAACCCCGCCCGCGAAAGGCGACTTCGCATTCGGCGATCTGTATTTCCGGTATCCGGGCCGCCTGGGCTTGATCGAGCGGCAGGGCGTGATCCGCGCCGAACAGACCATTAAAGTGTATCCAAATCTGGTGGAGACGGCCAAATACGAGCTGCTGGCCCGGCGCGGACGCCTCATGCAGCTCGGCATCCGCGCGGCCAAAGTGCGCGGGGGCGGCTCAGAGTTTGAGTCTTTGCGGGAATATGTGCCGGGAGATGAATACAAAAAGATTGATTGGAGCGCGACCGCCCGGCGCGGCAAGCTGATTTCGCGGCAGTACGAAGCCGAGCGCTCGCAGAACATCATTTTGATGCTGGACACGGGCCGGAACATGCTGCAAGCAATCCAAAAGATGGCGAAGCTGGATTATGTGGTCAACACGGCCTTGATGCTGGCCTATGTCGCGGCGGCGGGCGACGACAAAGTGGGCCTCATGGCCTTTGACGCCGAAGTCCGCGCGTACCTGCCGCCCGCCAAAAGCAAAGCGCAGGTCTACGGCATCTTGGAGAGCTTATACAACCTCAACGCCCGCATGGTCGAGACCGACTACAAAGCGGCGTTCCAGAACCTGTCTACTCGCTGGCGTCGGCGTTCGCTGATCGTCCTGTTCTCTGACCTTGTAGACCCGGACTCATCCGCCCAGATTTTAGACGCCGTCCCCATGCTCTCCGACAGCCACCGCGTCGTCTGCGTCACCGTCTCCGACCCGAACATCCTGGCTGCCGCCAACAGCATTCCCGAAGACAGCGCGGGCGTCTACCAAAAAGCCGTCGCGGTGCAGGTCTTGCAGGAGCGCCGCGCCGCCATTTCGGTCCTGAAGCGCCGGGGCGTCTGGACCGTGGACAGCCCACCCGAAGACCTCAGCGCTGACCTTATCAACCACTACTTAGACTTAAAAGCCCGTTCGCTGATCTAAGGTGCAGTAGCAAAACAAGCTAGGATGATCATCAGAAGATAAAACGGAACAATGCCAAGCCACATGGTAAACGCGAACAAAGAGTATTTTCGCTGAGTCAAGTAGGAGAAGGTGGAGATTAGTATCAGTCCGACAAGGCAAATCGCGAGCATTTTGGGCCGATGTGTGGGCGGTTTGCTGATGAAATCAGCCAAAAGTGCTGTGACAGCATAAAGCGTGAAGCCAGACAGAAAACCGGCGGGGATGCCTAAAATTGCGTCAAGCCAATTTATTCCGGTCAAATAAGTGGCGGCATAGACGGGAGTGACTACACGTTGGGGATGAGGCATTTTTGGCGGCGGGGGCCAGATACCACTATGCTGCTCCGGCTGAGGCGGTTCACGTTTGTCGGGTGGCTGAGACATCGGATTATTTTCATAGAGAACCATGCCATAAATGTCACGGCTACACGGCGCGGACGCCACAAGACACCGCTTCGCGGGGTTAAGACAGTTCAGTCTGTTCCGAGTCCCGCGAAGCGGTACTTCGTGGCCGAAGGCCATGTAGCCGTGACATTCATGTCATGGTTCCTTCGTTGTTAATCTGTATGGCTGTTGCGCGTTGAACTCTGATAGCCAGGGTACAAAGAGAATCACCATTTCTCTAGCAAGGCAAGTCAACACATGAAAACCCAATCTTGGTCATTCCAGACCACTAAAGCGCGGATTGTTTCCGTGGCCGCTCTCGGCCTCGCTGCCGTCCTGCTCGCCGGCTGCAACAGCGGCGACGGGCCGAACGTCAAAACCGACTACGACAAAAGCGTCAACTTCGCCCAGTACCGTACCTTCGCCTTCCAGCCGGGCCGGCTCGTCAGCCGCCTGGGAACACCTGACACGAACAACACGCTGGTGGCAGGCCGCATCCAGAATGCCGTCGTCAATCAACTCATGGCGAAGGGCTTGCAGCCCGTGACCCAGAACCCGGATCTGGTCGCGACCTATGTTGCCGGCGCGAAAACCCGGCAGGACATTGAAAGCATGGGGCCGGACCCTTACAACTCGCCGTATTTCGGCGGGCCGTTCGGGTTTGATCGGGGCGCGTATTTCGGTGCGGGCTACAATGAGTTTTACACCAACACCTACACGCAGGGAACGCTGATTTTGGACCTGATTGACCCGCACACCAAAAAGCTCGTCTGGCGGGCCTATGTGTCCGGGCCGATAGACCAGCCGGATCAAAAAACGGTTAACAATGCTGTCAGTGCGGGCTTGAAAAGCTTCCCGCCGTCACAGAAGTAGGAACACTGCATTAAATAGTCGGGCCACTCATAGCCCGGCCTTTTAATGACAAGTTCTTGTCTCCACTTCGGCTGCCGTAGATGTAGAAAACCAGCGCGGCGGCCTGGATGCCGGCGAGGCTGAATTTGGCCCAGTGGGGGAGCGACGAGTGGGAAACATTGCCTTCTAAAATAGCGGCGATGCCCCACAACGGAAGTGTCCCGACCATCAGCTTGCAGGCGTCCCGGCCGTTGACGATCAAGGCGTCTTTGCGGGTCAGGCGCCCCGGCGCAATGAAGGCCCAGGCGATCAGCAGCCCGGCTCCCCCGCAAATCCAGGTGGCGGACAGCTCGCAGACGCCGTGCGGCAAAATGCCGGCCCACATGGAAGAAAGGTGGCCGGTCGGCTGGACCACGGCAATCAGCGCTCCCATAATCGCGCCGTTGTTCAGCATAAAGTAGATCGGGATCACGACGGTCGGGCCGGTCGCAAACGAGATAATCCCCACCTGCGTGTTGTTGGTCACGAGCTGCGACGAAAACAGCGTCCCTTCGCCGGCGGATATGTCTCCGTGATCGGCAAAGCCCTGCTTCCAGCCCTCAAACGAGTCTTTAAACTGCTCCGGCAAAAACAAGCCGACCCGCGTTTGATCCTGATGCACTAAAGAGTAGGCGCAGGTAGTCCCCAGCAGGAACAGCGCCAGCGCGGCCAGCACAAACGGCATCCGGCGTCGGAGGGTCGCGGCCAGGCCGTAAGCGAGAAACTGCCACAGCCGAGACCAGCCGCCGGATTCTTCAGCATAAATGACCCCGTGGGCGTTGCCGACTAATTCATTCAGGTATAATATCAAATTAGGATTGGCACCCTGCGCCCGCGCAAATGCTAGGTCGGCGGCGGCCCGGCGATACAGGGAACCCAGGGCAGGCAGCTCTTCGCGCGACAACTGCTTGAGGCCGCCGTTTTTGGTCCGCTCGACGATCACCGACAGCTTTTCCCAGTTCGCCCGCTTGCCGTTGATGAATGCGCGTTCGTCTATTGCCATAATAACGTTATTATACCAGTCGAGGCTTTCTCATGTCACGCGAAATTTTAGTGGTCACGCCGGAGAACATTGAGATCGAATACGAGCTGGCTGGGATCGGCTCACGCTTCCTTGCCAACATCCTCGACTCGCTGTTTCAATGCGCGATTTATTTGGGCCTCTGGATCGTCGTCGGCATTGTCGGCGCTCTGCTGGCCCTCAGCGCCAGTGCGTTTTCCCGAAACGTTGCGGCGTTCTTCGGCGAGGTCGAAGTTGCCGCCGCGCTGATCGCCGCGTTCGCGATTTTATGGGGCTATTTTATCTGGTTTGAGACGCGCTGGAATGGGCAGACGCCGGGCAAGCGGCAGATCGGCCTGCGGGTCATTCGGGAGGGTGGTTATCCGATCAATGTTTTTGCGGCGATTATTCGCAACCTAATTCGCATCATTGACGGCATGCCGATTGTCGCACTGGGATTGATCACGGTCGGCGTGTTCGGGCATTCACCGGGGACAGCGGCGATGGGCGGCCTGTGCATTCTGCTTCCCGTTATGTGCCTCCTGGTGTCAGGCCGCTACCAGCGCATTGGGGACTTTGTGGCGGGAACGATGGTGGTCAAGCAGCGGGCGCCGCGTGTCCCGACTTTGGAAGCGCTGGCCCCGCCGCCGCGCGTCCTGCCGGAGCATCTGGCGGCGTATGCGCTGGCCGACATCGGCCGCCACGTCTACGAGATGACGGTTCCCGAATACAGGGCCGTCCGCCACTACATAGACCGCCGCTGGCAGCTCCCGCCCCAAATCCAGCAGACCGCCGCCATGCGCCTCGCCGTCCCGCTCATGCAGCGCCTCGGCATCGTCCCCCCCGCCGGCGTCATCTCCGTCAACTACGCCGACTTTTTGGAATATCTCGCCGTCGCGTTTGAACAGTATCGCGGCGTGAAATAGAAAAGAACCCACGATGAAGAATTCTTTGCTTCCCTTGTCTTTGCTTTTGATCTGCCTGCCGCCCTGCGCGGCTCAGACTAAGAATAGCCCTCCTCGGCGGCAACCAACCCCGCGTCAGGCGGCGCTGCACACGTCTGTTCCTAAGCCGAGGGCAGTCCGTCCTGCTGTCGGCGGGCCGTTCTCTGATGTGCCGAAAGATCACTGGGCGGCAGCAGCTGTGGAGACTCTGCGCCAGCGCGGTATCGTCGTCGGGTATCCGCCGAGCAAATAGACCCTGCCCTAAACGGCAGGGCTTTACCTGTGCAAGCTCCCGCCTTCTGCACTGGCAGACCTGGAAGGCGCGGGCGAAGAATTGTGTTCTGCTGGTATTGCCTCTGCCCGCGAAGGCGGGGAATTGCCCTTTGAAGCACGGGGGTTCAGCCCCGTGTCCTTGTTTCGCGGATTGACGCGCCTGCCTCGTTTGGAGGTATAATAGACGGCACCATGCGAACACTTATCACTGGCGCGGCGGGAATGCTCGGCACGGATGCCCGGCGGATCTTCACCGAGGCGGGGCATCACGTCTTCCCAACCGATGTCGGCCCGGCGGCGACGGGCGGCATTGTGCCGCTGGACATCACGGATATTTCTGCCGTGCGGACGCTGTTCGCCGAATTGCAGCCCGAATTGGTGTTTCACGGCGCAGCCTACACGAATGTGGACGGCTGCGAGCGGGACCCCGATTTGGCGTTCAAAGTCAACGGGTTGGGGTCATGGGCCGTCGCCAGCGCCGCTGAAGAAGTGGGCGCGGCGCTCGTTGCTATCTCAACGGATTTTGTGTTCGACGGCACGAAAACTACGCCGTACACAGAGTTTAACGCGCCCAATCCCATCAGTCAGTATGGCGCGTCCAAACTGACCGGCGAGAACTTGGCTCGCGCGGCCTGCCGCCGGTGTTATGTGGTGCGAACGTCCTGGCTGTACGGCGTCCACGGCAAGAACTTCCCGTATACGGTGATCAATCTGGCAAAAACCAAACCCGAATTGCCGATTGTCGGCGACCAGTACGGCACTCCGACGTACACCGTAGACTTGGTCAACGCGATCATTGAAATCGTGTCCACGGGCTTGTACGGCGTTTACCATGTTTCGAACTCGGGTGAGACGAATTGGGAAGGCTTTGCGAAAGCCATTCTCGCCAAAACGAACCTCGCCTCTGTGCCGGTCACGCCGATTACGTCTGATGATTACGCCCAGCGCTTCGGCTCACCGACAAAGCGCCCTGCCTACAGCGTCATGCGCCATTACGCTCTAGAGCTGATGGGCCGGGATACCCTGCGCCCGTGGGAAGACGCGCTGGATGCGTTCCTCGCGTCGGCGCGGGAACACGGCAAGATTTAACCCACCTCCTTGCTGCGCTCATTCTTTGCTTCGCAGGGGTCCTCCCGAAACGGGAGGACGAAGAGTGTTACAAAACGGCCTTTGCTCTTACCTCTGGCCCTTCTCGTTTCGGGAGGGGAGCAGATACGAAGTAATGCCGAAGGCATAGGAACGAGCGGGGTGGGTTCCTGAAATTATGCGAAAACGAACACACAACTTTTCTCTGAATACGACGGTGGAACCGGCGCAGGTATCTTCTTGTCTGCGCCGCATGATTGGGACCCTCTCCCGATGCCCGTAACGAAGCACAACCAGTCAACGAGAGGAACCACCCATGAGCGAACAAACCGTCAGCGAACAAACCGTCACCGCAGAACCAAAATCCGAACCGACCGACTACAGCAAGACGCTGAATGTCCCCAAGCCTGACACGAAGAACCCCGATGGCCTGGACACGAACCCCGACTCCATCCCGCAGCGGGCGAACCTGCCGAAGCGCGAGCCGCAGATCCTAGAATTCTGGAAGACGCAGCGCGTCTACGAGAAATCCCTGAAGCCGCGTACCGCGTTGGGAACATTTCTTCTGCACGACGGCCCGCCGTTCTCCAACGGCAATATCCATATCGGCCATGCGTTCAACAAAATCTTGAAAGATGTGACGACCAAGTTCCGCTCGATGGAAGGCTATTCGGCTCCCTATGTGCCGGGCTGGGACAACAACGGCCTGCCGATTGAAGTGCTGGTCGCCAAAGAGTTCCGCGAAAAGAAGGAAACGCCGACACGGATGGAGATCCGCCGCCGGTGCCGGGAAGTCGCGACCGAATGGGTCGGCAAGCAGTCCGAGCAGTTCCAGCGCCTCGGCATCCGGGGCAACTGGGACCAGCCGTACCTGACCATGTCTCAGCAAATGGCCGCAAAAGAGCTGGATGTCTTTGCCGAGATGGTCGAAAAAGGCTTTGTCTACCGAGGCTTGCGACCTGTTTACTGGTCGCTAGTGGACGAAACCGCGCTGGCTGACGCCGAAATCGAGTACGCGGACCGAACAGACCCGTCCATCTATGTCCGCTTCCCCCTGCGCTCCGACCCCGACGGCGTGTTCGGTGCGGATGCTCAGACTGGCGACTGCTACACAGTCATCTGGACGACGACGCCCTGGACCATTCCCGCGAATGTCGCCGTCGCCGCCGGCCCAAGCTTTAACTACGTTGTCGTGGCGCATCAGAGCTGCCGCTACTTGGTGGCCGAAGACCGGCTCGGCGCGACCATGGCCGCCGCGAACTTTACCGGCTGGGAAGTGGTCAAAATCGTCAAAGGCCGCGACTTAGCGAATTTGATCTTCCAGCACCCGCTGCCCTTTACCGAGCGCGGCTCGCCCCTGGTGCTGGCTGATTATGTCACGACCACCGATGGCACTGGCATGGTTCATACCGCGCCCGGCCACGGCAAAGACGACTTTCTGACGGGGCAAAAATATCACCTGCCGACTTTGCAAGTCCTGACGGGAAACGGCTACTTTAACGACGAGGCCGGGCCAGAGTTTGCGGGTCTGAAGCTCGGACCGGGCCAGGAAAAAGTGATGGAGCGGCTGGCCGACGCCGGTGCTCTGCTGGCGCGGGAAGAAATCTTTCACTCGTACCCGCACGGCTGGCGCTCCCACGACCCGCTGGTCTACCGGGCCACGGTACAGTGGTTCGTCTCGGTTGACAATGCCCGTCACCGGGAAAAATGCTTGAAAGCCATTGACGGCGTCCGCTGGTTCCCGGAAGAGTCCAAAAACCGCATTGAAGCGATGGTCGGCGGCCGCCCGGACTGGTGCATCTCGCGCCAGCGGGCGTGGGGCATCGGCATCCCGGTCTTTTACGCCCAGCCGTCGGGAACGCCGCTGTTGACCAAAGACTCTATCGGCTATGTCCGCGACTTGGTGCTGAACGAAGGCACCGATGCCTGGTTTGAAGTTCCTGCCGAGAACATCCTGCCGGCAGGCTACGCGCACCCGGAGACGGGCGAAACGGAGTTCATCAAAGAAACGGATATCTTTGATGTCTGGTTTGATTCGGGTTCCACCTGCCGCACGGTCCTGGAGCAGTGGCCGGAGCTGTCGTACCCCGCCGACGTTTACTTGGAAGGCGGCGACCAGCACCGGGGCTGGTTTAACTCCTCGCTGATGATCGGAGTCGCGACCAAAGGCGAAGCCCCGTACCGTCAGGTCATCACGAACGGCTGGACATTGGACGAAACCGGCCGCAAGATGTCCAAGTCTAAAATGAACGGAGTCGCGCCCCAGGTTGTTGTGGATAAGTACGGCGCGGACGTTCTGCGCCTGTGGGTAGCGTCGTCGGACTACTTCGCCGACGTGCGGGTGGGGGACGCGATCCTAGAGCAGACCGCGACTTCGTACCGGACACTGCGGAATACGCTGCGCTTCACGCTCAGCAACTTGTACGACTTCGACCCGGCCCTGCACGCTGTTCCGCTCAGCGACCTGCAAGAAATTGACCTGTGGGCGATGCACCGCTTGAACGAAGTTGTCCATAAGTGCCTCGGCGCGTACAATGTCTACGAGTACCCGCGCGTCGCCCAGACGCTGCTGTCGTTCTGTGCCCAGGACCTGAGCGCGTTCTACTTGGACGTCCTGAAAGATCGCTTGTATTCGTTCCGGCCCGGCTCGCGTGAGCGCCGGTCGGCCCAGACCGTTCTGTTTGAGATCACAAGCTGCCTGGCCCGTCTCTTGGCTCCCATCCTGTCGTTCACGGCGGAAGAAATCTGGCAGAAGCTGCGAATGCCCGACAAGCCTGTCTCAGTTCTCTTGGCCGCCCTGCCGTCCTACCGGGTAGACTTACGCAGCCGCGAGCTCGAAGCCAATTGGGAACCGCTCCTCGCCGCCCGTGAACAGGTCAACAAAGCCCTGGAAGGCACGAAAAAGCGCTTGGAGCTTGGCATCACGCTCACGGCAGACGCGGAAACTTATGCGGACCTGCACCCGTATCTGAACCAACTGCCAGGGCTGTTCCTGGTGTCCCGCGTGATGCTGGTCGAGTCTAAAGTGCCGGGTTTGCGGATTGAAAGCAATGGCCCCGCCCCCGGAACCCGCTGCGCCCGCTGCTGGGTCGCGGTGAGTGACGGCGGCGAAGACCCTGCCGCTTTCTGCGCCGCCGGCTGCACCCGCCAATGGCTGGTCTCCACCGACGGCGAAGTGGCGTCGCGACGATTGGTTTAACCCACCCCGTCTCGTTCCTCGCCGACCCTCCCGAAGCGGGAAGGTAAAGAGTTTCAGATAAGGCAAAGGCCGGTATCGGCTTTTTGCTTTGCTCCTCACCATCCCGCTTCGGGAGGGTCGGCGAGGAACGAGACGGGGTGGGTTCTATATGATGAAAGGCCACACATGACCGCAATGACCGAAGACAAAATCGCACACTTTAAGCAGATACTTCTTGATGAAAAAACGCGCCTCGAAGCCGAGCGCGAAGCATACGCCGGCCCCGACCGGGACGACACGGAAGAAGGAGCCGCCGGCGAGCTGTCCCATAGCGACGTGAACGATCCCGCCGATGAAGCGACCAACTTGTTTGATCGCGAGCGAGACCGCGTCGCCATTGAAAACATGGACCGGATGCTCGCCAAAGTCAACCGCGCCTTAGCAAAGGTGGACGAAGGCACTTATGGCCTCTCCGACATTGACGGCACCCCAATCCCGGAAGCGCGGCTGGAAGCCCTGCCGTATGCCAACATCACGGTGGAACAGGCGGAAGACACGCTTGAAGATTAAGTGTCTGAAAATTAAGCTGCTGAGGATAAGCTATTGAGTCGCTGGGCTGTTTATAGCCTGGCGCTTCTCGTGCTGCTGGCCGACCAAGCCTCAAAAGCCTGGGTGGTGGGAACGTACCTGCGCTGGCCGGAAGACGATCTGGTGCTGATCCCCGGCTTTTTTTCGCTGTCGTACAATGTCAATACCGGCGGCGCGTTTGGCATTCTGCCGCAGGGGACGCTGCTGCTGGCGCTGGCGGCGGCGGTCGCCGCCGTCGCGATTGTCCTGTATACAGTCCGGGCGCGGATGCCCCTGCCGAAGTTGTTAGCTGTCGCGCTGGCTCTGCCGCTCGGCGGCGCGGTCGGCAATCTGCTCGACCGGGTACACCTGCACCATGTCGTGGACTTTCTTGCGGTGTATGCCGGTCCCGACCGGCGCTGGCAGTTTCCGATCTTCAACGTCGCCGATAGCGCGATCTGCGTGGGGGTCGGCCTGCTCGCGCTGTATTACAGCCGACAGCCGTCGGCGTCCGCAAAGCCGCTGGCTGTGAAAGAATAACCTTATGTTTCCTGTTCTGTTCCACGTTGGGTCGTTTGTCGTCCATACTTACGGCGTCGTCCTGATGCTGGCGTTTCTGGTTGCGCTGGGCCGCGCCTATGCCGTCGCCAAGCGGCAGGCGGACCCGGCGGTTCCTTCGGACAGCATTCTGGATGTCGGCATCTGGATGATCGTGATCGGCGTTCTCGGTGCCCGCCTGTTGTTTGTCGCCATCGGCTGGCACGACTACAGCCGCGCCCCCGATTTCCCCGGTAACATCTTCAAAGTCTGGGAAGGCGGCTTGTCGTTCCACGGCGGCTTGATCGGCGGCATCGTGGCGCTCCTCGCGTATTGTTTGATCAAGCGCCTGTCCATCCTGAAAGTCGCGGATCTGTTTGCGCCGTCCGTGATGATCGCTTATGCCATCGGGCGCGTCGGCTGCTTCCTGAACGGCTGCTGCTACGGAGCGCCGACGGCCATGCCTTGGGGGATCCGCTTTTTTGACGACGGCCGCTGGACCCCGCCGAGCCACCCGACTCAGCTTTATGCCACGGCGCTTGCGACTGTGTTCTTCCTTGGACTGGTATATGCGGAGCGCCACCGGCATTACTTAGGCCAAGTGGCCTGCTGGTTTTTGCTGGGAACTGCGACCGAGCGATTCATCATGGAAATCTGGCGGGCGGGGACGACATCCGACCTCGTCAGCGTCGGCCCGATCCATTTCTTGACCGACGTTCAGTGGCTCTGCCTTGGCATCTTTGCGGTCGGCCTCATCGGCATGGCGCTTCTGCGGCGCAAGTACGCGGTTCCGCCGATGGTTGTGCCGCCGCCGACACGACCTGTGGAGGCAATCGCCCGTTGACCGAAACTCTGCACATCAAAGACGACGAAAGCGACATCCGGCTCGACATCTTTGTTGCCGAGCGTTTGCCGCACCTCTCCCGCGCCCATGTCCAGCGCCTGATCGCGACCCAGGCCGTGCTGGTGAATGGCAAGGCAGGCAAGGCCGGCTACCGGACCCGCTTTGGCGACGAAGTCGTTGTGGCCGTCCCGGCGGCTCGCCCCGTGGAAGACGTTCAAGCCGAAGACATCCCCTTAGACATTGTCTATGAAGATGCCGATGTGCTGGTCGTCAACAAGCAAAAGGGGCTGGTCGTTCACCCCGCGCCCGGTGCCGAGTCAGGAACACTGGTCAATGCTCTGCTGGCGCACTGCGGCAGCGCCCATCTTTCGGCGCTCGGCGGGGCGATCCGGCCCGGCATTGTGCATCGCCTGGACAAAGACACGTCGGGCCTTTTAGTTGTCGCCAAAAACGACTTCGCGCATGAGCGCCTCGCCAAGCAGATCCATGACCGGACTGCCGTTCGCAAGTACCATGCGCTGCTGTGGGGACGCGTGCCGTTCAAGCACGCGGTCATTGATGCCCCGATTGGCCGCCATCCGGGCGACCGGAAGCGGATGACGGTCTTGGAGCAGGGTGGGTCGGGGGAAGAAGACCTCGCGCAGGGTGTGCGCGAGGCCGTGACGGAAGTGCGGCTGCTGGAGCATCTGGCGGAGTTTAGCTGGACCGAGGCGATCTTGCAGACGGGCCGAACCCACCAAATCCGTGTCCACTGCGCCTTTGCCGGATACCCGGTGGTCGGCGACGGCACCTACGGCGGCCTGCGAAAAGTCAGCGCGGACTTGTTTCGGGGCGCTCCCCTGCAAACACTGAACGCTCTGCTCGGCCACCTGCACGGCCAGGCCCTGCACGCCCATTTTCTCTCGTTTGATCACCCGCGCACCGGCCAGCGCTTGCAGTTCCACGCTCCCTTGCCCGGCGAAATCGGCGATTTGCTGGACTTCCTGCGGCGTCTGGACGAAGCGTTCGAGTTTTAAGCTGGCAAACAGCGATGAAGGAGCAGACGCAGATTAGGGCGAACACAAGGTTCGCGCCCTACAAAATGCCTTGCGTTGGCCTGTAGGGGCGAACCTTGTGTTCGCCCTTTCTTCTCATGCTCCCCCATTATTGGGGGCCGGGGGGAACTTCCTAATGCTCGTCTTGATTTTGCGCCCGGCTTTTCTTTTCCTCGCGCAAAGCATAGAACACAACGCTGAGCGTCAGGCAGATAGACAAAACCGAAATGGACAGCGAGACAATTCCTTGATGGGGCATGGTGTTTTCCTTTAGGTATAAGACTTACGAGCGGAGCGAAGACCAAAACTGCGGCGGCAGGTCGCCGACGGTGTAAAATGAGCCGGTGACGCAGATCAAGTCATCCGGCCCGGACTGTGCCAGGGCAGACCGAACCGCATCTGCGGCGCTGCTGTCCACGATGTCGACATTTGCGAAGCCGAGCGCTGTGGCGGCTTCAGCCACTTCCACTGCCGGACGTGGGCGAAATGCGGGCTGGGTTGCAATGAGCCGGACCGGATGCAGTGAGGCCAGCGGTTCCAGAAACGGCTCTGGGGCATGGTTCCGCGACAAACCCACAACAAGAGTGAGCCGCCGGGTGTCCGCGCCGTGCTGGTTCCGCAGAGCCGAAGCCAGTGCCTGCGCCGAAATCTCATTGTGCGCCACATCCAGCACCACAGCCGGGCGCTCGGAGACTTGTTCCAGCCGGCCCGGAACCCAAGCTGTTTCCAGCCCCCCCCGCGCGGCCTCATCCGAGATAATTGGCCCATCCTGGGCGGTAATTGCATCCAATGCAGTCAATGCCGCCGCCGCGTTCAGTTCCTGAAACGCGCCCCGCAGCCGCAGATGCAGCCCGGACAGTGTCCGGCGCGGCGTCGTCAGCGTCAGCCCCTCGGCGCTTTCTTTTGGCGGTGTGACCGCCAGCAGCGGCGCGGCGTTCTCGCGGCAGACCCGCGCAATTACTTCCCACGCTTCGCCGCCGACGGGGACTCCGGTGACGCAGGGAACGCCGGGCTTGACAATGCCGGCTTTTTCCCCGGCAATCGCGCCGAGTGTTTCCCCTAAAAGCTCCGTGTGGTCCAGACCGATATTCGTAATCGCTGTGACCAGCGGCTTGGAAACGACATTGGTCGCGTCCAGCCGGCCGCCGAGGCCGACTTCCAGCACCGCGTAATCTACGGTCTGTTCGGCGAAGAAGCACAGGCCGACAGCGGTTTTCAGCTCAAATTCCGTAGTCGGTCCAAGCTCTATCTGCTCCAATGCTTCAATGTGGGGCACAATCTCCGAGACCCAGCGGGCAAAGTCCGCGCGGGAGATCATCACGCTGTTGATTTGGATGCGCTCGCGGACATCGTAAACATAGGGCGACAAATACATACCCACGCGGTACCCGGCGGCGTGCAGCACGCTCGCCGCCAGGGCGGACGTGGATCCCTTGCCCTTTGTTCCTGCGATATGCACCACCCGCAGACGTTCCTGCGGATTGCCCAGCCGGTCCAGCAGCGCTGAAAATCGCTCGTTGCCAAGCTTAGTCCCCAGGCGCAGCCGCCCGTCAAGATAGGCCAGCGCGTCCTCATAATCCATTCGCAGCTCTCACTGTCTGGAAGTATACCCGCGCACTTTCCGATTTGATACCCCTCTTGACACGCGCACCAGTTTTGAGTATACTATCGCCGTTGCTTCCTCTTCAGACAAGTGTATTGCGGGAACAAATCTGCCGACATGGCTCAGTGGTAGAGCAGCTGTTTCGTAAACAGCAGGTCCGCGGTTCGAATCCGCGTGTCGGCTTCCCTTAAACTTACCTTTCCCGAACTGATTAACCTCACTTCGGGTTTTTTTAGTAAACCGCCGTGACAGTATAGCTAACGCTTTGACGATATTAATTAGCTAATATATCAAGATGTTAGCGAGGGCGGAAAGGCTTAAACAGCAGCGTGTCGGCTCAAAAAACAGCAAAACTTGAAAAGGCGGCAAAGGAGAAATGACATGAAGAAGCAGTTCGTGTACGCTGTCAAGCGCGAAGCGCAAAAGCAGATGGGGGAAGACGTGACGTGGGGAGAGCTTCTCGCGGCGCTGCTGGCGCACCGGCGAAAACTGAAGCGCGGGGAGAAGTATCTGTACGACCTGGAAAACGCGCTGGGACGCGCAACCCTGCGCTTGACGCAGATGGGGGTGATGCGGCCCTTCGACATGAGCAAGCGCTCCGCTGTGGCCTACCTGGACGACTACAAGAACCAGGGCGTTGCAGACATCACCGTACAGCACATGGCGGTCAAGCTGATGACGCTGTTCACGTTCGCTTATGAGGAAGAGTGGCTGGACAGCGACCGCCTTGCCACGCTGAAGAAGCCGCCGATCTTGGACAAAAAGAAACACGCCCAGGTGACCATGGACGAAATCGGGCAAGTCGTAGACTGCATTGAAAAGAACTGGTCGCCGGAGTTCGCGCCGGCCAGCCGTTTCCGGGGAGAAGACGCGCGCAAGTTCTTTCCCGCCCGCGACATCTGCATGACGCTGTGGATGCCGGAAACAGGAGCGCGGATCGGCGAGACGTGCGCCGTGCTTCTTGACGACGTTGACCTCAAGGAACGCACGGCGCTCTTTCGCAATACGAAAAACGGCGACGACCGGCTCGGCTTTTTCACGGAAACCTTTGCGGAAACGGCGCTTGCGGACTGGCTTGCGATCCGCACGCAGCTTGAGTGCCTCTCGCCTTACCTGTTCGTCTCTGAGCTTGGCCTGAAACTCGACCCCTATCGGTGGGGAAGGCAGTGGGATCGGTACCGGCAGAAGTCCGGCATCGAGCGCCGTATCCGCCGCCATGACCTGCGCCACTTTGCAAGCACCGCGCACGACCGGGTAGACCGCAGCCTCAGCAAAGTCATCATCGGCCACAAAACGGACCAGGCCCATGACATCTACGACCACCCGGAGATTGCCCATCTGCGCGAAGCGCATGATAAGGCTGCCCCGGTTGACGCCCTGCTGGAAAAGCGCAAGATCGAAGCCGAGGCTGCGCGGCTGGCATTGGAGCCTGCTCCGCCTGTGAAGAAAGTCTACGGAAAGAAGGCTGCATCTTGAAAAACGAAGAGTGGCTCGGCGTGCAGCGAATTGCCGTCCTCACCGGAGAAGCGCACTCGGTACTGCGCCGCTATGCTGAAATAGACAGCGTTGCCGCGCTGCTCGGCGGACAGCGACTTGAGGGAGTCTTCGGTAACCGTTTCCCGGCAAGCTCGCTGCCGAAGTGGAAGATGATTGCTCACCTGCACCAGCAGCGTGCAATTACGCCGAATACAGCGGCGCAGGCATTGCCGCTGCTTTTGCATGATGACGTACAATACAATCAGGACGCATCCCGCGAAAACAATCTCGGTGCCCCACGCGGAAACAATCTCGCCGTGGCAGAAAGCGCCGTGCAATCCGCAGGCGCAGAAGCGCTGCCTGTCACCGGCGCGAAGGCGCTAAATGATCCGATGCCATTGTATGAGTGCGTGCTGGGGCTGCGGATTGCCGTCAGCCTGCAAACTCCCGCACAACCTCCACTCGCCGGCCCTACGCCAGTTCCCGGCGTCCTGGCCGCGGCGGCAGCGACTAGTGCCACGCCGCAGCCGCCCACAGCGCCTAGCGCCCCGGCCACAAACGTGCTGCCGACGTACAAGCGCTGGAAGCGCAGACCCTAAAAAGCAAAAAGCCCGCGCCTGATTAAGGCGCGGGCTTTTTTGCGGTGTAGATCACGGAACAAGCCCTATCATTAAAAAAAAAAAAGAACTGCTCCGCGCCGGTAACAAAGCCGCCGTTTCCAGTGCGGACGAAAAGATGCCCCGTCACATTATCGGCGTAGACGTGCAGAGGGCCGTACAAGGTGACGTAGGGGGCCAGCAGCCGAGGCAGAGGTCCGTGCGCCGTTACATCCGCGACGTGCTTGATGTCGGGCATAACCACATCTGCAGTCATTTTGGTAACCCCCTATAAGAAGCAATAAAAGAAAAAAGACCAAAAGTGCTCTGCAAAAGGGAGTTCTTAAGCACCCCATGGAAATAACGCTTGAAGCGATTGACTAAGGGCCAGACCGCCGATTTTTTTCCGGCAACCCTATAGGAAAAAGTGGTAGTCGAGTCATCCTGGCTGGTTAAAGCAGCCCTGCGGCAAACTGCTTTGCTTTCTCTCGAACGTCTTTCAGGCTGCCGTCGTTGAAAACAACGGCGTCAAAGCGCTGGTAGTCATCGAGCGCCGTTTCCGAGGAGTGCTGGTCCGTAGCAGGCAAGCCGGGGCGTTCAATACGAACAACGACGCCGCCCTGCGCGTGAACCCAGTCCACTTCGCCGGGAAAGCGCACGTCGGGAACGATCACGATGCTTCTTGCACCCACTGCATTTTCCTCAAGCCACTTGTCCATCGCCTGGAGCCAGTAGTCTTCGCCGAACATACTCCTGCGGAAGCCTAATCCCCACCACTGTAGAAGCGGACGAAAATCCTCTTTGGCCGTGCAGTCGTCAAGCAGCCCGCGCACGTCGCCCCAGGCCATACCAAAACGCCTGTAGTGCGGCCACAAGGCGTCTGCGGCCTCATCCTTGAGACTGTCCGCAAACGCACGACGCTGCGCGATAAAGCCCTGCTGCCGAAATAGCGGCATAAGAGCCGCACACAGTGTGTCTTTGCCGGAGCGCTTCTTGCCGCTGATACCGATAATGAAGGGTGCAGGAGCTAAAGGTTGAGCCAAAACGAAATCTCCTTCCGCTCTTCTTTTTGGCGTACGGCCATCTCCCGCTTCACCAGCCACAGCACGTCGTCCCAATCCGCCGCGCGGGGAAAGCGCGTTTCTTCCTGGTTGTGCGTTGACGAGAAGAGAACTTTGTAGCCCGCAAAGCGCTCCAGGTTCTGCGGGCCATCGTCCACAAGGGCGTGTGCCCGTAGCAGGCTCTTGTCGTGCATGGCGGCGTAGTCCGGCGACTGCCGATGCTTAGCCGTGAGGAAGCCGTGGCGATCAAGCCAGGACAGCTTAGGGCCGCTCTGGGCCTCGTTTGCGCTTGTCACGAACACGGCGCGGCAGCCACCCCGGCGAAGCGCTTCTACGCCCGCTAAAGCCCCTGGGAACGGTTTTACGCAGTCGTAGAGGTCCGGCTGGTACAGGTACTCAAAGATGCGCTCGCCGCATTCGGGCTTCACCAGCCGGGCGATGTCCCAGCCCGTGATGTCTGCCCGCGTGAGGCTGTCGCTCCAGTCGCGGTTGTAGCGGCGCAGCCACTCGGCTGGCAGATCGGCAACCACGTCGTCGATGTCAATGCCGACAATGAAAAGAGACATTCAAAACTCTTTCTTTTGCAAGGAAAAGGCGCGGCGACTTATTTGTTGGGCGGTCCTGCCCTAGAAAAACTCGCCCAACAAGTAAGTCCGGCCCGGCATCAAGTAAGTCCGACAAAGTGTCAGGCGTGTTTGAGGTGGTCCGGCACGCTGTAGAAGTGGTGCGCTTTAAGGCCGCGCTCAGGATGCCAAACGAACGCTTCTGCGCCTTGGATGTTCTCGACGTATGCTTTTCCAAAGTGCCAGGCATCAGTTTCGGACAGCGCCGAAACAATGCGCGTGATGTAGCCCAGGTGCTCCTGGTATTCCGACACGCGCCTGATCTGATCCCGGACGCCCTTCTTTTGGTGACGGTGACCCTGATGCGTTTCGCGGTACTTGGTCCTGCCCCACATCTCGGGCTGCTCGGCGGCGGCGAGCGCCGACGCGCTGACCGCCGTGCTTTCCTCCGAGCCGTGCGTGAACTGCAGCATCACACTGCCGTACTCGTAATACTTTCGCAGCGCTGCGCGGTTGTCTATGCTGACTCTCTCGTCGCGGCGGTACCAGGCCGTGAGAACTTCGCCAAGGCTGAAGATTGAGGCTGTGTCATGGTTGCCGGGGACCATAACCACGTCCACGGGGGCAATCTGCCGCATACGGTCGAGCGCCTTCGTGATGATGTCGCAGCCGAGCCGGAACACTTTCTGCTGCCGGCTATCTGCGGTCACCACGGTGCCGTGATGCGTTCTGTTTTCGCGGTCGTCCACATGGAAAAAGTCGTGTCCGAGCGGCAGCACGATGCGCTCCACGTCGTAAGCGCTGCACGACTGCAGGATGTCCTCCACGGCATCTTCATAGCGTGCCTGAGCCAGCCGCAGGTCATAATGACCGCCGCACTCTTCCGCCCACGCCAGTTTGCCGAGGTGAACGTCAAAGATGCACGGCTCCAAAAGAACGCCCGGCCCGGCGTCTGCACGCCGCTTCGCCGGCAGCGGCGCGTAGGCGGGAGAATGAGCCTGCATCTTCGCGGCCAGCGCCTCGGCAAGCCCTTCCAGGGCCGCGGCAGCGGCAAGCGCGGTAGAGCGGCGGAACTTCGCCTTGATGCGGTACAGCGTCGTCACGATAGGCGCAGGCGACAGGTTTTCCCAGCCCGCCGTGCTTGAGCCTTTAGGACGCGGCACCGACATCATTTCCTGCACGCCTGGCTCCCAGGACACGACTTCCCAAACGCTCGTGTCGACTTTGAATATCGCAATCAGCTCTTCCAGCGAGCGCGGAGAACGCTCAGACAGCCGAACGGCGTCCCAGGTGCCTTCCTGCTCGTTGTAGCGGTCATTGACATAGGCTTGCGGCTCTGCGGGCACTTCTACTTTTGGCGCTGCTTCCGCGCTGAAATCGTTCACGGCGGCGCTTCGGACCTTGCAGCCGCCGAAGTAGCCGTCACGCCGCAGAACACGCCGGACGTGCTGGGCGAGATAAGGGTCCCATCCCAGATGATGGCAGATGTCGTGATAGCTCATGCCGGCTTCGGCCAGTGGCCGCGCAAGCGACGGGTTGTACTTGAGAGGTGTTGGCATGAAGAGGTTTCCAGAGAGAGGTGGTGCGGCCCCAGACTTACTTGTTGGGTGGCCCTGCCCTACGTTTTTGCGCCCAACAAGTAAGTCCAGGACGAAAATGGGCCGTTTTAACTACCATTTTTTCTTCCAGGGGTCTTAAGGAAAAAGTAGTAGTTCGGCGCTATTTAGCGGTGAGTGCAGCCATCCACGCGCTCTGGTACCCTATCACGCCCATGTCGTCTCCGGCGGCCCGAATTTGCCCCGGCTCAAGCTGCACGCCATCGGCAAGCCAGACATTGAAGCCCTGGTAGCCGCGAACGCGTGGCACCAGTTCCGGCACGTTGATTGTGGGGATAAGCTGCCCGCCAAGCGCGTGCTTTGCCATTGCCGTGCTTTCATTTTGAAGCCTTTCCACAGGCGCGGAGAGGGGCGTCGTGCCTTCCTGGTACACCTGCGGCATGAAGCCCTGGCAATGCGACAGGAACGCCTCGTAGGGCAGGGGATGCGCCGTAGGATTGCAGAACGACGACAGGTATAGGCTGACCGTGTGGCCCGTCGCTTCTGCAATGCCGTGGCAAAGCTCGTGTGCAAGCGCGGCAGGCTTGTTTTCCCACTCGGCTTCGCAGTCCAGGATGAGGTCGGTGCAGCCAGCCGGCAGGTTGTCCTTGATGGCCGCAATCGTCTCCAGGATGTTCTCCGGGTAGACGTAGCTCCAGGCTGCCACGGGCAGCGCCGCTCTTCCCGCCAGCAGGCAAAGCCCTCGGCACGTGACAGGGCTGAACGCAGAAGCGCCGTCGGTGATCTTGACGGCGATGTAGTCGAAGCCTAAGTTCTTGAGATCGTGCAGATGCCCGTAGCACCGAAATGCGTTATGGGTCCAAACGCCGATTTTCCCGTTGAGCATGGTTTTCTCCTGACGCTAATAGAAGCAAAAATGAAAACCCGCCGTGCGTTTGCAGCACGGCGGGTAATGGGCAGGTTTCGCCTCGACTTAATTATTTCTGCGGATGGGGTATTGCAATTAAGCCGGAAATAAATAAGTCGTGCCCCTGAAAGGTCCTGAACGGCTGTCTTTCGCCCGCGCTCCAGCAGGCGCAGATGTTATTTTTTGTCCGCAGCATCCGTCGTGGTGGATGTGAAACTCGTGACAATGCCGCCCGTGAGGGGCTTCGATGGGTCGTAGGGCGCTGGTCCCGGCGCTTCCGGGGCTGTTGCTGCGGGCACGTCTGTGACCGTTTGAGACGGGTTCGTGATGAAGCTGCGCCAGGTCACTGCAACAACGACGACCGTGCTGAGGATGATCTTGAACCAGCCGAAGGCAGTCGGGGCATGGTCGCCCAGCAGGCCGCCGAGGTTTGCACCCCCGGCGGCAATAAGCGACAGAATGAGCCGCTCATTCGCTTCACTCGGCGTCAGGAGCGTTCGTGTCTGGGGCATGGTCAGCTTTCCTTGTAAGCGCTCGCCGCACCCACAGCTTGGGAGGCGGGCGCAGCAGGCTGCTGCGTGTTGCCTGCAGGCGCAGAAGGGTCTTTCGGAGCTTCTCCGTCCGCTTCGGCTGGCGGAGGCACTTCAGCGCCGGTTGCCGCCTGTGGCCCGCCTTCGGGCGTGTCCCGAGCCGCAGGCGCTGCCGCGGGAGTAGGCGCAGAGGATGCTGCCGGGGCCAGAAAATTGCTGCCTGCGAGAATGCCGCCCAAAATCATTTTGAGCGGCGCTTTGGCGTCTTCGGGAACCTGCGGCGCATTGTCAACGATGCTGACCAGCGCCGTGGCGATGCCCGCCGCGCTCGGCTGCACGCCGAGAGCCTGTCCGACGTGACTCATGAGGATCGCTTTTCCAGCGTTCTCGGCAGCGGCCAGTGCGGCCTGCACGACGGGGTTTGCTTCCACTTTCGCGGTGTCTACCGCACCTTTGGCGACGCCCTCGTCCTGCGAAAGAAGCCAGTGAGTGAGGTTGTGCAAAAATCCAGGGAACTGCATAATGTGTGCCTTTCGTGAAGATGCCAGCATTGAACCGGCATGAAAAAGCCCCCGAACAGCATGATTGCTGCCGGGGCAAACGTAAAAATGAAGCGTGCAACAGAAGTATTTAGGCCGGTTTCTCGTAATCGTCGCGGTGCTGCTTCAGCAGGGCAAGAGCGCCGGGAACACCAAGGAGATCAAACATTTCCGGGGCATTGGTCCGATACATTTTCAATTTGCCGTTCCGTTCGTCGAGTTCATCTTGCGCGGCTCGCCACTGCCGCTGCCAGTAGTCTGCTGCCGACGCCGCCGATTTTGCTGCCGTATCCATGATGGTTGCCGCTTGCACGGCACGCGCCGTGAGCGCGTTTGCATCTTCTCGCACATCGTCGCGCTCATCGGCCTGCGTTTTCTGCTCCAGCGCGTTCTTCAGCGCACGTGCATCGCTGCGGCCCTTCGTGATCAGAAAAATCCCCGTGATGAGCGCCGAGACGCCCGTGAGGTTCAATGCGCCGAGCGCCGCTTCCCAGAGAGTTCCGGTGTGAAACATACGTCTTGCCGCCCCCTCTCTATCTCGCGGCTTGCGGCGGTCCTCCCCCGGCGGCAGGTGCTATTAAATCTGGCGATGTGAGGTTTCGCGGTACGGCGTTTGCCTCCTGACAAGGCGCGGCGCTCGCCCTCCGACAGGGTACGGCGTTTGGCGCTTGATGGCGTGCTCTAGCCCAAGCCTCCCCTCGCTGCTGCGCTTGTTCCACCTCATGCACAAGCAGCAGGTAGTTGTCGGCTTCAGCTTCGGCGTGGTGCTTTTGCGCCGTTCGAAACAGCGAAACAAAGCAGCCGATGCCCGCGAACAAGTACAGCCAGCCGCCCGGCGTCGTTGGAATGCCGAGCGGCTGCGGCGGCAAGTATTCGGTGATGACGCGGCTGAAAAAGAACCACGTGAACCCACCGGCAACAAGCCCGGCAATCTGCGCTCCGTAGGTGCGGCGCGTGATGGCAAACACGTCGAGTGCAATCAACGCGAACAAGAGCGCCGCCCAGACGTGCTCACTCGCCTCGGCTTCGAAGCCTACATAGACGCCTGGCAGTATCTTGAACATTTTCGGCACCAGCAGCAGCGGCAGCGCCCACGCCAGTTTGCCGACCATGGAAAGAAACAGCGCACTGTGCAAGCGGATGTCGCTGGCGGCGTCCTTAAGTGCCTGCACGACCCGCACAATGAGTCGCAGGGGAGCCGCAAAGTCGATTTTGAGAATAGACAAAGTTGCGCCTCCTAGCCTTGAACTCGCAGGATGCCTGCCTGGAAACACAAGCCCCTGTCAATCTGTAGCGTCACAAGATACACCCCGGCGGCAAACGCGCTGACGGCAAGCCGCGCGAGAGTTCCGGCTGCATCCGCTGTATTCGTGCCAGGCGGGATCGTGATGGTCAGCCAGTCCCCGCCTTGAAAGTCCGTCGGGGTCGCTGTTCCAGGCGTCACAGCGATTGCGACTGGCAACTCCGTCGGGTCATAGCTGCTGCCATCGGCGCTGCTTGCTGCGTTCACCGGGATGTGAATGAAGCCGCTTGACCCGGCGGTGAGGGTGCTTGAGCCGGGATCAAAGACGTTTGCCTGCGGCGGGCCAATAATCCAGGCGATGTCAGGAAGCTGCGCTGGGGCGGTTGCCAGTGTTCCAAGCATCGGCAGGCCGATTGCGGTGAACACGCCGCCAGAAAGGTCGCCTGGCTGAATGCTGACTAGGCCGCTGACCGGGTCGCTCGTCATCACCGTCAAGCCGTACTGCCCGTTTTTCACCGTGACTGCGGCCAAATATGGACCATAGACGGTCCCGCCCGGCGTGAAATTGCCGCTTGCGTCTAATGCGCCAGGCATGATCTCCACGGCGGCATTGGCATCGGGCTGATACGAAACGTCAATAGGGCCGACCGTCTGGCTGGGTCCGGGCGTGGTGACGGCTCGGAACACCGGGTCGTCACCCGGAATGCCGTCTGGATTGAACAGGCGGACTTCCGGGAACGGGGCGGCGGCGCTGTCGGGTGCAAGGTTTGGGCCGGCTGGGTCGTCGCCCGGCAGTGCCGATGGATCAAAAAGGACACTCATATCCTGTCCCTCTAGCGGGAAGTGGTGTTGCCGACGGCATCCACCGTTAGCGTCAGCGGCGAGCCGAATGGCGTTACGCCGTCGTCAAGCATGAGCTGCAAGCTATGGGTCGCCGGGTTGTAGGTAAAGCGGCCCTTCTGGTGGCTCGCTAGACCGCCGGTGTCGGCTTTCACGGCGGCGATGTCTGCTGCGAGGGACGCGCCTGCCGGAGCGCCAATCCGGGCGAACGCATCTCCGGTCAGGTAGTGGCCGAGCGCATAGCCGCCCGTACCGGGCGTGGTGTAAGTTGTCAGAAGGTTGGTCAGCGGGTCCGTGCCGCTGCCGGTGCCGGCCTGGACATTAGACAATGCCTTCGTCGTAAACTGGGTGCTCGCCCCTGCACCGGTCACAAGATTGGTCAATATCAAGCTGGCATTCGCCGACGCAACCTGATCAGCCGCCTCTAGCCCAAAGATGCTGCCGTTCACAGGACTTGATGGCGCAGCCATGTTGAGCGAAGCGTATGCTCCTGCCTGAGCATCGGCCTGAATTGTCGTGTCAGTGGGCAGCCCGGCGGCGATTTGAGGCACTGTGGGAGCTGCCACAAAGTTTGAAGCTGTCGTGGACTGCCCAGGTGCGATTTTCACGCCTGCGCCGGTTGTTGCCAGCAAGTATGGGTCGCCCGTCTGGGGCGTGTTCCCTGTGTAGGCCGTGATCGTGCCGCCAGTGATGGTCTTTGTCCCTGCGCCCCAAACCGCTGTTGCATCTGTGGCAGGAGTCGCCACGCCGGTCAGACCAAACAAGGAAGCGTCGAGCGGATTGACCGCGACGATTGGAAAGTCCTTGCTCCACGGGTCGCCCGCGACAGCGGTGTTTGTGACCGGCGCGGGGAGCGAGCCGGAAGGCAGCGTCGTCAGGGTCGCGGTGTTCGTGGTCGAGGCCAAAGCTAGGATTGTCGCGTTTGCCGCCGCACCTTCGTAGGCCGTGATGCCGGTGCAGCCGGAGGGCAAGGCCGGCGTAGTCAGCGTGATTGTGGAAGTCGTACCCGTGGTCGTCACCGCTGCGGTTGGCGAAAGCACGGTCTGCCCTGCCGCTGTCGTGTAGGTGTAGCCCAGGTAGTAGGTTCCTGCCGCGATGCTGCCGCCCGTGGTCGCCGTAGACACTGAAGGCGCTGCGGTTGGGTTGGCGAGAGATGCCACGACGTCAACGGAGAGGGTCCCCAGCGTGTTGTCGTCGATGGCGTTTGCGGCGAGTGTATACCGTCCCTTCCCGATCTCCGTCACTGCTCCGCTTGGGGAAATAAACGAGCCGCCGTTCTTTGCAATCGTGACGGTTAAAACTGCGCCGGTCAAGTTGGAGATGTGGTCGGCCCCAGCGGCGGCATTGGACGTGGCGATGATTGGTCCCAGGACAATGTTTTGAGTGGCCGAGTTCTGCTGGATTTGCGGGCCGTCTGCAAGAGCGGCAGGAGGCGTCATAGTCGCCGTGCAAATCAGGGCGGTTAGAACGAAAGCAAAGCATTTCGCGTCGAGAGTATAACGTTTCATGGAATTATGTCCTTTGATTGGTTCTAGCCTTAGTTGTTCTGGCCCGACCGGGAACCGGCGCGGGAGCCTGCTGCAGAGCGGGAGCGAAGAAGGTTGCCCGACTCATGTATGAAAGCTGCATAGGCGACGTTTGCGACTTCGCTTTGTCCTGCATCCGTCATATGGAGAGCGTCTGCGTTCCAATAGGAGTTGACGACGTGACCGGAAAACGCTTGGTCATTGTTGACATCTCCGACTGCTGTGATGCCGTAGCTGAGGGAGTTCTTTATGAGGTCAGCGTTGTAAGCCTGGATAGACGGGTTCGTGCCAGTGTAGGGGACCGTCAGTGCAATGAACTCATGACCGCCAGCCTGCTTGAACTTCGCCACTTCTGCTCTTAGGTTTGCAGTCATCTGAGCCTGAGTCGCCCCAGTGTCAGCGTCGTTTATCATGCCCCAGTAGATCATTACGTTACGCTTGTTCGCGGGATTGAACTGCGTGAGAACGTCTGTTGTTTCCCTTGCCAGCATGGCAGAACCAAACTCGGAGTAGGTTCCCTGGTTCACAAGCGTCCAGGTTGGGTCGTTCAAGAGAGTGCGGAACCTGCCGGGATAGATGTTTCCAACCGTCAGCCCGTAAGCCGAAGAGGAGTCAAATCCGTAAGTGCGGCTATCTCCCTCAAACACGATGATTTTGCCGTAGGGAGCAGAACGGAACAAGAGAGGGCTGCACGACGGGTTAGCCCCCGTAATCCGCACCGGAGTCGTTAAGTCAATGCTCCAGCCGTAGGGCGTCTGATAATAAGGGTTTGCTATTGTTAAAACTAGCTTATGAGGCGAGTCGCTGAGGTATTGCCCAAGCGTCAGCCAGTTTTGCCCAGAGGCGAAATTGGTAGGAATTGGCACATTTACTGCACCGCCATCGATTGTCGCCGTGAAGCCGTCAGCAGGATAAGCCGGGTTTGCGACGCCTGTTGAGGCTGAAAACAGGATTTCGGCCTGCGTACCTGTAAAGTTGAAGGCAAGCTGCGTTTCATAGTCGGTGAAAGCAGAAGTGCCGCCTGCCGGTACTGCCCAAGAACCCCACCTTTCAACATCGGCAAGCGGAAAAGTCTGCGGAGTTCCGGCAGAAGGGGTGACAGTGCCGGGAACGGAACCGTAATATTTATCAGACAAATAGAGTTCATCTTGATTAAGTTCAGCGGTCGTCAAAGTTCGGTTATAGATCAAAATTGCACCGAAGCAAACATTAGCCCCGCCGCCATTATAGGGATTGGAACCGATAGACAGTGTGCCGCTTCCCGGCGAATGATAGGTATAGCCGCCAGGAGAAATGTCTGTTCCATTCGCACGAAAAACGAGTGCGCCAGACGATAGCTCAAACGAGGTGACAGCGGTGTTCGTACTTGTTGAACCAAAGTGTGGTTCTCCGACCCCGGCCATAGTGACGACATACTGGCTGTTGTCTTCTTGAAACAGAAATCCCCCACTTCCGTCAGATTGGTAGTCGGAGATTAAAGGAACGTTGTTGCCGCCTGTGTTGCCCGAATAGATTTTCTCAACACAAACCACTGTTAAAGCAGAAGAAGTGAGCAACTGAGAAGTCAGTTGAACATTGCCGCCGCCAAACAACAGACCCGGCTGTGAACCAAACTGGTAAATCTTGAAAACCGGCTGGTTGCCCGTAGTCGTTTGCGTTACATCGACAGCAGAGCTAGACATATCTTTCCAGGCTGCAACACTTTGTCCGTCAGTGTTGGCAATCTGTGTTTTTGCCGCATCCTGATAAGCGTTGCTTGCCTCGTACTGACGCACAAGGCCGCTGGTCACAAGAGTCTGCGCCGACGCCCCGCCTGCCATGCCAGCTAGGAGCATCAGCCCCAGCAAAATTGTTTTCAGTGTTCGCGTCATCGTGTTTCCTGTATATCCGCTTCTGCCTGCCCGTCGTCCGATTTCAAGTCGTCCGGGTGGATGCCGGTGTGCGCCGCTTGCGTCGTTTCCGGGTCTGCCTGCTGCTGTTCTGCCTGCTGTTGTTCTGCCTGCTCGTTCATAGTTTTCCTCACCCGGCATACGACGCTGTGGCGGCTCGCGACGAATAACAAAAATTGTACATCGGCGGAGTGACCGTGGTGACGACCGGCTCCAGATTGAGCGTCAGGAACGTCATTCCATTTCTCTCGGCAGCGACGCTGTGCGTTCCAGGCACAAATGGGAATGCTGTATGCTGCACGCCGCCGTCCACGGGCGTCGTATGCGTGGCCCCATTGCCATCCTTGTAAACGAGTGTTGCAGCCGCGGCGAATAGCGTTGTGACGAAAACCTCGTCCAGTGCATCTGGCGCATTTGTTGCTGGTCCGACTTTGCCACTGTAAACAATTCCTTCAGGATCAGCCAGATTTGTGGCATTCGGCATAATTCTGTGGTCGGCGATCAGAGTGTCGTCGCTGATAGCCGGCATGACGCCTGTTTTGAACCACTGGATATAGAAAGGCGTCTCGGCTTTCAGGCTGTGGCGCTGCTTGAAAAACCCTGTTCCGTTGATCTGGAGATAAGGCCAGTATTTGTCCACATCATCAATCGGCGACCAGTAAGTGAACTCGGTAAAGTCGTTCCAGGTGAACAGCTCCACGTCGTCCGGCTGCTGCACGTTGATGATGGACATCCACTGGAGGTGCCGCCCTAATCCGCCCTGGTACTCAAAGTAGGCCCGTCCGAAAGATGTCTGAATGCTGCCCCAATACTGCGGCGACACGCTGCTCATGGTGTACATCCCGGCGGCTTTCACGCGGGCGATCTGCGCTTCCCAATCGGCAATCGTGGTGGCTCCGCCGGCGTCCGGGAGGTTGGTATAGCCGCGCAGAATGAATGACCCGTCCGTGAACCCGGTGAGCAAGGTGTCTATGTCCGCCTGCGTATAGCCGATGAAGAACCGGGGGACAAAGAAGCAGTTAATTCCGAGCGCCTTGAGCGGACTGAGGACCAGCGAGTTCCAGCGGAACTTGACCGACGCCGTAGTCGGGCCGTTGTAATCGCCGCCTTCCCCGCCCCAAGTCGAGAGATACGGGCGCAGATCAACACCGCCCGTGCTATTGGCGACGGGCTTGCGGTAATAATTCGGATGCGCCGCATAGGCCGTCATCATCTCAACGATCTCGGCATATTGTAGTCCGCTCATGTCCGCCGAGAAAAACAACAGAAAGCGCGGCCTCGACGGGTCTTCGGCATAAATGTTCGCCGCCGCCTGGAAGATGTTTCCGGTATCAAATTTGTAGTTGGCTCCGCCCCAGCCTCCGCAGTTGAGGGCGAAGCCATCTAGCCCCATGCCTTGCGCGTCCCGGATGTCCCGCTCGTACCCCGCGACGGACCCGCCGTAGGAACGGTTGCAAACCATGTAATGCGCGAACACGTGCTTCGTCTTGATGAGGAAATCCGCTGCTGCCATGCTCATCAGGGACGCGACTTTGGCATTCAGCGCAGCAATCTCTGTGTTCTGATTTGAGATTTTCGCGTCTTTTGTAGCAATCTCCGCCTCAAGCGCCGCGACCTGTCCCGGCGCTGGCAGGGGATGAAAAGTGAGATGCGGCGGGGACGGGCTGGGGAAAAATTGTTCTGCCAAGGTGCCCTCCTTTCAGTAGGATTTTCGGCGTTTAGGAGGAGTGGGAGATGATATTCACCCATCCTGGCTATCCGTGATTAGGTTTCGGTGTGGGTCCAGCTCGCTCCGGCATTTGTGGGCCACCGCCCGCGGCTATGGCGAAACCCAGGACAGTCCGCCGTCATGCGAAACATACTGCGTATCCAGCCGAAGCAGCCCGGACGCAGGGCTGACGCCGATCCCAGACGGAGCCTTGATGCCTGGCAGCATCCCCCGCAGCGTCCAGTTTTGCCCGCCATTGCTGGATACCAGCAGCCGAGGTGAACTTTGCTGCGGTATGTGCGTTCCCGGCAACACCTGCTGCGTGTCACCGGCGAACGCAAGCAGGTAGACGTGCCCTTCGTGCGCGGCCAGCGACAAGCAGAAGTAGTGAACGTCCTGCCCATCTGGCACGGCGGCGGACACTGGGTTCGCAGAAGTCCAGGTTTGCCCTCGGTCAGGGCTTGTCAGGGAAAACAGCGTCGCTGCCGTGCTGTAGATAAGAATGGCCGTGTTGCCAAAAAAGCACAGGGCTGGGCGTCCCGTCACCGTTAAGTCCAGACTGGGGGAAATGGTCGGCAGCGGCTTCCATGTCGCCCCGGCGTCGGCGCTGAACGCGGCTTTCAGGTCATGGCTGCCCGGCGCGGCGCTAGTACTGATGTCCGAATAGACGAGTAGCGCATAGTCTGCGTCCGTTGGGTGCTGGGCCGCCGCGCAGAGGCCGCCGGTGATGTTTGGCAAAACGGCGACTTCGGCGCTGAAGCGGTCAGTGAGGAGACCAGACGCCAGGATGATTTGATCTGGCGTCCGTGACTGCGAAGCGCCGCCGTAAATGTAAGACTGTGAAAGCGAGTAGATCGCGCGGAAATGGTTCGTGCGCCTGTCTACCAGGAGGCAAGGATTGTCTGCCCCGAAATTATCCGCAAAGTACCCGCTGAACGTATCCGACAGGCTGCTGATGAGGTACGTCTTGCCCGCCGTGTTTGATACCAGGCCATTGATGCCGGTGGCCTGGGAACCTGTGGACAAGGAGCTGAGGTTTGCCGGGCTGGCCTTGTTCGGCGACAGCAGAGCGGGCCTGCCGTGTGCGTCTTCGGCCAGGGCATAGGACGCGACAGGCGTGATGAGCGCATTCGGCGGCAGCGGAACGATGTAGTAGACGGTCCCGGAATAAACAGCGGAAAGCGGAGCCGAGAGCTGATGCGGGAACAGCGCGTTGGTCAGCTTGATGACGACAGGCACCGAGTCGACATTCGGCGGCGTGGGATACGACCAGGACTCCTGCACCGCGCTGGGAACGGGCGTCTCTGCGTCCGGCTGCGCGGGATACTGCCATTCATAGGTCAGCGGCCCCCATCCGTTTGGGATGGCTGGCCGGTTATCCTGTGGGTTGAGCACGGACGGCAGATACGTTGCCGGGATCGTGGCCGTCGCGGTTCCCGCATACGGAGGGCCACCGGCAACCGGGCTTGCCGGCAAAGAGAGCGCCGCATACGGCGTGTTCGGGGTGATGGAAATCAGCGTCATCACCGCGTTGCCGCCGGTCATTACCGCATCAGACGCATTGTAGGCTGAAGGCAGAGAGATTGTCAGCGTTGCCAAACCGCCGGGCATGATCTCTTTCAAGACCGTGTACCCATTGACCAAGCTTGTGCTCAGATTAACAATGTCGCCAATAGAAGGCGTTGAGGGAATCGTTTGCTGCGGGTCTAAATAGCCGCTGTTGAAAAAAACGATGCCGTCTGTGCCGCCAACGACTAAGGGGCCGCTGGCTTGGCTGCCCGTCATGTCTAAAACTGCCGAAATGTTCCTGTGGGCAGAGGTGAACGAAACATTTACCCCTAAGAATGTCCACATCCCGTCCGGCACATTGAACGTGAACACCATCGGCGAACCGACACTTGCCGAAACATTGGTTTCGTTGGGAAGCACCGTGGCCGTAGTGGGCGACCCCGCTGGAATGGGGCCTGAGCCGGTCCCGCCGCCTGCCGAGTAAGTGACACTCATTCAGTTTACATCCAGTTATGCCACAACCCGTTCCAGCATCGAGTTCAGCGTGATTGCGCCGGCAGTCGCCGTCCCGGTGCCGACAAGGCTGGTGATGCCATGCAGCCGGTCGCCGGCGACTTGCGGGATGAAAGCTACCGCACTGCCTGCCGCTGCGTTGTCGAGAACTGCGGTCCAAAGTCGTCCCGCGACCGCTTGCCCCGCCGCGTTCTGCCCGAACGCAGTCAAAGTCGCCGTTAGGGTGCCGCTGATCGCCGCCGTGACAAGGGCGCTGATGCCCGGCGCGGCGCTGTAACCCTGCGCGGACTGCCCCGGCGTCTGGCTCAAGGCGTTTGCGGAGGGGATGTCCGAAAGATGCGTAAAGGCGAGGCTGCCACTTACGGCAGCCGCCGTGCCGAACACGGTTTGCGGTGCGAACACGTTGCCGGGGGACATCAGCAGCGTTCCCTTCTGCCCGTTGTACAGCCAGTTCAGCAGCGCAAAGTTCGGATGCACCAAAGCCGAGAACGGCGCGGGCGTGTTCAGCGACGAAAGATAAGCGTCAAAGCTGGGAAAGCCGAGCGAGGACGCATAGCCGGCAAGAGCGCTCATAAAGCCCCGGTACTGCGCCGTCAGGATGATGTTCGGTGCGGACCCCGCGAGCAGGCTCTCCGCCGCCGGCAGCAGCGCGAGTATCGGCCCGTCTTGCCCAAAGCCGTAGGTTTTGTCCGCCACACCGTCACCACCGCGAATGAGCGCAGGCAGGGTCGCCAGCGTGTTGGCTGCCTGCGAAATCTCGTTTACGCGGTACGCCGCCGAGATTTTGTCGGTGACGGCCAGCAGCGTAGAAACCAGGGTCATGGAAGAGCCTTTCAGCGAAAGCAGAAGCCGAAGCTCCTGCGCCAGCACGAAGAACGGATCGCGCTCATCAGGCTGACCGGGCAGCGAAACGGACTGCGCTGGAAAGCCGACCAGCCGGTCAAAAAGCAGTGCATCCGAAAACCTGCCGGTGCGTGAAAGCGAAGTGCGGTTCAGCGTGCCATTCAAAAGTACATCGTAAAGCGCTTGCGGCAGGCGCGAGATGACGCCGCCGGTGATGCCCGCGCCTGTCAGTATGCTATCCAGAAGCAGCGTGGCCGCGCCCATGCCGCCGCTGACGCTCACGCCTGTTCGCGCGATGCTGCCGGCGATCAGCACGTCTACCAGCCGCGCCGCCGCAAACGTGCGCGGAGCGGGTTGCATGGCGTCGAGCAGCAGCGCGTCACTGAAGGCAAGCGGCGGAAAAGTTTTCGGCTGCGGCGTGATAAAGTCCAGCAGCAATCCGTCCGAAAGCGTAGCAGCAGGCCGCCCTAAGACGCCGCCCATAACGCTGCCTTGCAGGGGTTGCTCCAGGAAGGATGCGCCCCGCCCTGCTTTTGTATGGACGACGCCTCCTGAAACGCCGCCATCCACCAGCGCCGCATCGGAGAATGTTCCTCCGGCGCGGTAAGCGGCACCTGCCGAGAGGCGATCCAGCAGCACGGTATCCGCCAGAGCCGCGCCGCGCGGGGCCGCTGCGAACGGCGCTGGAGCGGGGCCGTTTGCGACAGTCCAGGGCGTCATGGGAAACGCGCTTGTGGTTTGTCCTTGCGCGGAGTAGTAGTCGACATAGCTCGGCAGAAAGCCCAGTGCACCGCCGGAAGAAGTCCAGTTGTTATTTACTCCCTGCGACGGGTTTGCAATGTACCAAGCGCTGAGGTAATTGTTGAAGTAAACGCCGATCCCACTGCCGATGTAGTAGGGCAATCCGTCATCATCGTTTGCGCTTTGCAGCAGGGCGGTGACGTTGTCGGCGCTTTTCCCTGCTCCGGTAAAGGTGACCTGCAGCGGCAGCCCCGCCGGAAGGATGTCAAAGACAGCGTAGTTGTAGTTGCCGGATGCGCCCGTGCCGTCCTGCGCGACATAAACGGCGAAGGATGTCCCGCTGGCCGCCGAAGAGGGGATCGTGACGACCAGCGACTTGCCGTCACCCGACGGCGCGGCGTTGTAGCCGCCGCTTGCGCCGCTGACCGCGTGTTCCGCAACCACTGCGTAGGCATTATTGTCGATGCACCACACGTCGCCCTGCGACATAGGCTGCGCGGAGCGTGCGCCGCCGCCGCCGCCGTCCCAACCGCCCATGCCGCGAGCGTATGTCCCCTGAATTGGCAGCGCCGCCGTCGTTCCGGCCTGTACTTGCGGGTTTGCCATGCTGCTTCCTAGTTTGCCGTGCCGCTTCTTAGAGGCTCATCAGTGCCCCTGCATCCATGTTAGAGGCTCACCGCGGTGGCACTAGACGCTCAGCACGATGCTCCACGTCGCGTTGTCCCCGCTGTTTTGGAACGGCGTGGGGGTGGACAGGTTGTACTCAGCGATGAGGTTCCCGCCCGTAGCGGCGTCGAACAGCGCGATCTTGTTGATGTTGACCAGCGTGGTGCCGGTGTAGGTGAATGTGTTCGCGAACGTCCATACGTTGCTGCCGCTCGTGTGCGCTGCGCTGACCACGGCACGTCCGAGGCCGTTGCCGGACTGCTCGCCGGGGATGGACGTGTCCGAAGCAGCGGCTGCCGCAGTGTCGGTGGAACAGACCATGTAGAAGTTGCCGCCAAAAAATGCGGTTCCGCCTTCCACGCGGGATGAAAAAACTCGGTTGCCGGCGTTCGTGAGCATGAGAAACACCTTTCGCGAAGGGGTGGGTAAGCCGCTGGAGTGCGGTCACTGCGCTGTTGTCAAGAACTGAGACCGAGATTAAGAGCTGAGACCGAGGATGCGGCCCGAAACGAGCGTGCTGCCGGAATAGTGATAGGGATTGCGGTTGTCAATCTCGGTGTCTACTTCCGTCAAGTAGAACCCCACATCATTCGTCGTCCCCTGGCTGCTGTAGTCGTTGACGGCCACCACAGTCAGCGGCGCAAGGCCCGGCTGCACGTGCAGCCGCCCGCCGCTGTCAATCGCGGGCGCGGCAAGCTGCACGCTTGCATTTCGCACGGCAAGGTCCGCCGTGCCTTGCGAGGTGAACATTCGGGACACGACGTACAGCGGCTTGTCGATGCCGATGTAGCCGGGAGTGCTTGGATCGGCGTAAGGGCCGCCGCCGAGCTTCTCGTTGTACGCCACGCCGAACACGGCGCTGCCCGACTGCGGATCCAGCCCGACGACGACCACCGGCGTCCGCACGCGCCGCAGCGAGGAGCGGCTACTCCACGTCTGCACGAACTCGTTCAAGAGCGCCGTGCCATCCTCGCTAAACTCTGGAACGGCGGAAAACGTGATGGCGGGAAGCAGTTCCGGCGTGTCCGCCAGCGTCTTTGCCGGGTCCGAGAGCATGGAAACCACGCCCGCCGGCATCCCAAAAAACAGCAAGCGTCCCACGGCGTCGGTGCCGTAGATCATTGGCACCGGCCCCTGGCTGATGGGGTCGAACTCCGCGCCTGCGCTGCGAACGTGCTGCATCGACTGCCCCAGCGTCATGTCTGGGGGAAACTGATGCACGGGGCTTCCCGTCGTGCCGCCGTCAAGATAGTAGTAAGGGGTCTGGTCCCCGCGCCGCACGAGCGGGAACTCCCAAAGCGCATCGCATATGCCGAGGCGGTACGCCTGCTGCCCAAACGCGTAATACTGGCACTCGAAATCGTAAGGAAGCTGAAAGCCGCAGCAGATGGCGGTGTCGTCTTCGGTATGCACGAGCTTGTCAGACAAGCTCAGGCTGAAGGACAGCAGGTAGCCGCTTTGCGACCAAACCTGTCCGCTGTCTTCCATCGCTGTCCAGCCCGTCATCTCCGCCGCGTAGGTCACGCCGTCAATCGTTGTGGTCACCGTGCCGGGCAGGACGGCGTCGGTGCCGTTGCTCACAAGCAGCGTGGCAGCGCGAACGCCGAGCGCTGCGCCGGTCCCAGGAGCAAACTCGTTGTGCTGGTTGCTGAAAACGACGTTCGCCTTCATGCGGACCGTGCCGCTGGTCTGGTCCCAGCGCTTGATGCAGCGGCAGTAAATCAGCGGGTAGTCGATGTACGACGGGTTTGCGCCGGGGGTCTGCTGCACGGGCGGGAACTCGGCGTACACGGCAGACAAAAAGCACGACCGCAGCGCGTAGCCGGTCGCGTCCGGCGTCGCCGTCAGGCTCATCTCGACATGAGCCGAGTTCGGCGTGTCGACAATCACTCTGCCGCCCACGCTGACGCTGCCGTCCCCCGGCACATAGCCGGAAAGCCGGGCGCTGGGGTCCGAGCCGAACTGCGCGGGCCTGACCTGCGAGGCGAGCGTTGCCGTAGCAGCGCTCGCAAAGCGCATGGCAGAGGGCCGCGCCGACCACTGCCGGTTCTTGCCGGTGACAGCCAGGCAGCCGGCTGCGAGTGCGGGGCGCGTGATCGTCAGCACGGCGTCGCCCCGGCCAATCGAGACTTGCAGAAGGTTAGGCGGCTGCCCCCCGCTGGCAAGCGAGGCGGGCAGGTTGTCGTACCACGACTGGTCCGTCATGGCGAGGACGCTGACGTACAGCACCTGGGCGTTGCCGGCGAGGTAGCTTTCGCAGTCGCCGAGACTGTCTGCCGCCCCCACGTCGTTCCACGTCTCGTCGTCGTCGAGGCTCTCCTGCAAGCGAATGAACTTGCCCGGTTCAAGCGCAAGCCGCAGCCCCGGCTCGCCGGGCTGCCTGCCGCGTGAAAACTCCGCGAAGAAGGAGACGTTTGGCAAAGAAACGTTCGCGCCGCTTGTGCCGGATGCCGCGCTGGTGCTTGCCGTGGCTTGGCCGACATAGAACGCCGCGTAGAAGCCTTCGTCCTGCACGCGCTGCTTTATGCTTTTGACGTTCCATGCGTCTGAGATGCTGGCGTGATAAAGAAACTTTTTGCCCGTTGCCGGGTCCGTGCCGTAGGAGAACGCGCTGCCGAGTGTGGAGCCGTCCGCGTTTGTCCACTGCGAGGGGTCCGCGTCCGCGGGAATGCCGACCGGCTGCTGCATCAGGTAAGAGCCGCTGGGGTTCTTGACCAAGCCGCTGAAACTCGCTCCCGGCGTCCCCATAAGGCCCGGCAAAGACCAGCTTATCGTCTCGCCAGGGTACAGCACTGCTCCGAAGGCATCGCGGTGGTCGTCGTACACCCGCAGAATGGCACGCGGATTGAGTTCGGTCATGGACTGAAACTTTCAGAAGCCTCCGGCTCAAGTAAGCAGGAGGCTCCTTGACGACGACTGCGGGCTTAATAGCCGTTGCCGGGAAGATGCAGGGCGGCCTGCTGCGAGTATCCGGCGGGGTTGCCGGTCATGGCTGGAGAGCGCCCGCCTGCCGCGTGGCTGCGCTGCAAGTCTTGACGCAGGCCGTTAATCGCTGATGTAAGACCCGCAATTCCTGCGTCCGCGCCGGAGCCTGCCAGGAATGCGCCTGCTGCGCCGCCTGCCTGTGCTGTGCGCCCGTTGCCGTCACTCACGTCCTCTGCCGCCGCGCGGCCAAAGGTGCCGGTAATGAACGGGTTGCCGTCGTAGAACGCAGACTGCCCCGCTGTCGGCAGGACGCCGGACAAGTTGCCTTGCCCCGGCGACCCCGCGATGAACTCCGGTAATGCTCGCAGGAAGCCCGTGCGGCGCTCCTGTTCGAGGCCCGCGATCTGGTCCTTGTACTGATTGACCCGTGCGCTGTCCTGCTCGCGTGCCAAAGGGTCGGTGGCAGCATTCAAGGCTCGCTCCGCCTCATTTTCGCGGGTCCGCAGGTTCGCAAGCGCCGCCGTGCCGCGCGTGAAGGGGCTGGCGTCCGGGCTGCCGTCAAGGTACGGAGCTTCCAGAGAGCGCCGAAACGCCGACTGCACGTTGTTGTCCTGCGTGCGCTGCTCCGCCGTTTCGCGGAACACCTGAGACTGCGTGGTGTCGTCAAGCAGCAAAGCGCCAGCCTGCGCGGCGGAAGCCGCAAACCGCGCCTGCTGCTGCGACCCTGCCGGAGAGCTTGCAGCCGCAGCGTTATAGAGGCTGATGCGGACCTGGTCGTCGCCGAACGCGCCGGCATATGCAGCGGAGCCGGAGATAGCAGCGTTACGACCGAGCAGGGCGCGGTCTGCCGACTGCTGATTGCCGAGGATGCTGCCTTCGGCGTCGTAGGCAGCCACGCGTGCCCGCTCCGGGCCGGTGGTAAGGTCTGCGGCCAGCAGAGTATTTTGCGCCTGCAGGCCAAGCTGCTGCGACCGCGTGAGGTTGCCGCGTGCGATCTCGCTGCTATTTTGCGTGATTTGCTGACGGTCCGACGTGAGGCTGCTGATGGCTGCCGCGTACTGGTCCTGCGGCGATCCCAGCACGGCTTCGCGGCTGACTTCGGCCTCGCGCCCGGCCCGGCTGACTGCAAGGCCCGCGTTCTCTTCGCCGTAAAGCTGCTGGGCGGCGTTGTAGCGAAGCGTGTCCGCAGACTGCTGAATGCCGGCCCGCTCTGTCGGCGAAAGCGGGTTGCGCGGGTCTGCCGCGACGCCCTGCAGGAACTCTTCCTGACGCCGGTAGCCGCCGGCAAGAGACGCCTGAGAGCGCCCTGTCAGCGTGTTTCGGTTGACAGTCTGCTCGAACTCCGCGCCTTCTTCGCCAAGACCGGTCTCAAACACCGTGCGCCGCTGCTGCGCTTCCTGCACCTCGTAGCCGCCGAGAACGGCCTGCTGCTGGGCGATTTTTGCTCGCAGTTCATCCGCGCGTCCGGCGTTGACGGGGTTTGCGAGATCAGACTGCAGCAGGCTGACTTCGCCCTGCGTTGCGGCTCTTGCCGCTCCGAGGCCGCTGTACAGCGCCTGCGACGCCTGCCCGATCTGCGCGGCAGAGCCGCCGACCGCAGACGTGCGCTCAATAGCTACCTGCGCCACGCCGATGCCGCTTTGGGCGACGATGTCACCCGCTCGTAGCCTAGCGAACTGGTTGATCAGGTCGTTCTGCGCCTGCGCGTTCGGGTCTGCGCCGGCTGCCGCTTTTTGGTCGTCTTCGGCCTGCAAGTCACTGTCGATGTCGGTGCCGAGGCGCACGCCCCGGCTCCGCAGGAAGCGCGTTGCAGACACACCCAGGCCACCTAGCCCAAGAAAGTCATTGCTGTCCTTGCTTAAGCGTCCTGCCGCCGCCTGGTACACCGGGTTGTCTTTGACGCGGGCGTCGGAGGCTGCCGATTGAAGCTGCTTCAGCCCCGCAAAGTCGCCATTTTCCGCCGCGTCGTAGCCCAAGGCGTCGAAGTCCGAAGACCCTGCAAGGCCGCCCGCAACCTTGTTGCCGAGGCCGTAGAGCAGTGGGCTTGACGTGTACCGGGCAATAACGCCGAAGTCTTCGCCGGCACGTTCTCCAAAAGCATTCGTGAGCGCTCCGATGCCGGCCACAGTGCCCGCGCCTGCGGTGCCGACACTGCCTGTGATCTGGAGCGACTGTCCAAGCTGCGCCAGCGGCGCTCCCGTGGCTTCAAGCTGGCTCTTGAACGCGCCTGCCGTGTCTGCGGCCTGTCCGAGCGCCGCCGCCAGCCGTTCTGCCGCTTCCCGGCCAGCTTGGTCACGCGCTTCGCCTGCGCCGAAGACGGCGGCTCCCGCTTCTCCGGCAGCCCCAGCAACAAGGCCGCCAACGGGACCGCCAAGTGCGGTGCCGACAAGCGCTGCCGTACCTGGCAGAAAGGCGTTCACGCCTGCCGTCGCCTGCTGCTCCGGCGTGACGTACTGCCCCTGGTTTAGCTCTTGAAGCTGCGAGACGCCTTGGCCGAGCGCTTGTGCGGAGAAGCCGATGCCGTAGGCGGATGCGCTAGGACTGTTTCTTAGGTTCTGATACGCCCCGCCAAGACGCTGCAGGACGCTCGAAGGCGGGTCCGGCGGCGGAGGCGGCGCGGCAAGCCCTGCGCTTTCCAAAATGCCCTGACGGTCTGCGTGATACTCGTCCCCACCGATCTCGAGAAAGCGACCGGCGCGGGTGTAGTCGTTGTTTAAGTCAGTCGTCAGGTCGCGGGTGAGGTCAAGCGCCGCTTGATGACTTTCGAACATCTGCGCGGGGGCAGCAGGACCCACGGGCTGCTGTGCGGGCTGCGGGGCGCTGTAAGGAATGCTTGCCGGTCCGTTATAGCGGTCACCGAGAAACGGCGTGCCGGAGGTCGTAAACGACGTTCTTCCGGCGTCATAAGCGTCCCGCGCAGGGTTTTGCGAGCTGCCGACTTGCGCGGGATTTTGCGAGCTGCCGACTTGCGCGTTGACTTCCGCAATGCGCTCGGCAACCGCGTCCGCCGCGCTTCCGGCACTAATGCCTGCCGATGCGCCCAAGATGCCGTTGTCGTCTGCCATGACTTGTAGTTCCTAGCTGCCACTTCACGCAAAGCGGTCACTTCACGCGCCCCAGCCGTCCGCGATGGCTTTTTTGAGCGCGTCTTCTCGCGTAAGGGCTGGCGCTTCCGCTTTTCGCGCGGGAAACGCTTGCAGCATGAGAATTGCGATCCACCGCACTCGTGTCAGCGGCTTTTCAAGGAGTTTTGCAAGCCTTTTTGTCCCGGCGTACTGCTGCCACAAGAGGAAATGCTCGCTCGGCAGAAGAGGCATCAGTCCGGCGTCTTGGAAGAGCCGGACTTCTTCGCCAAAGGGCCGGTTCGCAGCGCCTCAAGCTCTTCTTTGGTCGGATAAATGCCGTATTCCAGGCGATTGCCGAACGCAGCCAGCACCATGGGCGGCAAAAGCCCGATGTTGTCTTCGCTTATGGGCAGAAGAGCGCCGTCTTCCGTTTGCAAGGGCCAATCCGTGACGACCTCAGCCATAATGGCTGCCCCGCGTGCCCGCTCGGTCGTCGCAGCGTCAGTGCCGAACTGCGGTCCGATCTTCTTTTCTGCAAGCCTGATGCCGACCTTGATGGCCGCCGCGCCGGTGTAGGGCTTGTGCGTAAGCTCCCAGGACTTCACGGCAGTGGGATCGTATTCCCCGGCCACGTCTTCGGCGAGAGGCAGCATGCCGCCTTTGTAGCAAAGCCCGTAAATCGTCGTCTTTTCCATGTGCGAGCCTTTCCTTAAGCGTAGCTTGTGCTGAAGAGCCAGTTCGGAACGAGGGTCGAGGTGCCGTAGACGCTGTAAAGCTGCCCGCGCCCGATGAAGTCGGTGGGGACAAGAGAAAGTGAGGAACCGTCGCGGCTTGTGTTGGCGTTGATGGTCAGCGCTTTCGTGCCGTCGCCGGTCGGCAGCCGAAGCGCGAACGGATACAGCCCTTTGACGCCTGGCAGCGGGCTGGCGGGGTGCGCGAGCTGCTCCAGGGTCAGCGCGCCCCGCAGCGTTCCGACCTGGCAGCCTGCCGCAAGCCGCGCCGCTGCATTGCTCATGCCCGGCACGATGCTGAGCTGGTTGTCGAAGGTCAAAGAATAAGAGCGGATTTTGTCGTAGGTCGTGCCGCCGCCGTTGCCGAACGAGCTTTGCACGAACGACGACGCGCCCAGGCCGTTTGCGCCGACGCCGGCAGGTGCGGCAAGTGCCCCGCCGCCGTAGAGGTTGTCCGGGTCGATCACGACTGCCGACACGCGAACGAGGTTGACCGCCTGCTGCCCTGACGTGCCGAACGCGCCGCTGAACGTGATGCGGGAGAACCAGAGGCCCGTGGCCGCAAGCACGGCGTCGCCGCCCGACGGAATAATGTTGATGATAAACGGCGTGACGGACTGATTAAGCCGCTGCCCAAACGCCGCGAGAAGAAACGAGTTCACGTTCCGGTCGGGCATCAGCGGGAACGAGAACGAGAGGCTGCCGAGCCGCACGCCGGGGATTTCCACATGGCTGATTTCCGAAGCGTCGATCACGTCCGGGCGGCTGATGTTGTCGCTGTCCGAAACCTGGACGCTGAGGCCCGGAAACGCCCAAACCGTGCTGCCGCCGTCTAAAGAAAGCAGCACCAGGCCGTCAAACGCCTTTGTGGTCACGCCGCCGCTTAAGGGAAAGACTGTCGCCATAGGAAGGCTCCTTGAACACCGAAAAATTTATTGCCGCGTGCCCGCTAAGAGCCGAGCGTGCCGGGGCGAAATTGTGAAAAAACGATGGAAGCGCTATGGGACAGGGTCAGGCCCTGCGTGTAGGTCACCTTGTCGGATTCGCGCTGCGGGAAGGGAACCGGGCGGCTGCCGAGGTACAAGCAATCCTGAAACGCGAGGCCCGCGGGCAAAATGGGCGCTCCTGACGGCGTTTTCGGCGTGATGTTGTAGCTTTCGGCGCTTGTAAACAGGTCACGGAGGTTATCAGTGACTACCTCGGACAGCAGGGAGAAGTCTTCCGGTGTTCCGTCGCCTGCCGTGGTTGTTTTGAGGCGAAACTGCGTAATGAGCGTGAGGTAATACTGCCCTTCGGTGGCAAATCGCTCGTTTTGCTCGCCGCCGGAGACGATGCAGATGGTCGGCTGCGACACCGGGGACAAGTCGCCTGCCACCACGCTGCTGTCGCCGAACTGCGGCACATTGCCGACGCCAAGAGCGCTCATCTGCGTTTGCAGCTCGTCGTTGATCGCAGGAACAGCCGTACTTAAGATCATCTGCCGCAGTGCGTAGCGAAGGGCCATGCGAAACGGATACTTTGACGACATACAAGTCCCTAAAATATAAACGCCTCTAAAACGCTTCAGCGGTGATGCCGATGCCCGCGAGAGAGCCGCCCGCAGCGTCCTGAAGGTACTGCCTGAGCGTCAGCATCATCTCGTCGATCATGTCCTCGCTGACGGCGACCAGGAGCCGCGCCGGGAGATGCCCCCGGCCTTCCTGCTGGTACGCGGCGTAGGGGACTTCGGCATCGTCAATGCCGACTTCCACGCTGTCCGGCGTGACCAGCACGTCCTGGCCGACGCTTCCTGCAAGCGTTCCGCTGCGGACGAGCGGTGCGAGGCCGCCGAAGCCCTGCCGGGACCTGTCTGCCACCGTTTGCGGAGCAAGCGCCGCCCAGGGGCTGCCGTAAGCTGCGCCCTGCGTCGCAAAGCCTGCCTTCTCGCCGGCTTTCAGCGTCTGCTCGAACTCGTCTAGCACCGGCTCAAAGTCCTGCAGGGCCTCCAGCAGCGGCTGTAAGTCGCCGTCCGGTACAAGTTCAGGGTCAACACTGATTGTGAAGATCACGTCCTGCGGCATCAGTTGTTCTTCAGTTACTCTCTTGCGTCGGCGGTATTTCCGGCGCAGGGAGCGTCTTCTTGGCATAGCCGCACCGAGCGCACGCAAAGCTCTTGACTAGGTCGGTGCCATCCGGGTTCTTGACCTGATTGCCGTCCTTGTCTTTGACGAGGTAGTCTTCGCCGACCGCTTGCAAGTTGTTGTAGCCGCAGTTCGCGCAGAGGTTCAAAGTGCTTGCCATGGTTGTCCTTAGATGGTAGAAGCCGGGGGCGCATACACGCGCCGCTCTCCAGCCTGCGTGAGCGTGGTTGCTTGCGCTGCTTCGGCGGGCGTTTCGTCGCCCGCGCTGTCCGGCTGCGGCGAGCGATACGCAAAAATCTTGAGGCTGATAGGAATGCTGCTCATTTCCGAGTTCACGGCGAACACGACGGTATAGGAGTTGCCGTCCCAAACAAGCGTGTCTTCCGGCTTGGGCAGCCCTGAAGCAAAGTCGCCAGGGCTTGCGTTGAACACCCGCAGATCAGCCGCGGCAGCGTTAATGGCTTGCTGCGGGATAAGCTCACCTTCGGCGCGTTTCAGGGGCCGCGTCATCATGCGGAGCGTCTTGCCGCCGTGCGCGACATCGACGCCATAGTTTTTGCGGGCATTGGCCGCTTCTTTGGCGGACAGGCTGGCGATGTAGTTGTTGTAGGCCGGTTTCATGCGCTGCATTTCACGCTCTGCGGAAGCCAATAAGCACCGTGTCACGATCTGCGAAAGCCGATGAGAATCTTGCGGTACTGCTTCCAGCACGTTGTCTGCGTACTCACGGGGCTGTCCGAAGCGCCGTGCACCGCAGAACGCAGTTTCGCCCGGCCAAGAGCAACCAGCCTGCGCTGCTCGCACGGCTCAAGATCGTCGGCGTCTTCCCAGTAGACCGTTTCCGGCTCAGGGAGAATGCTTAGGTCCGTCTGCGGATCGAAAATGCCCATGATGCTTCCCCAAACGACCGCAAACCGATGCCGGTGATTAGCTCATGCGGCGGCTGGCCGCAAGCCGCTTCAGGCCGCTGTTGCCGCTGACGCGGTAGCGCTTCACCGCAGCCTCATAGACGTTGTGCATGACCGCGATGGGGCTGCTCTGGCCCCACACGCTGATGCCCGACGACGTGTTGAGCTGAAAGTCTTCAAGCTGCACCAGCTCGCCGACGCCTGTGAGGGGCACGAACGACTGCACGAGAACGCGGCTTGTCGCTTCGCATAGCACGGCTTCGTACACGTCGGCGGGAACTGTCGCCGCATAGCCCCAGGTTGCCGTGACAATGATGTTCTGAGACCCCAGCGGAAACACGCTGCCGTAGCCGCTGTATCCGCCGCCGTAGCCAAAACCGTAGCCATAGCCGCCAAGCACCAGGGTATTGTAGCCCTGGCTGCTGTAGCTGCTTTTCAGCGTGACGTTCAAGGCCGCTGCGCCCCATACAAGCACAGAAAACGGTGTGTCCGGCACGATGTCCGGCACAACAAGTTCACGGTAGCCGCTGCCGTCAAACACGCGCATCTCGGTTCTTGGCGTGAACGAGCGCCCTGTGCCGCCGCTGCCATCGATGCCTGGAGCGCCCTCGAACTCTGCGACAACTGAAGCCAGCACCGAAGAAGCGCCAAAGCGCATCTCCGGCGTGAACGCGCCGCCCGATGCCAGGTCTACTTTTGCTTCCACTTCGGCGGCTGTCGGCCAGCCGGCTGCATCAGGCATCGCATTTCCTCTTGCTCCAGGGGCGGATGTTTACTCGACTTCTTGGATTGCGCCCATCGAGATGTAGTAGGCTTCGTTGCCTTCAATCTGCTCGCTGGTGACGACGGTGCCGGTGTAGAAGTCACGATCCGCGACCACGCCTTTGCGGTCGCGGCCAACGCCGCTCACCGCGCCATGGACAACCACGAACTTGCGGCCTGGCTCCATCTCCGCAGGCGAAGATGGCAGCGCGTTTTCGCCGCTCTTGTCTTTGCTGGGATCGTAGTAGCTGCCGGTGTTGAGGTCTTCATTCAAGGCCACGGTCGGGTTGCCGAGCTGTCCGTTCTTTTCCGCGAGCGACGGTTCGCCTCCATCCGGGATGGCGGTCTTGAACTCTTCCTCTTCGCCGATTAAGTTGTTCTTCGGGCCGTTCTGCACTGCATTAGGCATAGCTTGTTTCTCCAAAAGTTGATAACTAAAGCCGCCGTCAGGTTGACGGCGGCTTTACGAGGGCAGATTAGTTGGCGGTGTTCACGACAACCATGTGCTCTGGCCGCATCGGGGCGATGCCGTACAAGAGGTCTAAAGAAATCTGCTCGCAGCCGTAGTTAGGGTTCCACGACGTGACGCACCGCATCGTGAGGCCCGTCAGCTCGTCGGTCATCACAGTCCCCAAAGCTCCGCTCCCGGCTTTTGGCAGCGGCAGTGCGCGGCTGGCGAACAGGATCGCGTCGCTGGAGTAGAACAAGTTCTTGCCACCAACTGTCTGGGCCACCTGAGTAGCCGCAATCGCCGGGGCAGTGCCGCCGGTGAAGTTTGCCGATGGCGTGAGCGCCTGTGCGAACTGGCCGATGACGACGGTGTAGTTGCCATTTCCACCGCTGACAAACACGTTGCCGGAGCCGAACGCCGGGTAAAGCGCCTGCTGAACCTGCGTAGCCGTCGCATTGTAATTGACGGGGTTCGCACCTGCGGTGGGCGTGAAAGTGCCGCCCGTCGGTGCACCGGTGATCGTCAGTACCTGCATGGTGTTGTCGTTGCCGGTGGCCTGGGGCACGAGCTGCGTCGGCGAAATCTCAAAGCCATACGCCTGGCCGATGGCCCCCGGCAGATACGGCCCCATGCCGATCTCGGCCACTGCGGTGTTTCCGGCGCGGCCTGTCGCGTCGTAGCGAACCAAGTTCGGAAGCTGGAGGATTGCGGCCTCTTCTGCGGTGCTGACCACGCCGAACAGCGGCTGATTGACAGCCACTTTGTTGTCGCGAAGCAGCTTGCGAGCCGACAGGATATTCGCTTCAGTCATCGTGCCGGAGTTGCTGACGGTGTTTGCGGCAAGCGCGAGCTTGTAGATACCAAACAGGCTCGTATCGACGTCTTCGGCCAGCTTCGCGATAGAGTCAACGGCGTAGCCGGAACCCTGATCCTGATTTTGAAACGCGATGACTTCCGAGGTCAGGGCGAAAGTGACTTCCGGGTGGTGGTTGAGCGTCAGGTCAATGGTGCTGCTCTGCGGGTTTTGAACGGTGTAGGTACCGGTCTCTGCTTTCTGGTTGACAACCAGCGTGCCGCGCTTCGGCAAATGAAGGGTCTTGCCGACTTCAAACACGTCGGTGCCGAAGTCAGTATCGCGGGTGACCGAGGGAAGAAGCGTGATGTAGTTCCGCAAGTATCCTAGGGCGCGGGCGAGCCAGATTTCCGGGATAAAAGCAGAGCTTTCGACGGTTGAAATGCCAGTATAAGCCAAAGTTGATGTTCCTTCTCACCGTGCGAGGTTGGTGCCCCTGGTCCTCTGCACGGGAGAGGGGGGATTATCTGACGCGGCCCTCGCGGGCCGCTTGCGCGACTTCCGGCGAGCGTGCCAGTTTGGGGTCGGTGGCAAGCTCGGCGCGGGTGTAAATGCGAGCTTTCTGGCCTGAAGCATCGCGGGCGGGATCGCTTGCGCTGCCAGCGCGAGAGGGCGCGGTGGTCATGCCGGGGATTTTCGCAAGGCGCTCGGCGTCTTCTTCAAGCTCTTCCGGCGTCGTGCCGATGAGCCGGCCCCAGTGCTCTTCGCGGATGCGGTACTTGGTGGCGATGCGGACGAGGTTGTTTTCTTTTTCGAGACGTTCAGCCTTGTCCCGGAGCAGATCGAACTCTTCTTGCTTTCGCTGCTCTTCCGTCAGCTTGGCCTTGCGGGCTTCTTCTTCTTGCGCTCGGTAATGATCAAGCTGCTTTCTGAGGTCAGCCGCTTCCGTGCGGGCTTTGCGGGCCTCGTAGGCGGCCCGGCTTTCGTGCTTAGGGTCTGCTGCCGGCTCTGCGGCAGGAGCGTCTTGGGCTTCTGGGGCCGCTTCCTGCACGTCTTCGGGGGTAGGGGGCGTCGCCGTTTCTTCGTCAGCCATGTGTTTTCTCCCATCTATGCTTGCTGGCTAAGTAAGCATATAAAAAGCCTTCTGCCGGGGTAGCAGAAGGCGGTTGTTTTGCCTGCGAGCAGGCTTTTTGTCTAGCGAGTTTAGAGCCGGGCCGTCCGGCTTGTGGCACCCGTTGCGATTGCATTGGGTTGAGATCGAGCGAAAGCAGGTCCGGGCCTTCAATCTGTGCCGCCTGCAAAGGGCAACTGAAGGTGATCCGCGCTCCCGGCGAAAGATGAAGCCGGTAGCCCTAGCTGTTGGCTTCGATAAAGGCGATGCTGGACGTGCCGCTGCTTGTCACGCCGTAGATCGGCTCGTTGACCGGCAAAGGCTGCATGGGAGTGTCGGTAGTAAGCAGTGGGTAGCCGGTCGCCGGTGTGACGCCGGAGCCACCAATGTAAACTGTAGAAGTGCCGGTGTTCCTGATAATGACGGCTTTGCCGGCCAAGTCGTAGGGAATGATGACGGTAGGCGTGGTACTCACCTGCGCCTGCCCCGTACTGATGTCTGCCAAGCGGTCACCTCCTTTATGCAGATAGTTTCTGCGTCACAACGGTGAAAAATTTCTTGCCGGGCTAAGTGCTTGCATTGCCGGCGTCGTTTAGTTCGCCCAGCGCTTCACTGCCGCTGCCCGCACCCGCTGCCGGCGCATCGGGCTGCGTAGCTTGAAGCGCCTTCTGAGCGGCATCAGCACGTTTCTGCTTCGCCTTGTCTTCAGCGTCAAGCTCGGCCAGCAGGTCTTCGTGTTCACTATCAGGAATATCTTCTACCGTCGCCAGCCTGGTCGCAGCGCGGGCTTTAGGCAGAAGGCCGTTCTTGACCTGCGTGACGGTGCGGTTGGTGATGTCAGTCAAGTCTTGGTCAGTTTCGCTGAAGTAGTCGGGCCAGGCGCAAGTCACATCACTGTCGTCGTCGTAGCCATGAAGCTGCGAAAAAGCGCCGCAGTTGCGGAGGCCGGTGAGCATAAGTTGAAAGAAAACGCAGAAGCCGGCCTCACCGTAACTGGTGCGCTTCAAATCCGACGTGGCAACCGTGCGGGCATAGCTGATCATCAGCGCGAGCCGGGTGATGTTGCCTTTGCTGCCGAGCGTTGCGGGGTCGACAAGGGAAAGCCCGACTGCTTTATAAAGCAGCTCCTCCCACTTGTCAATGCTTTTGTAGACCCACTGCCTGGCTACGCCTGTCGGCTCGACAAGCTCAAACTCTGCCTGCGGACCGTCTGGGCGGTTGTTGTTCAGTGCAATAGGCTCATCGGGCAAAAAAGGCCCGTCATTGACAATTAACCCGTTTTTTACGACTTGAATTGGATCGGTATGCTTCTGATTAGAACGGTCCTCTCCGTGCAGGCTGAGGGCTATGCGGTCCATCAAGTTAAACGCGCCCCAGCAGTCACCAACGCCCAAAGGACTGCCCTGTACGGCGCGGTTCTTGATGAGCGTGATTGGAATGACCTGGAACGGGTTCTCCAGCACCTCGTCTATCTCCCAGCCGTCGCCGTCGCCCAGTGACTGCGAGTAACCAGGTAGGTAGGTAGCGCCGCTGATACTGGCGTCTCCGGCGTGGCGAGGCTGGTACGTGATCCACGAGGCTTCTGTCCATTCTTCGCGGTGATACCACCAGTGCCCGTCCGCGGCGCGATAAGGATACTGTATCCGGCACATCAGAATGCGCTGTGAATCGTGCGGGTCGAACCAGCAGCGACATTCTTCGGGCACCGAGAGAAAAGTGATGTGAACAGGCTTTTTGCTTGCGGCGTCGTAGCTGAACTTCGCCGCCATCGTGCCGACATGACCGTTCTGGCGGGCAGCGTCGTTGTAGCGACTTGTCAGGCGGTTCCAGCGAATGACATCCTGTAAAAAGCCATCAGCGTCAGCGTCATCTGGAACGGCGAAATGAGGCGGACCACCCTGGAACACAAAATCCGCGCCTTCCTCAACCAAAAACTTTGCATAACTTAGCGGAGTAGGGCGAGGCCCTTTGTCTACCGGCCACTGCATCGGCCCAAATGCGTGGGCGGGGTAGGGGACGCCATTAGCATAGTCGAAACTTTTCCACGCCTCCAGGCAGTGCAGGTATCCGCCGGTGGGCGGCGCAGTGGTGCCAATGAGGTTTTCTCCGTCGTCCATGTTCAAGCCTCACGCGTATCCAGAACGCCGCTTGTGCTGCCGCTAGGCATAACCAAAGCGTCTTTTATGCTGCGGAACGCGCTCAATGGTGTTCGGCGGCAGTTGCCCGTCAGCCGCGTAGATGCGGTAGCGCAGGCTGTCTAAGCCATGATCTTCTGCTTTGAGGGGATGTTCGCCGGACTTCTGGCCCTGCCGCGTATCCCAAACATAGCCGTCAAACTCGTCTGCCGTGCAAAGCGGCTTGTGCGCCTTGACGAGCGCCGGGTCCGGCTGTACCAGGGCGTCTTTTAGCACCAGCAGCCGTGGCATTCCGTCAGCTTGCACCTTGAGCCGGCTTGCGACCGCCTGAATGCCAGGCGACACGTCTTTCTTGGCCGCTACGGTGTTCAGCCCTAAATGGCGTTCAAGCGTGGCGCGGTCTTCGGCATCGTGGTCACAGATGACTGACCGGGGCCGGATCGGGCTGAGGGCGCGGATGTCTTTGCAGTGGTCTTCGACCAGGCGCTGCGTCCTGTAAATCTCCCGCACAAGCCAAAGTCTTCCATCGGGGTCTTCGGCCCATTCCTGCCACACAAAAGGGTTGGTGTAGCCAAAATCAATGGCCCAGTCGCGGGGCCAGTTGCCGGGAATGACGCGCTGCACAAGATGCACTGCGCGGTCCCAGCTCTCATAAACGACGCCCTCGGCCTGCACCCAGCGGCCAAAACGCAGGCGCTCTTTGCGTGCGCCGGTGAGGGCGTCAAGCGTCGCCAGGTACTCCGGTGTTACCGATGGGTTATCTTCGTGCCGGCTTTCCAGGAAACGAATAAGACCGGCTGCTTCGCGCTGCTTAAGCCAGTGCGTCGGAACGTCGGGGTTGGTATCGCCGATTATTTGCTGGTACGGCATGACGCCGTTGCGAAGCCTGGTTGTCAGCTTTTCCCAGTCGTCTTCGCTCGCTTCAATCGTTTCCTGCACATAGATCAGGTCGTACTCGCTCGACATGACTTTCGTAATGTCGTCGAGGCCGCCAACGATCAGTTCGCTGCCGTTCGGGTAGCGATACGACTGCCGCATCCGCCGCTGGCTGCCGCCGGCAATCGGGCTGCTGGGCGGAAGCACTTTGTCCTCAAACGTTACAAGGCCGGTCTGCGAAAGCGACGCCCGCGTTTTGCGGACGATCAGGCCGCGCATTCCGGCATACTTCAAGGCGCAAAGGTTGACTTTCTCCAGGCAGGCTCGGCTCTTGCCGGTGCCTGCCGGCCCGGAAGCCATCAGCTCCCGGTCGCGACTGAGCATCAGTTCCAGCGCCGCGCCGGCAGGCTTGTAGGGCGGCGCAGGCATGACAAACTTCCTCGGAAACTTAAACTTCTTCGGGGTCGAACCCTTGATAAAGTTTGATCTGCTCGCCTTTCGACGTGACATCAACTTTTTGCGTGTACAGACCCAGCGCTTTGCACAGCTTGTCAAGCGCCGCCAGCTTGTCATGCAGCTCGATGTGCATCCCGGTTTGCCGGTCAAACTTGTACGTCTTCAGATGCTTCAGCTTGCCGGTCTTCTTCGCTTCTTTGAGGTCAATGACTGCATAGCCGCCGACATCATCTACCTTGAGGAAGTCGCCCAGGTCAGACTTCGCGATGCTTGCGATCTCCGCCAGCACTTCATTGGCTGACATCGTCATCTCGGCCAGTCGCTCTTCAATAGCCGCACTCACATCTTCATTGCGCCGGATACGCCAGGCATTGGCATGAGGATCGACATAGCCTGCTGTGGCCGCTGCTTGGAGCGCGTTAAAACCGTTTGCTAGGTACGTCTCCACAAAAACTTTTTCTTGATCTGTCATCTACATTTGCCGTTACTTGCCGTTGATGATTTTATGTGTCAGAAGTGTCATCATTGGTGACATTTCCGGCATCATCCACCAGTTCATTTTCATCACTGCCAACTTGCAGAGGTGCCTGCGTCGTTCCGGCAACAGTGACAAAGGAAAAAGCCGGCGTAAAATTTTTCAAGAGGTCATCCGCTGTTTGAACTGCATAGGGTGGGGGATTAGCCATGATAAACTCCTCGATCAAGAACGAAGGCGTTCTTTGCTGGCGGGAGATCTCTCGAGCACTGCCGGCGGAGCTTCGCCAATGAACAGCAGCGTCTTGTGCGTCTTGCCGCGCTTGAGGACCCGATGACAAACAAAGCAGCGAACGATCTCCTGCGCTCCGGCTAGGTCCCGGTATACTGCACGTACCAGGAGGCAGCCTGAGCAAGGAAGCGCCTTGACATCATCAGCCCGAAGAAAATCAGCGGTTGAAAGCGCGGCAGAAACCATAGCAAATCCAGACGTAAATAGCGGTGCTGCCAGCCGCAGCGCCAAGAACAACAAGCACGATGTCTTTGACCATAAGTTCACCCCGCTCCACTCTTGTGAGGGGTTTAGCTGTGTAGGGGAGCAAGAGGACGACCGTTCGCTTGCCGTTGACCAGGAAAGATGCTGACGCCGCTGCCTACAATCTGTCGCCCCAAGGCGTTGCTGATTTCGATGTCCCAGTCGTGCTCCAGGCTGCCAGCGATGATGACGTGTGACTTGGCCTTCTCAAGTGACTTCGCATCCGTGACCAGTTCGCCGGTTGCTGACGTGCTGGCGGTACCGTGTACGTTGCTGACAGCCCGCTTAGCATAGGTCAAACCAACAGCCTGGCAGGCGACTTCACGGGCCTGATCGTACATCCGCTGTCTACGCCGCTTCTCGTCTCGCTTCAAGTCGTTTGCTTCTTGCCGGGACATATCTCGACTCCTGATGCCGCGCTCAAACAAAAGAGCAGCAGAGATTATTCTCTGCTGCTCTTGAACGTCATGCTTTTACTAAGAGGTCTCTGAAAGAGACATAGGTTCCCCCTCTGTCTCTTTTTGAGTTGGTTCCTGCGGAATAAGTCCGTCCCGCATCCGGTGTAAAGCTGTATGCTCTAATAATACTCGGGCAAATGTTGCCCGTCAACGATGCTTGCAGACTTCCTGCAAAAGGCGTTTGTTTTACTCATCTGGCACCAGTGGCGAGAATGGATGAACGCCAGCACGGCGAAGCTGCTCGCAAGCCCAGGCTTCGCGCCGGTCGGCTTCCTCGCGGCTCATGTGCCGGCAGCAGGTCGCGGACAGACCATCAGAGCCGGTTCTGCTGGCGTAGAAGTTATTCCGGGGCAGCACTTCGCGGCACAAAAAGCAAAACTTCTGCCCTGGCCGAGCGTCGTCGGCAGACGCGGCGGAGGCGGGCTTTGCAAATGCGTCTGGCGACGGATGACCGCTGCGGAGCAAGTAAGCCGGATCAGTTAAAATGTACATCTAAACGTCCTTCCGTGTCAGTGTCTTTTCAAAATCTTTGACGCCCTGGTAGGCGGTCCGAATGCTCATGCGTTTGCCCCATTTACGATGCACGGCGGCTGGCACCGTCTGTGGGTCCGGCAAGCGTCCCGTCTCCAGCCAGAACGCGCAAGCAAACGCAAACGCCATCTGCGACAGCCGTAGCGCCCCGCTTTTTGCCATATGCGTGAGCGGGTCCGGCTTTGGGGCAAAAGAGAAGTTCATAGGGCTTGGTCCTTCTCCAGTTCACGCATGGCACGCCGGGGTTCAGCGTCTGCCAGTTTCTGTTTGCGCTGCCTGCTCTCCTTGCGCCGGTGCCTGGCATCGCCAATCCACTCGCCGGCCATGGCGAACAGAAACATCGGCCACAAACAGACGGCGAAGGAGTTGTCCCATTCATGCCAGCAGTCCATCTCGGTACCGGCGGCGTAGGCGAGGCAAATCCGGCCCAAGCCGTACCACAGAACGACAGCGGCAGAGCCTAGCAGCCAGGTCAGCAGCAATGTGTGCATGATTACCGTCCTTGCCAGCCGGTGCTGGGTGCGTTGATCCAGGTCGTTCTGCTGCACTGCGGGCAGTCGATCTTCACGCCGCTGCCGTCACGCTGGTCGCTGTAAGGCGTCACTTTGTCGCCGGCCTCAACTTCAAAGAGGCAGTCGCAGTTGACGCAAGAGATTTTCTTGCCGACGTACCAGGTCAGCTTGCTGCCGTGCTTGATGATCTTGGTCATATCCGGCCCTCAATGAACTGCTTCTTGAAGTCCGCGATCTTCTGCCGTGTTTCCGGCCCTAGAGCGGCCTGCATCGCTTGCAGCGTTTCGCTCTGCATTTTGATGATGCCGCCGCGCTCTTCCAGTTGTGCCTGTAGCCCGCGAAGCTGATCCGCCTGCTGCCGGATGACCGCCGTTTGGATGTCTGCTCTTTCCTGCCAGCGACCAGACGCTTCCACGATGGCATCGTAATCTGCGCTGAGCAAGCCGTAGTCCGTGTTTAGCCGGTCGATCTCCTCATAGGCGGCCCTGAGCGCTGCCAGCACGTCTTCCATTGCGGGCACCGGCGCAATGTCGCAAGACTGCCAGGACTGCTCCCAGAGGGTTATCTCTGCGTCTGTGACCCGTGAGAATTTGCTTTCTGTCATCGTGATCCTCCAAACATTTCTTGGTGAGCGCTTCGCAGCAGCACGAGGTAGCAGAGCGCCTCGCCCAGCGTGTCGCCGGTGCCGACGATGTTTTCGCCGTCAAAAATCATCGCAGCGGTCCAGATGTCTTTGCCGCCCTCCAGCCGCTCGTTGTCCAGGATGACGTTCGACCCCCCGTGCTGCTCTATCAGCCACAAATACAGCGATGACGACTCCTCGCCGCAAAAATCAGGGGCCTCGGCAAAGATGTCCGGGCCATGGTCAAGCATATAGCTTGTCGGCGCGTGCCATTTGCCGCCGTTGTCCCGGCGGAAGCCGATTTCAGTGGCCGTGCGCTCGTTCAGTGCATGATAAATCTTGTTTTCGTTCGGCACGTTGTCGTTGATTTCAGGAGTTGTTGTTTTGCCGTTCATTTCGATGCCTCTTCCTTCGCCTTTGCTTGCAGCGGGTCGCTGTCAGCCAACAGTCCATGCTCACCCATGCGGCACGCCAGGTAGTAGCAGGCAATCTCCATGTCACTGACGCGCCGCTGATTTTGGACGTTGATCCAGATTTCGAGGATGTACAGCATCGTCAGGCCGACGATGCTGGCGATGGCGGCAATGTCTGCCATGATGATCTCCTTCTGTGGTAGTGCTGCTCCGGCGTTCAGGCCGGAGCAGCGAAGTGAACGTCCTTAGATGAAAAGTCCCCCGTCCGGCACCGGCTGCTTTCGTAGCGGCTTGCCGTTGTCCGAGAGGACTTTTGAGCCAGGAAACAGCGTGAGAACATAGTCGAGCAGCGGCATCGTGTATAGCCGGATAATCTGCTGTTTGTGCGTCTTCAGCGCCAGGCGCATCTCGTCAGTCAGCCGGCTGGCGTGCGTGACTTTCAGTGCGCCGACATCTACGCTGATGCGGATGCCGGCCTCGTCGCAGGCATCCAGAACGTCGTCCAGGGACATCGGCGAAGCGTCAGTGGTCATCGCTAAAACTCCTCCGTATCGTCTTCGCCAGCATTCACGACAGCGGTTTTTGGGGTCGGACTTATTTGTTGAGGCTGTTTTCCCAGGGCAGGGTCCTTCAACAAATAAGTCTGCATCCCTTTTTCAGTAAGTTCGTACAAAGGAGCCGGGCGTCCCAGAGGCTGCGGCATCAAGTCTTTTGTTTTCACAACTTCGCCAGCGCTGCCCATCTCTTTGAGCAAGGCTATCACCAGGTCGTAGCCCAGGTCAAGCGCAGTCATAATCTGTTTTGCGGTGGCGCGGCGAAGAGGCTGCTGCTCGGCCATGTGCCGAGCCACTCCGCCGTGCAAGGAATGCCGTTCGGTGGCACGCTCGTCAGACTTAGCAGCGGCGGCTTCTTCTGCGCCGAGCACCCGGACATGGAGGTTATTGGTGTCCATGACCAGCGTGTGCTTCGCTGGGCGTAAGCCACGCCCCCCAATGACATCCCACTCCCACTGCAAGTCGCTATTGACTAGCACCGTCTGATTTTCCAGCACCATCACGCAGTCGCAGGATGACACCAGAGCGCTGCTGCCGCTCACTTTGTTGACGCCGACAGCGCCTTTGTCTTTGTTGTTATGGGTGATAAGCATGACGCTGCAATGCTTTTGCGCCCACTGCCGCAGAGGAGAAATGGCCGCACCGACGAGGCTTGCGTCATTCCAGTCGCGCAGGCGGAAACCTTCGCGAGCCGTGTCGATCACGACAAGAACCGGCGGCTCCGGCAGGTCGGCGATGAGCCGTTTATAGGTCTCAAATCCAGCCGGCTGCGCTATGTCGAACGACTGCGAGCAGACATAGATGTTGTGGTTGTCCGCGCGAATGCCGCGCTGCATGAGCCGGCTCTTGATTTCGTCCGCGCCGTCTTCCAGCCCAAAATAAACGACCACGCCAGCCTGCCGAACATCAAAACGATCCATCAGCCGCGTTCCCTCGCTGACGCGGTGCAGGATGTCCAGGGCGACCAGGCTTTTGCCCTGCTTGGCCGCGCCGCTGAATGCAATGAGCTTTTTATCAGGAAGCAGTTCCGACACCAGCGCAGGCGGCGGATCGCCGACAGAGTCGTAAAAGTCGGCGATAGACAAAAGGCGCGGCTGCTCATCTTCGTCCTGGGGCACTGCGCCCCAGATCGCCGATGTCAGGGCCTGTGCCATCGCTGGGATGTCGCTTGCACCAACCTGGACAACGTACCGGGCGAGAAGGTCGGAAAGGTCGCTCGGCGACACCTGGGCAAACTGCGAAACAAACTCTTGCGTAATCATGTAAAACTGCTTTCTTTAGCCTGCATGACAGGCGTGTTCTGCGCCGCCGACTTATTTGTTGAGACCTGCTCCCCTGGGAAAACGCCTTCAACAAATAAGTCCAGGGCGACAAAATGGCTGTGAAACTATTCGGAGTCGCTCTGCGGGGCGCGTCCCGGCAAAGCGCAGTACGCGCCCCACACGGCGTCAAAAATCTGCTGGTGCCAGCCCTGCGGCCACTTGACAATGGGCGTGTAGTTGACGTGGCCGTCGCGGAAAAACTCAAACTGGGGCGGCGTGACGTAGGGTTTCTGGCCCGGCTGCTTGATGAGCTTGACGCGGTGAATGACCAGAGGGCCGATCTGGATTGACGCATAAGCGCGGAGGTTGCCCTTGCCTTTTGCGCCGGGAACGCACATATCCTCAATGTGCAAAATCTTGACGGTCATCTTAACGCCCTCCCCAAGCCCATGCCTTGTCAAGTTCATCAGCCGTCAGCGCCCGGCGTCCAGGGCTGTTTTGCGCCTTGCTCAAAAACAGGTCGTAGGCAACGTGTTCAGGCAGATCGGTTTCGCGCCGGAGCCAGGCCGCCGCGCCGACAAGGTCATGGTGACGATTGCCCTCGGGGTAGCCGGCTTCGGCCCACCGCAAAAGGCCGGGAGGCACGCTCTGCCGGTCTGAATAAGCGCCACTTGTGCGGAACTGTGGGCGTGGCGGCGGGGCCGGCTCCCAAGGTAGAATGGCATCCCATCCGCTGAGAGGCATCTCGTCGTAATCGTCGTAAATGATGCCGTGCACCTTCGCCGCCGGGCTGTGTTTGTGATTTTTTGTGCCGGGGACGCGCAGGATGCGCGATACGTTGCAGCAGCTTCGGTCGGCGTGCAGACCTTCAGGGCCGGCACCGATGGCAAGGACAAGCCGGCGCAAGATAGCAGAAAACGCCTTGCGTGCCGCCTCGTCCGGCAGCGGATGCACCTCTGGCAGACGCCAGTAGAGGTGACCACCGCCCGAGCCGCTCAACACCATCATGCGCGGTTTAGGCAGCTTGCGCCGAACGCCGCCGAGGAACTCAATCATCTGCGCGTCAGATGCCCCAGCGCGGTCGACGTCGCACCAGAGCCAGGCGGCTTGGTCGACGTGCCAATCTTCGCCTGCTTTGCCGGGCAGTGCCACCTGGTCTCGGGGCAAGACGCCAACGCACACGTCGTAATAGGCAGCCTGCTCGCGGGCAAAATCTGCGGCGGCGTCAAGTTTCGACAGGCCAAAATAGCGTGACAGGCACCTGTCGCGGCCTGAAAACATCCGAATCTCGCACAAAGTCGTATTTTCTGCACCATACGGGGTAAAAAGATGGCGCAAGAACTCCTGGGACATAACACTCTCCTGTTTTTGCAAAAGGCGTGATGACGGCCTGGCCGCCGTCATCACGCCGCCTAAATCTATTCGTCGGCGAAAGGGTCAGTGAGGTCTTCGTCTTCATCCACAGCCGGTGCTGCCTCCGCCGCAGACGGCTTAGTCTCCGCCGGGCGCGGCTTGTTGGTGATGGGCGTGATATAGACGTGCTTGGCCGCCATGCCTTTGCCATCCTCACGCGGCGTGTGCTTGATCTGTGCGCGGAAACGCTTGCCGACAAGATCATCGCTATCAAAATCTTCAAACTTGGCGGCAGTCATCCCTGGGACAAGCATATCGACCAGCAGGGTCATGCCGGCTTTTGGATTTCCATATTGATCACCGGTGAACACCGCGTACTCGTAAGGCACACCGTCATCATCGGTCTCGTTGCTGACGAATTGCCAAACATAACGGATCGTCTTGCCCGTCGTGGACCGGCCATAACGGTCGTCCATTTCCTTGCCTTCGACAGACACCAGTTTGAGGACGTGCTCCCCCGCCGGGATCAGGGGCCGGGCTTTTTCAACAGAGAATTTCATTATTTTTCCTTTTGCATTGACATTAGGGACTTGGTCCCGGCGGGAGCCGCAGGGGTCGAACCTACGCGGGCGCATCCGGCGCTCCCATGCTGCCTAGCTATGCTGCCTGGCGCTCGGCCTTGCGGCGGCGCTTATTTTCAAGCATAGCCGCCTGGTAACAATTCTCTGAGCAATATAGCCGGCGGAAATAGGCGGAAAATGACTTGCAGCAGACCCGGCAAACGCGCGGCGGTGCAGCGTTTTGCTTGGCTGTCAGCTTGCTGCTCTTTTTTGCAAGCGCTCCGGCAGCTTTGGCCGTTTTTTCGGCTGCTGTCAGCGCTCGCCGATCTTCGGGTTCATCATTAATCTCCCAAGTCTGGTCTGCCGGCAGGCCCATCTCCCGCGCCTGGGCCGCTTTGTAATCAGCTCTCGCTAAGGCAAGGCTGGCCTTGTCGTCCGGCCTGCCGGCAATCAAGTCCGCGTAAATCTGCGCTGCCGCCTGCGTCGCCGCCGTCAATGTTGCTGTCATTGCACTGCTCCTGGTCATCGTTGTCTTGCGCCGGTCGCTGCGGCACGTCATAACCGGCCAGCCGGAAGGCAAGATAAGCCGCCGCCGACACGGTCAGCGGCACCGTTTTTTCATTCATCGTTCAGCCCCAAACGCCGGACTTTAGCTTTCGCCCGGTCTACCCCATCATCCATTTCGCTCCAGCCCAGGTAGGCTGTTGTCAGTGCCCACGCTTCGCGCCAGCCATAGCAGACGCCGACGCGGTAGCCACGATTTCTAAGGCGCTCGTGCCACTCACGCTGCTCCGCGCTTACATCGCTGGGTGTGCCTGCCGGCTGTTTCATCTCTAGGTACAGGCCGTGATAACCGCCGGCTGGAACAGCCACCATGATGTCAGGGACGCCGGGGCGACGACCAGCTTTTTTGCGGTCGCTGCCAACCTTTGGGCCGGCAGCGTTTTCGTTTTGAATGGCGTAGATGCAGTCTGCTCCATCCAGCCCCTGCCGAATGGCAACGTCGGCCTGATCAAAATAGGCGCACTGCTCCGCCCACTCGACGCGCTGGTTCCGGCGCTTCCGCTGAACAGCTTCTGGACGGGTAAGCTCCAGGTCAGGCACTTGCTTTCGGACCTGCTCCTGGTACTGCTGGGGCAGGTCGCTGAGGCTATCAATTCGCATGAACCTTGCCTTTCAATGCACGGTCAAACAAGCGTTTCGTCGCCGGGAGCAGGTCAGGGATTTTCGCCGGTCCGTTCTCCGTCTGCTCGCCTGGCTGCAATTTGATAAATCCATCCTTTACTTGCCACAACTCTCTGATTGCCCGGTCCGCTTCCAGTCCGGCACTGGCGTAACGAGTGCCGTTCGGCGTCCGGTAAGCCCAGGCTGCCGAACCTTCGCAAAAGTCCAGGCGTATGCAGTCACCACCAGTCATCGAGATCGTCATTTTTCGCCTCCAGGCAAACAAGGATGCTGTCTAGTTCCAGGCGCTCGCCGGCACCGGCAACAAGCGTCACGCAGTAAGCTCCATTTGGGTCGTACCGGCGCTTGTCTGCGGCGCTTTCAGTAACCCGGTAGCTGTTCCCTGCCTTAAATGCAGCCGGTGCCTCCTGGGGGCGCACTAGCAGCCGAACCAGATCGCCCCTGTGCAACAGTTGATAGCGGCTCGCCAGTTTACGTGTGTTCTTCGTTTCGTTCTTGCCGCGCGGCAGCAATGTTGGCATTAGCGCACTCTCCCAGTCCCGCAGCCGGGGCACAAAATCAACGATAGGTAGCCCCGCTCATGCACATAGATCAGCACGTCCCAAGCATTGGCCCCGCAGCCCGAGCAGGGTTGTGTGTTCTGCTGGATGCTTGTGGTTTCAGCGCCGGCTGGTGCTGAGAACCACCCGGCGGTTACAGGGTGTGCGGCGACGTCATCGGCAGTCACCAGCGCCCTCCGCCGGCGTCGGGTACCAATCCGCATAATCACGCTTTGCCTGCTGCCAAGTTGCGTAGGCACGGGCCTTGAGGCGGCAGGCGTCCGCAATGCGCTGTCCGTCTGTGCTGCAAGCGCAGACAGTGCGCCAGGTCTCACAAGTCGCGTAATACTGCCTCTGCGCTGCAAGCACATGGTCATGCGCCACCAGGCGCGATGAGGGCACGCCACGCGTGGCGAGATAAGCAGCAAAAAAGTCGTTGCGAGTGCTGTAGCATTCCGCGACGCCGGCCAGCCAGTATTCCACTGCTTCGCTTCCTGCCGCGTCTGCGCGGCAGGTCAGCGTGCCCACGAAGCCGGCATCGTCGTGGAGGCGGTATATTTCTGTGCTGCTGCACCCCGCGTCAGCAGCGTGCACCAGCGTCTTTGTGAGGCCGTGCTTCGCCAGCCGGGCCGCGATGTCGCCGGTGCAGGCGTGGCACCGCGCGTCGATCTCGTCCATCAGCGCTTTCTGTTCCGCGCTGCGCCGGGCCACCATGCGCTCGTAAGCCGCCGCGCATTCATCGCCGGTTGCCGGCGCGGTCTCAAGATATTCGCGCGGTGTCATCATCTGCTGCATCGTTATCGCCTCCGCTCTGTTCGATGACTCATTATATCATGTATTACATTATAATGCAACACATTATAATCTGTCGCGGAAAATTATTTTCGGGGTGAGTGTGCCAACGCTAGGAGGTCTTGAACCGAGGTGTCTAACGCTACCGCAATCCTTGCCAGAACAGCAATACTTGGATTAGCCATAGAGTTTGCCTCTAATTTTTCCCAGTATGATCGAGAAATCCCCGCCTTGCGAGCAGCCTCCGTTACGGAAAGTTTAGCCATCTTCCGGTGCTGACGAACAATTAATGCTAAATCCATGATGAGAGTATATCACATTTTACATTATAATAAATGACACATTTTCATTATACGATCACGTTTGCATTATAATATGGTATAGTATAAAAACAATGAAATTGTGACGGAGTTGTACGACCATGAGAAGGAGGCTATGTTATGGAGCGCTACCAGGTGGTAGATTTTGGCGGGTGGGTGAAGGCTATCATAGATCAATCGCCGGAGGTAACGGTATCTGATCTGTCGAGGGAAACAGGTATCCCTTATCCTTCACTGGATAGGATACTAAACTCCGGCAAAAAGGGTAAAGTTGTCCGGCCTAGCGAAGATACAATCGAGGCTGTCAGTCAAGCATTGGTCAAACTAAAACTCATTGGGGACGCAAAAGAAGCGTGGGTGGCAGCAGGGTTTTTAGTTGACGGTTATCAAATCAAGAAAGCCGACGTACTGCCTGAAGTAGGGCAACAGCATGATGCGCCAAGCAAGGGCGAGTTCTCTACGCGATTTGAACACATAGCATCATTTTATGAAGGCGCGCCCTTGGAGGTGCAGAAGCAGCTAGAGGCAGTCGTGGAGATAGGTCTAGCTATGGTGAAAGGCCGCCTGGAAGACCATAACGATGCGGCTCTGGCATTGCTGGAGGAAGATGAAAGGGCTGAGAATGAACAACGCGAAACAAAAAACGAGCAAGGGAACAGCGTTGCCGCGGCGGAAACGAGCAATAGGTAAACGATGCACACTTGTCATTTGGAACACGAAGGGAGAAACGATCTTCCCGCTGATTTTGTTGCCATGCAGGCTGCGATGCAATTAACTATGCAGTTAATGTTCTGGACCGGAGGTGCATCGGACTTAGCCGCGCTGATCCACGCCGCGAACCGCATGGGAGTTTGGGTCAAGCCATTTTTTGCAGAGCGCGAAAACTGTGCGGCATATGGTCGTCAACCTGACGGCACAGAATTCATCCTGATCAATCGCGCTTTTGATGCACAAACGCGTAAAGCAGCACTTGCTCACGAACTTGCAGAGTGCATGGTTCTGCGTGGGCAACTCGACGGCCTGAAATACAACTTTTCCACCCCACATTTTCATGTGCCGGTGGATCAGTACGCTCATAATGCTGACTTCCGCCACCAGGTCGCCTGCCGCGTTGAGCGATATTTTTGCCGGTCTACGCGCCCCGTAGATTAGGTGCCGTAAGATAAAATGCCCAGCATTAAGCTGAAATAACTTACCTGGACAAAACGCCAGCACTAACCATAAGTGCTGGCGTTTGTTTGCGTTGCGAACTGCCTGAGACTCGGTCTGTGAGTATCCTGCCCGTGCGAGATACGGACCATATCCCAGAATGCGCCGTAGGCCACCTGCGTCCAACTACCGCAAGATGTGCTGTGCTGGCGGGAGCTTGAGTGTCGTCCTGACGCGTTTGAGCAGTAGTCATTCCGTAGACATTATGGGAGGGAGCAACTTGAGTGGCCCTGTCAGATTTATCTGTAAGCCTACGTCACCGTCGAGGAGAACCAAACTTCCGTCACCATAGTGGTGATGGGTTACACTATTGCCTGAATCTTGCGAGACCTGAACTGCCACAGCCATGAAGTTTTGCGATCTCAGTTCTGCGCTGACTGGACCAATGGGTTTTACAGTGATGCTGCAAACTAGGCCCGCCGCTGGGCCACCAGTGATATTGTAATAGCCGTATTCCGCGTCGAAGAGCGGCATCCCGTCTTTCGTAGTAATTGATACCCGCGACAGGTCGAATCCCCCGCCATCGACGGGATTGTCCTTGATCATCTTGGAGTTCCTCCTATCGCGTGGTTTAAGTCCTTCGCGACTGCTCAATGATACCCCATGTGCAGCTTGAGTCTGGTGCATCCTGGCAGTCACAGGATTCTACAACGCAATCTTTACTGGTTGCGTGGCCTGTAGGCTTTAATGTCGGCCATCCAGCGGTTCATGTTTAATTGCGCCTGGGCATATTGCGCCCTCCGCGTGGGATCGGCCTTGTTTGTGTTGTTCATAGTGTCAATAAAGTCGATGTAACCCGAGATACGAGATATGTCGCCACTCAGCACGTAGGCGCGTTCTACACCCATAGGTACTACTCCAGTAGGCTGCGGACCGGTCTCAACTTCGTCGTATTGTCCACTCAAATCCACCTTGTGTGCGCCTTCGGCAGAGCGGTAGTTATTGCGTATTTGACTGTCTGTCTGCTGGTAAATGTCTATGATTGTTTCGGGACTAGGATAATGTTTTTGGGCTTCGTAGGACCGGAAGCTGTCCTGGTCGGACACCGGAGAAAAAGGCCATGGTTCAGCCGGTGCAACTGCTCCGTTCTGAGGCATATTTATGGGCCGCGGTTGTGGCTTCTGACTCACGGGATTTTCACTAGCGCGGCTTGCACTAAAGCTGGGTCCCGACTTTGGTGCTTGTTCAGGGGCATTGACTCGATGCCACACCAGGAAACCGATGAAAACTATCGGGACCGCCAGGCATAGTACAAACACCGCGACCGGACGAGAACGAGCGCGTTGAGTATTGCCTGAGGCTTGTTCAGTGGTCATTGGCGCAGGCGTTGAGCACCTGTCGCACAGTAGGTCTGATTGGTTCGTGGTCTTGGAGTTGCATTTCACGCAGTACGGCACAGGGTTCTACCTTCCCAAAAGTCGCCATATAAATCCTGTCAGGACCTGTACAAATAACGGACTTGTTTTTAGGGAAAGTCATCGGCGGATGATGTCTGGTTATTCTCCACTGAGGGCGGCGGCACGCCTGGATTGATATTCACCTTCTCCGCTTTTGCCCGCAGCCCGTCCCGCTCCTGGGCCGCGTGTCCCGCCTCTACCCGTTTCTGCGCCGCGTCCAGCGCCTGCAGCTTGCGTGCCTGTGCTGTGGCCTCCGCCGCGTCCGCCCTCGCCTGGACCTGTTGAGCAACCTGCGCTTGCGCCGCGGCGCGTGTGGCCGCCTCTTCTGCCGCCACGCTCCGGTCGTGCCAGCCGACACCTCCGGCTGTAATTAAGGCGACAACCCCCACGCTCACCGCCGCCGCAACTATTTTTGACTGCTCCATTGAAACACCTAGTTTCTACTTTTTAACCCAGTTGTGGTTTCCCATGCCCGCCTCGTCTTTGGCACAAGGTGGATGTGATGACATTGACGGCGACGGACCATTAGAAGGAACAGTCCGGGTTGCCCCGCAGTGGGTGCAAACGTAAGTTGTCATTATCTGTCTCCTAATGTGCTACTGGCCCTTTGCAGCGGCCTGACGTAATTATATCACGCCGATCAGAAAAACACAAGATTTTGGGTGGTAAATTTTTCGGTGCGTCCTCATGCTTTGGGCATGAACGATCAAGAATTTTTATTGGCGATTGGAGAAGCAGTGCGGGCGCGGCGGCGCGAACTGGGCTTAAGCCAGGAAGATTTGGCAGGAGAAACTGGGCTGCACGTCAATCAGGTATCGCTCGTGGAAAGGGGAGGGGTCAACGCTAGCTTGGTCGTCACCCGAAAGATAGCAGTGGGCCTGGGCCTGAAGATGAGTGCGTTGCTGGCAGAGGTCGGTGAATAATTCGCCCGCCGACTTACTTGTTGGGCGCAGATGCTTAGGGCAGGGCCACCCAACAAGTAAGTATTCTGGCTCAGGCTTCAGCGCCGCGACTTATTTGTTGGGGGCGAAAATGCAGGGCAGGAACCGTCAACAAATAAGTCGGCACATCCACAAAGCTGCCCGAACCACTACTTTTTCCTTTAGCCATGCCGGAAAAAAATTGGTAGTTGAACCCGATTATTGTCTTGACAGCATGACTGGCAAAATGTTATGATCTCTGCATGAACAATAATGATCAGGACGACATGAACAAAAGCATCGGTCAGGCCATCCGCAAGCGCCGGCGTGAGCTTAGCATGACGCAGGCCGACGTGGCCGACGCGCTGGGCGTCAACCGGAGCCTTGTCAGCCAATGGGAGCTTGGCCTGTCCCGCGTCATGGCCGGCGACCTGCAGCGCATCAGTGGCGTACTCAAAACCTCTTCGGTCTTTGATGCGGCGTTCGGCGTTTCTCAGCAAGTTGCGACGCCGGAAATCGCGGCAGCAGCACAGGCAGGGCAGGGGGAAGACCCGCAGGCGGCGGGAATGCGGATGCTGCTGATGAGCGTGTTTGACAACCTCGATCAGCCGGGGCGGGAACGGCTGCTGCGCGTGGCGCTGGCGTTGCGGGAATGAGGCTTAGGGCAGGGGATTTATTTTCGGGGTTTCCCCAAGAAACAGCAAAGATCAAGGGCGCAAGGTGCGGAGGGGGATCACCCACCCGCAGGGACGGCGGAGCTGACGAAATGGAGGAAGCAAAGCCGGTCTTGCAGGCCAGAAGGCGTAGACTGAAAGGCTGAAAGATGGGGACATGGTGCCGGCGGGCTAAAGGCCGCACCTGGATCACGCGAGGGGTGTCACCCTTAGCAACAAAGAAATCAAGTTCATCAAATCCTTGAAGTGACGAGCCTGGTCTCGATCCCTTCAATTCGTTGAAAGAGCTGGTTAGGGAGTTGAGAATAATTTCGATGCCTCACTCACGCCAATTCTTTTTCGATCTGGGTGACTCCTAAATATATTTGTGTTTTCCCGCGATTCTCGCTTGCTTGGCATGATTTATGCAGCAGGTATATTTGCGGTCTTCGCTGTCATTGCCAGCATCGCCGACATCCCTTATCGCAAAGCCTTGCGCTTAGAAAGAATATCATGCACTCTTCAGGGAAAACTCTGACGCTGACCGGCATTTGCATTCTCGGACTCACCACAATCCGCCCTGCCGCCGCGCAAAACCTTGTCTACACCCTGAGCGGCGTGACATTCAATGACGGCGCGGTCGCCACCGGCTCTTTCGATTTCAATCCGACCACACAAACTTTCGGCCCTTACAGCATCACGACAACAAACGGGGTCTCGGATAATCTCACGGGTGCCTTATACACCCCGACGTCAAGTAAATCGGTAGCCGGTGGTTCCGGGTCTGATGCTTTCACCTTTAAGACCAACAGCTTGGTGTACAACTACTTGGTTCTTGACACTTCATTGTCTGCCACCACCCCTGGAACGTATTCCATCGACCCTGGATATAACCTGAGCTTGGGTCAATTTAACCGCAGCGGAGAACTTGCACCAGTCAATATGGTTGCTCGCGGGATTACAACAGGGTCTTTGATCGTCACCAATGCTCCCGTCCCGGAAGCCTCTACCACTGTCTCCTTCGGCTTGCTGCTGGCGCTGGGGCTAGGCGGCGTGGTGGTCGCCGCCAGGAAGAAGAAAACTGCTGAGACTGCCTGAGCAGAGGAATGAGAGTTGGTATAACAAAAGGCCGCAGGCATTATGCTGACGGTCTTTTGTTCTTTTTCTGCCGACCTTTTTACTAGCGAAATAATCTTTCTCTTAATGGCTGAGCGCGAAAGATGCGTGAGGTCAGCGAGCTAACAGTCAGCACCGGCTTCGATTCGGTGATCTAACGACTACAATATTGACATGAAAAGCACCAGGGACGAAAACCTACTTCAAAGTACATATAGTTCAATGTTTCTTCTGTAATGCGGATATAATTGGGGAAGCGTTGCCTACACCTGCGGCGGCTCCGTGCAAAACAGCTTTGGCGCGGGGTACTAAGTTGTAATAGTTCCACAACGGCTCCGGCAAAATAGCAGAGCCCAAGTGAGAAACAACTGAAGGATTGATCACGAAAATGACTTCTTCTGAGCCGCCTTGACGTAGCAGCAACCTCAGCTCGAAGGTATCCCTCGTACTACCGTAAACATCGAAAGCATTCCGCTTCACCTGCTTTAATGCCCTTGTGATCTGCGCTATCTTTTGCGGGTCTGTAACCTTTGATGTCGCGAAATCTACCTCGCGTACCTGACCATCAAGTGTCTGCATTTTGTGGTGCAATTGTGCAGCAAGGTAGCTTGGCACTTTGTTCAAAACGCTTTGGAATTCTGGCCCAAAATACATAAAGTTAATGTCAATATCAATTGGGTCTCGTTGAAGGCGGCCCCTTCGCTTGAAAGTAATCCGAAGTGAGGGGGTAGCGAGTGCAACGGTCGCCCCTCTTTGTTTGTAAGCATGATGCAAAGCTTGTAAAAAGCAAGTGATCAAGCGGTGATCAGTGACGGTCGGTTCAAAGTGAGGATGCACCATGAATTGACCCGATGTCTCCTTTGTGGGTACGGGTACCAGTTCTGGACCATAAAGTAAATTAGTGAACTGTATGGAAACAACTTGATCGGAACGAATGCTCTTTACTACAGAGCGGACTCGGTTATCAGCAATCAGCCCTACCAGTTTAGTTCTATACTCTGTTTGTGTTTCCGTTGTGGCTAATTGAGATCTCAATGGATGAGCTATATATTTAGCCGCGCTCGGTTGGGCTGATAAGCAGCTAGAGATGCAACATGAGCCCGTGATAATCAGTGCAACCGCTGTTTTGACCACACATCTTAAATTATTCAGCTTCCACCAGACGAACTTGTTCATAGTTTTCTGTGTATTCCGTTTTCCCCGGTGACTCGCACTCAGCGCTTGTGATGCTGAGTGCGAGTCCTGCGAGAGATTGTTTGTTCATGGCAACAAAGTCTGCCCAGGAAACCCAAAAGCGTTAAGACGGTTTTGGTCGGTAGGCTCGATTATTTCTGAACTGCCGTCCCAAAAAGTGACAGCGTCCTGAGATGAATAATGCACTGTCGCATTGGCTTGGTCGATTGCTAATTGTACAGTCTCGCCGTTAATGGCCAAGCCATCCCAAAGAGTACATTCCCAATTGAACCAATTAGTTGAGTCAGTTGTCAGAGATTCCCCATTCCAACCAAGAAAACAGCCTCCTACAGCTTCTGGATCGGTGCCGACGCCGAAAACCTTGCCCCATAAGTTATTCACAGGACCGATATTGTCGATGGGGTAGCCTTTGCCGTTGGGTGCCAACCCAGGACTTCCACCACCCTGATAACAGCCGTCCATCATCACGAAGTTGTATGGTGAAGCGCCATTCTGCTGTCGTAACTGAGTGAGTACAGTTATATCAAAGTAGACGTGCCTTTTATCATCAGCATCTCTGAATGCGAGCATCTTACTCCCATGCGTGAACTGCGGCGCGAAGAAAACGAGGTTAGCATAGTGCATCTCTAAGTGGGTATAGGATGTGTTATTGGGAAGCCACCCTGTACCACCGTGAGAACTGATATATAAGTCTACCACGCTGAGACCCAACCAGTTGGCGATTTTTTGCCCAAACGCAAGTGATTTGTTTGCTCTTTTATCTGCGCTTATGGAGTACCCTACAAAGCCGGGATTATTTGCCGCCATCTTATCAAAATCAGACTGTATTCTAGCTCTAAGAGCTTCATCCTTAGCGGGATCATTGGCCGTCTTGTCAATCATTGCAAGTCCCTGGGGGGGGGTCTTCAACCGATACAAGCGTACTTTTTGGCCCACTGTTCCCGCGCTATGTGGCGAGATTCCTGCGCTAGGCGTTGCCGCGCCGTTGGCGCCGCCAGCAGAGATTGTCGCTGCATATGTACCCTCTGGCACTGGAGTTCCTGTGCTGTCGGTTCCGTCCCAAGCAAGGTGCAGTAATGCAGATGCTCCTTGCCAGGTACGAATGATACTTCCTGTATCGTCGTTGGTGATGCTCACCGTCCAAGATGCACTGCTCGGCATTGTGGCATTTATTTGATCTATTGCCCCAGGATCAATCGTGTCATCGTAAGTGAAATTGCTGACTGAATTGGAAACGGATATAGTTTGTGGTGGTGTTGCACAAACTGTATTTTCGTCCAACCATCCTATCAACTGGATCACATGGTTTCCGTTGGACAATTCAGTTGTGTCAAGCCCAGCTTCCACATTTCCGCCCACACTGTTACTGCCAGTGCTAATAGCGGGCGAGTCACCGCTTCCAAACTCTTTGCCATCAACTAACAGTATTGTGAACGATGGAATGGTTGCCGAATCGAGTGAAGCGTAAAGTGTCACAAAATCGCTGATAGGACTGGGAAAAGCACCCCAGCTCAGTATGCCTAATGTTGACGATGGAACGACGCTAATTGAGCTGCTTAGTGGGTGTTCCTGCCCTTGAAAATCGACAGCAGATACAGCGTATTGATAAGTTGTCCCATTGACCAATCCGGTATCGGCGTAGAATGGAGCTTGCTGCAATGAAGTAGTCAGCAATGTGTTTGTGGTTCCGTTCACGCGGTAGACGTTGTACCCACGAATTGAGCCACCTGGTAAATCGGTCCAAAATAACAGGGCACAACCATTTCCAGGAGCCGAGGTCAAACCTTGAATGTCAAAAGATTGACTGCTCGGTAGTAGCGTCAGGTTCGCCGCTTGTGTCCATCCATTAGAGGCACCTGAAAGCGTCGCGGTTGTGATGGTTGACACAGGAGTTGTCGTGATGTTGAAGATCGCTTGGGTTGCCCCGGCAGCGATAGTACAAGTTGCAGGAACCGTGACCGTGCTGTTGTCGCTGTGCAAGGCGACCGTAATGTCGCTCACTGCCGGGCCGCTTAATGTCACCGTCCCAGTCGTGCCGTTGCCGCCAGTAACAGCGGTTGAAGTAATCGTCAGATTGGAAAGGTAGAGCGATGCAGGTGTATTGGATACGGAAGCAAGAGCAGTCGTTAATCCCTCGACTATGCCATTGACCGCAAGCTGGCGTGTCACTTGCAAAGTAGACGGGTCTATTTCAAGCAGATTGCCGTTCACCGCAGTATAAAGGTGCTGCCCGTCCGCAGAGTAGGCGATGGAGTCCCCTCCATAACCAGTCGTTCCGCTGTTCGCCACCGCTTGGTTTGCAGTATTGATGACCGACAAGAAACTGCTGTTGTCGTTGACTGCGAACACTTTGCTGCCGTCGGGGGAAATAGCAATGTCTTCAGGAAAAAATCCAACAGGCAAAGTATTGGTGATTTTCCCTGTACTCGTCGAGATTACTACCACCGAGTTGGTAGAACCCTCATTAGCCTCCGTCACATAGAGGCTCTTGCCATCTCTAGAGAAGACGCACCCATAGGGATATTGCATACTGGTAGTTGCCACTGCTGAATAATCGGTTGCGCGATAGATCGTCACAATGCCACCACTGATATTACACACGGCGAACAACTGGTTGTCTGGTGAGACAGCGATCAAAGTCGCCCCAATATTAGCGTCACCTCCCCCAGATCCCTGACTGTGCAGAACATTGAGGCTATTGGCGTCATAGACGACGTAGCCGCCGTATCCGTCCGCGCCATAGATGCGACTTCCATCTGGGGAAGTGGTCAAGGAAAGACCGTAAACGGGAGCAGGAACATTTGCCAGTAGGGTGCCGGTCGTGCTATCCAGCGCATACAGCGTTCCCCGGCCCGTGTATATCTTTTTGCCGTCAGCAGAAGCGGTGATCCCGTAGGTTCCGTTAGAAGCATTGATACCGGAAAATGTCTTTACGACCTGGAACGTGACCGGATCGACCACATCAACGGTCGATCCTCCCAGGTAAGAGACGTACAGATAAGAAGCAAACTGACCGGGAGGCGCAGCAGCGACCGTTACGCTGGCTGTCCCACTGACTGCTCCGCTCGTGGCCGTCACAGTCGCGCTACCAGCCGTTGTCCCTGCGGAATACAAACCAGTGGCGCTGATGTTGCCAACGCTCCCGCTTGGCACTGTCCAGGTGAATGCTGGTTGGGGCGACAGAGCATTGCCGTTCTGATCGTAGGCAGTTGCCGTAAATTGCTGCTGCCCGTAAACGTTCAGTGTCACCGGGGTGGGCGAGACTGCGATACTTGTCAGCACCGGTGCGGGGGCGGATGCATTCCCGGTGCCGGTGAGCTGGACTTGCAGGCCCGACGGGTTGTTCGACGTACCAAGATTGGTGACCAGAAACTCCAGTGTGTTCACCCCTGCCTGGAACCCACTTGTAATGTTCACTGGAACCCAGGTGTTGTAGGGAGCGGTTAAGCCAAGCGAGACGCCGTTGAGGTGCACATCCGTCACCTGATCGTCCACCAGCATCTGCCCGCTGATCTGCACCGAGCCTGGGTCAAGACCCGTCAGGTCGAACGTCGTCTTGTAGACGTAAGCTCCCGGAGGCTCCGGGCCGCTACTCTGGTCCGCCTGCGGCGAGACCCATTTGGAGCTGCCGGAGGAAGGCAGCCAGTAGAAGGGAAGCGGATAATGATCCGTCAGCGTCACCAGAGCCGCATTGCCCGCGCCGTCCGGCCCCGACGTGATGCTGTAGTGCGGGTCTGCTGCGCCGTCCGCCAGCAGGTTGCCGCTGCTGTCCACGCCGGTCGAGAACAAGCGGCCCACGGGAACACGGACCGTGACCGTCGCCTGGCCGTGAATGCTCCCACTTGCGGCTTGCACGGTGGCAGTGCCGGCACTTGCCCCGGCGGAATACACGCCGGACGAACTGATCGTCCCGACGCCGCTTGCGACCGACCAAGTAAATGCTGGCTGCGGGGCCAGCGGATTGCCGTTTTGATCTAGGGCGGTGGCGGCGTAGGGCTGGGTGGTCTTCGTCCCAATGGTGGCGCTGGCGGGAGACACAACAATGCTGGTGAGAACCGGATTGGCCGTGGAGGCAAGCGCAAGAGCAGCCCCTTGAAGCTGGGCTTGAGCGTAGCTTGCGTCGGAATGCGTCTGGGTCCAGGTCACTGTCAGTGTCTGACCTGCGGAGGCCGCCTGGTACTTCAGGGTGTAAGCCGCCTGGTAGTTGACCCCGTCCAGGTTGCCGGGCTTGTCGTAGCCGAAGGACGAGTCCACGAAGTCCGCCGAGGAGTTGTCGGATAAATGCGCGGTCAGCGTCGCGTAGTCCGACGAGCCGCCGACAAACACCGTCAAAATACGCGAGGTGGTATCCGCCGGAACGCTAAAGCTCAGGCTGTTGTAGCCCTCGACGTAAATGTCCGAGGTGTTTGTCACGCTGTGGGTAGGTGTACCGTCCGACCAGCTAAAGTTCACGGCGCTTCTTGAGTCGGTGTAAGCAGCAGCGCCGCCAACGCCACTGTAGTTGCTGATCAGGCCAACGGGCGTCGTGCCGGAGGCGGCTTTGTGGTCAAACTCGCCGGAGTTCTTGTCCTGCGCCCCGTTGAGGCCCCAATGCGCCCAGTCCAAAGGACCAAGTGCCGTCAGGTCGATGCTCTGGCCGGAAGAGAGGGTTGCGCCGCTTCCGGCGATGCTGCCGGTGGAAACGGACGCAGTAGCAGAGCCGCTGACGCCGCCACTGCTGGCCTGAACCTGCGCCGTCCCCACAGCAGACCCCGCCGAATAAAGGCCGGCGGAGCTGATGGTACCGACGCCGCTTGCGACGCTCCAGGTGAAGGAAGGCTGCGAAGCGAGGGGGTTGCCGTACTGGTCACTGGCGGTGGCGGTAAACTGCTGCAAGCCGCCCGTATGCAGGATGGGTGAGCTGGGCGAGACCGCGATGCTGGACACGGTAGGAGCCGGAGCGCCGGCAAGAACCTCGATCCCTGCGATTTCCGGCTGATCGGTGTTTCCAAAAGTGAACGCGACGGTGACGTTGCCGCTGGCATCCGCCGTGGTCGGGAACTGCTTGATGACCGCCGTATTCTCGTGGCCGGCGACGGCATAGATGTCGAAGTTCGTCAGGACCTGCTGGCCGTTGACACTGACGTTGAACGCCCGCTTGCCTACCCCGCCGCCGCCGGGGTTGCTGAGGCCATAATAAATCTCAGCGAAGTGCAGGCGCAGGGTATATGCTGCGCCGGGGGTGAGGCCGGGCAGGGTGTAAGTGCTAGGGCCGTAGCGCTGCGTCTGGTAGACTGACTGGGGGGCGGGATTTTGAGCGTGGCTTGTGTCTACGGCTGAGGAAGTGCCAGCAGGGGAACCGCCGGAGTAGTCTTCATCGGCGGCAAAGTTGCCGGCAGCGCTTCCTCCCGCATGGATGGCGAGTACCGGAGACGGGGAGGACTGGGCGAAACCGACCGAAGCAAACTGAGAAGAAGCCAGCAAGCTGAACAGAAGAACAAAAAGAGGAAGGTGGCATCGCTGCCGGGAATGGAACGGTGGAACGAACTTGTCTGGCGCTAGATGCAGGAGAACAGAACGCAGTACAACAGAGTGCCGGACAGAAAGCATTTCGATCTCCTTCGTCAAACGTCAGCCGCATGATAACGGCAAGTCCGAACTATGGATCACGCAAAGCCTTCCGCCGAAATTGCTAAGTAATCGTGCAAAGATAATCAGGTATTTCGCCTGAAGCGTTTGAGGCAGGT
>CAXUNT010000006.1:0-6043 GCA_964252595.1 uncultured Armatimonadales bacterium
TATTCTAAACGACCTTGCCGAACCCGAACACAAACTAGCACCATTGGTTAGCTACACGATAGACCACACATCATGCTCCAATATGTGCGGCGGCATCGTCTGACATTGTTACGGGCTTTACATCCAAAGCAACAAAACCACATCCACACGCCTTGTTCCGAGTGCTGTTTGTTGAGTAAACGGATGGCGCTCGGATTTTGAGGGAAGCGTCTTGCCAAAACTACCATTTTCTATTCGCCTCTCTCTCATTGTCTTGACTGGGCTGTTTTCTGGCTGTGCAACTTCGCCTCATCATACTACCTTCAGAGAACGCAGAGCTGCCAAGAAGTCAGCTCGATTCGGTCAATCATTACAAAGCATGGGAGTCATGTCCAGCGTAGACTACTCCCGCTGGGAAAAGGTCGGCGACAAAATTGGCACACAACGGAAAATTGATGATTCTGATTTGGACTGGGCATTATCAACCATGCAAAAGCCTTCAACAGATTCCGCCGAGGTTGCTATCAGAATGATGAGTTTGTTTATGACAGCAAAAACATTCACCCCATTGCAGCGCGAAAGAATTTGGAACGCGGTAGGGCCATTGCGTTTAAGCAAGAACGTTCAGGAAGGTAAATGGGCAACAGCTTGCTTGAAGAGGGTCGGCCCACCGTAACCCTTTCCAAAACTTTCCGAATGCGAACAGTCAGTCATCTAGTTCGACCGCATCCAGTATGAAATAAGCAAAACTCGTGTTGAAGCGAGTTCAATAAAGGGAGGCAAGAAATGCCCTTAAAGGTTGGGACTTTGTTTCCTTCATTGGAAGGTGTAACTGTTTGGATTAACGGACAATTTCAGGACAGAGACGCTATAGGTTCAGCTACCCTTGTACAGTTCTGGGCTTTGTCCTGTCCTATCTGCAAAATGAATATGCCGAAGCTTTACAGTTTAATAGATGCTTATCGGGATCATGGACTTCGTTTGGTGTCAATTCATATGCCGCGCATGGAAAGCGACATGAATATCGAAAAAGTTGAAGCAGTCGTTGCTGAACTAAACTTAATCGGGCCGTGTGCACTTGACAATGAGCACATTATTGGAGAACGCTTTCAGATGGACGGTTCCTGGCCTTCTTACTATTTGTTTGACGCCGAAGGCAAACTGCGAAGCCGTGCAGCCGGAGCGATGGGCCTAAAAATGGCAGAGAACTCGCTCAAGCGCCTGCTGGAACTGGAAGACAAACTATGCGTCGTGCCTTCACATTAATTGAACTTCTGGTCGTCATCGCTATTATTTCCGTGCTGACAGCGATTTTGCTGCCGGTCTTTACGTCGGTTCGCGCCAAAGGGCGGCAGACGGTTTGCACATCGAACCTGCGTCAGTTAGGATTGGCAATCGCGCTGTACGCGAAGGACAATGATGACATTGTTCCGCTGGGCGGCGACCCCGGCGACATTCACACAACCGAGTGGCAGACTTCCTCAGGCGGACAGTATTGGGCGCAGGCACAACAGCTTCGCCCGCTGCCGGAGGTGCTACACCCGTATACATCAAGCGACGAACTTTGGCATTGTCCGAGCGACACAGGTTATGACAAGGCGGACTTTGCCGGGGCGACGGCGTTGACGGCACATCCTTCTGCATTTGAGGCATATGGGTGCAGCTACGGCTACCACACTGAGCTTGCCTTCCGACAAGAGACTTTAGCCGGCATGACTGCTTACGACCCGGACCCGCCTTACGCAGAACATGGAGCGTCGGAGATCAATTTGCTGGTGGATCAAGTCGGGAACTGGCACGGGAGCGGCACAGAGTCTTTAGGACGATTCAATGTTCTCATGGGCGATGGACATGTTAAATTGTTGACAGATGATGCTGTCGGTGACAGCTACGATATGGTCTTCGACAAGCCAACAGGCCCATGATTATCCCTTACACGGACTTGTTCGCCTCCAAAACCGATATGGGTTCAGCAGTTTCCCGGCGCATCGGTCAGCGGCAGAAAGACAGCCTTAAAGCACAGCTACTAAACTTCATTAGCACCACGACTTTGTATGACCATCTTATCTTGCGAAGCGGCTCCGCCCTGCACGGCGTCTATCTGCATGAGCGGCACACGGAAGATTTAGACTTCTTCGCACATCCAGCAATCGCGGCGAACTTTTTCACCGCATTCCAAGAATCCGGGATTGTTCTCACGGAACGCCCCGGCGGCATTACCCCGGTCTATGCTGCGCCCGGCTTGGCGCAAGCGAGAATAGAAATCGGCGTGGATGTCCTCGGCATGACCTACCCGGAAGAAAGCTTTCTTGTCCCGCAAGTGCAAACCTTCCGTGCAGTCAGCAATGCGACTGCCCCAGTTCGCACCTACACGCTGCCTGCCTTGCTTGCCCGTAAGCTGCGCTATGTGATGTGGCGGCGCTACGCCGTGGATTTTTACGATCTCTGGATTGGCTTAGAGAAGCACCCGGAATGCGCCTCCGAAATGCAGGAGATTGTGCGGCGGCGCGAGATCGGCGGCGCGGGCGGCGAGATTTACTGGGCGGAGGGCGCGATGGCGAACTTTGCCGGGCTGGAAGAAACGTGGCATGACGAGCTATATACGCTGATGCCGCGTGTTCCGGCGTTTGAGACCGTGCGGCGTGATTTGTCGCACTGGCTGCCGCTGTTTGAGGCGGAAAGGAAAGCAATCAGATGACACTGCAAGTGGGGCAGCCTGCGCCGCCGTTTTCCGCCGAAGCGTTTGACCCGGCTGCCCCGCCGGGAGCGCAGAACCGCACGGTCAGCCTCGCGGACTACGCCGGGCAGTGGCTGGTCTTTTTCTGGTATCCGTCGGACTTCACCGTGGTCTGCCCGACCGAGATCACCGCGCTCTCCGATAGACTGGATGAGTTTACGGAACTCGACTGCGCCGTTCTCGGAGCCAGCACGGACAGCGTTCACTGCCACCGGGCCTGGGCAGGCGTCCCGCGCGAAAGAAACGGCATCGCGGGCGTCCGCTTTCCCCTGCTGTCGGACCGGACGCTGGCGGTCGCGGCGGACTACGGCGTCCTGGTGAGAACCGAAGGCTTGGCCCTGCGCGGGCTGTTCATTGTTGACCCCGAAGGCGTGGTTCAGCATGGGACGGTGAACAACCTCAACGTTGGGCGCAGCGTGGACGAGACGCTGCGGGTGTTGCAAGCGATCCAGTCCGGCGGGCTGTGCCTGTCCGACTGGAAGCCGGGGCAGCCGGTCAAGTAGAGAAGGCGGCAAAACGCCCCCGGCACTTGCCGAGGGCGTTTTTTGTGGTGAGCGCTACCGCATCCGCCGGGGCCGGTCGTCGTCATCTTCATCGTCGTCATCATCGTCAAAGGGGGCGTCGTCAATGTCGTCAAGGGCGCCGGACGAGTCGGTGTAGTTGGAGATTTCCTCGCCCCGGAACACCGTCACCAAAAAGTCCTCACGCTCAAAGGACGGCAGGTACGACGAGACGATGTCGTCGTCAATCTGGGCGAGCAGCTCTTCTTCGACACTCACCGGCAGGTCGGCTTCGAGTACCAGCGTGGCGTGAATGGTGCGGCTCTCGACGGCGAAATGCAGGTCAAGCTGGCCGATGCGCCGGTCTTCTTCCCAGATCAAAAAAATTTCGGAGCTTTGCGTGCGAACCAGACGGGAAAGACGATAACTGTAATTTGTATCCATAGACGATTTATACCTGAAAAAAGCAGGCGGAAAAAAGGGCAGAGAGAATTCTCTCTGCCCGAAAGAGGAAACGACACGCGCTAGGCCGGCTCAGGCCGAAGGTTCGGCAAACGGCGCGGCTTTTCCGGCTCGGAGGGGGTCGGCGTCTCGCCCGCGCTCGGCGGCGGGGCCTGGGGCGAGACGGGCTTGACCGCTTCCGGCGCGACGGCCCCTTCCATCAGCGCGATGAAGTCTTCGCGCTCCAGCATTTCTTTTTCCAAGAGAACACGCACGATCTCGTCCATCTTTAGCCGGTTCTCGGTCAGGATGACGCGCGAACGCTCGTAGCATTCGTCAATGATCGAGCGCACTTCTTTGTCAATTTCCAGCGCGATGGTTTCCGAATAGTTGCGCTCTTCGTTCCAGTCACGGCCCAGAAACGGGCTGCCATGGCGAGTGCCGAGAACGACCGGGCCGAGGCGCTCGCTCATGCCGTACTCGCAGACCATCGCGCGGGCGATGGCGGTGGCCCGCTCAAAGTCGTTGGACGCACCAGTCGTCACTTCGTTGAAGACCGTTTCTTCGGCGACCCGTCCTGCGAGAAGCGCGGAAACATCGTCCATAAACTCCTGGCGCGTGGTCAGGTACTTGTCCTCGGTCGGATACTGCATCGTGTAGCCTAAAGCGCGTCCGCGCGGCAGGATTGAGACCTTATGCACGGGGTTTGCGTTCGGCAGCAGTTCCCCGACAATCGCATGGCCCACTTCATGGTAGGCAATGCGTTCGCGAGTCGTCTCGTTCATGATCCGCGACTTGCGCTGCGGGCCAGCGACCACGCGGTCTACGCTTTCGTTGAAGTCCGCGACGCCAATTTTCGTCTTGTCGTAACGCGCCGCGAGAAGCGCGGCTTCGTTGACTAAGTTCGCCAAATCAGCCCCAGAAAAGCCAGGAGTGCGGCGGGCTAAGTTCTGCGCGTTCACGTCATCCGCTAGCGGCTTGCCGCGCAGGTGGACGTTGAGAATCGCCTCGCGTCCACGGACATCTGGCGGGTCTACCGTGACCTGACGGTCAAAGCGGCCCGGACGAAGCAGGGCGGGGTCGAGAACATCGGGCCGGTTCGTCGCGGCAATCATAATGACGCCGGCATTCTGATCGAAGCCGTCCATCTCAACCAGCAACTGGTTCAATGTCTGCTCTCGCTCGTCATGCCCGCCGCCGAGACCGGCACCGCGCTGGCGTCCGACAGCATCAATCTCGTCAATAAAAATCAGCGAGGGCCGGTTGGCTTTGGCGGTATCGAACAAGTCGCGGACACGGGAGGCACCGACGCCGACAAACATTTCCACAAAGTCCGAGCCGGAGATATGGAAAAACGGAACGCCTGCCTCGCCGGCAATGGCGCGGGCCAGCATCGTCTTGCCGCATCCGGGCGGGCCGAGCAGCAGAACCCCTTTCGGAATCTTTGCGCCGAGCGCCTGGAACTTCTTGGCGTTTTTGAGGAACTCGACGACTTCCTGAAGTTCCTGCTTGGCTTCCTCGACGCCGGCGACATCGTCAAACGTCACTTTGGGCGTGTTCTCGTTCTGGCGCTTGGCTTTGGAGCGACCAAACGACATTGCTTGGTTGCCGCCGTTCTGCGCCTGCCGGATAAAGAACACATAGAACACCAGCGCTAGAATCAGCGGCGCAATAAACAGGGACGCATAGTTTAAGATGTTGTCCGAGATCGGGGGCCGTGCAATCGTGAAATGCACATGGTGCTGCTGAAGATTGTCCGACAGCTCTTGCCGCTGCTGGGGGTTATCGGTTCCGAGGTAGACGACGAACGCCTGGCTGGGCTTGATGGTGTGGCCCTGGAACGTGTCTTTGTCAAAGTTCCCATCCAGCACATTGTCCCCATTAATGTTTTCCAAAAACTGGGAATAGGTGAAGTCTTTCGGCCCATCGCCTAAGTGCAGCAGCTTCGAGTTGCTGTTGGCAAAAACGGCCATCAAGGTCACCACAAGGACCAGGGGCAGAATCACGCGAACGATGTTATTTCTGTTCAAACAAAAGCCTCCTTCCCCGCCTAACGCTTTCCGTCAGCGCCGACGCGGGAAGACTCTCTAAAATCCCTCGCGGGATACTACTCTGTGAGAATGGGTTAGTATACCATACATTCTCTTCATCTTCGGCAATCTTCCGACACTCAATTATACGGCGCAGCACTCGGCAGCGTTCCCATCTTACTGAACACATCGGGAGCGCGGGACGTTCCTACTGCTTAGATGATTTCAATTGTATCGCTTCCAGCCGCCAGCCGTCACCTTCTTGCAGGACGCTTCGCACCGTCGGCAGCGTTCCTCCCCCAAGCTCCAGCGTGTGCGCCGCCCCCGAAGCCCGCACCAGCCACCGGCCCGGCGGG
>CAXUNT010000006.1:6053-64725 GCA_964252595.1 uncultured Armatimonadales bacterium
GCCATCTAAAAACAGCAAATCCAGCGCAAACCGGACGCCGACCGTATGTACCGACGCGACGCCCGGCAGCCACAGCCCCTCGCCGGGCGGCAGGGAGCGGCGGCCCAGCACGCCCCACCCTTTCGCCAGCCAGTTGTCGGCGCGGCTGACCGTCGCGATCACATGCCCCGACGGGTTATGCACCAGCCGAAACCGTGTCACTTGTAGCCCGAAACAGCGTCAATCTGTACCGCACCGCGCCGGTCCAGATGCACCGTCAGCGTATTCGGCGAGCCGCAGGACGGACATTCGGCTTCGCGCGTTTCCGGCCCGTCTTCTTCCAGCGCCTTCGCGCTGACGCCGACCGTCACCGCCGTCCCGCAGCAGAAGCAGATGTAATCTGCCGTCTCACGCGGCTTCGGGGCCGCTTTCGGCTCTTGCAGCCGCTCCCAGCGGAAATGAATAAACAAGCGCCCCCAGTTGTCGCCGTCTTTTTCAATGCGATGATACCGGGCTTTGACTTCGGGCTGGTCTAAGAAGCGTAAAACCGCTTTTTTGAGCTGCCCAGAGCCTTTGCCGGGGATCACTTCCACTTCCGTTGAGCGCTTGGCTTCCGCTTCGTCCATGATGCCTTTGAGGGCCAGGTCAATCGCGCGGCTGTCGTTATAAATGGGATGTAAATCCAGCTTGAGTTTCATGATAAGCTCTTATTGTAGCACACGCACAGTCTTCAAGGGTTAGGAGGTAGAATAAAGAAAACGCAGGAAGAAAGAGCGTAAAGCTGAAGTCCAATGCTGCTTGATCCCTCGTGATGACATTCGCTATGATCACTGTCACTAACATTGTGAAGACGTACAAGACGGGGGCGATGGATTTGACGGTGCTGAAAGGGATCTCACTGTCGGTCGGCGCAGGGGAGATGGTGGCGATCATGGGGCCGTCGGGGTCAGGCAAGTCTACGCTGATGAACATTATCGGCTGTCTGGACAAGCCGACCTCGGGGTCTTACGCTTTGGACGGCGAGGAAGTTGCGCGGCTCGACGAAAACGCGCTGGCAAAAATCCGCAACCGCAAGATCGGCTTCGTGTTCCAGCAGTTTAATCTGCTGTCCCGGACGACCGCGCTGCGAAACGTGGAACTGCCGATGGTGTATTCGGGGGCACGGGGCCGGGAAAGCAAGGCGAAGCAGTCGCTGATCCGGGTGGGTCTCGGCGACCGGTTGGACCACCGTCCCAACCAATTATCTGGCGGGCAGCAGCAGCGGGTGGCGATTGCACGGGCATTGGTAAATAATCCCGTGATTCTCATGGCCGATGAGCCGACGGGGGCATTAGATACAAAGACCGGTGAGGAAATCATGGCGCTGTTTCAAGATCTGCACCGGGAAGGCAAGACGCTGGTGATCGTGACCCATGAAGAAGAAGTCGCCCGGCACTGCGAGCGGATCGTGCGTTTCAAGGACGGCGAGATTGTCAGCGATGAAGCCGTGCTGAACCGCGTCTTGGCCGGGTAACGCTTTATGTGGCTCGGCATTTTATCGGGACTGTACGCCGTCCCCACGCTGCTCGGCCTGCTCGTCAGCATTTGGCGATCCGTTGCTGCGCTGCGCCGCCGACAGGCTGGGAGCGCGTTCGGCTGGCTGTCACTGACGATGCTGCTTTTGACGGGCCGCTGTTGGGTCAGAAGGCTGCGGCGGCCTTCTCCCGATGAACCGAAGCCACTGATTCCCAGCAAGCGCGGCACGGCGGTTGGAGCAGGCGGGGTCAAATTAGAATGGGAGCAGTTCGGCCCGGACGACGCCCCAGCGCTTCTTCTGACGCACGGCTGGTCGCTCAGCCATGAAACGTGGTATTATCAAAAAGAAGCGCTTTCGGAAGAGTTCCGTGTCATTGTCTGGGACCTGCGCGGGACCGACCGCTCACAGCCGCCTACGGATTGGAATTACTCGTTTGCAGCGATGACGGCCGACCTGGCCGCTGTGTTTGCTGCCACGGACGCCGGGCGACATCCCAATGGCTGTGTTCTTGCAGGCCACTCGGTCGGCGCGATGCTGCTGCCGCTGTTTGCGGCGTCGTACCCGAAGCTGATGGCAGACGTCCGCGGACTGGCCCTCATCGGCGGCACGGATACGCCGCTTCTTGAAACGATGCGAGGACGGCGCGTTCTCACGGCGATGCGATTCTGGTTTTGGGAGCCGCTGGCCCACGTGATGGGGTTTGCGCCCGCGCCATTTGAAGCCTTTGTCAAACTCATTTATCAGCTCGGCTGCGTCCATGCCGCGCTGATGCACGGCACGAACTGCGGACAGGACAGCCGGGGGCAGAACGATCTGGTCGCGCGGCACTGCGCCGGATTTTCGATGCGGGCTGCCGGCCTCGGCGCATTGGCCTGTTTTGCGTTCGACGCCCGCCCGCTGATAGCGGGCATTGTTGTGCCAACATTGGTGATGACCGGCACCGGCGACATCAATATGCCGCCGGAAATTCAGAAAGCGATGGCCCGCCGCCTGCCGAGTGCAGAATTGGTTTTGGTCGAGAACTGCGGGCATTTGAGCCTGCTGGAATGTCACGCCGAGGTCAACGCGCACCTGCGGGGCTTTGTCCGCCGCTGCTTAGAGTAGCCGCCAAAGGAGAACACGCCATGTCAGCCGCCCATTTCCGCTTGTTTGCCGTTGCAGTTGCCGCCCTGTCGTCTGCCGCTGGACAAGCCGAGCCGCTTGTTATTCCCCTGCCGTCGCATGCTATTATCGCCTCGCCCGCCGCAAGCACTTTTGGGTCGCCGGTGGCCGGCGCGTGGCATGACGGGCCGTGTCTGCTCTTGCCGCCGGGCATCACGCCGTTTGAGGCTGTTTCCGACACGTTGACATTCCGGGCCGACGGCACATGGACGCAGACCATTGAGAAAGCGACCGGAAGGGTGCAAAGGCGCGGCACTTACACACTGACCGGCAATCGCCTCACACTCAGCTATTTGCTCGGTATGTCGAAGCCGGTGCTTTACGAGTTTTCCCGCACCGGCGACCGCCTGCTGCTTCAGCCGGTCGGACTCAGCAGGAGCGTCGCGCGGACTTTGATCCGAGTCCATGCAGATTAGAAAGAACTTTTCTTGACTTCTCAATCACCGAAACGTCTGGTTGTCGCCGTCACCGGCGCGAGCGGGGCGCTGTACGCCGTGCGGTTTCTGCGGCAGGCGTCGCGCTTCTACGACGATATATATGTCATGCTGTCCGACAACGCTGTCGCCGTGTTCAACACCGAAACCGGCGGGACGCTGACTCGCCCGCATTCTGCCCAAGCGTATCTGGGCGGCGATCTGCCCTACGACAACATTTACTTTTTAAGCGCGAAAGATTATTTTACGCCCCCGGCGTCAGGATCGTTCGTCCACGACGGGATGGTGATCATTCCCTGCTCCATGGGGACGCTGGGACGCATCGCTGGCGGCATTTCCAATGATCTTACTACCCGCGCGGCCGATGTCTGCCTGAAAGAGCGCCGCAAGCTGATTTTGGTCGCCCGCGACACGCCGCTGAATTTGATCCACTTGCGGAACATGGTCACGGTGACGGAAGCGGGCGCGATTGTGCTGCCTGCCGTGCCGGCGTTTTATCATCAGCCGAAAACGGTGGAAGATTTGGTGGACACGGTGGTCGCGCGTGTTCTGCAAAATCTCGGCGTCCCGCAGGACATTCAGCCGCAGTGGGGCGTGAAGGAAGAAGAATGACTGCTGATCCGGACGGGCTGGACGTGGACAATCTGCCGCCGATGCCGCAGGGCTTTGATTTGCCCCGATTGGCAGAAACGTTGTGGCGGCAGGAGGGGGTCATCGCGCTGTGGCTCGGCGGCGGGATTGCACGCGGCGTGTCGGATCCCTACAGCGACATTGATTTGCGGCTCTGCGTCTCGGACGAAGTTTTGGAACAGTGGAAACCGCCGGATTTCGAGCGGATTTACCCGGAAAAAGTCGTCGGGACCCGCACCCGTTATTTTGGCCCGATTTTGTTCTTTCAGAACGTCTTGAGCAGCAGCGTGATTGTTGACCTGACGATCCAGACGCCTTCCGAAGATCCAGGTCAGGACCATATTATTTTCTTCGGCTGCCGTGACCCGGAGTTCCGGCGGCGGCTTGTCAGCACGGAGCCTGTTTCCGCTTACGCGCCCATCCCCGCCGACCCTGCCGTCGTCCGGCAGATCCTCGTTGACTTCTGGATTGATTCGCTTAAAGCGCCGAAAGTCCTGTTTCGCCGCCTGGACCTGATTGCACTGACTGGGGTTCAAATTGAACAAGCGGTGATCCTGCGCCTTTGGCACATCCTCGCGACCGGTACGGATACGGGCGTGCAGAGGCCGACCATTCACGGCTTGACGCCGATTGTTAGGCACGTTGAAGGGCTTTTAGGCAGCAGGGCGCAGGAGCTTATCGGGATGCCGCTGCAAACCCGCGCCGATCTCTGCGCGGCGGTGGAAGCGAACCGGGACGAGCTCACCCGCATTGGACGGCTTTTAGCAGCACAGCTTAGCTTTTCGTACCCCGAACGCCTGGAAGAGACAGTCCGCCACAACTGGGCGGACTTTTTAGGCGCTACAGCACCCGGAACGCCTGCCCCAGTGCCGTCTCCGCTTCCCAGGCTTTGACTTCGGCAGTCTGCCGCGCCGCGTCCCAGCCGAGCTGCATGGCCATCGCCTTCAGAGCCGCCGGCATTTCTGCCTGACGCGCTTCGGCAGTCCAGTCTTGCGGAACGCGGCGTTCTAGAAAGTCGCGCAAAGCCAAGCAATCGTCTTCAGCCACGGCGAGGGCAACGCGGTCGGCAAGATTTGTACCAGGGTACTGGGGCGGCTCCGGCAGGGGGGCCGTCGCCGTGCGGCAGGGCGGGACGGACAGAGCGCGGCCCAGTTTGCGGCAGGCCAGGTCCACCGCGTCTTCGGCCACCCGGCGGAAACGTGTCACGCCCGCGCCGGAGGCAGTCAAAAGGCCATCGCACTTCCCGCCATTTGCTCCGGTATCTTCCACTTCCTGCCCCGGCATCACCAGCGCGTGAATAGCGGCTTCGGCCCAGCGCACGTCTGCCAGCATGAAGCCGGGCAGGTACTCCTGCATGGCCTGTACCAGCGCGGCCGCTTCCGCACCGGTGGCATAGGCAGGGTCACCATCGTGGTACTCGGCGGCGCAGCCAGCCCAGCAGCCGCTGCGGTTTGGAACTGCCGCCAGAAGCGCCGGGAGGTCTTCCTGGGGGAAGATCAGCGCCTCCTTCGTGCCTGGCAGCGGCGCCCCGGCGACCGATACGGCTTTGATACGCTTCAAGCGAGGCGCACGCTCCTCCAGCAGCGCAGGCAAACCGGCCCCGGCGGCGAGAATGACGAGGGACGCCGCGGTTTGGCCGTCTCCCGATAGCGCATTCTTCCACACAACTCCCCCCACCCGTTCGCGCCCGGACCGGCCCGGTTCCCGGCAGAGCGCCTCAACGCGCGTGTGCGGGCAGAGAACCGCCCCCTGCCGCCGGGCATCCTGCGCCAGCGCCCGCGCTAGCCCGGCGATGTCGGGAACAGCGGCTTCCCAGAGCAATGCCGCACCGAGGAGGCCGTCCGAGCGCAGGCTCGCTGCCCGCTTCTGTGCGGCTTTTGCCGACAAAAGCTGATGGACCCGCAGGGCCTGGTCGAAGCCGAGGGCATCGGACAGCGCCAGCCCGGCCCGCAGCCGGGCCTGCGCCAGGAGGCCGTGGCTGTAGAACGGCACCAGGCACGCCTGCGGGCGGACGAAATGCGGAGCCGTCTGGAGCAAAATCTCGCGCTCCTGGATGTCCTCGCGTACCCGCATGAAGTCCAGCGTGCCGAGGGCGCTGAGGCCGCCCAGGACAAGGCGGCTGCCGCGCGACACTGCCCCCGCGCCGAAGTCTTCCGCCTCAAACAGCACGACCGAGAGGCCCCGCTGCGCTGCATCCCGTGCGATTGCCGCGCCCAGCAGTCCGCCGCCGACCACCGCCAGATCAAAAGTTTTTGACAAACCCATGCCGCTAGTATACCAGTTTGGCTTTTTCTTAATGTTCTCTTAGCATTTACCGGGTACGGTAGGCATTATCACGGTATAGACGCTGCCCAGAGGAGACGATTTATGAAACGAAAAGGCTTTACGTTGATTGAACTGCTTGTCGTGATCGCCATTATCGCGATTCTCGCCGCCATTCTGTTCCCCGTCTTCCAAAAAGTCCGCGAGAACGCCCGCACGACGGCTTGTTTGTCGAATATGAAACAGATCGGTCTGGCGCTGACCCAGTACACGCAGGACAACGACGAAAAAATGTTTTTTCGGGCGAACTGGGCGAACTCCCGCAGCGGCGTCAAAGTGCCGTCCGTTCCAACCGTCAATACCTGGTGGAACCAGCTTTTGCCGTATATCAAAAGCGATGCGGTCTTCGTCTGTCCCAGCGACGGCAACGTCACCAATCCCGTAGGCGGTCCGGTGACCAATACGCAGGTAGACCCGGGTGGAAATCCGATGCCACGCTCATATATCGCCTGCGTGTCGGCGGAGAGTCTGGCGCTGGGCCAGATTGACGACCCCGTAGAAACCATGGTCATCACGGAAAAATGGGGCAATGATTACACCTGCTCCGGTACCTGCGTCAACGATAGCTGGATCGAGCCGTTCAACGGCGACATGACGACCGATGCTTCCGACCCGACCCACATGTTCAAGGTCGGCAACCGGCATAACCTGCGGGTCAACTGTGCGTTCTTCGACGGCCATGCTAAGTCTTACGGCAAAAGCACAATTGAGAACAGCAAAGACCTGACCGGATGCGAGCTGATTTACGCCAATCCGTATCCCGGCCCGAACCCGCCGTCCGTGACTTCCCTGACTTCGCAGACTTCGCCGAAGGTTCAGCCGAATATCTGCGCCACGCCGGGCTTTACCTACCCGTAGAACAAACAAAAACGCTCCTGCTTCAGATTAAGAAGCAGGAGCGTTTGCGAGGGCGTTTACCCCGCAGGCGATGGCTTACGCATCAGCTTGTTCCAGATTTCATAGTCTACGGCCTTTTTCGGGACCAGCAGCTCTTCGTGGACTTCTTCCTCGCCGTGCGCGACCAGCTCGCCGCGATCGGGAGTCCGCAAGTCCAAGTAAAGGTCGCCCTGTGCGAGACGAGTTCCCGGTGCGACGAAAAACAAGCGGCGCAGCTCATCCTTGTGCCAATCGGGCAGCATTTCGTAGACCGCCTTGATCTCCGTGCCGACAATCAAATCCCCATCCGGCTTCATCATGCCCTGCTGGCCGGTATGGCTGTCGCCGTGAAGCGCTGCCTCGTTCAGTGCATCCTCGCCGGCTGCTTCCGCCCGCGCTTCTTTTCGCATTTTGTCTGTATGCTCGAAAGCATGTTTTCGTTCTGTGTCTTGAGACATGGTGATCCTCCGTCTATACGCAAGGTTTACCCGCAAGCACTGCACACTTAACCGTAAGATGAGCCGCAATCAGCGGCGTGATGCGGTGACCGGGTTCGGGGTCGGCAGCAGCGTGATGAGCCTATACGCCGACGGGTCAAAATACTTACGGGCGACCGCCTGCACCTGCGCCGGAGTCACGGACTCGAAATGGCCGACGTAGGCTGTGTCGTATCGGTACGAGTCAATCCGGCTGTAAAAGCCGAGCGCATTGGCCCGGCCGGAGTTTGTCTGGGTGTCAAACAAGTAGGACGCCAGCAGCGTGTGCTTGGCGGCCTCAAGCTCCGCGTCCGAGACAGGGACATCGCGCAGGGCGGTAATCTCGCCGAGAATGTCGGTCCGAACTTGGGCGTAATTGCCGGGGTCGAACTCAGCGAAAATGCTCATGGTTCCGGGATCGCGCTGGGTCAGGTAGTTCGTGCTGATGGCTCGCACCAGTTTTTGACGCCGCAGCAGATCCGCTTCCAAGCGGTTGTTGCCGCCCTGGCCGAGCAAAGTCATCAGAACATCCATCGCCCACGCATCAGGCTGGTCCCGCACCGACGGCGCCCGGAACCCGATCTGCAAATAGCCGTGCGCGGTCCCAGCCGTTAAGTTCACTTGGCGGATTCCCGTCTGCGGTGTGGGAGTCAGGAGCGTGTCTGCCGGCACGGCGCGAGCAGGCCATGCGCCGAAATTTTTCTGGGCCAGCGCCAGCCCGGCTTCCGGCGTGATCTTGCCGGCCAGAACCAGGGTCGCATTCGCCGGGGCGTAGTAGGTATGGTAGAAGTCCAGAATCGCCGGGCGCGGCATCTGGGAGATATGCTCGGCAGTTCCGAGCAGCGGCCGCCCGTAAGGATGGTCCGGGAACTCCAAAGCGTTATATGCCCGCCCGATCCGGCCTGCCGCCGTGCTGTCGTCACGGGCCAGCTCGCTGAGAATGACCGGCTTTTCGGCGTCAATGTCCGTCTGGCGCATCTCGGCATTTTGCAGGGCATCGGCCAGCACCGCGAGCGCGGCGGGAGCGTCCGCTGAGGCCACCGTCCCATAGAAGTGCGCCCAATCATAGGAAGTGGCGGCGTTCAGCGAGCCGCCTAACTCTTCAATCGCCGCATCAATCTGTCCCGGCCCGCGTGTCGGCGTGCCTTTGAAGATCAGATGCTCCATAAAGTGCGCGACCCCGTTATTCGCCGCCGTCTCCCGCCGCGTTCCCGCCCCGACCCAGACGTCCAGCGTGACGAGATCCGCCGCATCCGACGGCGCGACCAAGACTTGCAGCCCATTTGCCAGCGTATACTCGGTGACGGTTCCCAGCCCAACCCCCGTCGCCGCCGAAGTCGGCTGCGTAACAATGGGGGCAGAAGTCTCAGACTGAGGAGCGGACGACTGAGCGAAAGCGGAAAGCGGCAGCAGAGCCAGCAGGAGCGAAAGGGATAAGATGGGGACGCGCAACGGGCAGGTTCCTTCCAAGGCAGTTACGCCTATTGTACCTGTTATAATCGGAAGATTACGCAGATTAGGACCATGCCATAAATGGCACGGCTACACGGCGAAGCGCCACGAAGTACCGCTTCGCGGCACTGGGAACAGACTGTCCTACTCCTAACCCCGCGAAGCGGTGTTTTGTGGCGTCTGCGCCGTGTAGCCGTGCCATTTATGGCATGGTCCGAAAACGCATGGTTCCTAATCTTCCAACCCTTCCGCCACAAGTTCCAGCATCTTAATGTCATTCAGCAGCAGTTCTTGAACAATCTGTTCCTCGGTGAGACCATGTTCGCGCATCGGGTTTACTCCGCCTGACGGGCCGAACTCCCACCCTCGGCTGTTCGATGCCCCGCTGCGAAGTGCTGTAGTCAGAGCAATGCCGAAGGCAGAGCAAGCGCAGTATATGCCTGCTTGAAAGCCAATGGCAGAAGCGACAGTAACACTTCCTAAGTACATCGTAGGACGCTCTGCAACTCTGCGTACCTGCTCGATCAGCCTCGCGATTACCTCGTGCTGGTTCATGGTTTCAACCTACTTCGCGAACACGACACTGGACACGGTGCGCTCGCCCTCATTAGTCAGCGTGAAGCGGCCCTGCAAGTCGCCCCGCACGAGCGACTCGACAATCTGTAGACCGAGCGAATCGGTCTTCTTGATGTCAAAGCCTTCAGGAAGCGGCGTGCCGTCGTTAGAGACTTCTAGGCTGACCGTTCTCTCGTCTTCGGCCAGCGAGATGCGGATGTCGCCGTCGTCCATGCCCTCTCCAAAGCCGTGTTCGACGGCATTTTGGACCAGCTCGTTTAAGATGAGCGCAACGGACGTGGCCTGAGCAGACGGCAGCAGAATATCCACGCCTTCGATCTTCATCAAAATATGCTTGTTTGGCGCGAGAATGCCCTGCTGGGTAGCATGGATGATCTGCTCGGCGACTTTCTTGACGCTGATGATGTCCAAATCTTCCCGCGCCAGCAGCTCATGCACTGATGCGATGGCAAGTATTCTGTTGAGCGACTCAGTCAGCACCTGCTCGACGGAGCGCTGGCCGACGTAGTGCATTTGCAGTCGTAAAAGCGAGGCGACCTGCTGCAAATTGTTTTTGACGCGGTGGTGCATCTCCTGAATGATGGCGGACTTGACCATGAGCTTCGCGTGTTCAATCGCAATCGCCGCGTGGTTGCCGAGAGCCGACAAAACGGAGATCTCGTCTTCGGTAAAGCGGTGCGGCTTTTCCGTGTAGCAGTTCAGGACGCCGATTTTTTTGTTTTTGACCAGCAGCGGAATGGCGGCAAGCGACGAGACGCCCTCGCGCCGGGCAAGGTCGGGGGTGGCGTACTCCGGCGAGTGTTTCAGGTCGTACACGGTGATCGCGCGGCCTTCTGCCAGCGCCATGCCGGCGACGCTTTCGCCGATTTTGACATTAGCCTTTTTAGCGTAATCTTTGCTTTTGCTTTGGGTCGCTTTGACGACTAATTCTTGCTTGTCATCATCCAGCAGCATCAGTGAACAAATCTTGAACGACATGCTATCGGCGGTCGCAGCGACGATGAGCTGCAAGATTTCTTCCAAATACAGGTCGCTGGTGATGGTCTTGCTGACTTCGGACAGTGTCGAAAGCTGGGACGCGCGTTTCTCTAGCTTGCGGTACTGGCGCGAGTTTTCCACCGCGCCGGAGATTTGGGATGCGATCGATTGCAGCAGCCGCACCTGGGTTTTCGTATACTGGTGGTCATTGACGGTGCGGACATTGATGACGCCCAGCACTTCACCCCGGTAGATGAGCGGCACAGACAGCATACTCTTGTATTTGTCTTCCGACAATTCCGGCACGAACTTGAAGCGCGAGTCCTGATGGGCATCATGGCCGAGCGCGACCGCTTCCTTGTGCTGGGCCACCCACCCGGTAATCCCTTCGCCGGGCTTGAGGCGCAGCCTGCCGATGACTTCCCCGGAACCGTCGGTAACAGCCCGCAGGACCAGCGTATCGTGGGCATCATTGAACAAATACACCTGGGAGGAGTCCGTGCCGGTGACCTGGACGGCGACTCCCGCGACAGCTTTCAGCATTTCTTCGAGATCAAATAGCGACCCCATTGCTTCGCCGATGCGCTTTAAGGCTTCCCCTTCGGCATTGCGGTCGTCGTGCGCCCGCTCCATCTTTTCGATCTTCGCCGTCGCCGCCGTCAGCTCGGAGGTTCGGGTTTTGAGAGCGTGATGCAGCCGGGTCGTCTGCGTCTCGTGGTGACGCAGGGCCTGAGCGTGGCTTTTAGTGAACAGCGCCCGGCGGGAATAGCCGATGCGGGGCGGGATTTCAGTGGGAAGTGATTTTCGTTTCATCGGTGGTTTTTTCTGTGAAGCGCTTCAAGGCTGGAAAGACAGTCGTTTCCAGCGGCGAAAAATACTCGGCATGGCCGGCATGGGTGACGGTGACGCGCGTGACCGGCCCTTTCGCCAGAGCCGTCAATTTCTCGGACATAGCGTAAGGAATAAGTTTATCAGCCCGGCTGTGGACCAATAGCACCGGGCAGGTAATCTGAGGCATCTTTGCGTCGGAGGCGAACGGGTAATGGAGTATCAGCCGCAGCAGCCAGGCTGGGTAAATCGGATATTCCTGATGCCCCATGTCCGCCATGCTGGTGTACGCTGCAAACAGCGCCAGTCCCGCGACCGGCTGCTTCGCGGCGATTTCATGCGCGGCCAAATCAACGGCGACTCCGCTTCCCAGCGAGTACCCGGCAATCACTAATCGCTTTTGATCAATGTCCGGCTGCGCCTGCAGAAAGGCGTAAGAAGCACGAGCGGTCGCAAAGCAGTTTGTTTCCGACTCCTGCCCGCCGCTGTGTCCAAAGCCGACATACTCCGGCATCAATACGTTCGCGTCTAAGCGCCGCAGGGACTGGAAAAAGCCAGACTGACTCGCCAAAGAAGCGCCTTTGCCGGTGAAGAACAGCAGCGTCGGACGCCGGGCGTATAAAGGATCAGGCGAGCCGTCAGCCCGAAGCGCATTTCCGTACAGCGCACCGAAGGGGATGCCGGATGCCGTGCGGAGCCAAAGCCGCTGTGCGCCAGGCGGCGTCGGCACCGCTTCCTGACGCGTTTTTGCCGCGCCGAACACCAGAAACCGCTGAAAGACGCCGAGGCAGGCGAGCGGCAGGAGATACAGCGCCGCCAAAATCAGCAAAAGCCGCCGAACGACTTTGAGGGCGCTGCGGCGGCTTTCGGCTTTCACGAGAGTCTCAGACATTATGAGCGATGATGATGGCTTCGGCAATCTCGCGCATGGATTTTCGGGTGTTCATGCTTTGGACCTGAATGCGGCGGAACGCTTCCTGCTCTTTGAGGCCGTACTGGTCCATCAAGATGCCTTTGGCCCGGTCTACGGCTTTGCGCGTGTCCAGCTTGTTTTCGAGATCCGTGACTTCGTTTTCCAGCTCAACAAACTCTTCGTAGCGGGAAATCGCAATCTCCATGGCGGGCAGCAGGTCGGCTTCCTTGAACGGCTTGACCAAGTACGCAAACACGCCCGCGTCTTTAGCCCGGTCCACTAAATCTTTCTGCGAGTAGGCGGTCAAGAGCAGCACCGGGGCCACTCCTTCGGTCGTGATGATCTTGGCGGCTTCGATGCCGTCCATTTCGGGCATTTTGATGTCCAAAATAATGATGTCCGGCTTCAGCTCCCGTGCGACTTCCACCGCTTTCGCGCCGTCGCCCGCCTCACCGACGACCTGATGGCCCATGTTCTCCAGCGTCTTCCGCAGGTCCAGCCGGATGATCGGCTCGTCGTCGGCGATCACAATTCGCAGTGATTCCATAGTTGTCTCCGTTTTCCTCGTCCCGCGTCAACCAAAGTGCCTTGCGGGGGAATACATTTCTTTGTGTCCGCCCCTGCATTACCTGCTATAATGAGCGTATCTTGATTCCATCATAGCAAATTTCCTGCCAAAAAGCAAGTGTGACGCTTGCATGGCAGCCATTCATAGAAGATGCTGAACCCATGACTGATTTCTCACAGCGTTACACCGTAACAGATTTGAGCATCCTGCCTGGCTTTGAGTCCAGCAGGGCAACGGCGCTGAACGACCGGGGGCAGGTCATCGGTTCGTTGAGTCACGAGGAGATGGATTCTGATCCACATGGCTTCCTCTGGACAGACGGCCTCATGCGTGATCTCGGTAAAGTGTGGCTTAAAGACATCAATAACAAAGGCCAGTGCGTCGGGGCGAAGCATCCCCGAAACACGGCATTTTGTGCCGTCCTTTATGCAGCGGGCAGATTCCAAGAACTGCTGAAGAAGACTTCCGCCGCCAGCATGGCCTACGGCATCAACGATACCAGCCAGGTAGTTGGCTTTTCGCAGATCACTTACTGGAAATCTCCAGCCGCCACGAAGCGCGGATGTTTTCTCTGGGAGAACGGCAGGCGGCGCTATTTAGACGTTCCCGAAGGCTACCGAGCAGGCGAAGCGGTGGCGATTAACAATGACGGGCAGATTGCCGGGGAAGTATGGAAAGGCACACCATCAAAATCTCATGCCTACTTATGGGACAAAGAGGCAGCTAAAGTTTTCGGGGAGCCGTCTGAGTTCAACCAAAGTGAAGCGATTGACATCAACAACGCACGGCAAGTTTTGGTGCGGGCGTTCTCTTCTAACTTTCAAGAGCTACTGACAGGAGCATCGCAAAGCATTGAAGTGACTTGGACGGACGGCGAGGACGCTGTTCAAGAAGGGCTTGATGCCGTACTTGAAAAAGCATCTGCCATTCCTGACGATGCTTGGAAACACCGGCAGCAGTATTTTTTGTGGCAGGACGGAGAGGTTCAGGCAGTGAAAGGGCTTGCAGAAGCGATAAACGACGCGGGACAAGTTGTCGGAGGAAGCGGCTACTTTCCTGATGCTGAAGGCCGCCGAATTCCGTATGCTTTTATTTGGCAAAATGGCGAATTGTTTGATCTAAACGATTTGCTTCTGCCTGACACCGGCTGGCATCTGACGCGGGCGAACGACATCAACAACAACGGGCAGATTGCCGGCTACGGCGAGTTTGGCGGTAACACGCGAGCTTTTTTGCTAACGCCTGACAGTCAGCCCATGAAGCACCTATAAGAAGCACCTACAAGAAGCAAGTATGCCCCATCCGCTCACAGACTGCGCTGCCACAGACCTGCCGCCGCTGGATTTTCTGCGCTCGGTTGGGACGGTTTTTGCCCAGTTCGGGGCGCACACGCAGGATTCCGGCAATGTGTCTCACGGCATTGAAGTCGGCGCAGAGCGCTTTTTCGTCAAAACTGCGGGTGTCCCCGACGATCCTATTCCAGTGCTTAACCACCCGGCCCGTGTCGCGCTTCTCCGCAACGCCATCCGCCTCAGCGACAGTGTCCGGCATCCGCTGCTGCCGCCGCTTTACCGAGTGATCGAGTCTCCCGAAGGTCCGATGCTGGTTTACCCGTGGCAGGACGGCGAGCTGCTGGGCGTGCCGCGCGAGCGGCGGGACGATCCGTTGTCGTCGTTTCAGCGGTTCCGCAGTCTGCCGGCGGCTGAGATCCTGTCCTGCCTCAGCGCGTTGTTTGACCTGCACGTCCGCTTGGCCGAGGCCGGATGGATCGCCGGCGACTTTTACGACGGCTCGCTGCTCTATGATTTCAGGTCAAAGCGTCTTTGGGTCATTGACCTAGACTTTTCCCGCGACGAGCCGAACACGAACGGAAGGGGCCGGATGTTCGGCGGGTCGCGGTTCATGGCCCCGGAGGAATACGAAATGGGCGCACGCATTGACGAGCGGACGACAGTGTATGTCATGGGCCGGGCCGCGCTTGTTTTTCTGCCGGACGGCCTGCCCGCGCCTCGTGAAGTCGCCGCCAAAGCCTGCGCCCCGGCGCGAGACGCCCGGTTTGCCACAATGGCCGCCTTCTTCCAGGCGTGGCAGGAAGCGATTCCCGCGTTAGTATCTGCTCCCACGCTGGTCCTGATGGCCGGTCTTCCGGGCGCAGGCAAAACGACGCTGGCCCTGGCATTGGGAAAGGCGCTGGGGTGGCCGGTGCTGGACAAAGATACGGTCAAGACAACGCTGCTGGAAGCGTCAGTCCCCGAAGCCGTCTCCGGTCCTGCCTCCTATCTTCTTCCCCTGGCCCTCTGCCGCGACCTGATGGTCCAGCAGCGACTGTCCGTGATCTTTGACAGCCCGGCAGCCTACCCCACTGTCGTCGAACAAGCGCAGAAGATCGCCGAGGCATCCGGCGGGACTCTGGAAATTATTTTTTGTCAGGCTGACGGCGTTCTGCGGAACCAGCGCCTGGCCCAGCGCCCGCGCCGTTTGTCCCAGATGGAAAGCGACCCGACTTCAGACGCCGAGGCGCAGGTCCGGTTCGCGCACTTGCCGCCGGAACGGCTTGACCTACTGATGGATCGGCCCCTCGCCGAGCTGACGGCGGAAGCGCTGGAATATCTCAAACCATGACACCAAAGCATATTGTCGCTGTTGCCGGGCTGGTTCGGGACGCCGAAGGGCAGGTTTTAATGATCCGCAGCCCGCGCCGGGACTGGGAGTTTCCCGGCGGGCAGGTGGAAGAAGGCGAAGACTTAGTGACTGCCTTGCAGCGAGAAATTTTAGAAGAAACCGGCATGGTCGTGACCGTCGGCAAGCTGGCGGGCGTCTATTCCAACACCAAATCGCACATCGTCATGTTTGACTTTTTGTGCGAGCTTGTGTCCGGCAAGCTCCAAACCAGCGCCGAAAGCCTCGCTGTGGAATGGGTCGAAGCCAGCGAAGCGCTGGAGCGGATCATTCGCCCAGTCATTCGTGACCGAATGCGAGATATGCTGGAATTCACCGGCGAAGTGGTCTACCGTGCCTATGAGTTTGACGCGGATAAAGTCTACACAGAGTATGTCGTTCATCGAGAGCAGAGGATATGATTCGCAACGACTGAGATGGGAACTGCTCGCAGTTTGCGTTCTAACTGCGTCACTCCTACAGAGACAAAAAATTAAGGAAAATGGCCGAACCGTTTTACTTTCCTCTCACGTTACTAACAGTAGGAAGCACACTCGCGAAACATTCGCCTTCACGTTGGTTGCGCCTCCGGTGTCTTGTGTTTATGTGGGTCGGCTTCGTCATAACGCTGCCCTGATACTCGGAAAGGCAGTTAAAACGAGATGAGACGACGACTTGTTCGGTTTCTGTTGAGCGCGGCTCTGCTGTGTTCGGTGTGTGGTTGTGGTCATGAAACCGCGAATACTGCACCGGATGCTGCGCCGCTTCTTCTTGCAAAAGGAGTAGTCACAGAAAGTAACGATACTCAAGTTTATACCCTTCGTGACCGCGCGGCGACAACGCCGCTGACTGTGTCAGACGTAGATTGGCTGCTGTCCGTGGCCACCCGGAAAAGTTCAAGCCCCTGGCTCCAAGGCACCAAACTTGACACAATAGCCCATGTATTTGTGAACGCAGGTTTCACTCGTTTGCCCGCGTCACGCCGTAGTCAGGTCTTTGCATTCGCGAGCGATGAGATCAGTTTTTGGGAAAGCGATCATCCTGTTGTCGTGTACAATCACTTGATCGCTCTGGAGAATGTACCGATGGGAGCCTGCTTGATCTTGAGGGAATTTCATACAGATGCAGCATCAGCACAACTTCAGCCGCTGCTCACCTCTCCAAACACGGATGTTCGCGAGTTTGCCCAAAAATCCATAGCAAAACCAAACGTCTAGAGCGAGTGCCATTTGTTTTTAGGAGGCAGGGTACAGCAGTGGAAAATCAAGAGGATAAAGCGCGGAACACTCAGGTGTTGAGAAGCAAAAAATACGGGTTTACGTTGATTGAGCTGCTCGTTGTTATCGCGGTCATCGCGATCCTGGCGGCTCTTCTGTTTCCGACGTTTCAGAAGGCGCGGGAGAATGCCCGCCGGGCAGCCTGCCAGTCCAACCTCAAACAGCTTGGCCTGGCGCTCATCCAGTACACGCAGGACAATGAGGAGCGCTACCCGCCCGGCAATTATGTGGACCCCTGGGGGTTTGAAGGACGAGGCTGGGCGGGCGAAGTCTATCCTTACGTCAAAAGCGCGGCGGTGTTCCGCTGCCCGGACGACCCGACCGCACTTCCTGCCGTTTCCTACTGCTTCAATTCCAACCTTGATGGGCATAGAAGTGACGGGATGCTGGCTGCTTCTGCTGCTCCCGCAAGCACGGTGCTGCTGAGCGAGAGCTACGGCGTTTCCGCCGATCCGAGCAACCCGCAGGAAGGCAACTCAGCGGGCGGCCACGGCAACGACGGCGGGGCCGGCTTCATTGACTACAGCGGCCCGGACGCGCATTGGGTGACCGGCATCATGGGCCAGCCGGCATGGGCGGACGGGCTGAACGGCGGCGGGTATGGGGATCAAACGGCAGGCATCCACGCGGGCGGCGCGAGCTTTGGTTTTGAGGACGGCCATGTGAAGTGGCTGCGGCCTGAGCGTGTTTCGCCCGGCTTTGCGGCTCCCACTTCCACCACGGACCAGAACCTCAACGGCGCCCTGGGCAGCGGTGGCGTGGCGGCCGGTACGGGGCTAATGGGTCAGTCCCCCAAGAACTTCAGCGCTACATTCAGCCCAATGTAGTTTCGCTGGCTTCGTTTGCGTGTTGCCGGTCGGCCAAGGCTGCCAGCGCGGCCTCGAAACTTGGGCGGATGCGCCAGGCGTCCCGGAAGGCTTCGTACTCGGCGGATGGCAGTCCCTGGCGCTTGCCGGGACGTTTGACGGCGCGGATGAGCAGGTTTTTCGCCGTGTGTTCCAGGGCGACAAACTCTAAGATCTGGACGGTGTAGCCGGCGCTCTCCAGCAGGCTGGCCCGGACAGCATCAGTGACAAGCGCCGTCAAGCGCTCTTTCAGAATGCCATGCTTCAGCAGAGGGCGCATGATGTCCGAGTGCAACTGCCCAAACAGCTCGTGCTGGCAGCAGGGAACGGATAAAATCACCCTTGCCCCCCACTCCACCGCTTTGGCTAACGCATCGTCGGTGGCCGTGTCGCAGGCGTGCAGAGTCACCACCATGTCGACGGGTTCGGATTCTGCATAACCCTGAATGTCTCCTAGGGCGAAGCTCAGGCCCGTGTACCCCAAGTCGGACGCGACCGTGCTGCAAAACTCAACCACGTCTTGTTTCAAGTCCAAACCGACCAGCCGAACTTCTTTTTTCTTGACGGCAGTGAGATAATAGTACAGCGCGAAAGTGAGGTAGGCTTTGCCGCAGCCGAAGTCCAGTATCCGCAGCGGGCCGCTTTGGGGCAAACTGCCGGCGACATCGTCCACCATCTCTAAAAATCGGTTGATCTGCTTGAACTTGTCCCGCTTCGCGGCAACGATTTTACCGGCGGCGGTCATCACGCCCAGACGGACCAGAAAATCCACCGGCGTATCTTCGGCCAGCGTGTAATTTTTTTGGCGGTCGTGCTTCAGCGGCGCAGCATTCGCTGGGGCAGCAGTGCCCGTCGCCCGGATGGCGAGCTTGCCAGCCGCCCCGGCGGCGGCATGGAAGCTGCCTTGGGTGGTCAGGAAATGGCCCTGGCGGAACGCCCGCGGGAGCAGGTCCAAAATCCGGCCTTTCGCTTCTTTGGGTTTCAGGTTTTCGTGCCTGACTTTCTGTGCGTACTGATGCTCAAACTGATACAGCCGCTGCCCGCGCAGTTCAATCGGCCGGATTGTCACCTTGCGGGCCTCGTCATCGGCTTTGTGCACCGCTTCGCTGAGTGTCAGCGAGAGCAGTGACTCGGCTTGGAGAGTGTTGTTTAAAAGAGTTTCAAGGGTTTGCATACTCCTTTATTTTACCCTATCCGCCGCCTGCCTTCCACCGCGGACACTTCCATCGGGTACAATCACTCCATGACAGTCGGCACAGTGTATTTAATTGGGGCCGGGCCGGGCGATCCGAAGCTGATCACGGTCGGCGGGGCGGATGCGCTTCGGGCTGCCGATGTCGTAGTGTACGACAGGCTTGCCCATCCGAGACTGCTGGATTACGCGCCCCTCACCTCCGAGCGGGTGTATGTCGGCAAGCAGGCCGACAAGCACGCGATGCGTCAGGAAGACATCAATGCGCTTCTCGCCGACAGGGCCGCGGCGGGCAAAACCGTCGCACGACTGAAAGGCGGCGACCCGTTCGTATTCGGGCGCGGCGGCGAGGAAGCAGAATACCTGCGGGAGCGGAGTATTCCGTTTGTGATCATACCAGGCGTCACTTCAGCAATTGCCGCGCCAGCCTACGCGGGTATTCCCGTTACCCATCGCGATGCCGCGTCGTCGTTTGCCGTCATCACCGGCCATGAGCGCGATGATGCCCGCGAGTCAGGGACACGCACAGCAGGTGAGGCGGAAGGACGGCGGCGCTGGGACAAGATCGCCTACGCCGGAGACACGCTGCTGTTCTTGATGGGCGTCGAGAATCTGGACGAAATCACGACACAGCTTCAGGCACATGGACGCAGCGCCGAAACTCCTGTGGCCCTGGTGCGCTGGGGGACCTGGGCAGGTCAGCAGGAAACGCTGGTCGGGACGCTCGGCGACATCGCCGAGAAAGTCAGGACTGCAAAGTTTAAAGCTCCTGCGGTCACGGTGGTGGGCGAAGTCGTGCGCCTGCGGGAGCGTTTGCGCTGGTTCGACCTCGGCCCCCTTTCCGGCAAGCGAATTGTCGTGACGCGGGCGCGGGAGCAGGCGTCGGAGTTTGCCGGGAAGCTGGCCGCCAAAGGCGCAGAAGCGATTGTCTTCCCAACCATCAAGCTGGTCCCGCCGTCCGACAGCTACGCGGCTTTGGATGACGCCATAGTTCGTATCGGCACCTATGACTGGATTTGCTTCGCCAGCGCCCCGGCGGTTCATGCATTTTGCGGTCGCCTTGCTCACGCGGGAAAAGACGCGCGTTCGTTCAGCACGTCCAAAATTGCTGCCGTCGGCCCGGCGACCGCTGACGCGCTTAAGTCGCACGGCCTCTGCGTGGACTTCTCGCCGTCCGCCATGACCGGCGTGGGACTGGGAACCGAGCTGCCCGAAGAACCGTTCGGCAAGAACTTTCTGGTTCCTCGCGCGAAAGACGGCGATGACGGCTTGATTGACGCCCTCACCGCCCGTGAAGGCACGGTAGATGCCGTAGTCGCCTACGAAAATGTCGTAGACGCCGCCGATGCTGACACGCTGAGGCAGCGGCTGAGGGACGGCACGATTGATGCCGTGACGTTTACGTCGTCGTCCACCGTCAAGAACTTCGCGTCCGCCCTCGGCAGCATAACGCTTCCGGCAGCAGTTGTCATCGCCTGCATCGGCCCTAGCACCGCCCTGACTGCGGAAGAAATCTTTGGTCGCCCACCCGATTTAGTCGCCGCCGAGTCGACAATGGATGGGCTGGTTGACGCGCTGGAACAGCATTATGCAGGCAAAGCCACAACACATGGGACAGCGGACATATTCAGATAGGCAGGAAGACGGAACCGTGCTGGCCTGGGAAGTCGAGCGGCTTTGGGAGATCACTCAGGACTTCCCAAATAAGCAGGCTCCGCTCAGCGAAATCGGTGACTTTGATCTCGTAACATGGTTTGACGGCAGGCAGCTTCTTCCGACATGCCGAGCAGTGGCGGAACATGCGCGGAAGATCATGGAAGCGGACTTTGACTACCCGGTGATACTTTCCGCCCAGGGCCATGTCATGGACGGAATGCACCGGATCGCAAAAGCCTGGCTGCTCGGCTTGGAAACAATAAAAGCCGTGCAGTTTGACGAAGACCCGGAGCCGGATGAGCGTGCGAAAGTGGAATAATGCCGAAAATTTTAGTCATTGACAACTATGACTCGTTTACCTATAATCTGGTTCAGTATCTTGGCGAGATGGGCGCGGATTTGGATGTCCGGCGCAATGATGCCGTCACGCTTGCCGATATTGCTGAGATGAAGCCGGAGAAGATTGTGATCTCGCCCGGCCCCGGCACGCCCGACGACGCGGGGGTGACACTGGAACTGATCAAAGAGTTTGGGCGGACGATCCCGATTTTCGGCGTGTGTCTCGGCTTGCAGGCGATGGGACAGGCGCTGGGCGGGCGGGTTGTTCGCGCCGACAAGCTGATGCACGGAAAAACTTCCCTCGTCACGCACCGAGAGCAGGGCGTCTTTGCGGGGCTGCCGTCGCCGTTTGCGGCGACCCGGTATCATTCGCTGGTGGTGGAAGCGTCTTCGCTGCCGGACGTTCTGGAAGTCACAGCCGAGGCGGAAGATGGTGAGATCATGGGCCTGCGCCACCGGGACTGGCCGCTGGAAGCCGTGCAGTTCCACCCGGAAGCCGTTTTGACCGAACACGGCAAGCAGATGTTAAAAACGTTTTTGGAGCGCTGAATGACAACCTTGTACGAAAAGCGCCTGAGCCTGGTGCGGACAGCCATGCACGAAAACGGGCTGGACACGCTGATTGTCACGCCGGGCGCGGCAATGCGCTATTTGACCGGCTTTTCCGAACCGGGGTCGCGTTTTCTTGCGCTGATCATTCCCGACGACAAGCCCTGGCTGTTTGTGGTTCCGGCGCTGAACGCCGGGCAGGCCCACGCGAACCCGGCCGGCATCTTGGATATTCGCGCCTGGGACGACGGCACCGGCTGGGAGCCGGTTCTCGCGCCTCTCGCGAAAGAACTCATGCTGGACATCGGGATCGTCGGAATTGATGACGATATGCCCGCCCGGTTTGTTTTGAAGCTGCAAGAGTTGATGCCGACCGCGCTGTTTCGCCCGGCTGGCATGGCGCTGGCTCCCCTGCGATCCCGGAAAGACGCGCTGGAACTTGCTTCGCTTCAGCGGGCCGCCGAGGCCACCGACGCGCTGATCCCGGTCGCTTACGCAGCCTGCCGGGTAGGCGCGAGCGAGATAGAAGTCTCGTCTGCTCTAAAGCAGGCGACTGCGCGAAGCGGCAATGCCGACTCGTTTGAGCCGATTGTTGGCGCGGGGGTCAACGGTGCATCGCCGCATCACAACACCGGAACGACGAAAATCAAGTCCGGCGATGTCGTGATTTTGGACTTTGGGGCGATGACCGACGGCTACCACGGCGACATCACGCGCACGGTGGCGGTCGGCGAGGCGTCGGACGAAGCCAAGCGTGTCTATGAAGTCGTCTACCAAGCTTATTCGGCAGGCGTCGCCGCCGTGAAGTCCGGCGCGACCGCGCATGACGTAGACGCCGCCACCCGGCAAGTCATTGAAGACGCCGGGTACGGCGAGTTCTTCATTCACCGCACCGGCCACGGGATTGGACTGGATGACCATGAGACACCGTACATCATGGCGGCCAATTACACGCCGCTTCTGCCCGGCCACTGCTTCTCGGTTGAGCCAGGGATTTACCTGCCGGGCAAGTTTGGCGTTCGTTTGGAAAACATCGTCACGGTGCAGGAAGACGGCACCGCGTGGGTCCTGAACGAAGCCATCCCGCCGGAGATTGTGGTGCTGTAGGAACCCACCCCGGTTCGTTCCTCACCGACCCTCCCGAAGCGGGAAGGTGAGGAGTTCCGAGAAGAAGCCAGATGCGCCTGGCTTTCCAACCTCTTGACCTTCCCGCTTCGGGAGGGTCGGTGAGGAACGAACCGGGGTGGGTTCCCGCCATCTTAGAAACCAATAACTCAATGAAATTGATCGCCGATGCTCTTATCGCTCTGCCCTTTACGCTGGACTTCTGCGCCAAAGGTCCTGATGTCGAGCCGCTGACCTGCACCCTGAACGGCATGGACGCCACGCTCTTTTTTCCGCCGTCTCTCAGCGAAGGCACCGATGGGCAAGGCATTTTCGGCGAATGGGCCTGGTGGACCGGGAAAACCCTGCGCTTAGTGCTGGAATTGACGATTGCGGGCGATGAGGATACGGAAACGCTGCGAACGGAGGCGCTTGCGACGGGCCAGGAGATCTTGCGACGATTCCTGAACGCCTACCGCTGGCGGTTCTCTCAGCCAGAAGTGCATCCGATTGTGCTGGACCCACGCGTCGTTTCTCTGTCGTTGCAGCATGACGACGGCCATTTGGAAGCCTTGCCGGAGCCGCTGGGGTCGTTCTTTTACCAGGGAATGCCGTCCAAACCGCCGCTGGAAACTTCCGTGAACACCACAACTTTGGAGACGCTCTACACCGACATCCAAGCGGGCATTGACCCGCCGCTGGCTGGGCAGCTTCGCCTGGACGCTGAGGCATTAGAAGCCCAGGGCGAGACCGAACGCGCCGGGATGGTGCGGGGACTGATGACCTCATGAGCCGGATCGCCCCCACGCCGAAGCCTCCCTACTACGCCGTCATCTTCACGTCGGAGCGCACGGAGGGCGACCGCGGCTACGCGGACATGGCCGCGCGGATGCTGGAACTCGCCGCCGAACAGCCTGGCTTTCTCGGCGTGGAGTCGGCCCGCGAGGGACTTGGCATCACCGTCTCTTATTGGGAGAGCCGCGAAGCGATTACCGCCTGGAAACAAAACACCGAGCATCTGGTCGCCCAGCAGCGCGGCCAGGACGATTGGTACAGCGCCTACACCGTTCGCATCTGCTGCGTTGAACGCGAGTACGGCTCGCAGGACAATGCCGAAAGCAGCTAAGGAATACGTTGAACGCAATTTTTCTGTGCCGAACCCGTCATGTCCCAGCGGCGGAACAGGTTGCGGAGGCGCTTCGCCGCGCAGGTTATCAGGCTTTTGTGGAAGTCGAAAATGGGCCTGCTACATCGGTCGCGACGGAAATACGGTATGCATCAGGCAGGATGCCGATACTCGTCAGATTTTACAACGACTTGTACGATGCCCCAGACGAAAAAGATTATGATTACTTCGACTGGATGGAAGAACTGATGCCGGACGCCGAAGCCCGGAAAGATATTCGCCGGTTCGTCTTCGTAGATGCGATGGATAACGCAAATACAAAAGCCTTCCAAGAAGTGGTTGATTTCATCAGTGGTCAGACAAACGCCACAGTACCTGTCTTTATCAAGTAGAGGAAAGTCTAATGACCAATTTTTCACCGGACCGTTACGGAGCGATGACCTACCGCCGCTGCGGCAGGAGCGGCCTGAAACTGCCGCTGATCTCGCTTGGCTTATGGCAGGCGCTCGGTGAGCCGGGCCAGGAAGACGAATGCCGCCGCAGCGTGTTCACCGCGTTCGACCACGGCATCACGCACTTTGACCTTGCCAACAACTATGGCCCGCCGCCCGGCAACAGCGAACTCGTCGTCGGCCCCATTTTCAAGGAGATGCCGCGTGATGAGATGATTATCTCAACGAAGGCCGGGTTTGAGATGTGGGATGGCCCGTATGGAGACGGCGGCAGCAAGAAGTATTTGGTCGCCAGCCTAGATCAATCGCTGAAGCGCATGGGCCTAGACTATGTGGATATTTTCTATCATCACCGCCCCGACTCGGAGACGCCGCTGGACGAAACGCTGGCGGCGCTCGATTTAATTGTTCGGCAGGGCAAGGCGCTGTATGTCGGCATCAGCAATTATTCCGGCGCAGATTACAGCAAAGCGGTGGAAGTGGTTCAGAAGCATGATTGGTCGCCCCTCACGATCCATCAGCCCTATTACAATATGCTCGGTCCGGGGATCGAGACGGACCTGCTGCCTTACACAAAGCTCTACGGCACCGGAGTGATTGCTTTTTGCCCACTGGCTGGCGGCACGCTCTCCGACCGCTATTTACAAGGAGTTCCGGCCGGCTCGCGTCAGGGCAAGCGCGGCGCAGAGGGGCAAAAGTGGTGGGAGGCAGAAAAAGCAAAGGGAGTTTGGGACCGGCTCGGCAAGCTTAACAACATCGCGGAGGGCCGGGGGCAAACACTCGCGCAGATGGCGCTGGCATGGACTCTCCGGCTTCCCACCGTTACCAGTGCGCTGATTGGCGCTTCAAACGCCGAGCAGATCACGGAGAATGTCGGTGCCCTCAAAAACTTGGACTTCTCCGAAGACGAGCTAGGTCAGATCGGCGCTTTGACCCAAAACTGGCCGTAACTTATGAAACACGCAATACAGCATTTGATTGAAGGCAGACATCTGGCCGAGGACGAGGCGGCGGACGTGATGCGGCAGATTATGGACGGGCAGGCGACGGATGCTCAGATCGCTGCGCTGGCGGTCGCGCTCCGCATGAAGGGCGAAACGGTCGAGGAGATTACAGGGTTCGCGAAAGTCATGCGCGAGTACGCCGTCACAGTCCCTGTGCAGACGGACAAAGTGGTAGTGGATACCTGCGGGACGGGCGGGGATGCGCTAAAGACGTTCAACATTTCGACGGCAGCGGCGCTGGTGGTCGCGGCGGACGGGCGGCTGGCGGTCGCCAAGCACGGCAATCGGGCGGCGACAAGCAAGTGCGGCAGCGCGGATGTTTTGGAAGCGCTCGGCGTGACGCTTGACCTGCCGCCGGAGCGCTTGGGACGGTGCATTGACGAAGTGGGGATCGGTTTTTTGTTCGCGCCCTCCATGCACCCGTCGTTCAAGTACGCTGCCGGGCCGCGCAAGGAGATCGGCATTCGGACCATTTTCAATATGCTGGGGCCGCTGACCAATCCCGCCGGGGCGAAGGTGCAGCTCATCGGGGTCTATGACGGAGCTTTGTGCGAGACTTTGGCCCATGTTCTCAAAAACTTGGGCAGTCATCGCGCTTTGCTGGTGCATGGCGTGGACGGACTGGATGAGCTGTCTACGCTTGGCGAGACGGCCATCAGCGAGCTGAAAGACGGCCAGGTCACGTCTTATCAACTTGACCCGGAATGGGACTTGGGTCTGGCCCGCGCGACGATTGAGCATCTGGCGGGCGGCGAAAGCATCGCGGAAAACGCCGAGATTTTGCTGCATATTCTGCGGGGCCAGGATCGGGGGCCGCATCGGGACATTGTCTGCCTGAACGCCGCCGGTGTTCTGCTGGTTGCAGGCGTGGAAGACACTTTGGAAAACGGCATCGAGCGGGCGTCGGCGCTGATTGACAGCGGCGCGGCCCTAGCGTCTTTGGAGCGGCTGAAGGAGTTCACAAATGCCTGAGCCGACTATTCTAGACACGATCATTGCCCATAAGCAGACGGAGTTTCAGGACAGGCTAACGAGAGTGTCACTGTTTGACTTGATGGCTCTCGTCAAAGACGCTCCCCCACCCCGCAATTTCTTGGCAGCACTGCAGACGCCCAAATTTGGCCCGGTATCCTTGATTGCCGAAGTGAAGAAAGCGTCGCCGTCGGCAGGCATCATTCGGGCCGACTTTAATCCTGTGGCGATTGCGAAAGAGTACGAAGCCGCCGGTGCATCGTGCCTTTCGGTTCTGACCGACGAAAAGTTTTTCCAGGGACATGACGATTTTCTCGTCGCGGTGCGTCAGGCCGTCAGCCTGCCGATCATCCGCAAAGACTTTGTCGTAAGCGACTGGCAGATTTACGAGTCGCGTGCTTTGGGTGCAGACGCCGTGCTGCTCATTGTCGCCGCGCTGACGTCAGCGCAGATCGCGGACTATCAAGCAGTCGCGCACAGCCTCGGCATGGCGGCGCTGGTGGAAGTGCATACGGAAGTGGAGATGGAAGTCGCGCTCGGCGCAGATGCCAAGCTCATCGGGATCAATTCGCGTGACCTGAATACATTTGTGACGGACTTAGGAACCGTGGAGCGGCTGGCGGCGATGGTTCCGCGCGATGTGACTCTGGTGGCGGAAAGCGGCCTGAAAAACCCGGCGGACGTGAAGCGTGTTGCTGATGCGGGGGCGAAGGCGATTTTAGTGGGTGAAACGCTGATGCGCTCAGAAGACATCGGGGCAGCGACGCGGGCATTGCTGGGATGAACCCACCCCGCCTCGTTCCTCGGCGACATTGACAGTCTCGCGGGAGCGCAGGGAAACGCGGATGCCGCCGCCAGTCATTTCCCGGAACAGAATGCCGACTTCAGCGCCCTGAACGCCGCGCACGTAGCTGACGATGCCTTCGGTGTCTTGGTCGGTCGCGCCCACTTCGGTGAAGTCGGATGCAGTGATAGAAGCCCAGACAATTCTGCTGTCGGAAGTTTTTTGCAGGGATGCTAAGGCATGGCCGAGAAGCTGGGTCGCGGCGAACGTGCGGTTCTCAAAGACATGCTCCGAGATGAACGCGGGCGGAGCACCGGCTTCGAGCAGGGCGGCGGCCACCTGAAGCGTGTTGGGCGTGACGTTCTGGAAGCGGAATGAGCCAGTGTCAGTGATAATGCCCGTGAACAGGCACGTCGCGATTTCGGGCGTAATCGGGGCTTGTAGCGCTTGGAGCAAGGCGTAGACGATCTCAGCGGTGGACGCCGCGCGGGCATCCAGGACGCGAATGTCGCCGAATGCGCCAGCGGTGACATGGTGGTCAACGTCTATGACGCGATTTGCGCGGCGAATGATCGGCTGGACGGTCTGACCGACACGCGGCAGATCCCCGCTGTCGACAACGAGGGCAAGATCAAACTCCGCTTGGTCTGTTGTTTGCTGAACTAACTCTGCACGGGGCAGGAACGTCAGAATATCGGGAACGCCGTCTTCCGACAAACACGTCACCGTTTTGCCAAGCGGCAGAAGCGCCAGCGTGAGACCCAGCATCGAGCCGAGAGCGTCGCCATCCGGGTTGACGTGGCAGGCCAGCACAATCGTTTGACTGGCATGAATGGCCGCCGCCGCGTCCGCCAGTGGCCCGTTCAGGTCACTGGTCATCGGCGTCTTCCTCAGCGTTCGCTTCTTCAGCCTCTAACTCTTCGGACGCAGGCTTGGGCCGGGCGGCGTCTTCGCGCTTGACTTGTTCCAGCACCTCAAACATATGCGCCCCCCGGTCAATCGTGTCGTCGTACTTGAACGTCAGCGCGGGGACATTGATGAAGGCTTTGGAGCGCTTCAGCTCTTCGCGCAGGACACCGGTTGCGCCGCGCAGCAGGTTCAGCTTGCCCTGCTTGGCGTCTTCGGAGCCGAGGACACTGATAAACACCGTGGCGTTTTTGTAGTCGGTGGTGACTTCCACGTCCGTAATGGTCAGCAGGCCATCGGTAAAGCGCGGGTCGCGCATCTCGCGCCGGATGATTTCGGACAGCACTTCCCGAAGCTGGTCCTGCAATCGCTGTTTTCGTGTGGCGGGCATAATAAGTTTCTTTTAGAACAATTCGGTATCCGTCTGCGTCACGTCCACGCGCGGATTGCCTTCGATATGGTCCAGCGCTTTGTCTAGGACCTGAGTGGCATACGTGCCGTCGGTGGCGACTACGGCGATGCCGACAGTGGCTGTGCGCCAGATGTCATGGTCGCCGACTTCGGTGGCCGAGACATTGAACTCGCTGCGAAGATGGGCCAGCAGGCTTTTGAGGACCTGCCGCTTGTCTTTCAGCGAGTTCGCTTCTTCAATGTGCAGTGTGACGGTCAGAAGGCCGATGGTCATAGGTTAGTACCGGCGCATGAACCGGCAGGTTTGCCTCGGTAGACAAAAGGCAAACAGGATAAAGAAGGGCGAACACAAGGTTCGCCCCTACGGGGTGCGAAGATGGGACGTAGGGCGCGAACCTTGTGTTCGCCCTGCGTATATGACAAATGCTGCCTTATAGCGTTCGCACGGTGCGCTTCATCTCGTAGCACTCGATAGTATCCTGCGGGCGGTCGTTCACAGGTTCCATCGGGTCGTAGCCGGGGACCAGAATGCCGCACTCGAAGCCCTGAGCGACTTCGCGAACATCGTCTTTTTCACGCTTCAGCGTGTCAATCTTGCCCTCAGCGACCAGCTTGCCGCCGCGCTTGACGCGGACCAAACCGCCGCGCACGACTTTTCCCGACAGGATGTACGAGCCGGCAATCGAGCCGCCCGAACGCGGCAGCTTGAAGACGGCACGGACTTCGGCGACGCCCAGCGGGATTTCTTCGTAGATCGGGTCGAGCAGGCCGGCCATCGCCAGCTTGACATCGTCAATCAAGTCATAGATAACCCGGTATTCCCGAATATCCACATGCTCGGCTTCAGCCAGCCGCGTAGCGGCGGGTTCAGCCCGCGTGTTAAACGCAACAATCAGCGCAGAGGACGCCGAGGCGAGAAGCACATCCGAGTCGGAAACGGCACCGACCCCGGACGAGATGAACTTGACTTTAACTTCCGTGTGCTGGATTTTCTCCAAAGACTGCCGGATGGCTTCCACCGATCCCTGCACATCGCCCTTGATGATCAAGTTCAGCTCTTTGCTCGCACCAGACTTGAACTGCTGCTGCAAGTCTTCCAAAGTCACCGGGCGGCGCGTGTTCAGCTTCTCGTCGCGCGTGACCGACGCGCGGCCTTCCGCAAGCTGCCGAGCGGCTTTCTCGTCTTTGACCACTTCCATGCGGTCGCCGGCGGCGGGAACGCTGCCGAGACCGAGGACGACGACGGGCGTAGCCGGAGTGGCTGAAGTCACCCGCTGGCCCCGGTCGTTCAGCATGGCTTTGATCTTGCCGAAGGTTCCGCCAGCGACAATGGAGTCGCCCATTTTGAGCGTTCCCTGGTCCACAAAAATGGTCGCGACCGCACCCCGGCTTCGGTCCAGCTCAGCTTCGATCACCGTGCCGGTAGCGGGAGCGCTGGGGTCGGCCTTCGGCTCGATCTCGGCATCGGTGACCAGCAGGATCTGTTCCAGCAGGTCATCCAAGCCAAGCTGCTCTTTGGCCGAGACTTCGACCGTCTGGACGTTGCCGCCGTAGGCTTCCGGCATGACATCATACTGGGTAAGCTGGGTCAAAACGTTGGTCGGATTGGCACCTTCTTTGTCAATTTTGTTGACGGCAACAATGATCGGCACATTAGCGGCTTTGGCATGATTGATCGCTTCAATGGTTTGCGGCATGACGCCGTCATCGGCAGCGACGACGAGAACGGCAATGTCCGTGACCTGAGCGCCACGCGCCCGCATCGCGGTGAACGCTTCATGACCCGGCGTATCCAAAAACGTAATTTTACGCTTCTGGCCCTTGTTTTCGGGATCGTCCACTTCGACCTGGTACGCGCCGATATGCTGGGTGATGCCGCCGAACTCGCCGGAGGCGACTTTGGCCTGACGAATAGCATCCAAAAGCGACGTCTTGCCGTGGTCAACGTGGCCCATGATGGTGACGACCGGCGGGCGGGTGACTGGCCCGGCAGCCTTTTGGCGCGGCTTCGGCGCAACCACCGCAACTTTCGGGGCAGCAGGAGCCGCATCGGGGACAGTGCCGCTCGCCGGGGCTGGCTTCGGCGTGGCGCTGACCGTGATCGGAACTTTGTAGCTTTTGGCAAGCCGCGTCGTCACTTCCGTGCTGAGCTTCTGGTTCAGCGACGCAAGAACGCCAAGCCCCATCAGCTTCTTCTGGATATCGGGGGCTGGGACGCCGATGAGCTGGGCGAAATCTCTGAGCGTGATGACTTCGGGAATTACCACGGGGGCCGCCGGCTCGGCAGGCGCTGCCGGTATGGCCACAAGGGCGGACGCGCCGTTCGTTGATGCACCATTTGCAGATGCTCCATTGGAACCCGCAGCGGCCGCAGTGCCGTTGATGGGTTTTGACCCGCCGTTGCCGACTGCTGATTTCTGGGCGCGGACAGTAGCCACAATGGCATCGGGAAGGGTGCTAGACGCGGTGCGGGCAGGCTCGCCCATCGCTTTCAGCAGATCCAATATTTCGTTATTGGAGACGTTTAATTCTTTGGCTAGATCGTAAATTCGCACACCTGACATAAACTCGGTTCACCTCTTGCTTCTTGTTATTCTTAAATCATGACGCGGTCGCTCCTGTGGCCTGCACGGGGGCCGGAGCCTGTGCTTCCATTACGTTCGTTTCGGCAAGGTTCGTTTTGACAATTTGCGCTGCTAATGCTTTCAGATCGTTCGGCAGGGTCGCCGGCACGGAGGCCGAAAGAGAGCGCTCGAACTTCTTCTGCTTGGCGGCTTTCTCAATGCACTCCGGTGCCGCACAGATATACGCCCCGCGCCCATTGGCGCGGCCGGTCGGGTCCACGGCGACTGCACCGCCGTCTTTTTCCGGCGCACGGCCCACCCGCAGCAGAGCTTTTTTGTCCGAAGTTTGCCGGCAGACCACGCAGCTTCGGAGGGGGATGCGCCGCACCTTCATGGTTTTTCCTTGCTGCTACTCTTCGTCTTCGTCGTCCAGCATTTTCAGCATATCGGCAGTGATCGTCACTTCATCACCGTAAGCCACTGCGGCATCGCCGCCGTCCTCGGTCGGCAGGGTCAGCGCGTCGTCTTCGGTCAGCGCCCGGCCTGCTGTCTGCACCGAGTCGCGCTCTTCGGCTTCCACTTCTTCGGCGGCGCGGGTGAACGCGGCTTTGGCTTCCTGCGATTCGGACCGAATATCAATGCGCCAGCCGGTCAGACGAGCAGCGAGCCGGACATTTTGGCCGGACTTGCCGATGGCAAGCGACAGCATATTATCAGGCACCAAGACGAAGCATGACTTCTTTTCTTCGTTGACCCGCACTTGGACGCTTTTGGCGGGAGAGAGGCTTTCGGCGACAAATTGCTTGACGTCCGCGCTCCAGCGAACGATGTCAATTTTTTCGTCGTACAATTCGGCCACGACCGCCTGCACCCGTGCACCACGGTGGCCGACGCACGCGCCGACCGGATCAATTTTGTCGTCTTCCGACGCCACGGCGATCTTCGACCGTGCTCCAGCCTCGCGAGCAACGCTTTTGATCGTCACCGACCCGTCGGCGATTTCCGGCACTTCCAGCTCAAACAAGCGGCGGATCAGGCTCGGATGCGAGCGCGAAACGATGACCTGAGGGCCGCGACTGGGCTTCTTGACTTCCAGCAAGTATACCTTAATCCGGTCGTTAAACCGATACGGCTCGGTCGGCACCTGCTCCGGCTTCGGCAGCAGCGCTTCTAGCTTGCCGATATTAATATAGACATTGCCCATCTCCGTGCGCTGGACAATGCCGGTAGCGACTTCGCCGATTTTCGCGTTGTACTCGTCAAAAACTTTGCCGCGCTCGGTTTCCCGGAACTCCTGCATCATTACCTGCCGGGCGGTCTGGGCGGCGATCCGTCCGAAGTTTTCCGGTGTGACGGTGACGGGAACAAGCGAGCCAAGCTCGGCGTTCGGGTCGAACTTGCGGGCCGTCTCCAGAGTCATTTCGGCATGTTCATTTTCAACGGTTTCCACAACGGTTTTCTCGGCGGAAAACTTAAACGCATTTTTGGTGGTGTCAATATGGACGGCGACATCGCCGGCGATATTGTAGTGCTTGCGGTACGCCTTGCCAAGCGCGACTTCCAGGGTTCGCAAAAGCGTGGCAAAAGGTATTTCTTTTTCTTTTTCGATCTGCCGCAGGGCCTCGATAAAATCGCCGTTCATAGGATTATTCCATGCTCCCCTAATCGCCGTACCAGAAACAGACAGAAAGAGCGGGCGCGATGCCCGCTCTTTCAGAAGTCTGTGTTCTCTGAAACTAATGCGTAATTATAGCATATTCTGCCGCGAATTCGCTTGCCGTGCCGCATACGTTCCGCCAAGGGTACAACAAGCGGCCAGGACACCCGACACTGACATTGCTTGAACACGAAGAAAGGTCGAAACGTTCCGCGTTAAAGGCTGCCATCGTCGCCGAACACAAGAGTGCTGTCAGAAATGTCGGTGCCGACGGTGTCATGGCTGACGCCGGCAGGAGAAAGCAGACCATCAAAATCTGCGTCAGTCGGAGTGCGTCCGCCCGCCCCGCGCAGCCCGTTTGCGGCATCTATTTCTTTTTCCAGGGGCGTTTCGGTCAGCGCCGCGTTTCGGTCGCCGAGCGCATGGTCTACGGGAGCGCCTGCTAAAATCGCTCGGTCAGCGACCTCGTCGGCATCATCGCGAAACGCCGGCTTGTCTGGGGCGTCACTGAGCGGAATAGTCGTCGCGCGAGGCTTTGTCTCGATTGCCATAAGTGTCGGGCCTGCTTTCGTCGGAATTTGTGAGGGTTACTAGCAGTGTTCCCGGTCTTTGCCCTAGATAAACCGTAAGATTTGGTTCCACTCGACAAGGCACGGCGAGTGGCGTATAATACAAACACTATGACTACCGAAATTGGCTCCCATCTGACTGCGGACACGCTGCTTCGCCAGGCGGCGGAAATTACGGCGGCGGACGCCGACGGGGCGGCCTTGACCGGCCTGCTGGCGCTGGCCGGGCGGGCGCTGGAAACGGACGCGCTGGCCCTGTACCGGCCCGGCGCGGAAGACCGGCTATTTCTGCATCTCGGTCATGACACGGCGATCCTGCGCCAGCAGGCCGAAGCGGGCGGGCCGGATGCCGCCGTGCTGAAAGCCGGGACGGACGACAGAACGCTGGGGGTCTGGACGGCAGATTTGACCAAAGCGTCTCGCGGACGCTGGCCCGAAGTGGCGGACGCGCTGGCACCGTTTTTTACGATTGCCCTGCGGCAGACGCGCTGGCAGGACGAGATCATGGCCGCGCAGGTGCAGGTCGAGCGGCGCATCCGGGAAGTCGCGACGGTCTATGAGATCGGGCAGGCGATGGACAAAGTCGAGATTGACCGGCTGCTCGACATGGTGACAGAAAAAGCGACGGCGGTCATGGAAGCGCAGGCGTGCTCGCTGCTTTTGCGCCTGCCGGAAACAGAGTCTTTGGTAATCGCCGCGTCGTTCGGCCTGCCCAGCGACGTGGTGGAAAACACGCGGATCTTTATCGGCAGCTCGGTCGCAGGCCGGGTAGTCGAGACCGGCGAGCCGCTGCTGCTGAACTCGCTGGCGGACGATCCTCGGTTTCAAGGCTCCGGCATCGGCAGCGTGGCCGATGTGTCTTCGTCTATCTGTATGCCGATGAAGGACGAGAACGGGACCGTGCAGGGGGTGTTGTGCATTCGCCGCCGGGCGGGAGCGCCACTGTTCACCGACGAAGACCTGCGGCTGTTTTCTATCTTTGCGACGCAGGCAGGGCTTGCGATCAACAATGCCCAGCTTTACGCCAAGCTCAGCCACAAATTGCAGGAGCTGTCCACGCTGGCCGCGCTGACCGAGACGATCACGTCTACTTTGGATTTGGATCAAGTTCTCAATCAAGTCGCGGACAACATTGTGGATGTCGTCCATTTCGACCGGTGCCGGATTTATCTGCTGGACGTGGAAACAGGCCGGTTCTCGCCCCGAATCGTGCGCGGCTACCACCGGGCGTCTTTGACGGATATAGACGCGGAGGTCGGCATGGGGACAGGCGTAATTGGAATGGTCGCCCAGCGGCAGATGCCGCTGTTTGTGGAAGATGTCCAAGATGCCCTGCCGATGATCCGCGACTATGCCCAGGCTTTGGACATGGAAGCGTTTTATGCCCAGCCGATTGTCGCGCGGGGCCGCTGCATCGGCGTGGTCGTCGTGTCCAGCGCCGGACCGCAGCGCGGCATCGTGCGGACCGACATTGAGCTGCTGTCTACGTTTGTCCACCAAGCGGGGATCGCGATTGAAAACGCCCGGATTATCGCCGGCCAGGAAAAGCGCTACGCTGAGCTGACGACGCTGTACGAAGTGTCGAAAACGCTTGCGGCGACATCGGGCGTTCAAAAGGCCGCGCAGACGGTCAACGACCTGGCGACGCAGATCACCGACAGCGACGCCGGGCTGCTGCTGATGTTTGACGACGCCAATGAGGGCCTCAGCGCCCTGCACTGGCGCGGCGTCTCGGATGCACTTGCAAAGCGGCTGCGCGGGTTCATCACGCCGGTTCCGGTGGCGGTCTCCGCACGGACCCTGCGAGCGCCGCGCATTTTGACGCCTGCCGACGCGGCGCTGCTTTTCGGCCCGGACTGGCAGCCGGTCGGCGACCTCTTTCTCCGCCGCCACGGGGCGGCGGCGCTGGTGCCGCTGGTCGTGGACGACGCGGCGGTCGGCTTTCTGGTGCTGGGCAAGCACGGCACGGATTACGGCGACCAGGAGCTGAAGCTGATTGCCGTCGCGTCGTCGCAGGCCGCGACAGTTCTGCAAAGCGCAGCGCGGTATGAGCGCCGGATCGGCCAGCGGGACTTAGAGCTGTCGGCGGTCTACGAGCTGATGCAGAAGGTGCGGGCGGCAACCACGCTGGAAGAAGCGCTGTCGTCTATTTTAGACATCGTCGCCAGCTTAGTTTGGAGCGATGAGTCGTCGCTTTTGACGGTAGACGAAAACGGCGAAACCATGACGGTCCGGGCCGCTCGCGGCGAGCGGGCGGTGGAAATGATCGGCGTTCAAACACTGCTTCTCAGCGGCGACAGCGTCGCTGCCCGCGCCCTGCACGCCCGCACAGCGCTGATCGGGCCGGAAACGGGCGGGGAAGAAAAAACGGGCTGGGAAGAAACAACAGGCGGGGAAGAAGCGGACCGGGACCCGATGGCGATGCGTTCCCGGTTAGCAATCCCTCTAGTCGTGGCGGACGAGCTGATCGGCGTGCTGCTGATGGAAAGCCGAACACCCGATCTGTACACGGAGGAAAGCGTGATGATGCTGCATTTGGTGGCGTCCCAAGCGGCGACCATTTACCGCGAGATCACGTCCCTGCGTAATTTGACAAATTATACCGACAATATCCTGCGCTCGATTGCCGCTGGGGTCATCACGATCGACAAGGACGGCTACATCGTGACCTGGAACAAACGCGCGGAGGAGATCGTCAATTTACGCGCCTCGCAGTTCGTGGGAATGCATTATGCGGCCTTTGCGGACCTGCTGCAAATTAACCTGCCGGAGCGCGAAGAAACCATGAAGATGGTAGAAATGACGGCGCAGACCGGCAAAGTGTTTACCCGAAATCAAGTGTGCTACCGAAGCCCGCAGGGCGACGAGACGTATTTGAATTTGAGTGCGTCCCAGCTTGTTTCCGAGGCGGGCGAATATCTCGGCATTGTCGTGGTGTTTGAGGACGTGACGAATGAAGTGCAGATGAAAGAAGAAGTCGAGCGGGTCTCAAAGCTTGCCGAAACCGGTCAGCTTGCCGCCAACATCGCCCATGAGCTGCGGAACCCGCTGTCGTCCATTAAAGGCGCGGCCCAGCTTCTGCAAAAAGAGATGCCGGCTTCCCTGATGGCCGAACACGGCGAGTTTCTGGACATGATTGTTCAGGAAGTCAACGGCCTGGACCGGATCGCGACCGAATTTTTAGAGTTTTCGCGGGTGACGCCGCCGGAGATGCGGCCGGTTTCCGTGTCCGCGCTTCTGACCCGCCTGCTGCAATTCATGAGCGCATACCTTGCCGATCAGGACGTTCAGGTGGTTCAGCATTTGGAAGAAGGTCTGCCGGAATTGTCGCTGGACCGCGCCCAGATGGAACAAGTTATCAAAAACATCGTCATTAACGCGGTTCAAGCGATGCCGCACGGCGGAACGCTCACGGTCACGACGCGCTGCCAGCCGGACCAGGACATCGTCAACTTAGACTTTACCGACACCGGTGTCGGCATCTCGGCCGCGAAGATTGATAAGATCTGCACGCCGTTTTTTACGACAAAAACAAAAGGCACCGGCCTCGGCCTCGCCATTGTCCGCAAAATTGTGGAGACGCACGGCGGGCGGTTGGTGATCCAAAGCACGCCCGGAGCAGGCTCGACCTTTACGGTCCAGCTTCCGATCCAGCCGGTTCCTGCCGGCATGATGCCGGCGTCCCGCGCCGAAATTACCGACCAGCGCCACGACCGCGCCGGGCAAGGTTATGACAACTGGGCTGTTTATTCGGCCTCAGAGAATTAAGGAAAATGCAGTGCCGATGACAGCAGAACGTACCGCGGAAACGAGCGCCTCAAACGGATTGAAGACAAAAACGCTGCTGATTGCCGACGATGAGCCGAACATCCGGCGGGTCTTGCAGGCGATTTTTGTCAAAGACGGCTACGAAGTCCAGGTGGCCGAGAATGGCGTGAAAGCTTTGGAATGGGCGGCGGCGAACCCGGTCAGCCTGCTAATTACAGATCTGATCATGCCGGACATGAACGGCGTCGAGCTGATCCAAAAAGTCAAGCAGAAGCACCCCGATTCGGTCGCGATTGTCATCACCGCTTACGCCACGATTAAAACCTGCGTGGACGCCATGCGCTACGGGGCGTCGGATTACATCACTAAGCCGTTCGACATGGACGAGATTCGGGCCGTGGTCAAGCGGGCCGTCGCCCGCGCCGCCGAAGCGTCGTCCGTCGGCCCCGCCAGCAAAACCGGCAGCAAAGCGACGCCTTCCATTCTGGCAAACGCCGTTTCCCCGGCGATGCAGGAAGTGATCACTACTATTGGCCGGGCAGCGACTTCCCGTGCGACCGTGCTGATCCGCGGCGAAAGCGGCACCGGCAAAGAGCTGGTCGCCCGCGCCCTGCACGAGCAGTCCGACCGGGCTTCCGGCCCGTTCGTCGCCATCTCCTGCGCGGCCTTGTCCGAGACCCTGCTGGAAAGCGAACTGTTCGGCCATGAGAAGAATGCGTTTACCGGCGCGGCGGCGGAGCGCAAAGGCCGCTTTGAGATGGCGCACGGCGGAACGCTGTTTTTGGACGAGATCGGGGACGTTTCCGGGGCAGTGCAGGTGAAGCTGCTGCGGGTGTTGCAGCAGCGGGAGTTTGAGCGGGTCGGCGGGACAAAGACAATCAAGGTGGATGTGCGTGTCGTCGCCGCGACCAATGCCGATTTGGAGCAGCTTCTGAAAGACGGCAAGTTCCGCGAAGATTTGTACTACCGGCTGCAAGTGATCCAGATCACGATGCCGCGCCTGCGGGAGCGCATAGAGGACATCCCGCTGCTGGCGATGCTGTTCCTGCACAAGTTCAATGCCGAGAACGATGCGACCACTGAAGGCTTCTCGCCGGAAGCCATGATGTATCTGCAAGGCTACGCCTGGCCCGGCAATGTCCGTGAGCTGGAAAACGTCGTGCATCGGTGCGTCGTGATGGCCGACAGCCACACACGCATCATTGAGACCGAGATGCTGCCCTCCATTATCCGCGAAGGGCGGATGAGCTAGAACCTACCCCGCTCGTTCCTCGCTTCCCCTCCCGAAGCGGGAAGGGTCAGAGGCTAAAGCATAGCCTCAGTTCAAGACCTTCTTGTCCGAAACTCCGGCCCTTCCCGCTTCGGGAGGGGAAGCGAGGAACGAGCGGGGTAGGTTCAAAGCGCCACCGTCTTGCTCGGACCCGCCGCATTTAGGACTTCGGCGGGGTCGCGCCAGCCGAGGCTTTGGCCGTCGCGCATCAGCAGCACCGAGTCGGCGTCTTGCAGCATTTCCGGGTCATGGGTCACAACCACGACAGTTCCCCGGTCCCGGTACGCCGACAGCAAATCTACCACGAGATGGCCGTTGGCATGGTCCAGCGAGGCCGTCGGCTCGTCCGCGAAGATCACTTCAGGGTCGTTCATCATGGCGCGTGCAACGCACACTCGCTGCTTTTCGCCGCCGGAAAGCTGCGACGGCAGTTTGTCGGCCAGCCCCGCAATTCCGAGCTGCTCAAAGTAGCCGGCCGCTTTTTGCCGGGCGTTGTCATCTAAGACAGGCGCTCCCATCAGCACGTTCTCCATCGCCGTCTGCCAGACCAGCAAGTAAGGCTGCTGGAAGACAAAACCGAAGCGCTGGCGGCGCAGGTCAATCAAATCCAGGTCGGAGTGCGCCCCAAACTTGTAGTCGTCCAGCGCCACATCGCCCGATGTCGGGCGCTTCAGGCCGCTCAGGATATACAGCAGCGACGATTTCCCCGACCCGGACGGCCCCATGATGCCGACAAAGCGCTTGTTCGGGATTTGGATCGAGACTTCCCGCAGAGCATGGGTATTGCGCTGGCCGTCGGTGTAGACAAGTGAGATTTTATCGGTAGACAGAATGGATTCGGACATAACTAGCTTTCCAGAATGCCGCCGGGGTTATGAAAAACCCCGGCAGGGAAACGTCCTGCGGACAAAGAGTTCAAGCACTGCATTTGCGGCCTTGCTTCTTTGTCCGAAGGACACTTCTTTGCCGGGGTTTTCCACAACCCCGGCATTTACCGCCGCTCGATGATCGTGACCGGGTCCAGATGGGACAAGCGGTAAGAAATGGTCACAACAGCAAACAGCGTGATGCAGATCGGGATCGGCAGCGTGTTCCAGTAGGACAAAGGATCGCTGGGATTGATCAGCATCCCGCGCGGCTCAAACACACTCCCACGCATGAAGGTGAGAATGCTCCAGTTCACAATGACGCCGAGTGTCCAGCCGAGCGAAGTCAAGATGGCCGTCTCGGAGACTGCGTGCCAGACCAGTGTCGAGCGCCGGATGCCGATGGCGGCCAGAACGGCAAACTCGGAGATGCGCTGGGTAAAGTAGATGTTGGACAGCATTCCCGCCATTAGTGCGACCACAAAGATCACTGCGCCGTTGACCAGGTGCATGATCAGGTACATGGACGCCAGCGAGCTGCGGAGCGTCTTCACCAGATTGTTAAATGACAGCACTTGCACCTGAAACTTATCTAGGGAAGCAAACAGCGCGTCCCCGACCCGCCCTTGATCACCGGGGCTTGTCGTTGTCACCAGCAGCGAGCGCGGCACCTGGGACAAGCTGGCATCCGTGAACTGCTGGGACGTGAACGCCATCCAGGTCGGCCCACGCAGTATCCCCACCAGCTTGATCTTCGCCGGGGCGGCGACAAACGTGCCTGTGTCGGAGGGGTCTGCAATAATGTCCCCGATCTTCACCTTCTTGTTCCGCGCCAGCCCTTCTGAGATGACTGCTTCCGGCCGCCCCGGTGCCGGCATCCGCCCCCCTGGCACAAGTGTGTCCCCTGCCCTTCTAAGCAGATAATCCCGGTCCCCGTCGGTCACGCCGAAGCAGACAAAGGGGAACGGCCCGAAGACCGTATTGATGTTAAAGAAGAAGCCGGATGTTTCAATCGTCCGCTCCACCCCCGGCGTCTTCTGGATCTGCGTCTTGATGGCAGCGGGAACCCGAATCACGCTTTCCCCCGGCACGGCGGCGGCGATGCGCGGAATAACCGGCGTAAAGACTTTGGTGTAATTGTAGATCGTCAGCACCGTCAGGTCAATCGAGTTGACAATGGTGACGACCGAGGCGATCAGAAACACGGACAGCACAATGACAAACGCCAGCGGCAGAGTGCGCCCTAAATTGCGGCGGAAATAAGTGATCGGGTTCAAAGGGCGTGCGATGATCGTAATTCCATTTCTAATGCGCTGCTGAACACAAACGCGCTTCTGACAAGCCCCGTTATTATACCCGCTCGCCGCCCCGGATAGATGCAGGCAGGAAAGCAGCAGCGGTTTGGCGAAACAAGCAGGCGAGGCTTTCAGCGCTTGCTGAAGAAAGCGGGTCATTCTATGAGCGCTACTACTGTTCCCACTGAAGATTACGTTTTATTCGCCGATAAGCGCAAGTCGTTGAGCGGCCTGAATAAGCGTATGCTGTTTATCATGCTGCCACTAATTTTGCTGATATTCGTCCTTAACCATTCTGCTTCGTCATTCTTTCCCTGGTTTCTCACGGCTGAATGTGCCTTGATATATTTTGTGAGTGCCCGGTCTTATAAAAAGCAGACAAAGCCGATTGTCGTTCTCAGTTCTCAAGGCATTGAGGTGGACACATTAGGAACGCACTTAGGCCTGATTCGCTGGAATGAGATTGAGGAAGTTCGAGCCTACAATCTTATCTACCGCTCTGTAGGGATTGTTCCTAAAAGCTCTCATGCTCTAAGTATAAGATTAGGCGGGAAGCGGGCTTGGCTCCTCCGCCTTAACGCAACGTTGATTTCGTTTTTCTACAAGCCATTAGGTATCTTTCTCGCGCCTATCAGTATTCCGCAAGTTTACCTGCCCGTTACTGCCGATGAGCTTCTCTCTCATATTCAGGTATACCAGGAAGCCTATCAGGAGAAATCCAATCAGCTTCCACCTGGGTTTGGGATGCCTGCGGACGAAGGGGTTTGGCCGCCGCCTCCTCGCAGTCAGCAATAAAGTTACAAATGCGGCAGAGGGTACAATGGGGATTAAGCCAAAGGAGTTTTCATGGCGTTACAGCGACAGTATGAAGAAAAAGAGTTCTACACCGAGGACGACTACTTTGCGTTTGAGCAATCGGCGTTTGGGCGGTGGGAGTACGTCGGCGGCGAAATCCGGGCGATGGCGGGCGGGACGGATGACCATAACACGGTTGTGAATAATGTCGGGCGGGCGCTTGGCAATGCGATGGTGCCGCGCGGGTGCCGCGTGTACACGTCGGACATGAAAGTGCGGACGGGGAATGGGATTAACACGTTCCCGGACGTTTCAGTCGTCTGCGGGCTGCGGCGCTACCACAAGGGGCGCACGGATGTCATCACGAATCCACTGCTGATTGTCGAAGTGCTGTCGCCGTCTACGGAAGGCTATGACCGAGGCGAGAAGTTCGACCATTACCGGACGATCCCGACACTGGCGGATTATCTGCTAGTGTCTGTGGATGAGCCGCGCGTTTTCCATTTCAGCCTAAAAAACGATCACTGGGAGTTTCGGGAAACTACGGGACTGGAAAACAATGTATACTTACCGTCGGTGGAAACAAGTTTGGCGCTTTCGGATGTGTACGCACTGATTGAGTTTGAGGGGAAAGAAGCACGCATGAATATCGGGGTTGTGAAAGAGATTAAGAACAATGAGAACCGGGTGGCCGTGGTGCCGTCGGGCGTGGAGACGCTGACGAAGGCGGGGCATACGGTGTTTGTGGAGACCGGCGCAGGGGTCGGGACTTCCCTGCCGGATGACGCTTATGTCGCGGCGGGGGCAACAATCGTCCAGACGGCGGCGGAGGTATGGGAGCGGGCGGAAACAGTCTGCAAGGTGAAAGAGCCGCAGCCGGATGAGATCGCGCACATGCGGCCTGACCAGACTTTGTTTACCTACTTCCACTTTGCAGCGTCGCGGGCGCTGTCCGAGGCGGTGCAGAAGTGCGGGTCAACATGCATTGCGTATGAGACGGTGGAAGCGCCGGACCGCACGCTGCCGCTTTTGACCCCGATGTCCGAGATCGCGGGCAAGATGGCGATGCAGGAAGCGGCGAAGTATCTGGAAAAGCCGCAGGGCGGGCGCGGCATCCTGCTCGGCGGCATTCCGGGCGTCCCTGCGGCCCATGTGGTCATCTTAGGCGGCGGTGTGGTCGGGATTAACGCCGCCAAAGTCGCTGCTGGGATGGGCGCGACGGTGACGATGATGGACGTGAACTTGGAGCGTCTGCGGTATTTGGACGACGTTCTGCCGGCGAACGTGACAACGTATTTCTCCAACGCCCTGCATATCCGGGAGATTTTGCCGACCGCCGATGTCGTGATCGGGGCGGTCTTAATCAAAGGCGCTCGCGCTCCGATTTTAGTCTCGCAGGCCGATCTCAAGCGCATGAAGCCCGGCGCAGTGATCGTGGACGTGGCGGTGGACCAGGGCGGCTGCATTGAGACGATGCACCCGACGACCCATGCCGTGCCGGTGTTCACGGTGGACGATGTCATCCACTACGGCGTCGCGAATATCCCCGGCGCGGTTCCGGCCACGTCTACTTACGGCCTGACCAATGCAACGTTCCCGTATCTGCTGGCGCTGGCGAATAAAGGGGTCAAGCAGGCGCTGCGGGATGATCCAAGCCTCGCGAAAGGCTTGAATGCATCGGGCGGCAAGTTCTTCCTCACGGAGATCTCTGACTTATTCGGCCTGCCGGTCTCGACGCTGGATGAATGGCTGGCGTGAGGGTTGCCTAAAGCCCTGGCCTCCCTGCCGCATCTGCCGGCACGGCGTCGGGCGGCACGGCCAGCACGTCCACGCGGGCGGCTTCAAAGTTCGTGCCGTGCAGGCGGCCAGTGACACGAACTTGATCGCGGCGATCTAGGTCATACAGGGAAATTTGGCGGCCGCTGCGCCGGGCCGGGATGCCGCGCGGCGAGCCGATCTTGAGTTCCGTGCCGTCGGCGAGGCGAATGCGGAAGTCACGCCCGCGCAGCTTGTTCGCGGGGGACGAGACCGTGCCGAACAAAATGCGATTCGCTTGGACAGGGGCAGTGACATAGTTCAGGTCTTCTTTGTCGGTTAAGACGCCCGCCAGCAGCGTTCCGTTCGGCTGAAGCGCCCCGCCGACGGTGACGCGCCGGCCCGGCTGGACTGGGAACGCGCCGGAGGCGGCCGGGCCAAGCCCGGAAATATCCGTGTCCGGCGTCACAAAGACCGTGCGGGTGTGCGTGTTGACCCGCAGCACAAACGAACCCGTTTCCAAGCGGATGGCCTCAACGGTGCCGCGGACGGTGACATCCAGCGGCTCCGGAACAGCGGCAATTAAAGCAGGCGCGGGCTGAGGAGGCAGGACCTGGAAGCGGCGAACCGCAATGCTGCCGTCGCTGTTGCCCAAACCCGAAACCGTCCCGCGCTGCCCCGCCGTCAGCGACTTGGTGCCGCTCGGCAGGAGAATCTTCGCCTGGGACAAGTCCAGCACAAAATCCTGACCGTTGTCGCCGGTGAACAAGGCCGCGTGCGGTCCGGCCTCGACTCGCTTGATTGTCCCGGCGAACGTCACCTGCTGCCCGGCGACCGAAACGGCAGGCGCGGGGGCCGCCGCGCAGACACTCCCCGTCAGCACCCAAACCGCCAGCGTCGGCAGTGTCCAAAAATCAGCTCGCATCACTTTTGTTTCCGCTTGTCTCTTCGTTGATCGCCGACGCCGCCTCGCGCGGGTCTGTCGCTGCCGTGATCGGTCGCCCCACCACAAGGTAATGCGCCCCGGCACGGATAGCTTCACCGGGCGTCATCACCCGCTTTTGGTCGCCGAGCGCCGCGCCTGCCGGGCGGACGCCGGGAATGACCAGAGTGAAGTCCGGCCCGCAGGCATCCCGAACCGCCCCAATTTCGTGCGGCGATGCGACCAGTCCGTCGCAGCCGCTGTCTTGTGCCAGACGCGCAAGATGCACGACTTGTTCCGTGACGGGGCGTGAGACGCCCATCTCATCGCGCAGAATTTCGGCGCTGATGGAGGTCAAGACCGAAACAGCGATGACCAGCGGCTTGGGAGCGCCCACCGCATCCGCCCCTTCCTTCGCGCCCTGAACCGCCGCCTGCATCATCGCGCGGCCGCCGGAGGCGTGGACATTAAACATCCAAATCCCGCGCTTCGCCGCCGCTCTGGATGCTCCCAGAACAGTGTTCGGGATGTCGTGGAACTTGCAGTCGTAAAAAATCTTGGTGTCCGCGCCCGCCTGCTCTTTTAGGTCATCGAGAAGGCCGAACCCTGCCGCGTTGATCAGCTCCAAGCCCACTTTGTAGCCGGCGACTTCTCCGGCCAGCGTTCGCGCCAGCGCCAGCGCTTTCTCTGCCGTGTCTGCGTCCAGCGCGACCAGCGTTTGACTGTGTGTGTTCATAAAAAGTAAGTTCGGCAGGGAAGAGCGAAAATCCTGTCAAGAAAAAACCTCACTCGGGAACAAAGTCCTGAAGTGAGGTTTTCCTCATTCGCTTCTAATTCCGCCGTGATCCGCCGCCGCTCAGGGACAGCAGGATCTGGACCAGGAACCAGAACAAGTTGATAAAGTCCAAATACAGCGCGACTGTCGCCAAAACGTAGTCATTCGGACCGTAGCGGAATTTGATATTGGAAAAGTCGTACAGCGTGAAGCCTGCAAAAATCAGCGCTCCGATCACTGCATAACCAAGCGACAAGCCGGGGCTGAACGGCAGGAAGAAGCGGACCAGGCCAACGACGATCAGGCCGAGCAGGGCAAAAATCAAAAACTTGCCCAGCCCGCCAAAGTCCTTGCCGGACACCCAGACATATGTGCCGAGGCCCGCAACAATCACCGCCGATAGAAACGCCGCTTCCCCGATCACCGCCGCACCGTAAGGGTAGCCTCGCGCAATGACGCCGAGCAACGGCCCCATCAGCAAACCCTCTAAGACGCTGAGGCCGTACAAGAGAACGAGGCTGAGGCTTGGGTTGTTCCGGGCAAACGACAGGCCGAAGACGCAGGCAAACGTGCCGAGCATGAGCGGCAGGAACAGGGCAGGCGAAAGCTGGGCTGATGCCGCCCAGTACGCCGCGCCCGCCGTGACGAGAAGCGCCGTGCAAAGCAGGTACGAAACCCGCTGAATCAGCGCATTGGAAGACGCCGCCGACTGGTTGGCCGCGTAAGGATTATAGGGTTGATTTGGGTTACGCGAAAAGTTGTTCATTGATAGGTTTCTCCCACACATTAATAACGTAAACGGTCATTTGTTCGTTCCACTGGAGTGACCTCATCCAGCGATCGGTTTTGAGAGCCGTCTCGCTTGGAAAACGGTTTAGCCAGAGGTTTTCCGGGCCGCTTCTCGCAGCCGCTCCACATCTTTTTTGGGCGGTATCCCAAACAGACTTTTGTACTCCCGGCTGAAATGCGCTGCATCGTCGTACCCTACTTGGTAACCGGCGCCGGCGGCGTCAAGCGCCTCATAGAGCATCAAGCGGCGGGCCTCCTGGAGCCGCATCCGCTTCTGAAATTGCAGAGGACTCAGGCCGATGGCAGTCTTAAAGTGGAAATGGAAGCTGGAAACGCTCATCCCAAAATCCCTTGCAAGCTCCTCAACCCGTAGGGATTGAGCAAGGTTTTTTCGCAGATGTTCCGCGGCGCGGGCGATGTAGTGGCTGTCGCCACCCTGGTCCGCCATGCCGCGAAGCTGGCTGCCCCGCTTCCCCAGAAGCAGACGATAAATAATTTCCTGCGTGATCAGCGGGGCGAGAATTGCCTCGGCTGGCGCGTTCAGGAGCCTGACAAGCCGCACCACGGCATCCAGCAGGTCCGTGTCAAGCGGCCCAGTGTTCAAAGCCTTGACTGGAACAGGCTCTTGAGACGAAGAGGTCTCAAAGTCCGCGGCCACCGAACGCACTAAAGCCATGTCAAGCTCCAGATGCAGGCTGAGATACGGCTGTTCCCGGCTCGCTTCCAGCACCCAGCTGACGACGGGCAGCTCGACCGTAATGAGCAGGTAATGGGCCGGGTCATAGCGGCAGCGATGATCGCCGACTAAAACTTCTTTGCTACCCTGCGCGATCATGCACAGAGCCGGACCATACAGGCCATGAACAGACACCTCCGGCGAGGAATTGCGTTGCAAGTGAAGTCCTGGCATGGGGTTGGCCGCCCCATCCTCACGCATGGCTTCAGCGACACATTCCACAAGTTCCTCTTTGCCGGCTTGCGCCCTTTGCTCCTCTCGCTCTCTCATTGTTAGCTTCTCCCGCTTTTAGCTCCTTTTGCTGTCAGCTATCACTGCGATTTGGAGAATTATACAATATCTTTCAAGAATTATCAAATGAAAGCGTTCTCCGGGCGCATCATAATTACAATGACGCAAACACTTGAAGGAGACGACAATGAAATCACTACTGATGGTGCTGACGGGCGCCAAGACCTGGACTATGAAGGACGGAACCGCGCACCCGACAGGGTTCTGGGCTGACGAGTTCATCAAGCCACACCAGATTTTTACCGACGCGGGGCTGAAAATTACGCTTGCGACCCCCGGCGGCGTCACACCGACCGTGGATGCCCTCAGCCTCTCGCCCGGCATGAACAACAATGACGCGGGCACTGTTGCCGACCAGCAGGCGTATCTCAAGCAGGTGGAGGCCGCGCTGGCGACGACGGTGAGGCTGGAAGAAGTGCAGGCCGGTTCCTATGATGCCGTGTTTGTTGTCGGCGGGCATGGACCGATGCAGGACCTGGCGGTGCATCCCTCCTTCGGCGACTTCCTGGCCGTGATGCTGGACGCCCCCGGCAAAATTGTGGCGGCCGTGTGTCATGGCCCGGCGAGCTTCCTGCCTGCCCACCGGGCGGACGGGACTTGGCTGTTCAAGGACCGTGCGCTGACGGGGTTCAGCAATGAAGAAGAAACACAGGCGACATTCGCCGGCAATGCGCCCTGGCTTCTGGAAGACCGGCTGCGCCTCGCCGGCGCGAAGTATGTCGCTGACCCGGCGGGAAGCGTCCATGTCGTCATAGACGGCAGCTTGATTACAGGACAGAACCCGGCTTCTGCCGGAGCGGCTGCCAGCGCCGTATTGAAGCAGCTCGGCAGCCTGGCTTAAGCCGAAACACAAAAAAGAAAGCAACAGATGAAAAAAGTTTTAATTACAGGCGCAGGAACCGGTCTTGGACATGGAACGGCCATGCAGCTTGCGGAAAAAGGCTTCGAGGTCATTGCCGCCGTCGAGATCTACGCGCAGGTCCAGCCGCTGAAGCGTGAAGCGGCCTCGCGCGGCGTCAGCCTCCAAGTAGAGAAACTGGATGTCACGGTTGAGGGGGATCGCAAAAAAGCCCTCACGTGGGGTGTTGAGATTTTGGTGAACAACGCCGGCGTTCTCGAAGGCGGATCGGTTGTGGACGTCCCCGGCGCGAACATACGCCACGAGTTCGAGGTCAACGTCATCGGGCCGCTGCTGCTGACCCAGGGGATCGCAAAGCAGATGGTCCATCGCCGAGAAGGACGGATTGTGTGGGTTTCCTCACGGGAGGGGATCAACGTCAACCCGTTCACCGGCATCTACTCCGCCTCAAAGCATGCGATTGAAGCGATTGCCGAGACGATGAGCGTGGAGCTTCAGGAGTTCGGAATTGAAGTGGCAACGATCAATCCGGGACCATTCCTGACGGGCTTCAACGACCGCGGATTTCAAACCTGGCAGGGCTGGGAAGACGATCCCTCCCAGCGGCTGTTTGATTACTCGAAGCTTGCGTTCCCACGAGCGCAGTATGACCCGGAGATCATGATCAAAACGATGGCCGCCGTGGTCGCGGGTGAGATTGACAGCTACCGTAATTTGGAACCTAAGTCTATGCTGGAGGAGACCAAGAAGAATATTGAAGCGCCGTGGACCAAGAACGTCAAAGACGGACTGGGGACCCGGCCGGCCAATCTTCAGAAGTGCTACGAGATGCAGCCTGAGACACCCGTGTCCGAGGGAATATAAACCGCGAGTAATGCTGCCCTCTTCTTGATAGCCGGTCTCAAATGTCCGTGCAGCACAGGAGGAAGAAGGCAATGCAGCGACGAATGGCTGTTTATGCCAATTCCTGTGCTGCTGGACACCGACATCGGCTCGGACATTGACGACGCCGTGGCGCTGGCATACCTGCTGCGTCAGCCGCAGTGCGACCTGCTCGGCGTCACGACCGTCTCCGGCGAGCCGGAAAAACGGGCGGCGCTGGCCCGCGCCGTCTGCCGTGCGGCCGGGCGCGAAGATGTTCCGGTCCATGTCGGGCTTGCCGCGCCCCTGCTGGCCGCCCCGCTTCAGCCCCATGCTCCGCAGGCAGAAGTGCTTGCGGAGCCCGCGCCGTCGTCCCACCCGACCGCCGTGGATTTTCTGCGCGAGACCATCCGCGACCGGCCCGGCGAAATCACCCTGCTTGCCATCGGGCCGCTGACTAATCTCGCTGTCTTATTCGCGCTGGACCCGGAAATACCAACGCTGTTGAAGCAGCTTGTGCTGATGGGCGGCCTCTTTTATGGAGGCTCAGTCGGCCACAGCGGCGCGACTGGGGCGGAGTGGAACATGCGCTGTGACCCGCACGCCGCCGCGATGGTCTTTCAAGCTCCCGTGCCGCGGCTGCTGGTCGTTGGTTTGGATGTCACTGAACGCTGCCGGATGCCGTCGGAAGAAGTGCGCGAACGGTTCACGCAGGCAGGACCGCCGCTGGATTTCGTGCTGCAAATGGCTGAAGTCTGGTTCCGGGAGAAGTCCGAGATGACGTTCCACGATCCCCTGGCCGCCGCCACTATTTTCGCGCCGGAGCTGTGCCGGACAGAGCGTCAGCCTATTGAAGTGGACACAAGCAATGCCCGAACGCAAGGCCAAACGTTTTTTGATCCAGATGCCGCCGAGAAGCCGCACGAGATCGCCGTCAGCGTAGACGCTCCAGCATTCTTTCACCATTACTTTGACGTTGTGACGGCGCAATAAGAACCACAGAGTTTTATCCGTAGCTCTGCTTCCGATCCTACTGCGCCGCGCCCGCGACAATCAGCTCATTTTTCAGCGTATAGCCGGGATGCTTTTGGAGCGCCACATTAGCGTCTTCCGTGGCCCGCTGCTTCATAGAGGCATCGGCGACATGGCCGCTCAGGGTAATCGTGTGACCACGCCCATCGGTGTTGATCAGGTTGCGGCTGTCGGCCAGCACAGGGTCGCGCAAAATCGCAGTTTTGACAGGAATGCGAACGGCGTTCGCTTCGGCATCCTGCGGCGCGTTGGCGACCGCTTGGCCTGCTTTCTGGGCGTCCGTTCTTGCTGCTTGGGTGGCCTGATCTGCCGCCTGCTGGGTTTTCTGTGTGTCAGTCGCGGCGTCCTGCTTGGCTCCGTTCAGCGTGTTGCCGCAGCCGCTGAGTGTCAAAACGGCAGCAAGTGCCGAAGCGGCTAGTATTAATCTCATCATAGTTGTCTCTTTTCTGGGCAATCTGTGCCCTACCCTGGTTATGCCCCAATTACGTCCTTTGTAATACACCTTTTATAAGATGACGCTCTGGCCGAACCGCTCCATCTCCTCAAATTGCGGGCTGAATTGCAGCAGCAGCAGATCCACGCCGACCGCCTCAAATGCGGCGATCTGCGCTTTCACGGCTTCCGGGGTCCCGACCAGCCCGGAGCGCAGGCCGCGATTGGAGACCGAGTAGTCTTCCAAAGACACCTGCTGCTCTAGCTGAGTCCCCGACAGCCACTGCTGATAATTGTCGTAGCCCGCCGCGCTTTGCTTGACATCGGTGATCCGCTGACGCTCGGCCTCGGCCTCAGCAGCCGTGTCCCGGACTATCGCGTAGCCCGCCACGCCAAATGTCATCGGCGGCAGGCCCATCCGCTCGCGCCGGGCCGATAGGTCTTTAATCTTCTCCCCCACCCGCTCCGGCGGGTCGCCATGCATAACATACGCATCGCACGTCCGCGCAATCAGTTCTTTCGCCGCTTCCGACTCGCCACCGGCGTAGAGGGTTGGGCGCGGCTGTGAAATGGGCTTTGGCGCAAGCACCGCATCTTTGACTTCGTACAACGGCCCGGAGTGCGTAAACTTCGGCTTAGTCCATAGGCCGTTGACAACCGACAGCCATTCTTCGGTGCGGGCATATCGGTTATCGTGCTGGTCAAACGTGACGCCGTACTGCTTGGCTTCCTCGGCCCACCACGACGACACGACGTTGAGCGACAATCGCCCGCCGCTGATATTGTCAATGTTCGCGGCCTGCTTCGCCAGCAGCGCCGGGGCGTGGTAGGCGGGCCGGACCGCGACCATCAGCTCTAAGCGTTCCGTCACCGCCGCCAGCGCTGCCGCCGTGGACCAGGCATCGAGGCACGGCGCATCTATCCCCTTGATGTCGTTCAAGTTCAGCTCGGCGATCAGCGTCAAATCAAACCCAATCTGCTCTGAGCGCACCGCCAGCTTCCTCGCGTAGTCCCACGAAGCGTCCATCTTCTCGTCGTCCACATTCCGCAGCCACCCGCCAAACACCGGCAGCCAGTATCCATATCGCATTCGGTCAATCTCCTCTTTGGGAAACACGGTGTTCAGCAAAAAAAGGGCCAATTTGTGGCTGCTCATGCGTAAAGGCCATTGTCCACGCCATTTTATTGTGGGTCACATAAATATCGGTGTGCAGACCAGACAGTTCTGGATACCTGTCAGCCTTACACAAGGCGCAGTAGCTAAGGCTTTCATTGAACACATAAAATGGTGAGTCTGGCTGATGCCGATATTTGTTTATCGCTTCTTCGCCCTCTATGCAGGGTTGGAGGCGATAGCTGTAGGCGTGCCATCTGTAGCCACGATGGATATAAACACCATGCTCTTTTTTTACTAGGGGGGCAAATATCCTCACCCATTGCTCACTGAATTTTTCGGCGGCTTCCTTACTCAGATCAATTGCGCTGACGCTATGATTGAGGAGGAATTCAGAAATCCTTTTTTTCTCTTCCTCATTCATCTTTTTCACCCACTTGCTCATACGGTTTCTGTTCCCCTGTTCAACCGGAAAAGCCACACGACGGAGAGACTCAGAACCATGTGTTAAAACACACGGCTACACGGCGCAGACGCCACAAAACACCCGCTTCGCGGGGTTAAGAGCAAAACAAAGATAATTCCCAGTGCCGCGAAGCGGTACTTCGTGGCGTCCGCGCCCAATAGCCGTGCCATTTATGGCATGGTCCTAATGGCTTGCCATGTCTTCCAAATAATCCACCAGCCGCGCGAACGGGTCGAAGCCGATGACGTTATGGGCGTCGGCGACGAAGTTTGAGAGGGCGTTGATGTCGTAGTACAACACGCTGCCGTCGCGGTCGTCAATCATGTATTCAATGCCGCCGACATCTATTCCAGCGCGGTGCATAATGCGCTCGACATTCGCGATCACGTCATCGGGCGGCGTGTAGCCTTCAACGCGCAGGCCATTTTTGGGGGCGTCGGCGGCAGCGGCTTCGCTGCGGGCAAGCGCCGCGCCGTCCACTGTTTGGCAGATGTCGGCAGGACACAGATTAAAGCTCTCGCCGGTCGTGTAGACATGGATGGCGTACAAGTATTTGCCGCCGAGGGTCTCAACCCGCGTGATGCGGCCGTCCCGCGCCGGGACAAACTCCTGCACCAATGCCGTGCCGTCAATGCCGAGGTCAATCTGCCCCAGCGCGGCGGCGGATGCCAGCTCTTCCCGGCTGTTGTAGCGCACGACGCCTGCGCCGGAGCCGCCGATATTCGCTTTGACGACAATGGGGAACCGCAAACCGTCCGACGCCGCCGGGGCCGCTTGCGGGTCGCCGATCACCCGCGCTTTGGGGTAGCCTAATCCCAGCGACTCAAGCTGCGTGAGCTGCAAGGCTTTGGATGTCTCGGTCGTGAACGCTTGGGTGCCGTTCAGCACCCGTGTTCCCATCTGCTCCAAATGAGCCAAGTAACTCAGCGTGTAAAAAATGCCGGGTTGGTCCGAGCGCAAATACGCCGACGGACTCATGCGGTTAAAGAGAACGCTGTATTCACGGTCGGTTTGGCTAGGGTCGTAGAAGTGCCGCCGGGCGTCAATTTTGACGTAATTCGTGCCGCGCCGGTCAAGCTCGGCGAACAAGGGCTTGAACCAGTCGGGATGTTCGTAATAGATGGCGATGGGAAGAGGCATAGGTTGGACTTTCCAGAAAATAACATGTTAAGAGGCGTGGGATTGGAATCCTGCGCTGTGGGCGAAGCGCCTAATGTCCGCCTTCGCGGACAAAGTGTAGGATTGTACGGCTCTCTTGTTCCTCGTCCACGCAGGTGGACATTAGGCGCTTCGCCCACAGCGCAGGATTTCAATCCCGCGCCTTCCCTCGCGGCAGGCAACGCAGGAACCCGCCCCGCTCGCGCCGAATTAACAGAACATGACAGACATGAACTCGTACAAAGACGCCGTCGCGGCGGTGATCGAACGCATTTTACCCGACATTACGCAAACTCGCCACCACCTGCACCAAAACCCGGAACTGAGCGGCCAGGAGCAGGCAACAAGCGCCTATGTCGCCGAGCGCCTACGGGCGCTTGGGGTGGACGATGTACAGACAAACATTGCTGGGCATGGAGTCACGGGCGTGCTGCGCGGCCCGAGATTAGCAGTGAAAGAAGGTCCGATGCTGGCGTTGCGAGCCGATATGGACGCGCTGCCCATTCAGGAAACGAGCGGGCGGGAATACGCCTCATGCAAGGCCGGGGTGATGCACGCCTGCGGGCATGACGGCCACACGGCGACTCTGCTTGGCACGGCGCAGGTGCTGTCCGAGCTGCGGGAGTTTCTACCTGGTCCGGTCAAGTTTATCTTCCAGCCTGCCGAAGAAACGGTCGGCGGGGCGGACGGCATGATTGCGGCAGGGGTCTTGGACGGCGTCGGAGCGATTGTGGCTCTGCACGGCTGGCCGAACTTAGAGGTTGGACAGATCGGCTACCGGTCAGGCCCGATGATGGCAAGCGCGGATACGTTTGATCTCACGGTCAAAGGCATCGGCGGCCACGCCGCTTACCCGCACACGACCGTGGACCCCATCGTCGTCGGCAGCCAGATAATCTCTGCGTGGCAGACACTGGCGTCGCGTGAAGTCTCGCCGCTTGACTCGGTGGTCGTCACTGTCACCCAGTTTCACGCGGGGACCGCGTACAATGTCATCCCCGGCGTTGCCGAGCTGAAGGGAACGATGCGGACGCTGTCCAACGCCGTGCGCGACGAGATGCCGGCAAAGATGGAGCGCATCGCAGCAGGAATTTGTGCGGCGTTTCGGGCCGAGTACGAGTTCAAGATAAGCTACGGCCCGCCAGTGGTCGAAAACGACCCGGTGATGACGGCTTTAGTGGAAGCCGTTGGGCAGGATGTTCTCGCCCCCGGCGGCGTAACTTATTTAGAGACGCCGACGATGGGCGCGGAAGATTTCGCGTACTACCTGCGCCATGTTCCCGGCGTCATGTTTCGGCTGGGGGTCGGCACCGACGTGACCGCCCTGCACACGCCGACGTACAACTTTTCCGACGGCGCATTAAGCTACGGAATGACCATGCTCGCCAATCTGGCCCTGCGGTACGACGCATGAGCCGTTTCACGGCGATTATATTTGACCTTGACGACACGCTCTACAGCCGCCGGGCGGCATTTGCTTCCTGGCTGGACGCTTACCTGTACGGCACGCTGCGGCTGACGGACCCCACCGAAGTCACCCGCGTTCAGGACGCGGTACATGCGCTCGACCGAAACGGCTACGGCTCGAAACAAGCCCTTTTCGAGCATCTGCACGACCAGTTTCCATCCCTGCCGGGTGAGCCTGCCCGCTCGCTGGAAACGTTCTTCGCCGAGTTTTTGACTTATGTGACGCCCGAAGCCGAGACGGAAGCGCTGCTGGACGCGCTGGGCCGCGCCGGGCTGCCGTTCGGGGTCATCACCAACGGGTCTGTCCGGCAGTGGCGCAAGATTGAAGCGCTCGGCTTGGACCGCCGCACGTCCTGCGTGTTCGTCTCCGAGGCATTTGGTGTCAAGAAGCCCGACCCGGCCATCTTTCACGCCGCCGCAGCCTGCCTCGGCGTCCCGCCCGCAGACATTTTGTTTGTCGGCGACAACCCCGCCGCCGACATCGGCGGCGCGAAGTCTGCCGGGATGGCCGCTGCCTGGCTGCACCGGGGCCAAATGTGGCCTGCTGAGATGCCCAAGCCTAATTTTGTCATTGAGTCGCTGGCCGAGCTGCCGGCGATCCTCAGCATCGAAACCATTCGCTAGAAACCTAGGAGATCATCATGAACACCCATTATTACCACAGCGTCTACTTTTGGATGCGCGAGAACGGCGAAGCGGACGACGCGCAGAAGAACGCCGACGGCTGCCGGAGCCATCTTGCCGGCATTCCCGGCATCGTGACCATGAATGTCGGTGTTCCCGCCGGAACGCCAAGAGACGTCGTAGACAACAGCTACGGCGTCGCGCTTTTAATAGAATTTGATTCGAAAGAAAGCTACGACGTGTACGAAACTCACCCCGACCACCTGCGCTTCATCGCTGATTTCCACCACCTCTGGAGCCGTGTCCAAGTCTACGATGCCGTTCCGGCATGATTACTAAAATGAGCCGAGGTTCCTCATTGGAACCTCGGCTTTTCTTGGCCTAAAGAGTTTTGTCCGCAAACCTGGCCGATATGAGCCGATTATATCCAATTCGGTCCGATTAGCGGCATCACTAGGCTGCCTACGTCAGCAAAACGGTCTCATGGAAATCTTCAGTAGCAAGGCGTATTAGGTCCTTCGAGAACTCGCCAAGCTGCTGATAGGTTGTCCCGATTTCAAGCTGAACCATGAACCGATCTTCCGGGCGACTACGTTGATCAAAAGGCGAGAGCAGTTTCACTTGAACTCCTATCCTTCCGACAAACCCGACAGGGTATACCATGAGGGAAACATGTTTCTGCTCAATCTCATACAACAGCAAGTCTTGTTCCTGTCCAATGCTATGCACGAGGATAGAACTACTATGCTCGATTTTATCTCCTATTCTTTTCCAATAGCCGCCTGCCAGGTGAGGAAAGCCTTTATGGGGCAAAGGGTAGGCAGCAAGACCGGATGCAAATTGGACGATCTCTTCAAGGTGAAAATACGCGCTGCTTTGGCCGCTGAAGTTGTTTACCTGAGCAGATACGGTGAGTTTTCCGGTGCCGTATTCGACATCGCTGAGTGTCAAGCGCAGTAAGAAGTCATCCATCTTGCATCCTTGTCCTTTCCCTCAGACATTAGGCGTCTGCGCCCCATACGAAGTAATGCCGCAGGCATACAGCACAGAACTTCAGTTCCACGTCTTTTAATTGCTCTTAAACTCCTGCTGCTTTTCTCATCAGTTGGCGGGCTTCGTGCGGGTGACTTGTTTGCCTGTCAGTGCTTCTTTGACTGGAATGCCCCAGTAGGAAGTTGGGGTGTAGTTCCAGTCACTCACAAGACAGGGGCCGGCGGACGGGTGAAAGCACCAAGCGGTCCAGCTCAGGTTATGCGCGTTGATGTAGGCAAGAACCTTCGGTGCCCAAGTCGCCGGCGGTTCTTGGTTTTCGTAGGAAGGTGCGCCGGGGCGATACGGCTCACAGCCGACTTCGCCCACGAAGACTGCATATTTTGCCAGCGCGACCGAAACGTGGGTGTCCCAGTCTTTCTTCCACGGGTAGATATGGGTCGCATACATGACCCCTTGCCCTTCTGGGTCGGAGAGCGCGTGGCCGTCCACGATGCCGGAGAGATCATAGGCCCAGTCCAGGCCGCCGGCGACGACAACGTTCTTTGCCCCGGCCGCGCGGATCGTGTCTAGAATGCCCTGCATTCCAGGGGAGTGATAGGTCAGCGTTGTCTGCTGCCCCCGGTCCTGGTTATGCTCCACGACCGTGCCGCCGTGCTGCCAGACTTCCCAGGTCACGCCGCGCGGCTCGTTGTACAAATCAAAAAACACGGCAGGATTGTTGGCGAAGCTTGCCGCCGCCGACTTCCAGAACACGGCACTGTTGTCATCCGGCAGGTCATGCTGACCGATATGCTGCCCCCACTGGTCGGCATCCGACCAGTGCAGGTCGAGAAGGACATATTTGTTCTGAGAGGCGATTGTTTCCACCACTTCGGCGACAATGGTGCGGTACGCCGCACCACCGTCGGTCTGCCCGTCGGCTCTTCCCAGCCACCGGTCCTGACTGAGGGGCAGCCGAATAATGGCGGCATTCCATTGGTGCAGCGCGGTCTGGACAGAGCGCATGAGCTGCGGGTCTCCTAAGTTAGACCACTCTAAGCTCGCGATGTTGACCCCCTGCAAGCGAACAAGCTCCCCTTTGTCATTTTCCAAGTGATTGCCGGCCACATGCAGGCGCGGCGGCAAGGCATAAGCCGGTCCTGCAAGGGTCAGACCGCTAAACGCGGCAGTGAGGCCGCACACCATGGCCGGCCAGAGGGTCTTAGAAAGCTTCATCTTTGTCTTCTTTCTTCGGTGAGATACTCGCGCTGCTTTTGCAGAAAAAACTCAACGGCGGCGCGGCCTTCGGGACCGATAGGCAGATGCTCAATCCGGCTCAATTAAAACTTCGCCGCCGCTTCGCATATCGAGATCGACGTGGCTTAAATCCAGTAAAATCGCGCCGACCAATGGTGCGTTCTCCAGAACCATGATCTCTGTCTGCCGCAGTTCTTCGTTCCACTCCAAATCAATGATATACGCGATGCGTGTAATCACACGACCATCGGCGACCTGCAGGCGCCGCTCACGAAAAAACGCGGCGTCCAGTTGCGGCAACAGCGAAGGCGGCAGGGCAAGCTCACCATCGAAACCTGTGTCCAAAATGAACTCGACGGAGAGTGGCCCATTGATGCCGGGCAGCGCCAGCGAGACACGGGGCATATAGTCGCGCACATAGCCGAAAATCATTTCGTTCGCCCAGCTAGAACATCGAACGCGGCGTGCCGGGCGACAAAGTCAGTATCGGGACCGGGACCAATCAGCCGGCTGAAGATGCGTCCATCCACTGGGTGACGCAGGCTGAGTTCACGCGCCGCCACGGTGGAGAACTTGGCAACCGTGTAGTCGCCCGTGTCCACATGAATGGCAATGTGCTGGCCATCAAACTCCGGCTCTAGCGTTGCTTGAAGGCGGTCATAAATCGCTTGACCTAGCTCAGCTAACTCCTGCAAATATTCTTCAGTAATAAGCGGGCTGCGGACGGGCATAACTCGGCCTCCTGCGGTGGTTTCAGTACATGGATTGTACCAGAAGAGCCGCGCGTTAAAATCAGCGCGTTACGGCGGTGAACTCCTGCTGCTTTTGCAGAAAGAACTCGACGGCGGCGCGGCCTTCGGGACCGATGTGTTCGGAGAAGGAGTTGACGTAAAGCTGGATGTGGGCGCGGACGACGTCGGGGTTCAGGTCCTGAGAATACTCGCGGCAGAGGGCGAACGCTTCGGCGTCGTGAGCATAAGCCCAACGCAGGCTGCTTTGGACGAGGGTCTCTAAGTGCGCTTTGTCTAAATTCTTACGGGCGGCGATGGCACCGAGGGGGATGGCAAAGTTTGTTTCATGTTCCCAATAGTCGCCGAGGTCCTGGATGAGACCCAGGCCGTCAGCGGCGTAAGTGAAGCGCTTTTCATGGATGACGACGCCTTGTGCGCCCGGCTTTTGGAGAAGCTCGGCGTAGAGGGCGTCAAACGGCAGGAAGCGTTTTTGCAGGGGGCGTCCGGCGTAGAAGTCTAGCAGGAAATTGGCCGTCGTATATTTGCCGGGGACCAGGACTTCGGCGTCCGGGTCCCAGGCACCGCCGTGGGACAAGAGAAGCGGGCCAACACCGCGGCCTAATGCGCCGCCGCAGTCCAGCAAGTCATATTGGGATTGGCAGTGGATGTAATTGGCGTAGCTGATTTTGACTATATCTATCGCGCCGGATTGGGCGCGGTCGTTCAGCGTTTCCACGTCTTGAAAGTCTACGGTGAAGGTGAGGCCGTCGGTCGGGACTTGGCCGAGCAGCAGGCCGCTAAAAATATAAACGTCATTCGGGCAGGGCGAAATGCCCAGGGTAAGAGCAGGCATGGGTTTAGTTCTTTCAAGTAAGCGATCAGGTGATGCAAAGTTTACGAGGAGTTGAAAACTCCGCGCTAGGTGAGGTGTCCTGCGGACATAGGAGAAGAACGCATTGTCGGCATCTTCCACTCGAAGAGTGCTTCTCCTAGCGCGGAGTTTTCAACTCCTCGGCAGATCTCTTCGTTCGCACTTTTACGTCCGCGTGTCGGCAAAATACGCCGTCAAGTTCGCCACCGCAAGGCGGATATTTTCAGGGCGCATGTCTCGCACCGACGCGAAATTGCTGATGGCGCGGATTTCGCAGACGGAAATGCCGAGCATCTGCCCGGCCTGCGCGACCGCCGCGCCTTCCATTGTCTCAAAGCGGGCTTGAAACAAAGTTTCGCGCAGACGCCCGGCAGCTTCCGTTCCCGTGCAGGTGTTGACGGTGCAGCCGCTGCCGAGGCGGGAGGCAGGAAACTCAGGAAATTGGACCAGCGGCAGAGACGCTTTGTAAAATGCGCCCCATTCCGACTCGCCGAGGTGGCGGAAATACGGCGCGTCGGGCAGACCGAAGCCGACATCGCCGTAAATCTCGGAAGTCGCAGCCACAAGGTCGCCGATTTGGAGGCCGCTGCCGGGATAGGCCCCGGCAATGCCGATGTTCAGAAGGCGCTTGGGCCGGAGCCGCCCAGCGACCGTCAATGTCTGCGCCAGCGCCAGAGGAACGCCGACGTTTGTGAGGAAGCTGTCCTGTGACAGCGCTTTAAGCGGGCCGAAGGCCGCCAGCTCCATCGCCGTCGCCGCGCAAACCAGCAGGTCTAACTCAGCCACGCAGCT
>CAXUNT010000006.1:64735-77216 GCA_964252595.1 uncultured Armatimonadales bacterium
GCTCTCCCTCTAACAGGCTATAGCCGTAGTGATCGCGCCAGCCGCGCTCCGGGTGGCGGGTCATGTGCCGCACGACCCCCTCGCGCTGAAAGCCGAGACGCGAAAGAACCGCCTGACTTTTGAGGTTTTCGCAGTCCGCAAACGCCGTGACTCGGTGGAAGCGGCCCGCCGTGAACGCCTGAGCCAAAAGGCCATGCGCGGCTTCGGTCATCACGCCGTTTCCTTCGGCGTCTGTACGAAGCATATAGCCTAATTCCGCGCTGGCGTTGACCGGGTCAATCACCGTCAGACCGACCCGGCCGACAAGCTTTCCTGACCAGAGTAAAATCACATAATGCCAAGCCGTACCGAGCGCCATCGCGTCTTCCGCCGATTGGATGTATTCTTTGATCGTCGCCCGCGTGCTGCTGCCCGTCCAGCCGAACCAGCAGGCAAATTCCTGCCGGGAGTCCGTGATCATTTTCAGCACCGCGTCGGTGTCGCTGACTGCCAGCGGGCGAAGGGTCAAGCGCGGTGTGTGCAGGGTCGGCAGGGTCGGGCGGGTCATGCAAATAGTTTACCCCGGCACTCGCGGAATCACTACATAGCCGGCCGTCATGTCTCCCAATACTTCCCCGCCCGCTGCGCCGTGGCGCCAGTACCACAGCACGACATACGCGCAGGAAAGCGCGTCCAGCCCGTCTTCCAAACTTTTCAGCTTCGCGCCGATGATCCCAGATACATCAGCGGGCGGCCAGTGATCAGGCAGGTCCAGCGGCGGGTCGAACTCCGCAAGGCTGCGGAGCAAGCGGCAGTACTCGTTCATCGCCGCCCAGCGGGTCTCATAGGAGCGTTTCGGCTTCGGCTTGTATTTGAGGGTCTTTGCCAGCCCGAACAGCACGACATGCGCCGGGTGCGGAAACACTTCCATCACCTGCCGCGTGTTTGTCTGACGCGGCGTGTGAAGATATGGATCATGGCGAATGCCATTCTCTGCCAGCCGTGCCACGAGACGTTCCCCGCGCACGTCGCCGCCGAAAATGGTCCGGTTTGCGGGATGCGCCCCGGCTTGGAACTTCGCGAACCGCTTCCCAAGCTCTGTTTCGCAGGGACGCTTGCCGGTGTCGTTCGGCACCAGAAGTGGCGCGTCAACCCCCAGCAGGAGGCCGTCTTGACCCGCCTCATCCGTATCGTTCCAGCGCCGAACCCAGTCCATGATTTCATCGTCATCGCCCAGAGTTTCGGTGTATTCCAAGACGCTCGCCCGGCTTTTGGGCATTGCCGCGCAGGAAATGACGCACCCGCCACTTTTGTTTTTGCCGCCCCACGCTAAATCGAGTCCTAAAAACAGCATGGAGGTAGGATACCCGGAAATGGCCCCCCGTCCCAATTTTGGGGAGCCGGAAAAAGCAGAGCGGCAAGATGGGCGCGGCAAGCAGCGCCCCTACGGCCCCTGCTCCGTATGGCTCCCCAGGATTGGGACGGGGGGAATTATCCTAACTCTTCAATCTTGCCGAAGGAGATTTTATCTTCCGCCGTGTGCTTGACGGGGATAACCGAGGCCATGAACAGTGTGCCGCGCCCGAACTTTTGGTTGATGCCGTCCACGGCGCGGGATGCTTCCAGCCGCCGGGTGTCACTCTCAAACAGCGGCAGTGTGACCTGCGACAATGGCAAAAGATCGTACAGCACGACCCCGACCTGCTTCACTAATGGGAACGGATGTTCCCACAAAGAAGTCAAAACCGAGAACAGCGTCCAGGTATCCCCGCAGGCCGTGATGCGCCGCTTGGCATCCCAAGAGCGCCCGTCTTCCGACCGGGCATGGACCGACACGCCCCGCGCCTGATACCCCAAATGCCGCATCCGCTCCGCCGCTTTTTCCAGCAGCCGTCCCACAACCGACGCTGCGCCCGCTGGGGTTCGCAGCTCCGGCGGCAGGACATGGGAATGGCCGACCGAACGCCGGACCGGCGGCGGCAGGGCGACTTCATGTCCCCGAAGCTGATGCCACCAGCGCTCCCCGCCGATGCCGCCCCAGACCCAGCGCATCTGGTCTACAGTCAGCGCGTACATCTGTTCGGTATTGAAAACCCCGACCGCGTGCAGCCGCGCTTCCATGCCTTTAGAGATGCCGGGAAAATCGGTTAAAGCCATGCGGAACAGTTTATGCGGCAGGTCGTCTTCACTGATCACCCCCAGCCCATTCGGCTTCTGGAGCTCTGCCGCGACTTTGGCAAGAAACGGGTTCAGGCCCAGCCCCACCGAGCAGTGCATACACTCGCCGACTTCGGCTTTGATCCGGGTTTTGATGAGTTCCGCCAGCCGCATCGCATCCCATAACTGCCGCTCGTTGTCCCAGAGCTTACACACCATCTCATCCACTGACCAAACTTCGGTCACGGGCAGGCAGTCTTCCACAACCGCTTGAATGCGCTTGCTGTATTCGCGGTACGGATCGTGCTTGGCTTCAATAATTCGTAAATTGGGACACAGACGTTTTGCGTCTGCGACATTGGTCCCGGTCTTGACCCCGAACGCTTTGGCTTCATACGACGCCGCGATGCAGCTCGTTGTGTCCGACAGCAGCGGCACCACCGCGACCGGTCTGCCGCGCAGGCAGGGGTGTTCCTGCTGCTCGACCGACGCAAAAAACGAGTTCATGTCTAAAAACAGCCAGCCAGGCATCGTGGGCAGTAGACTCCCTTCTACTAACGGTTTCATCCGATTGTAGCAGATGTCTACTAGAGTTGTCAAGAGTAAGAATACATATTTGCGCCACTGACGCCAGGGGCAACAGAGGAGCCGACAGCCCCTTTGGCCGCGGTTTTTTGAGGCGACACTGAAACTTCACGCATTTGTGCCTGGATTATGGAACAATACACGGAGCAGGCAGGTATAGCCCGAGATGGAACAAATATCCGAAAGCGAAAGGTCTGGAAAAGAGTCTGAAAAAAGAGCTTGGAGAAAATTGCATGACGATCCCGCGCCCGGAGTATCCCCGCCCGCAGTTTGTGCGGCCCGACTGGCTGTGCCTCAACGGCGAATGGGAGTTTGAGATTGACGGCGGCGACAGCGGCCTGGCCCGCAACTTGATTTCCCGGCACTTGTCCGACAAAATCACCGTGCCGTTCTGCCCGGAGTCGGAGCTGTCCGGCCTCGCCTACACGGATTTCATGCTGGCGGTCTGGTACCGCAAAGAAGTCACGGTTCCCGAAGACTGGAAAGGCCGCCATGTACTGCTGCACTTCGGCGCGGTGGACTATGACTCCACCGTATGGGTCAACGGCAAAGAAGTCATGCGGCATCGGGGCGGCTTTACGCCGTTTTCGGTGCTGCTCAAAGAAGTCACCGGGGGCGATAAAATGACCGTGGTTGTCCGGGCGCGGGATGACTGGCGGCCGCCGCAGGCACGCGGCAAGCAGTCCCAGCGGTATGCGTCTTACAACTGCCTGTACACCCGGACAACGGGCATCTGGCAGACGGTCTGGATGGAGCCGGTTCCGGAAGCGGCGCTGAAGCGCCCGCGCATCACTCCCGATGTGGCAGGCAGCGCGTTCCACCTGGAGCTGCCGCTGACGCAGAACCGGCCGGGGACGACCCTGCGTGCGACCCTGCGCGACGGCGCGGGCGAGATCGTGTCCGCCGAGACTGCCGCGCATCTGGATTTTGCCCCGCGCCTCACGCTGGCCGTTCCCCAAGACCGGCGGCGGCTCTGGTCGCTCACGGACCCACACTTGTACGACATTGATATTGCACTTCTGGATGCGGACGGCATGGCGATAGACAAAGCCGTCTGCTATGCGGGCCTGCGGAGCGTTGCGATTGACGGCCTCAAAGTCAAGATTAACGGCGAAACGGTGTTTCAGCGCACGGTCTTGGACCAGGGCTACTACCCCGCCGGCATTATGACCGCGCCGACCGACGCCGACTTGGAAGCCGACGTGCAGCGCAGCCTGGATGTCGGCTTCAACGGGGCGCGTCTGCACCAGAAAGTCTTTGAAGAGCGCTTCCTGTATCACGCGGATCGTCTCGGTTATTTGATCTGGGGCGAGTTCGGCGACTGGGGCTGCGGCGGCTACGGGCCGTCGGACGACGATCACAAGCCGGACGCCAGCTATGTGACCCAGTGGCTGGAAGCGCTGGAGCGGGACTATTCACACCCGTGCATTGCTGGCTGGTGCCCGCTGAACGAGACTGCCCAGCCGTTGCGTGACCAGCCGACCGCTTTGGACGACGTAACCCAGGCGATGTACCTGGCGACCAAAGCGATGGATTTGTCCCGGCCCGTGCTGGACACGTCCGGCTACGCCCACCGGGTCATCGGCGCGGACGTGTACGACTCGCATGACTACATTGACGAAAAGGACTGGGACGAAGGCTTCGCGAACTTCCAAAAGCGGCACGCGGATATGGCGGATGGCAAAGTGTTTGCCAACGCCGGGACCAAGTGGTCGGTGGCGTATGACGGCCAGCCGTACTGGGTGTCCGAGTTCGGCGGCTTCAAATGGGTGCTGGAAGAAGACCGCGCTCAGGCCGGCTCAGCGTGGGGCTACGGCGGCGCTCCGACATCTTTGGAAGACTTCTACATGCGGTTTGAGGCCGTCTGCAATACGCTGCTGGATAACCCGCAGATGTTCGGCTACTGCTACACGCAGCTCACGGACATCACGCCGGAGCTGAACGGCATTTTCACCTACGACCGGCGATTGAAGTTTGATGCCGCCCGCCTTCGGGCCATTCAAACAAAAAAGGCCGCCATCGAGAAATAATCGCCGATGCAATTTCGGGCCTGCCTGTGAGGGCGAACCTTGTGTTCGCCCTTCTTTTTCTTATCCCACCTTGTCTCCTGTATTGGGCGAAGCCTGCCGATAATGACGTTGACTGTTCGCAGATGTTTCTGTTCGCAGATGTTTCTGTTCGCAGATGTTTTGCATAGACTTGTGGAATAATCGGTTCATGCCCCTCATTTCGTCACACCAAGCAGGCCGCCTGGAAGCAGGCAGCGTGGAAATAAGCAACCTGGACACGCTCACAGCGCGGCTGGCGGAAACCGAGCGGCTTTTGGCGGAGCGCACGGACGCCCTAACGGCTCTGCACCAAAGGGAGCAGCGCCTGCTGGAAGCGCAGCGTGTCGCCAGAATCGGAAGCTGGGAATTCGATCCGGCGGCAAACAAAATCACCTGGTCGGCGGAAATGTTCCGTTTGACGGGCTTTGACCCGGCGGGCGGCGAGCCGGACTACCAGACCTTGATGACCCACTACCACCCCGATGATGTCCCCGCGCACGATGCGGCCGTCCTGCAAGCGCTCGATGACGGGCTGCCATTCGAGTTTGACATCCGTATTTTGTGCGGCGAAGGCTTGATCCGCTGGGGCCACGCCGCCGGCCAGGCCGGACGCGACGAACAGGGACGGATCGTGCGATTGTTCGGGACGATGATGGATATTACGGAGCGCAGGCAGACGGACGAAGAAAACGCTCGGCTGGCCGCGATTGTCGGGTCCTCTTATGATGCCGTGATGGGGATCACGCTCGACGGGACCCTGGTAAGCTGGAACAAAGGTGCGGAGCGGCTATACGGCTACGGTGAAGCGGAGATCATCGGCCAGCATATGTCCGTGCTTGCCCCGCCGGAAGAGCGTGGGTTCGGGGCGGCCATTATTCAAGCCTTGAAGCGCGGCGAAACGCGCGAAAATGTGGAAGTGCGGCGGCGGCGCAAAGACGGCAGGCTGGTTGACCTGCTTCTGACTTTCTCGCCGATTCGCGGCGCAAACGACGAGATGGTCGGTGTCGCTGTGATTGGCCGTGATGTTTCCGCGCAGCGGCAGGCCGAAGACGCCGTCCGCCGCAGCGAGGCGCGGCTGGCGGAAGCCCAGCGGATCGCCCAGATCGGAAGCTGGGAAGCGGATGCCGCGACCGGAGAAATCACGTTTTCCGACGAAATGTACCGCCTTCTTGAAATCCGCGCCGATGAGGCGGTCACGCATGATGTGATTGTCTCCCGGTATCACCGCGATGATCAGGATGCTTACCATGCCGCACTGGCAAGGTCTCAGGCGGAAACCGCGCCGTTTGCCATTGACGTCCGGGTAGTGCGGGCAGGCGGCGCGGTGCGCTGGTGCCATACGGTTGGGGAGCCGGTGTTCGGCACCGATGGCCGGCTGGTGCGCTGGGTCGGCACGATGATGGACATCACCGAGCGAGTTCTGGTGGAAGAGCGCTTTCGGGTCCTGTTCGAGCATTCCAGTGAAGCGCACTTTTTTGTCAGCGAGGCAGGCATCATTGACTGCAACCAGGCCGCCCTCCAAATGCTTCGCTGCGGCGACAAGACGGAGCTGCTCACGCGCCATCCAAGGTCTTTGTCGCCGAAGCATCAGCCGGACGGACGGCTGTCCGCCGAAAGTGTCCGGGAAGCGGAAGCCCTCGCCTTCGCTCACGGCACTTACCGCTTTGAGTGGATGCATACCCGCTGCGACGGCACGGACTTTCCGACCGAAGTGATTTTAACTCCAGTAACGCTCGGCGGCCGGGAAGTTATGCTGGCCGTCTGGCACGATCTGACCGAGCGCAAAAAAGCCGAGCAGCAGATCCGTGACTATGCGGTTCTTTTGGAATTCCAAAAGCAGGAGCTGGAGCAGGTGAATCGGGATCTGTGCAGCCTGGCGACGACGGACGGCTTGACCGGGCTGAAAAACCACCGGGCTTTTCAGGAGCGCCTCGCCGCCGAATGCGAGACCGCTCGCCGGCACCGCACTCCGCTTTCGCTGCTGCTGCTGGATGTGGACCATTTCAAGCAGTATAATGACGCTTACGGCCATCCTGCTGGGGATGCCGTCTTGAAACAAGTGGCCCACCTGCTGACACAGACGACGCGCGACTGCGATTTCGCGGGCCGCTATGGCGGCGAAGAGTTCGTGATCATCCTGCCGCAAACCAGTCAGTCCAGCGCAATGAAAGCGGCGGAGCGCTGCCGCCTGGCGATTGAGGACGCCGAGTGGAACTGCCGTGCCGTGACCGCAAGCTTCGGGGTCGCAACACTGTCGCTGGACATCCCCGACAGCGACTCGCTCCTTGCCGCCGCTGACCGGGCGCTGTACGCGGCGAAATACAACGGCCGCAACCAGGTCATGTCGTCGGGGCATCTTTACTTGCAGGACCCGGTGCCGTCCAACCTTGTTGTCCTGTCAGGATAGAATCAAGAACTAGGGTGAAACCGAGAGGCCGAGGCTTGCGCTCCGAAGACCCGGCGCCCGGGCCGAAAGCGTCAGCCGGCCCGGCGTGCCGCCCGCGCCCACGATCACCAGGCACTTGCCTTGAAACGCCGAGCGTGAATGCGCTTGATCGGGTTCATGGCAGCTCGGGTCGCCGTTGCCGACCCCGGCGATTCGCCCGGCCCCGGAAAGCCCAAACGTCACCAGATTGCTGGCGTCCGGCACGATCCGCCCCTGCGCGTCCACGACATCCACTTCCACCATCGTCACATCTTCGCCGTCCGCCGTGAGCTTTGTCCGGTCCGTCGTCAGCTTCAGCGCGGCAGGCGGCCCGGTCGTCTCGACTTGGTCGGTCGCCGTTACGCTTCCCCCGCTGATGCCTCGCGCTTCCAGTGTTCCCGGCGCATACGGCACGCTCCAGTGGACATGGCCGTTTTTCGGCATGGGCTGGATGCCGAGGCTTTTGCCGTTTAGAAATAGCTCGACGCTGTCCGCATTGCTGTACGCCCAGACATCCACCGGCTTGCCTTCTTGCCCCGCCCAGTTCCAGTGCGGGAAGACATGCACCACCGGCTGATCGCCCCAAACTGACTGGTAGTAATAATACGTGTCTTTCGGGAAGCCGCACTCGTCCATGACCCCGAAATTGGAGTTGATGTCCGGCCAGCCAAACGGAGTCGGCTCGCCTTTGTAGTCAAAGCCGGTCCAGACATAGCCGCCTGCCACAAAAGGCCGGTCGGCGATTGGCTTCCAGGCATTTTCGGCAGTCTGCGCCCACGGCGGGGCATGGAGGTCATAGGCGCTGATATAGCCTTTGGCCTGATCGCCTAGGTAGGTGATGCCGTCACTCTTAAACGTATCCGGGCCATAAACGCCGCGCGTGCCGACTTCGCTGGAAGTCTCACTGCCGTAGAGCGGCATATTCGGGTGCGCGGCGTGGAACCCGTCGTAGCTGCCGGGATTGTAATTGATCCCCTGCAAATCTTCTACCGATGTAATCCCGACGGCAGAGTCATAGCCGCCGTTCATCGCGCAGGTGATAGGCCGCGTGCCGTCGTTTGCGTTGACCACCTTCATCATAGCGGAGAAGATCGTCGCCGCCTGGGGACTGTATTGAATGCCTTCCTCGTTGCACATGGACCACATGATGATGCTGGGATGGTTCCGATCCCGCAGCACCATAGATTTCAGCTCGCTCAAATCGGAGTACGGCGTCGTCAGCGACGACTTGGATTCTTCCGTGTCGCCGAGATGCCGGTTTTCGTCCATGACCAGCATTCCGAGCTTGTCGCAGGCGTCCAAAAGCTCGGCGGTCGGCGGGTTGTGGGACATCCGGTACGCATTGCTGCCCATGGCTTTCAGCTTCTTGATGCGCCAGTACAGCAGGCTGTCCGGCATTCCGATCCCCACGCCCGCAAAGTCCTGATGGTTGCACGTTCCCTTGATCTTGACGGGCTTGCCATTCAGAAAGAAGCCTTTTTGCGCGTCAAAGCGAATGGTGCGAATGCCGAACGGCGTGTCGGTCGCATCCACCACTTGTCCATTCTGCTGAATTTCCGTATGCAAGCGGTAGAGTTGGGGCTTCTCCAGAGACCACAGTGCTGGATGTCTCACCGTGAGTATCTGCGAGAATATGTCAATATCTTGCAAGTACACGGAAGGAGTTGCACTGGTGGCTGCAACAGTCTTACCATCTGGTGCTATTATTTTGCAGAGGACAAGGCACTGCGGCGTACTGCGAGCGACAGGAAAATTCCGTGGCCCGTAAACCGTCGTCTTAACCGTAACTGTAGCGGGCGCTACGACACCGTCTGCGCCCGGCTCCGGCAGCTTTGCTGAGACGAATGTCCCCCAGGGTGCGATACGAACGGGCGAGGCGACGTTGAGCCAGACATGGCGGTAGATGCCGCCGCCTTCGTACCACCAGCCTTCATGGTGCGCCGGGTTGACCGAAACGGCCAGGACGTTCACGCCGCCGAAATGGGCCGCGCGGCTGATGTCATAGCGGAAAGCATCGTAGCCGCCGGGATGCTCTCCTAAGAGCGTCCCGTTGAGGTAGACCTTCGAGTCCCGGTAGACGCCGTCAAAGTCAATCCAGACGGATTTGTCTTGGTCGGAGGCGGGCAGCGTGAACGTTTTGCGGTACCACGCACGGGGCGTCGGCAGGGATGCATGGCCTGCGTCGCCGTTCGGGTCGAAGCGGCCTTCCACGACGTAATCATGCGGCAGATGGACCACGCGCCAGGCGCGGTCATTGTACACGGCGGCGCTGAAGTCCGCCGCCGCGACCAATGTTCCCAGCGTCACGGGCGCGGTGATGCCGCCGCCGCCGGAAGTGTTCTCAACCAGCACCGAAACCACATTCGGACCGGCCGCTCTCCAAGCGCCGTCGAGCGGCACGTCAAACGGGTCGTTCCAGCCTTCGTGATGGATCAGCTTGATGCCGTTGAGGTATACCGTCGCGTTGTCGTCCACGCCCTCAAAATGCAGCACGCGGCGGGGCGCAGCCAGTGCCGGCAGCGTCGTCCGGTACCAGGCGAAGCCGACACGCCCGCCGAACGTGTCCTGCTTCGGCGCGGCGTCTTTCCAGTCGCCGCCCGACGTGTCTAAAGTCGCCGCCGTCATCAGTGCGGCTTCCGAAGGCAGGCCGGGCCGATAGTGCCAAGCCGTGACGGCGGCGGCGCGGGCAAGGTCCGTGGGCGCCGCCACTTGAAACCGCCAGCCGGAGTCCATCAGTTGTCTTTGGCGGGCGGGCGGCGCAGCACGGTCCAGAGAGGGCAGCGAGAGCAAGGAGCAGGCAAACAGCGAGAAAAGGAGGGGGAAACGCTTCATGTGGAAACCTTTCGACAGCGAAAGCGGCAATTCCTTCTTTGAGCTTTCTGCCGCTTCCGCTTCCATCGCTTCCGCGTCATCAGTTGACGGTCATGTGAATACCGTCAATGCGCTGCTTCCAAAGACTCCATGCCTCAGCCCAGTTGCCGACTTGAAGCTGCCGGCGGATCGAAGTGGGATGCACCAAAGGCCAGCGCCGAAGCATGGCAGCCTGGATTTCTTGCGGCGTCAGCGGCTGCCCGGCTCCTGCGGCAGCGACCAGCCGTGCATATTCCACATTCGGTTCAAGATCATGCCCTTCGGCAAAGAAATGGAGAACCTTTGCTTTGTGCCGCAGGGTTTCATCCACGCGTACCATAGCATTATAGGGCGTCGGCAGGCAGCCGACCGGCGTTTGAAGCGCGGCCAGGCTGCTGTTCAAAGCCGGCTGATCTTGATGCAGGTTCAAGGATAAAGATAAGCGCCAGCGGCGATGCCACTCTTCAAACAGCCGCTCGGAGTCCGCGCTCGCCTTGACAAAAATGACACCGCTATTGTAATAGCGAGGAGTCGGCCATTCCCAGCCGAGGGCCTGGTAGTGCGCGATCATGTTGCTGGGAAAGCTGGTGGCAGGCCATGTTTCCACACGGTCCTGCGCCATTTGCAGGCTGTGCGAAAGAGTCAGCCGGTGGGCGATCGGACGCATCAGAACCGTGTCCACATCCATAAAAATGAAGTCGCCGCCGAGCCGCTGGAGCATTGACGTCTTCAAAAATCGGCTTTGATGCACGGAAGTGCCGTCCGTCGTGCAGACAAGAACCTCGTCCGCTATGTCCAGCAGCGGATGCTGGCTTCGTTCCAGCCGCGCCGCCGTTTCCGCATTGCTCAGAATAGTGATTCGTGCATTGGGGTCAGTGCCGCGCACGGACAGTACCGAAACCAGGCACATGGCCGCATAAACATCGTTTTCTTCCGAAATCAAGACATATACATAGCGCGTCAACTTCTCCAACCCCTTTACTATCGTCGGGTATTTTTGGCACAATTTTTATCGTAGCCATACCTCTTAAAATTTCCTGAAACGCGTTCTTAGTTGCGGCGTTTCATGGAGCAAGCTCAGCCGAATCGGCGTCGCTCGGCTCGGCATGACTTGGCACCCATCCGCAAAGCAGGACTTGGCACCCATCCGCAGAGAGGGCATCAGCAGCGATGAAATTGGAAAGATAATTTCGGCACAGATTTTTGTTCGGCTGGAACAAAAGCCTGCACGATAAGTAGGAGAAGCCCAGCACTGGGAGTAAGGAACATCACGCTGTTAGAGGTAAGGACGCGGCAATGCGGCCAATGTTCACGCAGAATACCTGGAAACAAAGAGGCGGTCAAGTGTTTTTTTGGGAGAAAAGCAAAACAACGCGCAGCAGCAGAAAAAGCGGTATGCTCTATAGCAGTACGCTAGATCTCGCTGGTTTCTTGCAGGTGCCAGCGCGGAAGCGGCTCACGGGCGGCGGTCCACACCGCGGGAATGCTGCCCGCGCCTGCCGATAGCGCGACAATGCCGCCGACCATCGCGCAGGTCGTGTCCCGGTCGCCGAGGCCGCTGACCGTCAGCCACAGCGCTTCCTCGTAGCTGTCCAAATGCGCTCCCGCGCACCAGAGGGCAAACGGGCAGGTGTCCTGCGCCGAAATGTCATGGCCGGAGCCAAGCACGGACACGGCAAGCGTCACTGACGCCGTAGGGTCCAAGCGGCGGGCGTGACGGATTTTCTCCCGCACGACACTGTCCGGGACATGGGGAAGAACCAAATCTAGGAATTCCTGACGGCTGGGGTATGGTCCCCCTGCACACTGCGCCGCAAGAGCCGCGCCGACGGCGACGGCAATCGCTCCAGCGGCGGCTTCCGGATGGGCATGAGTGACATTGCTGGACCTCGCGGCATGTTCCACCACGGTGTCCAAATCATCGGCGAAATAGGCACCGACCGGCGCGACCCGCATTGCCCCGCCGTTGCCGTAGGACCCCTGCCCCTCAAACAGCAGCGGGGCCAGCTCCGGCCACTTCCCGCCCTGCCACAGCTTCGGCAGCAGCCAGTGCATCGCCCCGCCGTAGCCGCGCCGGGCGTCATACCGCGCCCCGAAGCTCATGGCAAGAATGTCCTGGTTGATCGTTCGGTACTGCCGCAGGATGGACACGACCGACAAGGCCATCTGCGTATCGTCTGTGAAGTACCATTCCGGTTCCGGCAGAGTCCGCGCCTCAATCAAGTCATTGACCGTATACGGGTCCACAAAGAACTGCTCGCCGAACGCATCGCCGATGGAGAGACCTTCCAGCGAGAGAACAGCGCGGGCGAGTCGATCGGCGGGTGCTGAAGAAAGCGGCACGGGCGGCTCCATTCGCAAGAGGTGGAAGGGGGGGCCCACACGACGACCCCCCCGCGGGGGGGGCGACCCCCCCGGCAGCGACTTAGGCGGGCCC
>CAXUNT010000006.1:77226-87275 GCA_964252595.1 uncultured Armatimonadales bacterium
ATAGGTCCTCAGAATAACAAGCAAGACGAGCCACAATAGAAAGGGCGAACACAAGGTGCGCCCCTACGGGTAGGTCAGAAGCCAGAGAGGCAAGATGTAGGGCGCGAACCTTGTGTTCGCCCATGTCATCAAACGGCGTCTTCGGCCTGAGCCGCCCACAGCAGGCCGCGCACCATCAGCGGCAGGACTTCTTTCTGGGCGACGATGTCGGCATGGTGACCTAAAGAATTATACGCGACCCGGCCCTGCCCGTAGTATTTGGTCCAAATGACCGGCATATCGAACGTACCGTTCGGGACATGAGGGCCGTCGGCAGTCGGGAACTGCGTCACGGCCAGCGTCTTGTTCGCCGGGTCAACGTGCATATAATACTGTTCGGACACGACTTTGAACTCCGGCAGCGAACCCTGCGTGATAAAGTGATCAGAGTCGGTGATCCGCACGGTGTATTCGACGCCGTCATTGCCAGGATGGGCGACCCACTGCCCGCCGGTCATAAACTGGTACTCAGTTTCGACGCGGAACGAGTCGCACATACCGCCGTGGCAGCCCGCGATCCCCACGCCACCTTTGACGGCCTCTAGGAGCGGCGCGAGCTGCTCGCCGGTAATCGTGTCCATTGTCCAGACGGGGACAATCAGCGACAATGACTTCAGCTTTTCGCCGTCTTTGTATGCATCCAGCGTATCCGATACTTCGACCTCGAAGCCCTTCTCGCGCAGCTCACGCTCAAAAATCTCCGCCACCTGCTGCGGCTGATGGCCGTCCCACCCGCCCCAGACAATCAGCGCCTTGCGCCCGTTGATATGTGCCACTGTTTCTTTCTCCTTGCCTTGTAGTATAGCGCAATCAGCGCGAATAACATTCAGCGCAAATAAGAAGCGCCGTTGACGTCGAAGATGCCGCCGGACAGGTAGCCGGCCGCATCGGACACGAGAAAGCCAGTCAGAGCCGCGATATCGGCGGGAAGTGCGACTCGCCCCAGCGGAATCTCGGCCCGGATCTGCTCGCCGCGGTCGGCCAGCGCGAATGCCGCCATGTCGGTCTCGGTCCAGCCTGGCGCGATGCCGTAGCAGCCGATGCCGGTCCCGCCCAGCTCGACCGCCAGCGATTTGACCAAATTGATCTGTGCCGCTTTGGACGCCGCGTAACCGGAGTGCCGCGCTTCGCCCCGGTGCCCAGCCCGCGAGCTAATCTGGATGATCCGCCCCCACCCTGCCAGTCCCATTAGCGGCGCCAGCAGATAGGCCAGCTCCGCACCCGCCCAAAAGTTCACCTGCATCTGCCGCCGCATGGCGTCCTGCCATTGTCCAAACGCTCCCGCGCCCCAGTACGGCGTGGTCTCATAGATGCCTGCGTTATGAACAAGAACATTGACACACCCGTCAAACGCCGTGAGTGCATTCTGCGCCAGAGGGGCAGGAGCGTCAGCGTCGGCCAAATCCGCAGTGATCAGCACATGACCACTGCCAGCCAGCGAGTGCAAAACCTCTTCGGCTGCCGCCAGATTGTTGTTGTAATGGACGGCCACCCGAAAGCCGTCTTCCGCGAGTTTGATTGCAATCGCCCGGCCAATCCCGCGCGAGGCTCCTGTGACAAGGGCTGTTTTTCTTGGAGTCATTGTCTTGTGATTTTGAGTGCCGCACGAGCGGCATGAGCGAGTACAGCCGCCTCCTGCGACGTGTCGGCAAGCGCGGTCAAATGGCCCATTTTGCGGCCCGGACGCGCTTCAGCCTTGCCGTACAAGTGCAGCGACACGTTCGGCAGCATGAGGGCAGCCGCCCAATTGGGTGATCTCGGCTCCCACACATCACCGAGCAAGTTTGCCATCGCCGCCGGGCGCACAAGATGGGTCGAGCCGAGCGGCAGACCGCAGACGGCGCGGACCTGCTGCTCAAACTGGCCAGTCGCGTGGGCTTCAACGGTGAGGTGGCCGGAATTATGAGGGCGCGGGGCCATTTCGTTGACGATCAAGCCGCCGTCCGCCGTGACAAAGAACTCGACGCAGAGGACGCCGACCACGTCTAATGCCTCGCAAATCGCCCGCGTAATCTCGGCTGCCTCGGCAGCGGTTTCCAGTGAAATGGCAGGGGACGGGCAGACGGAAATGTCTAGGATGCCATTTTTGTGTGCGTTTTCAATGGGGCCGTAGCAGACGAAGCTGCCGTCCCAGCCGCGAGCGGCAACGACCGAGACTTCCCGCTCGAAAGTCACAAAGCCTTCCAGAACGCATTCTGCGCCGCCCAGCGCGGCCCAAGCATCTGCGGCATCAAACGCATTTTGGAGCCGAACTTGGCCTTTGCCATCGTACCCAAAGCCGGCGGTTTTGAGAATGCTCGGCGTCCCGATTTCCGCCAGCGCGGCTTGAAGCTCCGCAAGACTTGTCACCAGGCGGAACGGGGCGCAGGGAAAGCCGTGACGCGACAAAAACTCTTTCTCACGGCGGCGGTTCTGCGCGACGTGCAGAACTTGGCCGCTTGGCCGAACCGGGGCATATTCAGCGGCAGCCGCCGCCGTTTCAGCCGGGACGTTCTCAAATTCAAACGTGACCACATCTACCGACCGGGCGAACTCGCGCACGGCATCTAAATCGTCATAAGCCGCAACCCATTCTTTGTCGGCGACTTGTCCTGTCGGCGAGTCGGTATCAGGTGAAAACGTCTGTACCCGGTACCCCAGGCTTTTCGCCGCCAGCGTGAACATTCGTCCAAGCTGCCCGCTGCCAAGAATGCCGAGCGTCGCGCCGGGGAATATGGGGCCGTGACGTGTAGAATTGGTCATGGAAGGGTGTCCCCCAGCACTTTCGCTGTCTGGTCGGCCCGGAACTGCCGGAGCTTCTCGCGCAGGTCCGGGTGCGTATTGGCAAGAATAGCGATCGCAAGCAGCGCGGCATTGGTCGCCCCGGCGTTTCCGATTGCCAGGGTCCCGACCGGAATACCCGCCGGCATTTGCACAATTGACAGCAGCGAATCTTGGCCGCTGAGGGCGCGGCTCTGCACGGGAACGCCCAGCACGGGAACCAGCGTCTGCGCCGCGACCATACCGGGCAAGTGGGCCGCCCCACCTGCCCCGGCAATGATCACTTGAAGGCCGCGCTCTTCGGCGCTTTGGGCGAATTCGGCAAGCAGCGCCGGCGTCCGGTGGGCCGAAACGATTTTGCATTCGTGGGCGACGCCGAATTGAGTGAGCGTTTCATGGGCGTGGCGCATGGTTTCCCAGTCGGATTTACTGCCCATGATAATCGCGACCAGCGGGCTTTGTGTGTCTGTCATCGTGTTTCAGTATTCGTGACAGCCCCCGTGATGTCCTTCCGGTATTCTCAACAGGGAGCGAACTTCGCCCCCGTTCCGACAATCAAGACCGTAAGCATCCAAACTTTACATTACACTTCAAGGAACGAACTTATGCTTGATGCCGCCGCCCAACAAAGCCAGACCAAACAGCCGGCTAAATCCGTGCCGATGCCATTAGTCAAAGCGAAAGCCGCCAAAACAAAAGCCGTCGCCGTGCCGCAGCCTGCGGCCAAGTGCTTGGTGCGCGGACATCTCGCCGCGCTCGGTCTGCTGGCCGGACTGTCGGTCGCCGGGCAAATCGCCACCCAATGCACTTTGATCAAGCCGGGCGCCGACGCGCCGACCGCCGCGCTGGCCCAGCGTCAGGAAACGTGGAGCCGGCAGCTCACAGCAAGCGCCCTGGGACTCCAATCGGCGCAAATCCCAGCGCAGCGCGTGTTCTGGGAGAACAGCCTGCGGGATACCGCAAACGGCTGGAAGCAGTCAGCGGCGATGCTGCCGCATTCGGGACGGGCTGCAAAACCGCTGGCCGACGCTGCCGCAGATCAAAGCGTGATGCTGGATGCCGCCAACAGCCTGCTGGCCTCTCTGCCGCCGGACACCAGCCGGGAAAAGGCGGATGTCACCCGGTATGTCACGCCGCTACTTCGGGGCGAAGTGTCTTACACCGCACATATGGATGCGGCCGCCGCCGCGTATCAATCCGAAGCTGCCGCGCACTCGGCACAGTCTAAAGGAACTGCGGCCGGCTTCTGCGCCCTGACCCTGCTGGCGCTCGGAGCGCTCGGCTTGCGGGCGGCCCAGCCCGAAGCAGTCGCGGCGCTGGTCGAGATGGAAGAACGGAAAAAAGAGCAGGATGCCGCGCTCGGAGAGGCCGACCGGCAGATCGCCGAGATGCGTCAGACGCTGGAAAACCTGTCCACGATTGATGCCTTGACTGGCCTGCAAAACCACCGGGCGTTCCAGGAGCGATTGGATCGGGAAATGGGCCGCGCCCTGCGCCACGGTCAGCCGCTGTCTCTGCTGCTCTTGGACGTAGACAAGTTCAAGTCCTACAACGACAGCTACGGCCACAACGACGGTGACCAGGCTCTGAAGCTGATCGCCGAGATCCTCAAACAAACGGCGCGAGCATCCGATATCCCCGCTCGCTACGGCGGCAAAGAGTTCGCGCTGATTTTGACCGAGACCGACATGATGGGCGCGGTCGTCCTCGGCGAGCGTCTCCGTCAGGCGGTCGCGTCGGCGGACGGCTTGCAGCGGCCCCTGACGGCATCCATCGGCCTGGCGACGCTGAACGGCAACATCTTCAGCGCCCCTGCGCTGATTGCCCAGGCTGACCGCGCCTTGTGCCACGCGAAAGGCGATGGCCGGAACCGCGTTTCCCACGCCCACCGCATCCCGGCCCCGCTGGAAGACGAAGCGCCAGTCTATGCACGGGCGGCGTAGGAAGACCTCACCCGGCGCAGGCTGGCCCCGGCACTGAAAGTGCCAGGCTAGTGAAGCAAGGAAAGTGCCTCCGGCACTGAGAATTTCCTCAGTCGCGGAGCGACTTTGTGCTTTCAGTAGCCCGGCACTTCTAGTGCCGGGTTCCTGCTCTTACGGGATTGCCTACTCCCCCTCCGCCTCATAGGACGAATAAAAGTACGGGGTCGCGGCCTCGAACTCGGCGGCGCAGGTATCCACCATCTTGTATGATGGATGCAGGCCGATTTCTTTGACCCAGCCTCGGACATGAAGCTCCTGCACGGCGAAAATTGCGGCGAGGTGGCGGTCGCTGAAGCCGAGCGTTTTTGCTTCAGAGAGCAGGGCGCGGGCGTCGCCTGACAGAGGCTCAAATGGCTTGAACTTGGGCCAGTTGAGCCGCAAATGCTCTTCAAACTGTGTGAGCTTCTGGATTTTGACCAGGAACCACGGGTCAACCCCGGACAGATCGGCCACTTCCTGCACCAGCATTCCCCGGTGAAACGCTTCGGCCACCAGAAACAAGCGCTGGTCTGTCGCCTGGGCCAGCCCTGTTTCAATGTCCATTTCCGTCAAGCGGTCGGCGTTTTTCGGGCGCAGGCCGACTTGTCCGATTTCCAGGCTCCGGATCGCTTTTAGAAGCCCCCCCTCAAAGGAGCGGCTGATCGCCATGACTTCCCCTGTCGCCTTCATCTGGGTCGTGATCCGCCGGTCCGCCGCCGTGAACTTGTCGAACGGCCACCGCGGGATCTTGACGACAATGTAGTCCAGCGCAGGTTCAAAGCAGGCCAAAGTCTTTTGCGTGACGGCGTTCGGAATCTCGTCGAGATGCAGACCAACCGCGATTTTGGCGGCGACGCGGGCAATCGGGTAGCCGGTCGCTTTGCTTGCCAGCGCCGACGACCGGGACACGCGCGGGTTGACTTCAATAATATAATAGGCGAACGACTTGGGGTCCAGCGACATTTGGACATTGCAGCCGCCTTCAATTCCGAGTGACCGGATGATCTTCAGCGCCGCCGAGCGCAGCATTTGATACTCTTTGTCGGACAGCGTCTGCGACGGGGCCACGACAATCGAATCGCCCGTGTGCATTCCCATCGGGTCGAAGTTCTCCATGTTGCAGACGGTGATACAGGTGTCCGCCGAGTCGCGCATGACCTCGTACTCGATCTCTTTCCAGCCGGATAAGTAGCGCTCCACCATGATCTGATGCCGGGGAGACAATTTCAGGCCCCGCCGTCCGATCTCGTTCAGTTGGTCGGGTGAATGCGCAATCCCGCCGCCGGTCCCGCCGAGGGTGTAGGCCGGCCGGACAATCAGCGGCCACGGCGCCTTTTCGTTCCGGGACAATTCTTCCAGCGCCGCTTCGTCTTCAATGATCCACGATTCAGGAACCGGCTCGCCGATTTCCTGCATCAGCGCCCGGAAAATCTCCCGGTCTTCCGCTTTCTGGATCGCCGACAGCGGCGTCCCCAGCAGCGTCACGTTGTACTTCTCCAGGATGCCGGCTTCGGCAAGCTCGGTCGCCAGATTGAGACCCGTCTGCCCGCCGAGTGTCGGCAGCAGGCCATCGGGCTTTTCTTTGGCGATAATCCGCTCGACAAACTCGACGTTCAGCGGCTCAATATACACCGCATCGGCGGTTTCCGGGTCGGTCATGATCGTGGCTGGATTGGAGTTGACCAGCACGACCGAGATGCCTTCTTCCCGGAGCGACCGGCACGCCTGAGTCCCGGCGTAGTCAAACTCGGCGGCCTGCCCAATGACAATTGGCCCGCTGCCGATCACAAGAACTTTATGGATATTGGGGTTTCGTGGCATAGTAATTCCTAATCACGCCGCGGAAGCAATTCCGAGGCTCTTACCTTGCGGCTTTGTGCAGCACGGCTTGAACAAACTCCGCTTTGCCGTTCGTATACGCGGAGCGGTTGTCCCGAAACTTCGTGGCGAGGGCGCGTTTGAGTTCTTCGTACCGCCGCGCGTCGCCTGGGTGAGACCGTAGGTAATCACGAAAGAGCAGCATGGATGTCCACTGCTCATGTCCGGCTTCCACTAAATGCAGATGATGCGTCCGCCTGAACTCCACCAAGCCTTTGCGAAAGAACAAGCGTCCGGGGATACCGTTCTCGCCCCGGCAGTCATAGCCGAGCGCTTCCAGCGCCGGGACCCGCGCCGCCCCTGCCGCAAGCGACGTGACGCTGACGACAATGTCAATCACCGGCTTTGCCGCGAGGCCGGGAATGGCCGTGCTGCCGACATGCTCAATGCCGACCAGGACATCGCCCAGCGCCTGCCGGATGGCCTGCGCTTCGCCCGCGTATACCTCCGGCCAGGAAGGGTCATACGCGGCAAGGACGACTTCATCCATGCGCTTGCTCCCGCGCCTTTGCGACTACCGCCTCAATATATTCTGTCTTCGCTTCGTTGTAGGCAAGCCGGTCGGTACGAAAGCCCGCAGCAAGTTCGCGCTTTAACGCCGCGTATCGCTGCGCCTCTTCCGGGTGCGCCCGCAGATAATCCCGAAACAGCAGGTGCGCGGCGGCTGACGGATGGCTTGCCTCGTACACATGAAGCTGCCAGGTGCGGAGGCCGTCCGCGTTGTATTTCTTGAAGTAAAGCCGCCGCTCCGGGTCAAGCGCGAACAGCCTTTGCTGCCAGCCGAGGGCGACCACACACGGCGTCACGCCGTTCATCTCCGGTAGCGAGCGCACGACGGCCTGAATATCTACCACAGGCTTCGCCGCCAAGCCGGGGACAGACGTGCTGCCAATATGCTCTAAAGCGACCAAAGACGCACCGAAGGCAGAACGCAGAGGGACGGCCTCTGACGCAAAGAGTTCCGGCCAGCGCGGGTCATAGTCCGCAATCTCCACTTCATCCATTTGTGTATGGTCCCGCGCCTGCTTTTCGCAGAATGCTTTGGACAAACTCGGTTTTGCCGTTTACATACCCATCAATGTCCGTGACATGGCGGGCGGCAAGTACCCGCTTCAGCTCGCCGTACTGCCGGGCGGCCTCTGGGTGCGCCCGCAGGTAGTCGCGGAAGGCCAACTGACGGCGCAGTTCCGGGCTGTCTTCAGCGCAGACATATAAATGATGGTATACTGTGCCGGCAGGCGGCTGGAACGCTTCCCGGCTGGGGATACCCCCATTGCCCTGATGCTCGTAGCCGAGCGTCGCCAGACGCCTAATCGCATCCGGCAGGTCGGCGCGGCTCGGTATCACGACATCTATATCAATAATCGGCTTGGCAGGCAGACCCGGCACGGACGTACTGCCGACATGTTCAATCCGAGTCAGCGGGCCGTTGGCAAACGCGAATTGAACACGTTCGGCAATGCCTGCAAAAAGCAGAGGCCACGCCGGGTCATAGTCCGCCACTTCAATCGGCTTGCTCCGCATGGTTAGCCTCGCGCTTTCTCGTCTTCTAGGCGCTGCGCGATCTGACCCCGGCAAAAGATTTCCTGTTCCACCACCTGCCAGAAAAGCCAGCCGATGGGCCGGTTGGTCTCGTAACGGTTGGTTGCCGGGTCGCCGGGAACGGTCCGCACCGCGCGGAGACCGTCGGGGCCGAGCGGGGCCAGAACCTGCGCGGAAACGGCACGGGTCGCTTTCAGCGCTTCAGCCAGCGCCGGACCGTCGGGAAAGTCAGTAGCCTGCGGACGGTACTCCGGGTAACCGCTGACTAGATGCCCGACCCAGTAACGCTCGGCCCGGAGAAAGCCGAGCAGGATCTCATGCAATGACCGCCCGCCGGGACCCGGTACGGTTTCAAGCTGCCACTCTTTCAGCCCGGCGACGGTCTCGACGAACTCCCCATGCGAATCGTCCCAGTACGGATACAGTTCATCCAGTGTCATGGGGTTGTTTCTTTGCTGTCAGGCTGCGTGAACCAATACGCCCAGGCAATAAGAACGGCTTGAAATGGCAGGCGGCCCCAGAGTATCCATGAGTTGTCCGTGTAGATTTTGTGTACAGCCATGTTGACATTCGCCGGGAACACGGCGGCAAACAGCGCGACTAGTCCCCACGCGGCCAGCGCCCGCGTCTGCTTCAGAAACAGACCGAGACCGCCCGCGATCTCAAAAAAGCCGCTGACATACACCAAAGCACGCGGCGCAGGCAGCCAGTCCGGGACGATTTTCGCGAACTTGTCGGGGGCGATAAAGTGCATCACCCCAGACGCAATGACTAGGAGCGAAAGCAAATAACGCAGGCTTGTTTTGAGCATAAACAATTGTGTTCTTGGCAAGATACCGGGGCCAATCTATTGATTTCATAGAAAACCCCGGCAGAAAATGTCCTGCGGACAAAGATGCTGTCTCTGCAGACCTATTCTTCGTCCGAAGGACGCTTCCCTGCCGGGGTTTTCTATAAAATCAATAGATTGGCCCCGGCAATTGTTACTTTCTGACCCGGTAGACATCTACCGTGTACCGGCGCGATCCGCCCAGCGTGAACGTCGCAATCTTATGTGACGGCTGCACGATCTGCGGGTAGCGCGACTGCCACCAGTGTTCCCAAAGGGCCGTTCGCGTCACCACAACCGCCTCCGCGTTCAGTGTCTCTACGGGCCGATCGTGGTTGGATAACCCCGGCTGCACCGGGGCAGACCGAAAGCGCGTGTCCAGACACAGCGCCGGGGCGAACTCACCGACGACCACGCTCCCCGGCGGCAGCAGGCGCGTGAGTGTTCGGCCCGCGTCCGCCCGCGCGTCGCTTCGGCTGACCCACGCCGCGCCGTACCAAACGGCGCTTGTCGCCAGAAACAGCCCAGCGGCTGCTAGTTGAACGAGCCGCTTCCACTGCACTAAATTTCGTGCGGCAAGTCCCGCCAGCGGCGGCAGGAACAGAACGTAATACCGGCTCGGTGCATACGACGACAGCAGGCAAAACAGCAGGCCGCCGCCAAGCCACAGCGCCAAATACTTGTCGGCCTGTGTCCACTCACGCCGCTTCCAAACGGCCTGTGCAGCCAGCAGGCACGGCACCGGCAGCAGGGCCAGCAGGTATGGGAACACGCCGCGCTCACCGCCGAACAGCCCGCGCTTGATGTTCAGCCACACACTGAGGACCGACTGCGGCTGCATTTGATGCACTCGGTAGAACTCTGCCATGCGGGTCAACTCGGCATGGTGCGGTCCGTACCAGAACGCAAAGTAGAGAAGCAGCCCCCCCCCCCGGGGGGGGGGGGGGGGGGGGGGGGGGGGGGGGGGGGGGGGGGGGCCGGGGCCCGACGCCGTGGCGGCGGCGCTGGACGAGGCGCTGGCGTCAGATGAGGCGATGCTC